>JBBRBU010000006.1:0-87751 GCA_038205505.1 Lysobacterales bacterium | reverse complement strand
GCGTTGCGAATGTGGCGGAATTGGTAGACGCGCTGGATTTAGGTTCCAGTGGGGCAACCCGTGAGAGTTCGAGTCTCTCCTTTCGCACCAAACCGAATGAGCCCGATGCTTTTTAGCGGCAAAGCTGGAATGCGAATCGCCTTTCCCGGCTCAAGAGCAATCCAGGAACCAGTTGCCGACTTCAATTGGCAGGAATGCGAACCGCGTTTCCCTTCCCATACGCGGTCTGGCAAACAAAACCACTTCCGTAGCGGGTCAGGCAAAGATTCCGAGCGCGGCTCGAAGTTGCCAACTTCGGCTCCCGGGTGAGGCAGTAACCGTTGGTCGCGCCCGGTCGCTCAAATTGCCTGATCGTCAGGCGTGCCAAACGGCTACTTGAAGCCAAGAGGCTTCCAGGCCGCGCTGGAATCTGCAAAACCTCCGTTTCCCCCTGCGATTCCATGCCGCAATGCATTATCATAGTCGGCTAGCCACGCCCGGCCCAGAGTCGGGAATAGTCGTTTCAAGGAGCATTCATGCAAGTTTCGGTTGAGAACGTCGGTAATCTCGGACGCAAGCTGACAGTGCGCATTCCTGCCGCACGCCTCGAGGATACGGTCCGCAATCGCGTCCAGGAAATGGGCCGCAGTGCGCGCCTCAAGGGCTTTCGGCCGGGCAAGGTGCCGACCAAGGTGATTGAGCAGCGTTACGGCGCCCAGATCCGTGGTGAGGCCTTGTCCGAGCTTATCGGATCATCTTTCCAGGAGGCAGTCAGCAACGAAAAGCTGCGCCCGGCGATGCAGCCATCGATCTCAACCAGCGGCAAGCCCGAAAATGGCGAGATTGAATACACGGCCACGTTTGAGGTCATGCCGGAAATCGGCACGATTGATGTCAGCGGACTTGAAGTCGTCAGGCAACTGTCGAGTGTCGAGGACAGCGATATCGATACGATGATCCAGACCCTGCGCGTGCAGCGGCAAAGCTGGAATCCGGTCGATCGCGCCGCGCTGACAGGCGATATGGTTCTGTTCGAATTTTCGGCGCAGGCGTCTGATTTCCGCTACCCCGAAGCCGGCACCGATCGTGTTGGAACAATTGTCGGATCCGATGCCCTGTTCAAGGGCCTCGAGGACGAGTTGCTTGGACATGTTGTCGACGACGAATTCGAAAAGGACCTTGATTTCCCGAAGGATTTTCGCATCGAGGGCCTGGCCGGAAAGTCGGCGCATGCTAGTTTCAAGATCGTCCGTGTGCAGGAACCCAAATTGCCCGAGCTCGATGCCGCGTTCCTCGCTACATTCGGTGTCGCCGATGGCGGGCTTGAGCAGTTTCGTGAAGACGTCCGCTCGAATCTGGAGCGGGAACTCAGCGCAGCCCTGGCCTCGCGCTTGAAGGCATCGGCGGTCGAAAAGCTGATTGATGCCAATGCGAGCCTCGATTTGCCTCAGGGCCTGATTGAAGGCGAAGCTCGGGAACTGGCCAAGCAGTCTGCCGGCGGCAAGCCGGAAAATGTCTCGCACGAACCGTTCATGGCCTCGGCCCGACGTCGCGTTGCCGGCGGCATCCTGCTTGCGGAAATTGCACGCCAGAACGAGATTCGTGTGGACATGCGCCGCGTCTCGGCAGCGCTGAGCGCAATTGCCTCGACCTATGAAGAGCCTGAGCAGGTAGTTGAACTTTACTCGAAGGATGCCCAATTGATGAGTGGCCTGCAGAGCCGAGTCCTTGAAGATCAGGTCATCGACTGGATTGCGGAAAAAGCCAAGGTCAGTGAACAGAAGCTCTCATTCAGCGAAATCATGCGTCCTGGTGCCTGAGCACCGGGCACTTCGGAGATCCAGCATGTCCAATCAAGCGTCGATTCAGGGTCTCAACCTCGTGCCGATGGTCGTCGAGCAGACGTCCCGTGGCGAGCGCGCCTACGACATCTATTCGCGTCTGCTCAAGGAGCGGGTGATTTTTCTGGTGGGTCCGATCGACGACTACGTGGCCAATGTGGTGGTCGCGCAGCTGTTGTTCCTTGAATCGGAGAATCCAGACAAGGACATCAATCTCTACATCAACAGCCCGGGTGGTTCGGTGACGGCTGGCCTCGCAATTTACGACACGATGCGATTCCTCAAGCCCGATGTCAGTACCATGGTCATCGGGCAGGCAGCCAGCATGGGGGCGTTCCTGCTCGCTGCCGGCCAGAACGGCAAGCGCTACGGCCTGCCGAATTCACGAGTCATGATCCATCAGCCCTCGGGTGGTACCCAGGGTCAGGCTTCGGACATCGAGATCCAGGCCAAGGAAATTCTCTACCTGCGTCGCCGCCTGAACGAGGAGCTCGCGCAGAATACAGGGCAGGCCATCGAGCGCATCGAACGCGACGTCGAGCGCGATCTGTTCTTCAATGCTGAGGACGCAAAGACCTACGGCTTGATCGATGCGGTGCTTGATCGTCGGCCGAACGAGGCTGTGCATTCAGTTTGAATTTCCTGCCGAGTGTGAGATCGCAGTTGAATCCCGCTACGGCCAGTCTGGCCGGACATGGGGATTTGCTGTGCTATGCTCGCCAGGCATCAAGTAAAACAACCCGAGGCGTGGCATGACTGAAGAGCGACAAGGCCGATCGGGCGACGGCGGAAAGATCCTCTATTGCTCTTTCTGCGGCAAGAGCCAGCACGAGGTTCGCAAGCTCATTGCGGGCCCGTCCGTATTCATTTGTGATGAGTGCGTTGAGCTGTGCAATGACATCATCCGGGAAGAACTTGAGGAGAAAGCTGCCTCGGCCCGCAGCCATCTGCCCAAGCCGAAGGAAATCCTCGACGTTCTCGATCAGTACGTGATCGGTCAGGCGCGCGCCAAGAAGGTCCTCGCGGTTGCCGTCTACAACCACTACAAGCGTCTCGAATCCCGCAGCCGCAACGACGAGGTCGAACTGGCCAAGTCGAATATCCTGCTGGTGGGGCCGACCGGATCGGGCAAGACCCTGCTCGCGGAAACTCTGGCGCGCCTGCTCAACGTGCCGTTTACGATCGCCGATGCAACGACTCTGACCGAAGCGGGCTACGTCGGAGAGGACGTCGAAAACATCATCCAGAAGCTCCTGCAAAAGTGCGACTACGACGTCGAAAAGGCGCAAAGTGGAATCGTCTACATCGACGAGATCGACAAGATTTCGCGAAAAAGTGAAAACCCGTCGATTACCCGCGATGTTTCGGGCGAAGGCGTGCAGCAGGCCCTGCTCAAGTTGATCGAGGGCACGGTCGCATCGGTACCGCCGCAAGGAGGCCGCAAGCATCCGCAGCAGGAATTCCTGCAGGTTGACACCAAGAACATCCTGTTTATTGTCGGCGGAGCGTTCTCCGGCCTTGAAAAGATCATCCAGCAACGCTCGGAAACAACCGGCATTGGATTCAGCGCGGAAATCCGCAGCACGGCTGAGAAAGCCAATACCAACAAGCTGCTCGGCCAGGTTCAGCCGGGCGACCTGATCAAGTTTGGACTGATTCCCGAATTCGTCGGTCGCCTGCCGGTTGTGGCGACGCTTGAAGAGCTCGATGAAAACGCACTGGTTCAGATTCTGAGCGAACCAAAGAACGCTATCGCCAAGCAGTTCAAGCGACTGTTCGAGATGGAGGATGTCGAGCTCGAGTTCCGACCCGATGCGCTGGCGGCCGTTGCCAAAAAGGCCCTCGAGCGCAAGACCGGAGCGCGCGGCCTGCGCACGATCATCGAACAGGTGCTGCTTGATACGATGTTCGACCTTCCTTCGCTTGAGCACGTCAGCAAGGTCGTAGTCGACGAGGCGGTGATCAACGGTCAGGCGGAGCCCTACCTTATCTATCAGGGCAACATGCAAGCGCGGGCGGCTGTGGCCGAATAACTAAGGCCGCGAGTCCCTTGCCTTGTAATTGCGGCGCAACGACCGCATTTTACCTGACGGCAGCGTGGATTCACGCTGCCGTTTGATTTTCGCCGATGCCGAAAGTGCAGGATTCATTCCGATGGAAAAAGCCACCAAGAGCCCCTCATCCGTATCTGACGACGTGATCGAATTGCCGATCCTGCCGCTGCGCGATGTCGTGGTTTACCCACACATGGTCATTCCACTTTTTGTGGGCCGCCAAAATTCCGTCAGCGCACTCGATGCCGCTATGGAAGGGGACAAGCAGATCCTGCTGGTCGCGCAACGTAGCCCGGATGTTGATGAACCCGAATCAGGCGACCTCTATCCGATTGGCACGATCGCCTCTATCCTGCAATTGCTCAAGCTCCCCGATGGAACCATCAAGGTGCTCGTCGAAGGTACTTCGCGCGCGGAAATCATGGGGTTCTCTGAACGCAATTCGCTGTTGACGGGGCGCGCTCGCGCTGTCGATCCTGCCTATACGCGCAACCCGCGCGAAATCGAGGTCATTTCACGCTCGCTGGTGTCTTTGTTCGAGCAGCTCGTGAAGCTGTCGCGGAAGATTCCGCCCGAGCTCATGACCACGCTGGCCGGACTTGAAGATCCGTCGCGACTGGCTGACACGATTGCGGCGCACCTCTCGGTGCGTCTGATGGACAAGCAGCAGGTTCTTGAAACGGCCGACGTCGCCGACCGGCTGGAACAGTTGATCGGACTGGTCGATGGCGAAATCGATGTCCAGCAGATTGAAAAGCGCATACGCGGCCGGGTCAAGTCGCAGATGGAAAAAAGCCAACGCGAGTACTACCTCAATGAGCAGATGAAGGCGATCCAGAAGGAACTTGGCGATTCCGAAGACGCGCCGAACGAGTTGGAGGAGCTGGCCCGCAAGATCGAAGCTGCAGGTATGCCGAAGGCAACGCTGGCCAAGGCACGCGCCGAACTCGGCAAGCTCAAGCAGATGTCGCCAATGTCTGCGGAAGCGACCGTCGTGCGCAACTACATCGACTGGATGGTCAGTGCGCCGTGGAAGAAGCGGACCAAGGTTCGCAGGGATCTGCATGTCGCACAGGAAGTGCTGGATGCCGACCACTTCGGTCTCGAAAAGGTCAAGGATCGGATTCTCGAATATCTTGCCGTGCAGCAGCGAGTGCGCACGATGAAGGGACCTATTCTGTGCCTGGTCGGGCCCCCCGGCGTTGGCAAGACTTCGCTTGGTCAGTCGATCGCCAAGGCGACCAATCGGAAGTTCGTGCGCATGTCTCTCGGCGGCGTGCGTGACGAAGCCGAGATTCGTGGTCATCGGCGCACCTACATTGGGTCAATGCCGGGTCGCATCATCCAGAACATGTCCAAGGCCGGAACCCGCAATCCGCTTTTCGTTCTCGACGAGATCGACAAGATGTCGATGGATTTTCGTGGCGATCCGGCCTCGGCGCTGCTCGAGGTTCTCGATCCCGAGCAGAACAACGCCTTCAGTGATCATTACCTCGAAGTCGATTTCGATCTCAGCGAAGTCATGTGGATTGCGACTGCGAATTCCCTGAATATTCCTGGTCCGTTGCTTGACCGTATGGAAGTCATTCGGATTCCGGGCTATACCGAGGATGAAAAGGTCAATATCGCCGTGCGCTATCTTGTTCCAAAACAGCTGAAGGCGAATGGCCTCAAGGCGAATGAACTGGCGGTCAACGAGGGCGCGATTCGCGATGTCATTCGCTACTACACGCGTGAATCCGGTGTCAGAAGCCTGGAGCGGGAGATTTCGAAGATCTGTCGCAAGGTAGTCAAGGAATTGAGCCTGGCCACCAATGCAAAATCCGCGAAGCCGAAAGTCGCCGCCAAGGCGTCAGTCAGCAAGAAGCTTGCGACGCAAAAGCAAAAAATCATGCGCGTGAGCGAGAAGAATCTCGACCAATATCTGGGCGTGCGCAAGTTCGATTTCGGTCGTGCCGAACTACAGAACGAGATTGGCTTGGTAACCGGGCTGGCCTGGACTGAAGTAGGTGGCGATCTGCTCAGTATTGAAGCGACGACGATGCCAGGCAAAGGCAAGCTCCAGCATACCGGTCAGCTTGGCGACGTCATGCAGGAGTCGATCCATGCCGCGCTTAGTGTGGTGCGCGCACGAGTCGATTTGCTTGGTGTCGACCCTGAGTTCCACCAGAAACTCGATGTCCACATCCATGTTCCCGAAGGAGCCACGCCGAAAGATGGCCCGAGCGCCGGCGTTGCAATGTGCACCGCACTTGTCTCTGCCTTGACCCGGATACCGGTGCGTTCCGATGTCGCCATGACCGGCGAAATCACATTGCGCGGCCGTGTATTGCCGATCGGTGGACTCAAGGAGAAGCTGCTCGCCGCTCATCGAGGAGGCGTAAGAACCGTGATAATTCCCGAGGAAAACCGCAAGGATCTTGCGGACATACCGGGGAATGTTACTGAATCACTGGAGATAAAGCCGGTCAAATGGATAGACGAAGTGCTAGACATCGCGTTGGAGCATCCGTTGACACCGGCGAATCGAGGAGGTTCAGCCGAGACTCCGGTTGTTCGCGGAAAGCGCAAGGGCAGAGAGGCAGGATCGCCGACTCGTCCGCATTGATCGATCTCGCTTGGCTGGTTGATGAGTTGACATTCATCGCCGAGTTTTGAATTTGGGCATTGACTTGTTTCGATTCTTGCTTTCCGGGTAAGCATCGGAAAACCCCCTGAAAGTCGCGCCAATCCTTGTGTTGCGCGGTATCAGGGGCGCTGGTATAAAGGTCGCGCCACGGTTCTTCGACCATCCTGAGTCGATGGAATCGCGGGGGAACGATGTTTCGCTGGAGGTTAGCCCGCCTCTCTCATACTGCGTGACTAGTTCATTCCAAACAAATCCGGGTTGCTGCTCGAAAGGGAGTTGATAATGAACAAAGGTGAATTTGTTGGTTCCGTCGCCGATGCTGCCGAAATGACCAAGGCAGACGCTGAGCGCGCGGTGGAAGCGGTGTTCAATGTAGTCAAGAAGGCGTTGAAGTCTGGCGACAGCATTTCGCTGGTCGGCTTCGGAACCTTCAGCGTGCGCAAGCGCGCTGCGCGCACTGGTCGCAATCCGCGCACTGGTGAAGCGATCAAGATCAAGGCTTCCAAGGTTCCTGCGTTCAAGGCCGGCAAGGGCCTCAAGGACGCGATCAACTGACGCTTTAAGGGTGCTTAGCTCAGCGGTAGAGCGTCTCCCTTACACGGAGAGGGTCGGGGGTTCGAAACCCTCAGCACCCACCACCCCGCGTTATGGGCGTCCAGTCGGTTACAATACCGGGCTGTCACGCCGGAGATAGTGTTCAGGATCCGCTTCTGATCGCCATCACCCAAGCAGGGCGCCCGAGTGGCGCCCTTGCTTTTTTTCCTGCGCGAGTCCGATCTCGGTCACCGCGCTTCATTGTCGAAGGCCAGGCCTGCTTGCAGCCGGCTGCGAATACTCTAAAGAGGCCGATGCATGCTCCAGGCTCTGCACGCTAAAACAACCGGTCTGCCGGCCAAGATCCTTCTTGGTCTGATCGTTGTCACCTTTTCCTTTTTCGGGGTCGAGTCGTATTTCATCGCGCAGACAAACGATTACGTGGCCAAGGTTGGCGACAAGGAGATCACGCAGCAGGATTTCCGTACCCGCTTCGACGAGTTCCGTCAACAGCAGATGCAAGCCTCCAATGGTGCACTTGATGTCCGGTTCTTCGAGCAACCTGCAATCAAGCGCCGGATTCTTGATCAGTTGATCGATGAACAGGTATTGCTTGCGGCCAATGCAACGCTGGGTGTCGCGGTCCCCGCGCAACGTCTGCGCGACGAAATTGGCAAGATACCCGCGTTTCAGCGCGACGGAAATTTCGATCCGAGCCTCTATCGCGCGCGTCTGGCGGCCCAGGGACTGACACCTAACGGTTTCGCCGATCGAGTCGCTCAACAATTGGCCACAAGCCAGATTCCCGTTGCTGTGGCGTCCAGTGCGTTTGTCACCGATGCCGAAGTAGACAATTATCTCCGCCTGCAGGGTCAACTGCGCGATTTCCGTTTCGTCAGACTGGCCAAGCCCGACGTCGCAGATAGCAAGGTTTCCGAAGAGCAGATTGCCAGCTACTACAAGGAGCATCAGCAGGAGTACATGAACCCGGAGCAAGTGGCGCTGAGCTACATCGAGATCGACGGGGCCAAGCTCGAGGTTCAATTGAATCCGGATGAGTCGACGTTGAAGGATCGATACGAAAAGGAAAAAACCCGTTTCGTCAGCTCGGAGCAGCGTCTCGCGTCGCATATCCTTGTCAAGGTTGCAGGCAAGGGCGGTCCGGAAGACCAGAAGAATGCACTGGAAAAGGCCCAGAAGATCGTTGAGGAAGCCAGAGCCGGGAAGGATTTTTCCGAGCTGGCCAAGGAGTCGTCAGACGATCTAGGTTCGAAGGCGCTTGGTGGTGATCTCGGCTGGCTTGACATGGACATGACCGATCCGGCCTTCGAGCAGGCGCTTTTCGCGATCGAAAAGGGAAAAATTTCCGACCCCGTGCTTTCGCCCGAGGGTTATCACATCATCGAAGTTCGCGATATCCGTCCAGGCAAGACAAGGACTTTTGACGAAGTCCGTGAAGACCTCGCCAAGGACTACACCGAATCTGAGCGCGAGCGCGTGTTCAACGAGCAATCGGGCCGAATGATCGATCTCACTTATGAGGATTCGACCTCGCTTGAGCCGGCTTCCAAGGAGCTTGGTTTGACCGTCCAGACGACGCCGCTTTTCTCGCGGAATGGCGGAACCGGAATCGCTGCCAATCCGGAGGTCGTCAAGGCAGCATTCTCAGATCAGGTTCTGGTCCAGGGGAACAATTCAGACAAGATCGAGCTTGGTCCGAACCAGCTTGTCATTGTTCGCATCGGCGAGCACAAGGCGGCAACGCCCAAGGCGATCGCCGAAGTCCAAGCCGATATCGAGCGCAGCATCATGGAAGCGCGGGTCAGCAAGCAGGCAAAAGAGCACGCTGAATCCTTGCTGGCTCGACTTGAAAAAGGTGAATCGATTGAATCCCTGAGCGAAGAACTCAAGCTCACTGTCAGTGATGAAAAGGGAATCGGGCGAAGCGCAGTGAAAATTGATTCTGCCTTGATCAAGGCGGCGTTTTCGCTGCCGCGTCCGAGCGTGGAAAAACCGCAGTTTCAGCTGGTTGCATTGGCCAACGACGAGTTCGCCTTGGTCAAACTTGACAATGTTGCCGATGCGGATCCCGCGGCGGTCGATGGTCCGACACGCGAAGCGGCTCGTACGACGCTTCAGCAGGCAACCTCGAATGCCGTCGCACGCGATTTGGTCGCCGCTTTGCGGGCCAGTATGGATATCAAGGTGGTTGAAGACCGCATGTAGTCCCGGTTCGGCAGGAATCAAGAAGAAGGGCCGCATTGCGGCCCTTCTTTGTTTCGATGTCTGGCGATTCGCGTCCAGAATCAGGTCATGCCAACCATGCTGCAGCCGAAATTGACATGCATTTCCCCGGTTACGCCCGAGTCCAGATCCGACCACAGGAAAGCCTCTGCGTTGCCAACTTTCTCCGCAGACTCGTTGGGCCGCAGCGGCGCACTGGCGTCGCCTTGGCGATGCTTGGTATGGGCGAACTCCTGGCGATGGAGCGCGTACTGACAATGCCTGAACGAACGCGCGTTTGTCTTGCATGAATCCCGTAATTCCTGCATGGATTGGCGAGCGCAGACATAGCCGCCTGTGCGAGGTCCAACGGAAGTCGAGTCGCGGCCAGATTCATTCAGTCCGATGGCGAACGGACACGTAGCGAGACCCCGGGTTTCAGAATCGATTTCGTCGTCAATGTGTTCCAGCGCAAAAGTTCAGAAAGTTGAACGCCATAGCGACGCGCAATCGTGGACAAGGTGTCACCGCGGCGGATCGTGTGGGTCTGCGCGGAAGTGGTGTTGGTCGAATTCGGTGCCGGCCCAGGAAGCAGGAGCTCCTGGCCGATTTTCAAAGGTAGCTCTGGATCCAGGCCATTCGCACGGGCGAGCAGAAGTGGTGAAATATCGAGACGAGAAGCGAGAGACTCCAATGTCGTCGAACTATTAATTCGCCGGGTATGCCAGTTGCTCAGCATATCGTCTGGAATCAATGCCATCGCGAGCTCGAAAGGTTTCACGCTGCGAGGAGGCAGTGACAATTGGCTTGCCGGCCCGAACGGTTTTTCTGGCCCCGCCCACGCGGCGTTGAATCGAAGGAGTTCCTCCAATGGCAGACCGGCGAGCACAGCGGCGAGTCGCAAATCGATTGGCGACGGCAACTCCAGGCTCTCCAGAGCAATCAGTTCCTCGACCGAAGGCAGGCTCACAGAGAATCGCTGCGGATCGTTGATGATGCAGGACAGCGCCATGAGGCGCGCCAGATGCTCGTGCGATGTCTTGCTCAACCTTAGACTTGCCAGTTGTTCACGATCAAGCTGACGGGCCTGGCGGTTTCCGAGCGCACGCTTGACTCGGTATTCACCAGCGTTGAAGGCTAGATTGGCGACGCGCCAATCGGAAAACTGGCGGTCGTATCGCTCGAGCAAGCCGATGGCTACGGCCGTCGAGGCGCGAGCATCGAGCCGCTCGTCGAGGCTCCGGTTGACTTTCAAACCCTGATCGACCGCTGTGCGCTCCATCAATTGCCACATGCCGGCCGGACCATGGCCCTTCGCCGGAAGTTGTCGGTAGTGGCTTTCGACGTAAGGAAGCAGGGCAAATTCGCCCGGCAGATCACGACGTTCGATCTGCTCGAGTACGAGCAGGAACAAGGGCAAGGCCTTGCGCCAATTCTCGCTGAAGCGATGCGGGTTACTCGTGTAACGCCGGGCTTCCCGGAGTACAGCCGGATTGTTTTCACAATCGAGAAAGGCGAAACGTTCGCGCAGGCGTTGCCAGGGTGGAGCTGGCTTGCTGACATTGAGTGGTGGAGGTTTGGTGACCTCGGGGCGCGTCGTCGGCAACGAAATCACGGGTTCAACGACCACAGGATTTAGATCGGGCCGCGGCTGCGGCGCGCTACAGGCCCCGAGTACAAGCAGCCCGATAACAGCGGCGCTGCGTTGCCAGGAACAAGGTTCCCGCATGCTCATGCGCGAAACGAATCCTTAAGACTTCTCAACGCGGCAAAGCGGGTTGTGCGGTCATTTGCACCCGGTGCGACCTGTTGCAGCGAACGAATCACCGCTGGTTCATCGATTCGCAGGAACGGATTGCAGGCCAGTTCATCGGAGAGTCGTGAAGGAAGCGTCGGTGTGTCGGCTGCACGCAGTGCGATAGCCGACTCAAGGCGCGCGTTGAGCGCGAAATTGTCGGAGTCGATGGTTTTCGCGAAATGACAATTCGCAACCGTGTATTCATGGCCACAACAGATTTTCGTTGCTGCGGGCAAGCCTGCCAGACGATCGAGCGAGGCAAGCATCTGTTGCGGAGTTCCTTCGAATAATCGACCGCAGCCCACGCTGAACAACGTGTCGCCACTAAACAGCAGGCCCTGGCCGTGAAAGGCGACATGGGTGCGTGTATGCCCAGGTACTTCGATGACATCGAATTCGCACGACGGAGCCTGGATGACGATGCGATCGCCCTCGCCGACGCGAACAGTCGCCATGCCTATTCGGGGGTCGTGCGGTGCAAAGATCCTGACTTCGGCGTGTTCGCCCAACGCTTGCGCTCCGCCGATGTGGTCCGGGTGGTGATGAGTCAGGAGGATCGCACGCAAGCTCAATCCCTCATCGGCGAGTACGTCGAGCACGGGCCTGGCTTCGCCGGGATCGACAACCAGCGCATTGCCGGCGTCGTCATGCAGAAGCCAGATGTAGTTGTCGCTGAGGGCGGCTATCGGTTTCAGGTGCAATCGGGTCATCGCCGAACTATAGCGAACCTGGAGGTGTCTGCATCCGGTTTGTGTCGATGGCAGCGCGTCATCAGTTCGAACAGGTGGCGCAGCCATCCGTTTTTCATCGATCTTGCAAGGTCAGTCAATCCCTGCACATCGGGCGCTATCGGTACCTTCTTTCAACTTATGCCAAGCGACGCGCGCATTGATGGATGGTCCGGGCTAGAATCCGGACCATCCTGTATGTCATTGGCGGCTCTCCCCGGTGCAATTGCGTTCGACCCATCCATTCGACCGGACTGAAATCAGGCATCTGCTCGCGATCGAGTGGAATGATGTCGGTAGGCGCTCGCTGGCGGTTCCGGACGGCCCGGCGATCTCGATCTCCGCCACGCCCCCTGCCTCTGGCGAGCAGGGTTTGACTGCCCACAAACGCCTGGTCCGACTGCATATGGAGCGGGGTTCGCTCAGCGGCGACCTGCGATGTTCACCTGCATCATTGCCATTCGAGGATGAATGCATGCAGTTGGTTGTTGCGCGACATGTCTTCGACGCAGGTGCTATGGATGGCGGATTGCACGACGAGTTGATGCGCATTCTTGCCCCCGGTGGGTTGCTGCTGGTGTTCGGATTCAATCCACTCAGCAGTTGGCGGTTGTGGTGGTTGCGCCAGGGGATGCTTGGCATGGACATGCCCGAATGGAATACAGCCGACCAGATGCGTCGGCGACTCGTGTCGGCAAATCGGACCAGCAGCCGGCTTGATTACTTTGGTGGAGCGTGGCCAATCAGCGAGCCCGCACCTGTGCAGGTCCGCAGCAGGCCGTGGCATGGGGTCTGGTCGCTCGGCGTCCGCAAATTGCGCGCCGTATCGCATCCGATCCCGCTGCGCTCACGACGCAAGCAAGTCGTGCTGAGACCGGAGCTGGCTCAGCTTTCGCCTCGGCGTGTGCGCTTGTGAGTCGAGTGCAGTTGTTTACCGATGGTGCCTGTCTGGGCAATCCAGGCCCCGGTGGCTGGGCAGCCCTGCTGCGCTGCGGAAGCCATGAACGTGAACTGCACGGCGGTGAGGCAGATACAACCAACAACCGCATGGAACTGCTGGCTGTCATCAGCGGACTCGAAGCCTTGCGCAAATCCTGCCAGGTCAGTGTGACCACCGACTCGCAATACGTCATGAAGGGAATCAAGGAGTGGATGGCAGGTTGGATTGCCAAGGGCTGGCGAACGGCTGCCGGTGCGCCGGTCAAGAATCGCGACTTGTGGGAGCGGCTCAACGCGGCGCTGGCGAACCACCAGACGGATTGGCATTGGGTCAAGGGTCATGCCGGCCATGTCGAAAACGAGCGTGTCGATGTGCTGGCTCGAAATGCGGCGGAAGCCATGCGCAATCAATCGGCGGAGAGCCGATGAGACAGATCGTGCTGGATACCGAAACGACCGGACTTGAAGTCAAAAAAGGACATCGAGTGATTGAAATCGGCTGCGTCGAGCTTCTCGAGCGACGACCGAGTGGACGCACCTGGCATACCTATCTGAACCCGGATCGCGCCGTCGACGAGGGAGCGCGGGCGGTGCACGGCATCGACGACGCGTTTCTTCTCGACAAACCGCGGTTCGCCGATATTGCACTTGAATTCATCACGTTTGTCGGCGAAGCCGAGATCATTGCCCACAACGCAAGTTTCGATGTCGGATTTCTTAATGCGGAACTGGCTCTGGTCGATGCGTCCCTGGGGGTATTAAGCGATCACGCGCAGATCCTTGACACCTTGCAACTGGCGCGCGAGAAATTTCCTGGTCAGCAAAACAATCTCAACGCTTTGTGCCGGCGACTGGGTGTCGACAACCAGCACCGTGAATTGCATGGCGCGCTGGTTGATGCTCACCTGCTCGCCGATGTCTATCTGGCGATGACGGCGGGGCAAGGTGATCTCGGGCTGGCCCTGGAAGCCCAGCCCCGGCATTCGCGGCGCCTCGCCATGCCGGTCGCCGGCACAGGTTTGCGCATCCTCAAGGCGAATGCTCCGGAGACCGAGTCGCATTTGAGAAAGATGGCGGCGATAGACGAAGCATCAGGCGGTAGCACTATCTGGAATCGGTAAACAGTTATCCTCAATGTAAACTCTTGAATTGGCGGGGTTTGTCGAATGGAAGGGGCGATGGCTCATGCCTTGCTGGCCGGGTATCCACGTCATTACCGGCGTCAGATTTCAGGCCGCACTGCCGTACTTGTGGGTGCCGGCGTGAGTTGACCGGGGGTTGTGGTGCATAATTGGGTCGGGGACACCGCTCGAACGTGAGTCCGACTGGATTGGCACGGGGAGAAATAGATGAAGCGTTTTGGATTTGCATTGATCGTCATGATCTCGGCGATGCTGTCTGGTATTGCCTTGGCAGCGAATTCGGCAGTCAGCGCGATCGACGCGCACAAGCATCTCGGCGTGGCCAGTTGCAGCAACAGTGTCTGCCACGGCGCATCGCAGCCATTTCGTGATTCCAACGTACAGCAGAATGAATTCGCGATCTGGCAGGAATTCGATCCACATGCCAAAGCCTGGCAGACCCTGGGCAACGAGCGCTCGAAGTCGATCGCGCGAAACCTTGGAATTGGCGATCCATCCACAGCCAGGGAATGTCTCGCCTGTCATGGAGACGCGATCGCTCCGGACATGCGCGGCGATCGCTTTCAGGTTTCTGATGGCGTTGGATGTGAATCCTGCCATGGCGGCTCGGAGCTTTGGCTCAATGCACATGCGGACAGTAGCGTAAGCCACAACGACAACCTCAAGAATGGCATGTATCCCACCGATCAACCGATTGCGCGGGCACGACTGTGTTTGTCCTGCCATATGGGTACTGCGGATCGCATGATTACCCACCGCATCATGGGTGCCGGCCATCCTCGCCTGTCTTTCGAGCTTGACACGTTCACCTGGCTGCATCCGCACTACAAGATTGGTGAAGCCTGGACCAAGCGCAAAGGCGAATGGAATGGGGTTCGCGATTGGGCTGTCGGCCAGGGTGTAGCAGCCGAGAATCTTTTGGAACTGGTCACTGACAACAAAGCCGGCTGGAAAGGCATCTTCCCCGAATTGGTCCTGTTCGATTGCCATGCTTGCCATCGGCGCATGTCGAATCGAACCTGGGGACCTCGCCAGGGCACCGGTCTCGGGCCGGGTGTGGTGCGCCTCAACGACTCGAACATCCTGATGTTTCGGCATGTCTTGGCGCCCGTTGACAAGGCAGCTGCAGATCGTGTGCTCGAACAATCTCGTGCCTTGCACCGCGCCACCACGCAAAGCCGGGAGGCGACATTCGCCGCTGCCCGCCGCCTGCACGCCACGATCGATGGATTACTGCCGACCGTTGCCGCGTTCAACTACGGCTCGGATAGCCTCGATTCGATTCTGGCCAGTATTGAAGCCGATGCGGATCGTGGTGAGTATCGTGACTATGCCGCCGCCGAACAGGTCGCGATGGCTGCTCAATCGGTTGTCGTCGCCTTCGAGAACGACGGCAAGGTAGATAGCGAAAAGGCTGCGCAATTGCGAAGCCGCCTCGACACGCTCTACGCCACGATCAAGGATGAGGATTCCTGGTCTCGCCAGAAATTCCGATCAGCGCTGGCTGCATTGCGCGCAGCCGCACCCTGAAAAAAAGAGCGCCGTCAGTGACGGCGCTCTTTTTTCCGAAACGATTTTTCAGGAATCGACGTGACCTGCCCGCCGATGCTGGAGGTCAATTTCGCAACGCGATCCGATTGTCAGATCGATGGTCTCGAGCGTACTCTGCCGCCATGATTGACCAGAATTGAAGCTTGGCCGTCTCGGTGCCAGCCGCCGTTTCGTGGTTGCACAGGAATGCGCTTCAATCTGCATTGATCCCGAGCGCCGATACCTGCGCGAAGTGTCATGATTCCGGGATAGCCTGGATCCGGTGCGGCGCGCAGATTGAGGCTAACCGTCGTGTAGGCATCTTGTGCGTTGACGCTAAGTGGAGACGCTGCGAGAAACAGCGCTGTCGCGAGCCAGGCGAGGTTTTCATGAGGAGTCTCCGTTGACGCAAGGGAGGAGCATGCAGAGCCGGGTATCGGCGCCGGTCAGTGCTTGCATGCTCACCGAGCATTAGCCTTCACTGCATGAACATCACTTGAGGTCGGTGCTGCCTTGGGTAGGCAATTGGCCTCGCTGTCGAGAAATTCAGTCGACATTCTGCTCAGTAGTGGCTCGCTGAGTAAAGGCAGGGGAAAGCACTTTGCAGTGCCTTGATCGGCGGTGCAGGATCTACCGAAGATCCGCAAATCACAGCTTGATTTCAGAGCGCGCCGTCGAAAGTGCAAACACAGGATGCACGATCATTCGAAGCGAATACCCACCAACGTGAAATTGATGTCAGAGGAATGGCTGTGCTGCAGAGAGTCGAAACGCGGAGATCGGTGACTAGCCGACTGATGTTGCGGCCTAGCGATTTCGAACGAGGATGACGGTGACGTTGTCCGAGCCACCGCCGTCGAGAGCGGCGACGATCAGTTGATCGACGCATTCCTGGGCAGAAAGTTCACTGCGACTGATCAGTGCCGCAATCTCGGCATCGCTGACTTCCTCGGTGAGTCCGTCGCTGCACAGCAGGATCTGCATTCCCGAACTGAATTCACCGCGCAGGACTTCCACGCGCAGCGATTGCGGGTCGGTGACTCCGAGTGCCTGGGTGACTACATTGCGATGCGGATGGTTGCGTGCCTGCTCGCTGGTGATGGCACCCTGGTCGATCAGCTCCTGGACATAGGAGTGGTCCTGTGAAATCTGCTTGAGCGCGCCATCCCAGAGGTAGACGCGACTGTCGCCGACCCAGGCAATTTCGTATTCGTTGTCAGCAGCCATGCGCATCGCAGCAATTGTCGTGCCCATGGGCAGGGCTTCGCTGCGGCGATTGGAGTGGCGGATAATTTCCTCGTCGGCAAGCTGCACCGCGTGGACCAAGGCTGTGCCTTTCTTGATTTCGCTGATCAGGGTGTCGCGGGCGATCGCGCTGGCGACCTCGCCGTGTTCGTGCCCACCCATGCCATCGGCGACGAGCCAGACGCCCATGTCGGCATCGGCGTAATAGGTGTCTTCATTGTGCTCGCGGCGCAAGCCGACATGTGAGCAGTGGCCGAATTCGATCATGCGCTGTCGACAAGCCTTGAGAGTGAGACCCGAGGAGGTATCGCCAGTGTGGAATTGAGCATGACATCCCCCCCGGGCGATACGGCATGATGCCGCGCCGGCACGGTTGGGCGCAAGTTCAGGGGAGCGATCAATCGATTTGGTGCCGAAGGCGAGAATCGAACTCGCACTCTGTCGCCAGAACCGGATTTTGAGTCCGGCGCGTCTACCAGTTCCGCCACTTCGGCGCGGGGCGCGGAGTATACGCTAGAACAGGGGCTCGATTTCAAGCCCCGCAGCGGGTTCAATGCGTACAGTCCAGAGATAGCTGGCGCTGGTCGCGGTCGTACCAGTTCTCCCTGATCTGGCGAAACACCGAGCATGAGGTCATTGCGCCTCGATAGATATGCAAGGAAACCGCAACGCCATCCGCACTGGGATTGCGAATCGTGTGGTATTCATGCGGCGGAATGAGTGAGCCTGCCGAGCCCTGGCCGGCGAGCATCGTACCGCGCGACTCGAATCGATACAGCTCCTCGTCCCGCTCGACCAGCTCGTAGGGTGTCACTTCGATTTGACCATGCCAGACGCCTTCGACACACCACATCCCGCAATGATCATGAATCGCTGTGCCTTGGCCGGGGCCCCAGGTCATGGCGATGACGTTGTAGCCGAGTTCCTCGCTATTGTAGATCTCACGGCGCGCATAGTGATCGCTGGCGGCTTCGTAGACGCACTCCGGAAGGCTCACGTCGCGATCCTGCATGAGTCGGCAAAGCGTCTGGCGCAGGGCGTCGGTGATAGCCGTCGTGCAATCGTTGCGCACAGCTTCGTCTAGCGCTTCGACCAGTCTGCGCGAGCCGGGAAAATCGAGTGCGAGCATGGTTTCAGGGTCTCCGGATTCGGTTCTGGATCAGTTTCGATTCGTGGACGATTCTACAGTGCGCCCAGGAACGGCGCGATGGCGCCCCCAAACCCCTCGATGTCGACAAGGAAGGCATCGTGTCCCTGGGGGCTGTCCAGAGCGACAAAGCGGACGTTGGCGCCACCCGCGCGCAGGCCTTCGGCGATCTCTTCCTGTTGCGACAACGGGAAAAGAATGTCGGTGCTGACGCCTACTACCAGCGCGCGCTCGACGTGAATTCGTGAGAGTGCTTCGGCGGCGCTGCCGTCACCGTACTCGGCGATATCAAACCAGTCGCTGGCACGTGAAAGGAACAGGTAGGCATTCGGATCGAAGCTGCGCACAAACCGGCGCGCATGACGATCGAGATAGGATTCGATCTGGAATTCGGCGGCAAACGGTTCGTCGTCGCGCTGTTCGGAATCAAGACGGATGCGGGCGAATCGGCCAACCCATTCCATCGCCGATCGATAGGTGATCACACCGAGTTTGCGCGCGATGCTCATGCCAGCATCGGGATAGCGATCGTCGTCGTAGTTACCCCCGTTCCAGTTCGGATCCAGTCGGATCGCTTCGCGTTGCAAGGAGCGGATCGCGATTGCGAAAGGCTGGGCCTGTGCGGCTGTGGATATACTGATGTGCGAGCGCGCGCACCCAGCATGCAGCGAGAGATAGGCCAGAGCGGTCATGCCGCCCATCGAGTTGCCGATGAGGCAGGCGAGACGCTCGATGCCGAGACCCGTGACAAGTTCATGCGCGGAGTTGGCGCCATCCTCGAGGCTCAACTCCGGAAAGTCGATCCGGTAGTCGTCGCCGCTTTGTGGATTGATCGAGGCCGGGCCGGTTGAACCTTTGCAACTGCCGAGCGTATTCACGCAGATCACGAACCAGCGGTCCGTATCGATCGGCTTGCCTGGCCCGAGCATCTCTTCCCACCAGCCGGGGCTGGCATCCGCTGCGTTCGCTGCAGCATGAGCGCTGGGAGAAAGTCCGGTAAGGATCAGGATCGCATTGTCCTTGTCGACCGACAGCGTGCCCCAGGTCTCGTAGGCGAGCCTGGCGTTGTGCAATTCACCGCCGCGCTTCATCGCGAAAGGCGTGCCGAGATCGAAATACTGGCGGGCGTCGGGCGTCATCGAGGACATCAAGCCGCTCCACGCACGCCTTGAATTTCAATGGATCCTGCGATCATGGCGCGACACTGTCGATGACAAGATCGACCGGCTCCTTTCGGCTGACATCGACAGCGGGCGAAAGCACTTGCAGATCGCCGGATTGCGCCATCGCATTGCCGCTTGCGGAGATGCGGGCACCGATCACGACTTTCGGAAACATCGACAGTTTCATGGTCGGCATCATGCCCATCGAATCGTCGAGGGTGACGGTCAGCGGCAGCGCGCTGGCCGGTCCCTTGTGAATCGCGAGCGGCATTGGCGGCCCGTTGTCGGCACGTGCGAACACGAACAGCGTGGCGCCGGAGGCGAGACGTTCCTTGAGACCGGCATCGAGACTGACATTGACGGTCAGCTTCACGTCCGAATCGCCATCCACGATTTCGGCTGGCGATGCTGCCGCTGGCGAGGGGTCACTCGCCATCGCAACGGTTCCACCGAGCTTTTGCGCATCGGCAATCTGGGTGCGCACGCTTTCGGCGATTTCGCTGTCGGGTGGAAGAGCCGGCAGGAGTCGGTTCCACACCGTGATCGCGCCGTTGTAGTCGCCAGCCTGATAGTCACTGATGCCGACCAACCACAATGCGCGCTGATGATCGGGGTCGGCCTTGAGCACGCCGTCGAGCATCACGCGGGATTCGCCGACGATACGCCGACCCTCGTTGGACAAGGCCAGCGCCTGCGCGTATTCGACGGTCAGATCGTGGCTATCTGGTTTGAGGTCGTAGGCACGCTTGAGCGCATCTCGTGACTCGGCAAACTTCCCCATCGACTGATAGGCGCGGCCGAGCAGCGCCCAGCCATCCGGGTTATCCGGGTTTTCCTTGAGCTTCGCGACAAGGCCGGAAACCGCCTGGTCCATGTCGACGCCATGCTCCTCGGCTGTCGCTGGATTGCTGGCGGTCATGCGTGACGGATCGAGTGCGCCCGGCTCACCATTGAATTGATACAGAACGATGGCGCCAATCGGCAACACGACGGCAATTGCGAGAGCGGCGATGACGGCAACGCGGCTTCTGCCGCCTCTCGGTGTCGATGCCGATGGCAACGCGCTCAGTTTGGCCGTGTATTCATCGTTGTCGATGACTCCTGCTGCCAGCGCATCCTTTAGAGCCCTGCGCCGATTCGGGTCGTTGACGGTCACCGCAGCCGATGTCGATCTTTGACGCAATAGCGGCAGCAACGGGAAAGCCAGGGCAATGCCGAGCATCACCGCTGCGAATGTCAAGAACAGGGTCATTACCAATCATCCTCGGAGCTAGCGGCAGGCGGCAGATTGCGCGGCGCGGCAGCGCGTCGACGCACGACGCGATAGACGACAAAGCTGCCAATCAAAAACAACAGGAGGGGGCCGAACCAGAGCAACATGGTGCCTCCCCGCAGGGGTGGGTTGTAGAGAACGAAATCGCTGTAGCGCGCGGTCAGATAGTGTTTGATTTCGTCATCGTTTTTGCCCTGGCGCATCTGCTCGAAGACTTCCTGGCGCAGGTCCTTGGCCAGGTCGGCGCTGGAGTCGGCAAGACTCTCATTCTGGCAAACCAGGCAGCGCAGCTGGCGGGTCAGTTCCTGGAATCGCTGTTCTTCGGCGCGATCCTTGAACGGCAGTGCATCGATGGCGCTCGCAACCCCCGGCAACAGCAGGGCAAGCGTGATCAGTATCGCGCAGAGCATGAGGGAACGTTTGCCTGCAGTCATGAGCCTTCTCCCTGTATCGTCGCGAGAAGCGGTTTGAGCTCGAACGCCATGATCTCCGGCGTGATCGCGCCGATGCGCTTGTAGCGGATGATGCCCTTGCCATCGACGAGGAAACTCTCTGGCGCGCCGTAGACGCCGAAATCGATGGCGATGCGACCGTCGCGATCGGCAATCACCACCGAGTACGGGTCGCCAAACTGGCTGAGCCAGCGTTTGGCGTCGTCAGGTTCGTCCTTGTAGTTGAAACCGATGATCGGAATGCCGAGCGCCTTGCCTTCGGCCATCAAAACCGGATGTTCGTCGCGGCAGGCGAAACACCAACTGGCGAAAACGTTGAGCAGATACGGCTTGCCGCTGAGGTCGGCATTGCTCAGGCGCTTGTCGGGTTGATCGAGCAGGGGCAGATCGAATGCGGGGGCGAGCTTGCCGATCAGCGGCGAAGGCACCTCGTTCATCGAATTGCTGCGCATGTAGTGGATGCCGAATCCGAGCAAGCCGGCAACCATTGCGAAACCAACCAGCGGAAGAAACCGCGAATTCATGCGCGTGCCTCGGGGCCGATTGGCGCAGCTTTGGCGTCATCGGGTTGTAGGGTCTTCTTCGGTTCCGCGACGATCACGCGAAACCGACGATCGATGGCGGTAACAAAACCGCCAAGCATCATCAGGATCGCGCCGAGCCAGATCCAGCGGATGAATGGTTTCAGATACACGCGCACCGACCAGGCCCCATCATCACCGAGTGGCTCGCCGAGGGCGACGTAAAGGTCGCGGGTGAAACCCGGATCGATGTCCGACTCGGTCTGGATCTGCGCGGTCTTTGTGTACTGGCGTTTCTGCGGATGCAGGACCGCGACCACGGCATCATTTCGGGTCACCGTGATCGTGCCCTGATCGGCCTTGAAGTTCGGGCCTTCGACATGTTCGACACCATCGAACCGAAATGTGTAGGCACCGAGTGTGGCGGTTTCGTTCTTGCCGAGCTTGACGTCCTTCTCGATGCTCGTGCCCTCGGTGACGAGCACGCCGCAGAGGAAAACAGCAAAGCCGAAGTGGGCGAGGATCATGCCGACCATTTCCGGAGTATAGCGACGACCGGCCGGCGCATTGCGCCAGCGTATCAGGGCGTAGCTGAGGATGCCGAGGCCGACCCAGATCGATGCGGCGATTCCGGCGACGCCACGCCAAGGCAGGTCATCGGCGATCAGCCATGCCCCGAGGCCCGCGACCACGGCGAGGATCAAGGCGGGGCGCAAGGTGCGTAGTGCTGCGCCGATGTTGCCCTGGCGCCATTTGAGCAACGGTCCGAACGGAATCAGCAACGCCGCCGGGATCATCAGCAACACGAACATCGTGCCGAAATAGGGCGGGCCAACCGAGATCCGGCCAAGATTGAAGGCTTCGGCGAACAAGGGGTACAAGGTTCCGACAAAGACCATTGCCGCAGCAGTCGTGAACAACAGGTTGTTTATCAGTAGCAGGGTTTCTCGCGAAGCGCCGGCGAACGGTTCACCGCCAGCGACCTTGGGCGCGCGCAACGCGAAGATCAGCAATGAGCCGCCGACCGTGATGGTCAGGAAGGCAAGGATGAACAGTCCGCGGTCCGGATCGCTGGCAAACGAATGCACCGAGGTCAGCACGCCCGAGCGCACGAGGAAGGTTCCGAGTAGCGAAAGGGAAAAGGCGAAAATAGCCAGCAGCAGAGTCCACGTTCGGAAGCTGCCTCGCTTTTCGGTGACTGCCTGGGAATGGATCAAGGCGGTACCAACCAGCCACGGCATGAACGAAGCGTTTTCGACCGGATCCCAGAACCACCAGCCGCCCCAACCCAGTTCGTAATAGGCCCACCAGCTGCCCAGCGCGATGCCCATGGTCAGCACACCCCAGGCGGCGTTCGTCCACGGTCGCGACCAGCGCACCCACTGCTGATCGAGCTTGCCGCCAAGCAGGGCGGCAATGGCAAATGCGAAGGCCACGGAAAATCCGACATAACCCATGTACAACATCGGCGGATGCACGATCAGGCCGAAATCCTGCAGTACCGGATTGAGATCGTTGCCATCGGCGAGCGCCGGGAGGTGCCGAGTAAACGGATTCGACGTCAGAACGGTAAACAGCAGAAAGCCGAGGCTGACGAACCCGAGGACGCCAAGCACGCGCGCCATGAAGTCATCCGGCAATCGGCGGCTCAGCGCAGCTACCGCAATCGTCCAGATGCTGAGGATGAGGATCCACAGCAGCAGCGAACCCTCGTGCGCGCCCCAGACTGCCGAGAAGCGGTAGTACCAGGGCAACAGCAGATTCGAATTCTGGGCGACATAAGCGACCGAGAAATCCTGGGCAAGGAAGGCCCAGGTCAGCACGACGAATGCGATGACAACAAAGACGAACTGGCCCGCCGCTGCCGGTCTGGCCACGGCCATCAATGCGCGATTGCCGGTATGTGCACCGATGATCGGCAACACACACTGCACGACGCTCAGCAGAAGGGCGAGGATGAGGGCGAATTGACCGAGTTCCGGGAGCATGGGGTTGGCCTTGGGTCAGAAGTGGATGCAATCAATTGTGCGGGGGAAAGCGGCCAACGCGATCAGGGCGAGGGTTGACCCGCTGCTGCCGGAACATCGTGCTTGAGATGGGCTTTCTTCATCGCCTCGGCGACATCACGTGGAACGTAGTTCTCATCGTGCTTGGCCAGCACCTCGGTGGCGATGAACTTTCCACCCTTCATCGATCCGGTGGCAATGACCGACTGCTTTTCGCGAAACAGATCGGGCAGGATGCCTTCGTACTCGACGCGCATGTCGTCATCGCCATCGGTGACGGTGAATCCGACGGTCAGCGACTGCCCGCGTTCGATGGAATGTTCCTTGACCATCCCGCCAATGCGGAAGCGTGCATCGGCTGGTGACTTGCCGGCGATGATTTCGCTCGGCGTGAATAGATAGGTCATGTTCTCCTGCATCGCGAACACCGCCAATGTGGTAGCGACGGCGACTGCGGAGAAAATCAGGCCGACAAGAATGAGTCGGCGCTTTCGGGTAGGAGTCATGCGAATTTTTCCTGACGCTTTTTCTGGCGTTTGAGGCGTCCGCGCAAATCAGCGATGACACGCCGGTTGCGCAGCCGCGGAGCAAGGAAGTCGATCAACAAGGCGATCACGAAGATGGCATACGAAGACCAGACATATGCACCGTAACCGCCCATGGCGAGAAAGTCAGTCATGCGCGTGGCCCTTGCCGAGAGCAACATCCCGCGCCCACTCCTTGCCGGCCTCAAGTTCGACCAGGCTCACTCGAGCACGAGCGAAGACGCTGGCGAAAAACCAGATGTGCGTTGCCAATGCCATCAGCAACAGCGGCCAGAGCATGCTCGAATCGATGCGCGAGGGACCGAGCAAGCGAACCGTCGAGCCCTGATGCAGGGTATTCCACCAGTTCACCGAGAAGTGCACGATCGGCACGTTGACGATGCCGATCAGGGCCAGGAACGCCGCCGCACGAGCGGCCTGGCGTCGATCTTCGATCGCGTTGTACAAGCCGATCACGCCAAGGTAGAGGAAAAGCAGCACAAGTTCGGAGGTCAGGCGCGCATCCCAGGTCCACCAGGTGCCCCACATCGGCTTGCCCCAGATCGAACCGGTGGCGAGCGTGATTGCGGTGAACATGGCACCGACCGGCGCACTGGCCATGGCCAGGATTTCCGAAATCTTGATGCGCCATACCAGGGCAATGAAGGCATTCGCTGCCATAAAGAAATAGGCAAACAGGCTCATCCACGCGCACGGCACATGGATGAAAATGATCCGGTAGGCGTCGCTCTGCTGGTAGTCGGCCGGGGCGAGCACCAATCCACCATAGAGTCCGAAGGCACCGAGAACCAGGGCTGCGGCAAATAACCACGGGTTCAAACGCCCGGTCAGCCAGTGGAACGTGGGTGGCGAGCCAAATTTGTGGAACCAGAGGGTCAGCGTATTCATCAGGTAATCGAAATCCGCAACGCGGCAGCGCAGGCCAGTGGTGCAAGCACGAGAGCCATCACCAGTGCCGCACCCAGCCAGAGCAGTGGCGCGAGAAACGGCAGGCCCACCTGGGCTGCATTGCAGGCGCCAGCGGCGAAGATCAGTACCGGCACGTACAAGGGCAAAACCAGCAGGGCCAGAAGCATACCAGAGCGCCGCATGCCGACTGTAAGGGCGACGCAGACCGCTCCGAGCAAGCTCAGCAACGGCGTTGCCAGCGCCAGTGCCGTCAGCAGTACAGGCAGCACACTGCGTGGCAGGTGCAGCATTTCCGCGAGCAGGGGCGCGATCACGATCAACGGCAGGGCCGTGGTCAGCCAGTGCACGGCGATTCGACTGGCCAGCAGCAAGGACAGGGGATGTGGCGAGAGCACGAGTTGCTCAAGCGTGCCGTCGTCGTGATCGCTGCGAAACAGCGTATCGAGCGCGAGCAATCCCGCCAGCAGGATTGCGACAAAGACGATTCCTGCAGCAATCGCGGCCAGTTGGTTCGGCTCCGGGCCCAGCGCCAGTGGAAACAGGACCACGACCATCAATGCGAACAAGGCCGGATTCAATGCGTCGCCGCGGCGTCGCCAGGTCAGCAGCAGATCGCGACGAATCAGCGCGGCGCAGGCGGACGATGTGGTGCCGTATCTCATGCTGCCGGCCTCAGCGGCAGGCGGCGCGGAGTGCCGGTGGTGAATGCATAGGCACCATGCGAGGTGACCAAAGCTGCGCCGCCGCGCCGGGCGTGTGCGTCCAGCAGGCGATTGACGAGATCAATCCCCTCCTGGTCGAGGTTGGCATAAGGCTCATCAAGCAACCACAGTGCGGCCGGCACAAGCAACAGGCGTGCGAGCGCGACGCGCTTCTTCTGACCGGCGGAAAGTTGACGGACGAGGACATTCTCGTAGCCTTCCAATCCTACGCTGGCGAGGGCAAGTGGTGGAGTTACTCCGGCGCGCAAGCCGAATACGCCAATCGAGAAGTCGAGATTTTCCTCGGCGGTCAGATCCAGCTTGAGTCCAGGAAGATGGCCGAGCAAGGCCACCTGATGCGAGAGTCTGGCCAGGGTGAGCTCCTCGCCATCGAGCTGGATCGAACCACTGACCGGCTCAAGCAGGCCCGACAGCACTTTCAGCAAGGTGGTCTTGCCGGAGCCGTTGTCTCCTTCGATCAGGACCACCTCGCCGCGATTCAGAGTGAAATCCAGCGGGCCGAAAACCGGCTCATCGTTGCGCGCATAGGCAAGCCCCTGCGCGAGCAGCAGCGGGATTTCGGAATGTGAGTGATCTACAGTCATCAAGCGTGGCCAGGTTGCATTTGGTGCGGCTTCCAGGCCCGTTGGGGGCATCGGGAAGCGATGAGCCAAAGGATTGTAATGGACAACACCCGGGTGGATGGACATGCGGGCTTTTTCGAAAGCACTAGTTTCCCGGCAGAGGGCGGCTGGGCTTCATTGCAATGCGCAATCGCCGCCGAGCCCCGAAACGACCAGGATCCGACGAATGGATGAGCGGGGAGTCTCGTCTGCAAGAATGATTGATGGGTGCGGCCCCCGGATCTCGATCGAAGCTTCAAGGTTCTTCCTGCTCAAGCCTTCGCCCATTTGCAATGAATGCAAACGACGCAAGGCGCCCTTCACGCCGACGCGCTAACATCTCCGGCGAGTCTTCGGCAAAGCAATTCAACCAGAGCGGACGCCATTCTCGTCTGCCGCATTCGATAGCGATGCCGAACCGATCTTTGATGCGTTGACGCAGGCTGTCGCGCTGGTTGGAGAGGACGATTCGAATCCGTTCGATCTCGCCTCGTGCGACGGCATCCGGCAATGATCGTGTATCCATTTCTTGTGGGTGAACCGGTGCCAGATTCCCTTGTTGTTCCGTTGCTCGGTGCATTGTTCCTCGGCCTGCTGCTCGGTTCTGCAGTGCTGGCCTGGCTCGGTCGCCGCCGCGCCGAAGATGCGGCAAGTGCTGCGACCCTGGCCGTCTCCGCCGATCTTTCGCGACTTGAAGAGCAGCGCGACGGCTGGCAGCGTCAGTGCATTGAAGGGAAACACAGGCTCGATGCCTTGGCATCTGAGCGCGCGGCGCAGGAGCTGCGCATGCGCGTGCTGGCCGCACAGGCCGCCGAACGGAAAACCGAAGTCGATCTGCTGACCCGGCAACTGACCCAGCTGCAAAGCCGCCTTGATGCGACCAGTCGCGATCATCTGCTCCTGACCGGAGAGCATGCTGCGCTGAAAGCGAGCGCCCGCGAGCAGGCAGACAGTGCAAGCGAGAAATTGACCATGCTCAATCAGGCCGAGCATCGGCTGCGCGAATCGTTTCAGAATCTCGCCAATCAGATCCTCGACGCCAAGGCCGAGCGTTTCAAGGAACAGAATTCCGAACACCTTGGCGGACTGCTCGATCCGCTCAAGATCCAGCTCAAGGAATTTCGCGAAGCGGTCACCCAGACTCACGCCAGCGAGCAACGCGAACGCGGCATGCTGGCCCAGGAGATCCGCTCACTCAAGGACCTCAATCGACAGATCAGTCAGGATGCGATCAATCTGACGCGGGCGCTCAAGGGCGATCGTCGCGCCCAGGGCGCCTGGGGCGAAATGGTGCTCGAACGTGTGCTCGAAGCTTCGGGACTGCAATCGGGTAGGGAATACGACACCCAGGAGAGTTTCGAAGGTGCCGACGGATCGCGCCAGCGACCCGATGTGATTGTGCACCTGCCCGAAAACAAGGATGTGATCATCGATGCCAAGGTCTCACTGGTCGCGTGGGAGCGCTCCGTCGCGCTGGAAGATGAAGTCGAGCGTCAAGCCGCGTTGCGCGATCATCTGATTTCCCTGCGTCGGCATATCGATGGTCTGACCGGGAAAAACTACAGTGATATTCCGAACATGCGCACTCTCGATTTCGTGCTCATGTTCGTGCCGATCGAAGCCGCCTTCATCGAGGCCGTACGCGCCGATAGCGGACTCTACAACTATGCTCTCGAACGCAAGATCTCGCTGGTCAGCCCGAGCACCTTGCTGGCGACGCTGCGCACGGTTGCCTATCTGTGGCGCATCGAAAGTCGCAACAACAATGCGATCGAGATTGCCCGCCGAGCAGCCAACCTGCACGACAATTTCGTCACCCTCGTCGACGAGCTTGGTGTTCTCGGACTACAACTCGACAAGGCTCAGGGCGCACATGCCAGCGTCGTGCGCCGCCTCACCGAAGGCGGCAAGGGTAGTGTGATCCTGCAGGTGAAAAGCCTGGCCGAGATGGGCGCACCGGTGAAGAAATCACTACCGAACAGGCTGGTCGAGTCAGCCGGCGCAGGAGATCAAGACACTGTTCGCGATCGCGTCGGATCAGCCGAAACTCCGGATCAGAATCTCGAGTAAGGCCCTTCAGGGGCAAGCCTTTGATTGGGAGTGCGCAAGTGCTCGCCCCTGAAGGGGCTCCTAAAGGGGAATTTTTTTAACTCCGTGACAATGCTTCATTGGAAAGCACGTCTAAGCGTGCGACCTGGGATGGGTCGCGCGCGCATGGGATGGTCATTCGGCCGGTACTGATTTCGGAAACAGCATTTGTTTGAGGAACTCAAAGGCCAACGCCGTCATCATTGCTCGTTGTCCGTTGTCGGCAGCGCCAGTGGTCGCCTTCGATGTTCTTGTAATAGAGCACGTCATGATCCTTCGGACATCTTCGCCATCATCTTGCGCGCGTGACCGGAATGTTCACGGTCATCGCGGGTCGAGGTGGTGAACAGCACCGGTGGATAGTCGACGTCTTTCTTGACGTTTTGGTACGGCGAAAACGTCTCGATGAACTCCCAGGCATCGGTATGCGGATCGCCATATCCGGCCACATCGGATCGGGTGGTCCATTCATTGCAGGCGTTGCCTGTTGTCGCCAGGCGCGTCGCAATGTTCAAAAAGTGACGCGCGCGACGGGCGACCACAGCGCCGATGGGCGAGAGTTCAACCCAGGAGCCGCTGAGCAGCTATGAGCGGCTACTTCGCTCCATCGCGATTCTCACGCGCCAGCTTGCTGTGGCGGAATCCGTAGAGGAAGTAGATGGCAAAACCGAACAGGGTCCAGCCGACCATCAGTATCCAGTTGTGTGCGGTCATCTTCGAGAGCAGGAAAAAACAGCTCAAGACGCCCGCCACGCAGATCACTGGTGCATATGCGATTCGGAATGGTCGCGGCAGATCGGGCTGGGTTATCCGCAGGATCAGCACCCCCGCGCAGACAGCGGCAAAGGCGATCAGAGTGCCCATCGAAGTCAGCTCGCCGAGGACATCGAGCGGGAAGACGGCGGCGAGAATGGCAATGCCGATACCGGTGATTACCGTGTTGATGTGCGGCGTGCGGTACTTCGGATGAATCCTGGTGAATACCGGCGGCAACAGGCCATCGCGGCCCATGATCATGAAGATGCGCGGTTGTCCAATGACCATCACCAAAACAACAGAGGCGAGGCCAAGCATCGCGCCAATTTCGACCAGCCAGCGCAACCAGTTCAGTTCTGGATGGCTGGCGACGGCGGTGACTACGGGTTCGTTGGTGCCAAGCAGGGTGTAAGGGGTCAAGCCGGTCATGACCAGGGCCATGCCGATATACAACACGGTGCAAATGGCCAAGGAGGTGAGCATGCCGATTGGCATGTCACGTTTGGGGTTGTGCGATTCCTGGGCAGCTACCGAAACGGCCTCAAAGCCGATATAGGCAAAGAACACAATCGAAGCGCCACGAAATACTCCGTCCCATCCGTACTTTCCAGGTGCGACGTTTTCGGGAATGAAGGGATGCCAGTTGGAGGTATCGACGTAGAAGCTGCCAGCGATAATGACGAGAACTATCAGGGCCACCTTGAGGATGACCATGGCCATGTTGGCACCGGACGATTTGCGAATACCGACATAGCACAGCCAGGTCAGCAGCAAAACCAGAACCGCCGCTGGAATGTTGGCGATCGCTCCGGTCGGGTTGAGCTCGCCATCCAGCGGCGCACTGGTCAGCACGGCAGGAATATGGATATCGAAGTGGCTCAGAAAGCTGAGAAAATAACCGGTCCAGCTGACCGCGACTGCTGACGCGGATACGCCGTATTCCAGCACCAGCATCCAGCCAATAAACCATGCGGCCAGCTCGCCGAGGGTTGCATAGGTGTAAGAATATGCGCTGCCGGAAACCGGCACCATGGCCGCAAATTCAGCGTAGCAAAGCGCACAGAATGTGCAGCAGATCGCCGCAAAAATGAAGGACAACACGATCGCCGGACCGGCATGCTCGGCCGCTGCGAGTCCGGTGATGACAAAGATGCCGCCGCCGATGACGGCACCAATGCCGAGCGCGGTCAGTCCCCATGGGCCGAGGCTGCGAACCAGGCTCAGGCCCTCCGCGTCGGTGTGCGCCGCATGCGGATGCTTGGTCGCGAGGAGTTGATTGGCCATCATTGAATTCCTGTGCATCCCGTCGTTGCGCGGGAGGGGCGTGAGATTGCGCTCGCGCAAAAATAAAGGCCGGCGCATTGGCGCCGGCCCTGGAAGAGAATCAGCCTGCTTTGCGCAGCTTGCTGTTGCGATATCCGTAGACGCCGTAGATCAGGAATCCGACTGCGGTCCAACCGACCATCACATACCAGTTTTCGGCGAACGGCTGCCAGAAAAGATACAAGCAGGTAATTACACCGAGCGGACAGATGATGATGGCTGCCGGCACACGGAATGGCCTATGCAGGTTGGGTTGCGTCTTGCGCAGTACGAGCACGCCGGCCGATACCGTGGCGAAAGCAAGCAGGGTACCCATCGAAACCAGATCACCGAGGAAACTGATCGGCAGAAAGCCGGCGAGCAGGGCGGCAATGACACCGACGACGATTGTACCCACGTGTGGGGTGTGGTGCTTCGGATGTACTTTCGCGAACATCTTCGGGATCAAACCGTCCTGAGCCATGGCGAAGAAGATGCGCGGCTGGCCCATCAACATGACCAGAATCACCGAGCTCAAGCCTGCAATCGCGCCGAGTTCGACGACGGTCTTGAGCCAGGACAGTGCCGGATAGGCTTCGAGTGCCGTTGCCACCGGCTTCGGCGTGCCAAGCAGGTTGTACGGCAGCATGCCGGTCAGCACGGCCGAGACGATGATGTAGACCACAGTACAGATTGCGAGGGATCCGAGGATGCCGATCGGCATGTCACGCTGCGGATTCTTTGCCTCGCCCGCCGCAGTCGATACCGCGTCGAACCCGATATAGGCGAAGAACACCACCGCTGCACCGCGCACGATTCCGTCGAAGCCGTACTTGCCTGGACCCTGATTCTCGGGGATGAACGGCTGCCAGTTGTCCGGGTTGACGTACTGGATGCTGAACGCAACGAACATCAGGATCACCACGACCTTGATCGTGACGATGATCGTATTCGCGATCGCCGACTGCTTGATGCCGAAATAGCCAATCGTCGCTACTGCGGCAACGATGGCTACGGCTGGCAAGTTGAACAGACCACCGGTATAGACGAGGGCACCGTCGACGACGTTGAGCGGTGCCGTGGCCAGCGCATCGGGGAGAGCGAGGCCGAATGTGCCGAGGAAACTGTTGAAATAACTCGACCAGCCGACCGCGACCGTCGAGGCGGCGAACAGGTATTCAAGCACCAGGTTCCAGCCGATGAACCAGGCGACGACTTCGCCCAGAGTGGCATAGGAATAGGAGTAGGCACTGCCGGAAACCGGCAGCAGGGCTGCAAATTCGGCGTAGCAGAGGCCAGCAAAAGCGCAGGCAATTCCGGCGAATACAAAGCTCAGGATAATCGCTGGGCCAGCGTGTGCGGCGGCGGCATGCCCGGTCAGGACGAAGATGCCGGCGCCGATCACCGCGCCGATACCGAGCAACACGAGCTGGGTTGCGGTGAGCGTTCGTTGCAATGTGGCTTCGCCCGTGAGCGAACCTTCGACCGGCTCGCCGGCATCGACATGTGGTGAAGGCGCCACCGGTTTGGTGACGAATAAGCCAACGGACATCGTGTTCTCCCCGAATCTGTGACGGAGCGGCTTGGTAGCCGCGTTCTTGTTTGCCATCTGCCAGCGACAGCGACCCCGTAAGATGCCAAACGGCGATCCGTAGCACAAGCGCGAAAAGACCTGTTCCGTGCATGCAGCCAAAACCTGTGCAGTGCAGCGTAAAACTCGACATTGACCTCGGAAGGGGTAGCCTGAGGGCTTCCCCGGAACTGCAATCGACAATGCGCAAAAAGCTTGAGCACTTCGCCACGACAACATCGGACCACTCTTCAGCAGAACTGTTTTGCGCCTACCTCGACGCAAGCGATTGTTTCCTGCGCAGCAATCTTGAAGGACACTTCACGGGATCCGCCTGGCTGGTCAGCGCCGATGGTTTGCGGGTTCTGCTGACCCACCATCGCAAGCTCGATCGATGGTTGCAGCTCGGAGGCCATGCCGATGGCGACAACGATCTTTCCCGCGTGGCCTTGCGTGAGGCTGAGGAAGAATCGGGTCTGTCGAATCTTGAAGTCGAGTCCGACGTCTTCGATCTCGATCGCCACTGGATTCCCGAGCGCGGCGACGTGCCGGGCCACTGGCACTACGACGTGCGATTCGTCGTTCACTGCCTTGGCAGCGAAGCCTTTGTCGTCAGTGAGGAATCACATGCATTGGCCTGGCGCGATATCGCCGAGATTGCTGCGGATCCGGAGAGTGATGAATCCCTTCGTCGGATGGCCGGACGTTGGCGAGAGCGCCAACGCGGGGAATAGGTTGGAGCCGGGAATCGAGAACGGGGAATCGTGCGTGGGAACGGCGTAGTGCACAAGAATCGCCCAGGCAGAATTCCTTGGTGGCGAACACCTGCCTTGCCTATTCCCGATTCCCGATTCTCGTCTCCCGGCGCGCAATCAAGCGCGCCCACCAAATTCCCCGGTCACGGTGCTGACGTGGATCTTCTCGCCGGTGCGCACGTACTCGGGAACCTGGATTTCGATACCGGTGGAGAGCTTGGCTGGCTTCGGGCGCTTGGTCGCGGTGGCACCCTTCATTTCCGGGGCGGTTTCGATGACTTCGAGAATCACTGACGCCGGCAACTGCACGGCGACTGGCGCGTCGTCGATGATCTGAACGAAGCAGCCTTCGATGCCATCGACAATGTAGCCGGCCGCATCTCCGACGACCTCGGCATCGAGCGTGTACTGGGTGTAGTCCTCGTTGTCCATGAAGACGAAGGCTTCGCCGTCCTTGTACGAGTAGCTGACCGGGCGACGGGTCACCTCGGTTTCCTTGATCTCGTCCTCCGAGCGCAGGGAAAGGTCGCTCTTCACGCCACCGGGGACGCTGTACATGATGAATCGGAACGTCACATTGCCGCTGCGGCCTTGCGCCGAGCTGCGTTCGATATCTCGGATCTGGTAGACCTTGCCGTCATGCTCGACGACGGTGCCGCGCTTTACTTCGGATGCTTTCATGGGTTTGGGCCGGGAGTAGAGAATCGGGAATCGGGAATAGGGAATGGGTTGGAGCCGGTAGTCGGGGGTGAGGGTTGGGGCCGGGTTTGCAGGTGCGCTGGAATCTGAATCCAAAAGAGCCAGAAACTTTGTTCTGACGAGTCGCTGCTCTAACCCATTCTCGATTCCCCATTCCCGGTTACTTGGGTGCCAACCGAACCGCGCCATCAAGGCGGATTGTCTCGCCATTGAGGTAGCGATTGCCGAGGATGTGGGCGACGAGGTCGGCGAATTCCTTTGAGGTGCCGAGGCGAGACGGGAACGGAATCGAGGCGCTGAGCGATTCCTGGACGCTGTCGGGCATGCCGTCGACCATCGGAGTCCAGAAGATTCCTGGTGCGATGGTCATGACGCGGATGCCGAAACGGGACAGTTCGCGGGCCATCGGCAGGGTCATTCCAACCACGCCGCCTTTCGACGCGGAATAAGCGGCCTGACCGATCTGTCCTTCAAATGCGGCAATCGAAGCGGTATTGATGATGACGCCCCGCTCACCGTCTTCGCCCGGATCGTTGTTTTGCATCAGTTCGGCAGCCGCCTTGGCAACGTTGAACGAGCCGACCAGGTTCACCATGACGGTAGCGGCGAAATTCTTGAGCGGCATTGCACCATCGCGTCCAAGCATGCGCCCGGCGCCGAGGATGCCCGCGCAATTCATCGCGACATTGAGTCCGCTGAGGAAATCCCGCGCTGCCGCGACATTGCCGCGCACGCCGTCTTCATCGGTGACGTCGGTGCGCAGGAAAATCGCCTTGTCCGTGCCCAGTGCAGCGACAGCCTCGGCACCTTTTTCTTCATTGACGTCGAACAGGGCGACCTTGCCGCCGTGGGCGACGACATGTTCGGCGACGCTGAGGCCGAGTCCGGATACACCGCCGGTGATGACGGCCTTGACGTTTTCAAGTTGCATGAGTTTCTCCGCTGGCACGGGCGTCTGCACGCTCGCGCAAAGACGCCAATTCTACAAGGTTCAGTTACAAGGCGAGCAGGCTGTTGAAACTTCGTCGTTCGCCACTGAGGGGATCGACAAATGCCAGCGAGCGCGCCAGCAGCTTGAGCGGACGGGTGTAGTCATCCTCTACCAGCTCGCCGAGTTCCGGATAGTAAGGATCGTTCAGGATCGGCGCGCCGAGGCCGGCCATATGCACGCGCAACTGGTGCGTGCGCCCGGATACAGGCTTCAGTGCGTAGCGCCAGGTTCCATCGAGACGTTCAATCACCTCGATCGATGATTCACTGTTCGGCGGACCTGGCACCTCCTGCATGCGGAAGAAGGGTTCACCGCGGACGATCCGCGAACGACGCACGAGCGGAAAACCCTGCTCGGGCAGGGCGGGGGCGAGTGCCTCGTAGTTTTTTTCGATGCGCTGTTCGCGAAACAAGGCCTGGTAGCGCGAGCGCGTTGCCGGATTCGCCGAGAACATGACCAGTCCAGAGGTTCCGCGATCAATGCGATGCAGCGGTACCAGATCCGGGTTTTGGAGTTCGCGAATGAGCCGACGCAGCACGGTCTGTTCGACGAACCGACCCGCTGGGAGCACAGCGAGGAAATGCGGCTTGTCGACCACGATCAGATGTTCGTCGACATGCACAATCGACGCCTCAAACGGCATCGGTTGCTCATCACGTACTTCCCGGAAGTAGTGGACCGTCAACCCGACTCGATAGGGCGTTCCGATGTCGATCGGCAGGCCGGTGCCATCGAGCACACGACCTCGCTCGAAGCGATCCTGCCATTCCGTCCGATCAATCGCCGCGAAGTGTTCGCATAGGCAATCGAAAACCGTAGACCACGGTCCGGGCGGCAATTGCAGCGTGCTGGCAACGTCGAGATTGACTGACTGGTGCTGAGTGGACCGAGGCATCGGGCTATTATGCGATCAGTTCAACCAGGCACGGGAACCCATAGTCATGTGGCAAGAGATCGGATCGGCCCTGTCCAGCGAGTTTTCGGATATTTCGGATATCGCCGAACTGACCCGTTTGTCCATTCGACTCGTACTTGCCGCGGTTCTGGGAGGACTGCTTGGCGTTGAGCGTGAATCCAAGGGCAAGGCGGCAGGCGTCAAGACGCATATGTTCGTTGCCCTGGGTTCCGCCATCTTCATGATCATTCCGTTGCAGATCGGCGTCGAAGTGGGCGACCTGACACGCATCATCCAGGGCATGGTGACCGGTGTCGGATTTCTCGGAGCCGGCACCATACTCAAGGGCCGTAGTGAAGACAGCGTCAAGGGATTGACCACGGCTGCAGGGCTTTGGATGACTTCAGCCATCGGCATGACGGTCGGGCTGGGTCAGGCGGGATCCGCGATCTTGTGCACGTTGTTCGCCTTGCTCATCTTCGCCTTGATGCCATGGCTGATGCGCCAGAATTCACCAGACTGAACCGATGGAAGCCAAGAAAAGCATGAGCCAACTACTTCTCAATCTGCGCCATGTCCCGGATGACGAGGCGCAAGAGGTGCGCATTCTTCTCGAACAGAATGACATCGCTTTCTATGAAACCGAGCCCAACCGCTGGGGCATTTCGGCCGGTGCGATCTGGATCAGGGAAGCGTCGGACGTCGCACGCGCAAAAGCATTGATGGCGAGCTACCAGGCCGAACGCAAGTTGCAGGCGCGCGGCGACTATGAAAACGCGAAGCGCGATGGCACGCTTGAAACATTCTGGTCCCAGTTGCGGCGCGAACCGATGCGGCTGCTCATGATCCTGTTTGGCGCCGCACTGTTCATCGCCTTGAGCCTGTGGCCATTCCTGCTCGCGGGCTGATCATCGAAAGACCCCACGACCTCAGGTTGGTGGAGTCATCCATGCTTCGTGATCAGACGCCGCCGATGAAATCCGGTTTGCCGAGTTCGACACCATTGTGGCGAAGGATGGCGTAAGCCGTCGCAGTGTGGAAGAACATGTTCGGGATGACAAAATTCAGCAGATACGGCAATCCGACAAACTGCATCTCATTGCCGCCGATCGTCAGCGTGATGGATTTTTCCTCGCTGCCATCGATCTGTTCCGGCTTGATCGACTTGGCGAATGCCAGGGTCTTCTCGATGCGCGCCTGCATTTCCTCGAAACTCGTTTCCTTGTCGTCGTAGGTCGGTCGCTCGATGCCAGCGAGGCGTGCAACTCCACCGTTGACCAGATCGGTGGCGATCTGGATCTGCCGGGAAAGCGGGAACATGTTCGGGTACAGACGCGCCGCGAACAGCACCGACGGATCAATCTTGTGCTGCTCGGCGTGTGCAGTTGCCTTGTTGAGGATTTTGGCAAGATTGCCGAGTGCGCGGATGAACACCGGAACCGAGGCTTGATACATCGAAATCGTCATCGCTGACTCCAGGTCGTGGAAGTGAAATTTCGGATTGCATGGCCGATCCTTTCGCCAGCCGGACACACAGTGGAGACGATCCTCTGAAGCGCAAGGGACACCGCGTGGCGCTGCAGCATGCGATCATGACGCATGAACACATTTGATTCTCTCTCTCTCGACCCCTCGTTGCTGAGTGCCCTCGCCGCACTTGAGTACACCGAAATGACACCCGTGCAGGCGCTGAGCCTGCCGCCAATACTCGAAAACAAGGATGTGATCGCCCAGGCACCAACCGGCAGCGGCAAGACCGCCGCTTTCGGACTCGGCCTGCTGGCTCGACTTGATCCGTCAAAAACCGCCGTACAGGCGCTGGTCCTGTGCCCGACGCGTGAACTCGCCGACCAGGTCAGCAAGGAGATCCGTCGTCTCGCCAGTTTCATTCCGAACGTCAAGCTGCTGACCCTGTGCGGCGGCATTCCGTTACGCCCGCAACTGGCCTCGCTGACCCATCCGCCACATGTCGTTGTCGGCACGCCGGGACGGATCCAGGAGTTGATCGATCAGGGCGCATTGTCGCTCGACGATGTGCGCGTGTTCGTGCTCGATGAAGTCGATCGCATGCTCGACATGGGTTTCCAGGATTCAATCACGAGCCTGCTCAAGCAGAGCCCGAAATCACGCCAGACCCTGCTGTTCTCGGCGACGATCCCGGACGAGATCCGCAAGATCAGTCGAAGCCTGCAGCGCGATCCGGTCGAACTCGCGACCGAAGCCGGCGCCGACCTGCCCGAGATCGAACAACAATTCTACGAGATCGATGCGACGCGTCGATTTGATGCATTGCTGCGCCTGCTGACCACGCACCGGCCGGAATCGACCCTGATCTTCTGCAATATGCGCCGCGATGTGAAGGATCTCGCCGATGGGCTCGCCCAGCGCGGCTATTCGGCGCTGGCCCTGCATGGCGATCTTGAACAGCGTGATCGCGATGAAGTGCTCATGCGCTTTGTCAATCGCAGTTGCGCGATCCTGGTCGCTACCGACGTCGCTGCGCGCGGACTCGATATCGAGGATCTCCCGGCGGTCGTCAACTGGGAGGTTTCAACCGATCCCGATATCCACGTTCATCGCATTGGCCGAACCGGCCGGGCAGGTCGCAAGGGTCAGGCCTGGAGTCTGGTTGCCGCTGCGGAAATGCCACGCATTGCGCCGATCGAGGCGCGTACAGGGCAACCCGTTCGCTGGTCGAACCTGCCCTCGCTGGATGCAAGTGCAGCACCGATCAAGGCTGCCATGAGCATGTTGTGCATCGATGGTGGCCGTCAGGAAAAAGTGCGCCCCGGAGATATCCTCGGTGCGTTGACCGGGGATGCCGGGATCGCCAGTGATGCCGTGGGCAAGATCGGAATCTTCGCCACGCGGTCCTATGTCGCGATCCGCCGTGACCTGGCATCGAATGCGCTCAAACGGCTGCGCGACGGCAAGATCAAGGGACGCAAGTTCCGCGTACGTGCGATCGATTGAAATCCCTGGTTGAGAAACCAGCGAAATGAATCGTGCGCAATCGCGACGCCAGTGGTCGGTTTGTTCGAACATTCAACAACCGACTGTCCGATCAACTTCCGCTTTGAGCTGAGCCAATCCCGTCAAGGGAAACCATGATCGGAAGTTGATGCATCAAACAAGAAATCGGACTTCTCCCATCAACAAGGTTCGAGTTTGACTCGAATCTCCGAACCATTGGCAAATCTCTCAGCGATCAGGGTGATGCCGAAAGGCTAAAGACGGATATTTAAACGCACAAGCACCCAGACCAATCCGAAGTATGCAACGATCGAGACGGAACACGCGGCCGCGATCGACGGCCAGAACGTGATACCGCGGTTGAGAAGCGCGGGCAGCACCAGGAACAATGGCAATGAAGCGAGTACGAGCCAGAAAATGCTTTGGGAAAGGTTCGCCACAGATTCAACGTTCCCGGTTCCCGTATAAAGCCAGATAAACGCAAGTAGCGATGTGATCGGCAATGAAGCAAGTATCGCGCCCCATAGCGAGCTGCGCCTGCCGACCTCGGAAATGGCGATCACCAGAATAACGGTGATGAAAACTTTGGCTGCGTACTGCCACATGAGAGTCCTGGCCCCTAACTAAGGCTCAGCAGCCGCCAGCCAACGAATCCTGCGGCAAGGGCAAGCAGCATCAGCACGCCTGTGACGACGTTCAAACCAAGTCGCACTTTCATGGCGTCGACGCCGCGTCGAACCGGCGTGTCGCGAAGGACGCGAACTCCCGGCAGCGGCCATTGCTTGTATTTCGTGATCTGGGCCGCCTTGCGCGCCGCATACCAGGCGAGAAAGGCCAGACAAAGGGCGCTGCCGATCACGGCGATGCCGATCAGCTGTCGCAAGCGCAGGATCAGCAGCTCGGTGCCTGCGCTGTCGGCGACGCCTGTCAGCCAATGCTGGAAGGCGAAAACGGCGGTAATGGCAAGCAGCGCGGCGACCCCAAGAACAACAAAGGTCTGGCGGCGCAGACCGGGGTCGGCGCGGATCATGTCGTCGCTCAAAGTTTCTCTCCCTCGAATGCGCTGAGGAGCATAGCCGTGTTGCAGCCGATTCGTGCTGCCGTATATCGCCGAATCACTGCGTCGGTCTATCCTTGTCGAATGAAAAAGCCGATTCCGACCCTGTTGTTGCTCCTGCTTGCTCCGATTCTGCTGGCTGCCTGCCAGAACAGTCCGGCACGCAAAACCTCTCCAGTTGATTCAACCTCAAGCCAGCGCGCCTGGTTCGACGGTGAATACGACAACCACGAGCAAGTGGTGCAGGCCCAGGGCAGCGCCGTTCCTCGCGTTCGACTCGAGATCACGCCTTTGCAGAAGCCGGGGTGGTATTCCTGGAATGTGCGCCACTCTGGAAGCAGCGAGTTGACGACGACCTGGGTCATGCGTTCGCTCAAATCGGTCAACGGCACGCTCGAATTGACTCCGTACCGGGCCTTGCTCGAGACGCCGACGCTCGGCAAGGATTTCAACCCGGATCAATGGGTGGCTCTCGAGGCCTGTGCCTTGCGCGGTTCAGCAACCGCCAGTGGACTCAGCGTTCGATCTGATCTGCCGACCTGTTCGACGGTTGTTCCAGGCATCGGTGCAACCGCCGCCCTGCTGCCGCTGACGGTCGACCATGATGGTGATTCCCTGCGCGTGCGCCTGTATGCCGATCAGGCGCGCGGCCCGGATGCGCGCGTCGATGCACGCAAGGTGCGCTGGTATTCGGGCTGGGCGGCGGTCAATGGCGCCGGTCCGGACGCACGGCCGGAAAGCAACGATTGGCACATGAACCGCGATCTGCGCATCAGCAATGAAGGTGGCAAGGCGGCGCTTAAATGGCGCGATGGGCAGAGCTCCGGTTACACGCTGGAACTCGAACGCGCGACCTATCGTGATGGCAATGTGCCGGTCGTGAAGCTGTCTGTGATCGATGACGCCAGTGGGCGCGTCGTTTCGTATTCATGGGCCAACCCCGAAGCCACCCGAATCGGCATCAATCTCGGCTGGATCCAGGTTGGTCTGGACAGCGCGTTACTGCAAGCAACTGAATGAGAGCGGCCCGGTGAGCAAACTGGATCTGACCTGGAACGAGTTCGAGCGCGTCTTGATGGTCGCGGGAACGATTATCCGCGTTGAACCGTTTGCCGAGGCACGCAAGCCGGCCTACAAGATATGGGTCGACTTCGGCCCGTATGGCGAGCGCAAGTGCAGCGCGCAGATCGCCGATTTGTACACACCTGACGACCTGCTCGGGCGCCAGGTCGTCGGCGTAATCAACTTCCCCGAAAAACAGATTGGTCCATTCCGGTCGCAGTTCCTGCTGACCGGGTTTCCGACCGGGGAGGGCGTCGTCGTGACCACGATCGAACGACCCGTTCCGAACGGTACGCGCCTCGCCTGAAGCGATTCAATTCTTCTGCAGGAGGCGGATGAAGCCGCTCCTGCATTTTTTTCTTCGCCGACTAGAGGCTGGCGGAGAGCGATGAGCAGAAACTGTTCGTGGAAATGCGGGGTTTCGCTCAACCTCCGATCATGGTTCGCTTCGACGGGCTCACGACAGGCTCAGCTCACCACGAACGGAAATTGTCCAAACCCTACGCTTTCACGAACGAACAGGAAGCAAAATCCTCGTTCCGCTCAGCTGGACCAATCACAACGCTTCGAAAATTCCCGCCGCGCCCATGCCGGTGCCGATGCACATCGTCACCATGCCGTACTTCTGCTGGCGTCGACGCAGTCCGTGGATCAGGGTCGCGGCGCGCACCGCGCCGGTCGCGCCGAGCGGATGACCGAGCGCGATCGCGCCGCCGAGCGGATTGACCTTGCTCGCATCGAGGCCGACATCGCGGATCACTGCGAGCGCCTGAGCGGCGAACGCCTCGTTGAGCTCGATCCAGTCCATCTGTTCTTTGGTCAGGCCGGCCAGCTTGAGGGCTTTCGGAATGGCCTCGATCGGACCGATGCCCATCACTTCGGGGCGCACGCCGGCGACGGCGAACGAAACGAAGCGCGCTATCGGGGTCAGGTTGTATTCCTTGATAGCCTTTTCGCTGGCCAGCATCAGCGCGCCCGCGCCATCGGACATCTGCGAGGAGTTGCCGGCGGTGACACTTCCGCCTGCCTTGAACACGGTGCGCAGCTTGGCCAGGCCTGCAGCACTGGTGTCGGGTCGCGGGCCTTCATCGGTATCGATCATGCGGCTGTCGGTCTGGATTGAGTGCCCGACCAGATCCGGATAGTGATCGTCGAGCAGAAACGGCACGATCTCGTCCTTGAATTCTCCGGCTGCGATCGCGGCGAGCGCCTTCTCGTGTGAGGCAAGGGCGAAGGCGTCCTGGTCTTCGCGGCTGACCTTCCACTCGCTGGCGACGTTCTCGGCGGTAATGCCCATGCCATAGGCGATGGCGATGTTCTCGTTGGTGAAAGCGATCGGATTCATTGCGATCTTGTGGCCCATCATCGGCACCATGCTCATGCTCTCGGTGCCGCCGGCGAGCATGAGATCGGCATCGCCCGTGCGGATGCGATCGGCGGCCAGCGCAATCGCCTGCACGCCGGACGAGCAGAAGCGGTTGATGGTCTGCGCCGGGACCGTATTTGGCAGGCCAGCCAGCAACACGCCGATGCGCGCGACGTTCATGCCTTGCTCGGCCTCGGGCATCGCGCAGCCGATGATGGCGTCTTCGATGCGTGAAGGATCAATGCCCGGCGCACCAGCCACGGCCGCGCGGATCACATGGGCGAGCAGGTCATCGGGGCGGGTATTGCGGAACACGCCGCGCGGCGCCTTGCCAACCGGCGTACGCACGGCGGAGACAATGTAGGCGTCCTGGATTTGTTTACTCATTTAGCTTTCTCCGAAAGCGGGAATGGGGGATAGGGAGTAGGGAATGGGTTGGAGCCGGGAACAGGTTGGAGCCGGGAATCGGGAATAGTGAAACGGGAATGGATTAGTGCAAAAACATGGCGTCCGGAGTGGCGAAAGTCTTGAGGGAGAAGGTCGAGCGAGCCACTAATTCTGTGCTTGCGAAAGGCTGCTTTACCGATTCTCGATTCCCTACTTCCGTTTCCCCATTTCCTATTCCCGTTTCCCCATTCTCAGTTCCTGAGCGGCTTGCCCGTCGACAGCGTGTGCGCAATGCGCTCCTGGGTCTTTGCCATCTGCGCGAGTTCGACGAAGTGCTTGCGCTCGAGATCGAGTAGCCAGGTTTCGTCAACTTGCGAGCCGCGTTCGATGACGCCGCCGCACAAGGTGTCGGCGATGCGGCTGCCGATCTCGTAATCGTGAGGCGAGATGAAGCGGCCTTCGAGCATGTTGACCAGCATCATCTTGAGCGAGGCCGTGCCGACATCGCCGCCAGCCGTTATATCGCGCGCAGGCAGGGGTGGACGCCAGCCGCTTTCGGCCAGTGATCGTGCGACTTGCTTGGCGACGTAGAGCAATTCGAAGTTGTTGAAGACAATCACATCATCGGGGCGCAACAATCCAAGCTCTTTCGCTTCAAGCGCGCTGGTCGATACCTTGGCCATGGCGACGGCCTCGAAGGATTTCTTGATGCCGTCGAACGGATCGCCATTGACGCTGTCGCGCGATGCACGCAGGGCCAGCTCCTTGAGTCCTCCACCGGCCGGAAGCAAGCCGACACCGGCTTCGACCAGGCCGATATAGCTTTCCAGTGCGGCTACCGTGCGCGCCGAATGCATCTGGAATTCGCAGCCGCCACCGAAAGCCATGCCGCGCACCGCCGAAACCACCGGCACCAGCGAATGCTTGAGGCGCATGCTGGTTGCCTGGAAGTTCGCGATCATCGCCTCAAACTCGGCGATCTTGCCGTCCTTGATCAGGCCAAGTGCGCCCTTGAGATCGGCACCGGCCGAGAACGGCTCAGCGCTCTGCCAGATGACCATCGCCTTGAACTGCTTTTCGCATTCCGCGACGCAGTGTTGAAGGCCGTCTAGCACGGCGTCATTGACGGTATTCATCTTGGTCTTGAACGAGACGATGCCGATGTCGTCGCCGAGATGCCATAGGCGCACGCCGTCGTTTTCCCAGACTGTCGTGCCGGTATCAAACGATTCGCCGAGCAGCGGATCGGGGAACAACTGGCGCTGATAAACGGCCGCATCCGAACGCGGCACGTTCTTGTTGAGGCTCGGCGAGTACGAGCCATCCTTGCCGTGTACGCCATCACGACCATCCGTGACCCATGCGGGCAGCGGCGCATTGCTCATCGCCTTGCCAGCGGCGATATCCTCGGCGATCCATTGCGTCACCTGTTTCCAACCGGCGGCCTGCCAGGTTTCGAACGGGCCCATCTTCCAACCATAGCCCCAGCGGATCGCGAAATCGACATGGCGTGCGGTGTCGGCGATGTCGGCGAGATGAAACGCCGTGTAGTGGAAGAGGTCGCGGAACATGGCCCAGAGGAACTGTGCCTGGTTGTCATTCGAAGCACGCAGGGCGGCGAATTTCTCTGACGGATTTCGAATCGCGAGGATCTTGCCGACCTCCTCACTGGCACCTTCGGAGGCCGGGCGGTAGTCCTGCTTGGCCAAGTCAAGCACCTGGATCTCCTTGCCGACCTTGCGAAAGAAGCCGGCTCCGGTTTTCTGACCAAGCGCGCCCTTCTCGATCAGCGCGCCTAGCCAGACCGGCGCCTTGAAGTACTTGTGCCACGGATCTTCGGGCAGGGTGTCGTCCATGGTCTTGATCACATGCGCCATGGTGTCGAGGCCGACCACATCCGAGGTGCGATAGGTCGCGCTCTTCGGTCGACCAATGGCCGGGCCGGTGATTGCGTCGACCGCATCGAATCCAAGTTTGAATTTTTCGGTGTGGTGCATCGTGGCAAGGATCGAGAACACGCCGATGCGGTTGCCGATGAAGTTCGGCGTGTCCTTGGCATGAACCACGCCCTTGCCAAGTGTCGTGGTCAGGAAGGCTTCGAGCCCTGAGAGCAGAGCCGGATCGGTCTGGAGATCCGGAATCAGCTCAACCAGGTGCATGTAGCGCGGCGGGTTGAAGAAGTGTATGCCCGAGAAGCGGGGGCGCATCTTCGCTGGCAAGGCCTCGGCCAGGGCATTGATCGAAAGCCCCGATGTATTGCTCGCAATGAAAGCAGATTCAGAAACATACGGCGCAATCTTCTTGTAAAGATCGAGCTTCCAGTCGAGCCGCTCGGCGATCGCTTCGATGATCAGGTCACAGCCCTTGAGCAGGTCGAGATGTTCATCGTAGTTGGCCGGCGTAATTGCCAACGCGCGCGACTTCTCCGCCAATGGCGCTGGCGAGAGCTTGGCCAGATTGGCGATCGCCTTGATCGCGATGCTGCTTTTCGGTCCTTCCCTGGCTGGAAGATCGAAAAGGATCGTTTCGACATCGGCATTGGTCAGGTGGGCGGCGATCTGCGCGCCCATGACGCCAGCGCCGAGGACGGCAACCTTGCGGATGCGGAGAGGGGAGTGGTTCATGCAATACCTCGCAGGAAGGACGGAATAGGGAGCGCGACAGCCTGGTCGCGCGGATGAAGTCGAGCGGAATTTATTCGGCGTGCAGGCCGGCCGCGGCGAAGCGGATCAGGTGCTCGGCAGCGCGTTCGCGGTGAATTTTTTCCGACATCGCGGCGCGGCGTTTGATCACGCCAAAGTCGGCCATGGCATAGGTCAAAGCGCCGGCGATGATGTCGATGCGCCAGTACAGTTCTTCCTTGTCCAGATGCGGCAACTGCGCACCGAACGCGGCGGCGAACTCCTTGAGCACATGACCGTAGTTTTCTGAAAGGAACTTGCGCAGGCGTTCGTTGTGTTCGGCATACGCACGCGCCAGGACCCGGACAAACGTGGCGCCGCCGGTTTTGTCCAGCGAAAGTAGCAAAGCGGGATGGATGAAGGCGGCAAGAATGTCTTCAAGCGCGAATTCGGACCTGGCCTGGACCGCCTTGAGTGCTTCGAGGCGGTGCGCGCTAAGTTCGTCAAGTCGGCGTCGGAACACTTCATTGACCAGATTGTCCTTCGATCCGAAGTGATAGTTGACGGCGGCGAGGTTGACCTTGGCCGTCGCTGTCAGCTCGCGCAGCGAGGCGCCGGCGAAACCGTTGCGCGCGAACAATTCCTCAGCGGCGCCGAGGATGCGTTCCTTGGTCGAGAAGTGCGGTGAATTCAAATCTGGAGGTCCAATATCAGAGGGAAAACCGAACGAGCGTTTGAATCATATGCCTGTCGAGAGCGATCGGCAACGTCGGAAACTCGTGTCAAATCACCCTTTTGGGGTGCAAATCAACGCAAAAACTAGCTAGAATGGGAGGTCGGATAGTGCGCTAACTATCCGGATTGCCGTGGATTTACCTCTCTGGCTGTATTTGCTCCCCCCGAATTCCCTCATACAGGTCTCAAGACAATGGCGCTGGAGCGCACCCTTTCCATCATCAAGCCCGATGCAGTCGCCAAGAACGTCATCGGCGAAATCTATTCCCGATTCGAGAAGGCCGGCCTCAAGGTCATCGCCGCGCGCATGAAACAGCTGTCGCGCCGCGAGGCCGAGGGGTTCTACGCCGTGCACAAGGAGCGTCCGTTCTTCAACGCATTGGTCGAGTTCATGATCTCGGGCCCGGTCATCATCCAGGCGCTCGAAGGTGAAAACGCCATCTCGGTGCATCGTGACCTGATGGGCGCGACCGACCCGAAGAAGGCCGATGCCGGCACGATCCGCGCCGACTTCGCCGATTCGATCGACGCCAATGCCGTGCATGGTTCGGATGCGGCCGATACGGCGGCTGTCGAAATTGCCTACTTCTTCGCCAGTTCCGACGTGACGGCGCGCTAACGACGATGGACGTGACCGAGACCAGAACGAATCTGTTCGGCCTTGATCGCCAGGGCTTGCGCGACTGGTTCGCGCAAGCCGGCGAGAAGCCCTACCGTGCCGATCAGGTCATGAAGTGGATGTACCACCGACACGTCACCGATTTTGCGGATATGACCGATGTCGGCAAGGCGCTGCGAAGCAAGCTTGAAGCAGTCGCCGAGATCGTCCCGCCCAATGTCCTGCATGAAAAACAATCTGTCGACGGCACCCACAAGTGGTTGCTCGGCATGGATCCGCGCAACGCGATCGAGGCCGTGTTCATCCCCGAAAGCTCGCGCGGTACCTTGTGTGTTTCCTCGCAAGTCGGGTGCGGCCTCAACTGCACGTTCTGTTCGACCGGCACCCAGGGCTTCAATCGCAATCTGTCGACGGCCGAAATCATCGGCCAGGTCTGGGTTGCCGCAAAGCATCTCGGCAACGTGCCGCATCACCAGCGCAAGCTGACCAATGTCGTGATGATGGGCATGGGCGAGCCGCTGCTCAATTTCGACAACGTCGTGCGCGCGATGAGCATCATGCGCGACGATTTCGGTTATGGATTGGCCAACAAGCGGGTCACGTTGTCGACGGCGGGTCTGGTGCCGATGATCGACCGCCTGTCCGCAGAGAGTGACGTTTCTCTGGCCGTATCGCTGCATGCGCCGAACGACGAATTGCGCACCCAGCTGGTTCCGCTGAACAAGAAATACCCGATCGCCGAACTGATGGACGCCTGCCTGCGCTACACGCAACGCGGTCCACGTACGACGGTAACGTTCGAATACACGATGATGAAGGGCATCAACGATTCGCCTGAGCTGGCCAGAGAGCTGGTCAAGCTTGTGCGCAAGGTGCCGAGCAAGGTCAACCTGATTCCGTTCAATCCATTTACCGGCACGCAATACGAGCGATCGGAGGCTTCCGCGATCCGCGATTTCCAGACCATCCTGCTCGATGCCGGTGTTCTGACCATGGTTCGACGTACCCGCGGTGATGACATCGATGCGGCTTGCGGCCAGCTCAAGGGCCAGGTTATGGATCGAACGCGTCGCCAGGCCGAATTTCGCAAGAAGATCGAAGGAGGCGTCGCTGATGCGGCTTGATCGGATTCTGATGGCGATGTGCTTGCTTGCACTCCTGGCGGGTTGTGCGACGGGAGGCGGAAGTACGCGACGTGCGGTAGAAAGCAATCCGGAAAATCCGAAAACCAAGGCGGCAGCGCTCTACACCGATCTAGGCCAGAAATACATGGCCCAGGGCAAACTCGAAATCGCGCTGGAAAACCTCAACAAGGCGCTCGCGGCCGACAGCAATCATGCGGATGCCCATACCGTGGTCGGTCTGCTCTACGAGCGAATCGGCGACAACAGCAAAGCCGAAGTGCACTATCGACGCGCTGCGGAGCTGATGCCGAAATCCGGCAACGAAAACAACAATTACGGCGCTTTTCTCTGCAAGATCGGCCGCTATGACGATTCGGCTGTCTATTTTGTGCGCGCCATCTCAGATCCGTTCTATAAAACACCCGCTGTGGCCTTGACCAATTCAGGAACCTGTGCGATCAAGGGGGGCAGGTTGGATGTTGCGGAAAAGAATCTGCGCGAAGCGTTGGATCAGGAGCCCAACAACTCCGAAGCCTTGTTCCAGATGGCCACGGTGTTGTATCGGAAGAATGATTTTTTCCGGGCGAGGGCATTCTTTCAGCGCTACGAGGGAGTGGGGCAACAAAGCGCGGATGCCTTGTTGCTGGGACGCAATATTGAGCTTCGACTCGGCAACGCCAAGACCGGACAGGATTATACGCGCCGTCTGCGTGAACGATTCCCGGAGTCGCCACAAGCTCGTTCGCTCGACGCCACAATCGTCAGAGACGATAAGGAATAGATGTGGTTCGGCGACACTCCAGTAATCAGACCCATAGGAATTGGGGCGTTAAAGCCGCTGACCCAGGTCAGCTTGATTGGTTGTCAATTCCGGAGAGCGACAAAGTGAGCAATGAAGGCGTCGAACAGAAGGATCAACAGGGATGTTCGGCGGAAATTCCGAGTGAATCCGAATCAATCAGGGCGGAATGTCAGTCCACAATCGAGCCAGTTGAAACCGACGCTGCCACGATCGGCAAGCGTCTGCGCGCCGGACGTGAGCTGCGCGGCTGGTCGTGTGATGATGTTGCTTCACGCCTGAAGTTGCAGGCGCGACTGATCCGGCGCATTGAGGAAGATGACTACAGCGGAATTGCGCATGCTGTCTATCTGCGCGGCTACCTGACCAGCTATGCGCGGATTCTCAACGTGCCCTTGGTGCTTGCTGAAGAAGTCGTCGAGAAGCATGGCGAACACGTTCCTCTTGTCGCGACGGGAAAGGTGTCGCGTTCCCGATATCTGCTCGATCGCTATTCGGTCAGCGCGACCTATCTCATCCTGACCGCCCTGGTTGCCGGGCCGGCAGTATGGCTTGCGACACATGGAGGTCTTGAACAGAACCTCGCTCGCACGGTGATGCTTGATGCACCCACGGAAACCCGTGAGGCGACAATTCCTGAAGGAGTCGACGACACAGCCAGTCGGATTCCGACGTCCATAGCGAAGATTGACAGCTTTACGGCATCTGCGGGTCCGGCGGCCAAGCCTTCTGGCGACTCGGCAATATCGGATACACAACCGATTATCGCTTCGATGGCACCTTTCAGCGCCACCCAGCCCGCAAAGCCCGCGCTTCCGGTTGTTGGCAGTCATTCCTTGACCTTGAAGCTGACCCAGTCAAGTTGGGTCGAAGTGACATCGGCAAGTGGCGAAAAGCTTGAATATGGTTTGCTTGATGCCGGTGTTGAGCGCACATATTCGAGCAACGAAGCGGTTTCGATCCGTATCGGCAACGCCGAGGGAGCCGAAGTCGTCGCGGATGGCAAGATCATCGATCTGGCTCCGTTCCGCCGCGCCAACGTCGCCAGCTTGCGCGTGTTTTCTGGCCGCAAACCGGCCGCTGATATCGACTCCTGAGCGGGTCGATAGACGACGTCTTTTTTACAGGCATCGCGAAAAATCCTGTTACTCTAGCGCCCCCCGCGCCGCCCATGCCGTTTATCGGCAACCAATCTGGTGGCGCTTCATTCGGTGATGCGTATGGCTTTTGAAGTTCTTGACGAGCACGAACAAGGTGAATTGGTGCGCAAGTGGTTGCGCACCAACGCGATGTCGATTGCGATCGGCATTTCAGTCGGCCTTTTGTTGATCTTCGGCTACAAGCAATGGAAGGCACGCGAGTTGCGCTCCCATGCCGAAGCAGCCATGCAATACGATGCATTTTCCGAAGCGGTTGATGCCAAGCGCGCTGATGATGCCAAGCGGATCGCGGAAGCGCTGCGCAAGGATTATGCGAAGAGTGCATTTTCGTCGTTCGCTGCGATGCGCCAGGCTGAAGTTTCGGTCAAGGATGGCGATTTGAAGGCGGCTCAGAGCGATCTGGACTGGGCAAGTCAAGCAGCGGACAACGGTGCTTTGAAATCGCTTGTCGCCATGCGTCTGGCGCGTCTCGAACTCGCCAATGGCAATCCGGATGCAGCGCTTGCCAAACTCGACGGTGTTCCGAAAACCGACTTCCCGGCGATTGCCAGTGAACTTCGTGGCGATGCCCTGGCCAAGCTCGGACGTAGCGCGGACGCTCATGCGGCGTATGCCGAGGCGTTGTCGAACCTGGATGAGCAATCGCCCGATCGCGCGTTCGTCGAAATGAAGCAGGGTGACCTGCCGCCGTCAGATACCGTGGTGGAGAAGAAGAAATCATGAGGCGCGCAATACTTCTGCTAGCTGTTGCTTCGCTTGCGCTCGGTGGCTGCAACTGGATGAAGAATCTGGGCAAGAAGGACAATGTCGAGCCGCCGACCAAACTCGTCGAATTCACGCCCAGCGTCAATGTGCAGAAGCTGTGGTCGGGATCGATCGGCAAGGGTGCGGGCAAGTCCGGGGCGCAAATGCATCCTGCCATCTTTGGAGATCGTGTCTATGTCGCCAGCGTCAATGGCGATATTCAGGCGCTCGACGCCTCGAACGGTCGCCGGCTCTGGTCGACGAACGTCAAGAAGATGCGATGGACCGGCGGCCCGGCAGCGAACGAAGAGATGGTCGTGGTCGGTGCTTTGAACGGCCAGGTTCGCGCGTTCTCAAGCGCCGACGGAAGCGAGCTGTGGAACGTCCAGCTCAGCTCGGAAATCATTTGTGCGCCGGCGATCGGCGAGGGCATCGTCGCCGTGCGCTCCCAGGATGGTCGCCTGTACGGTCTGGATCCAGCCAATGGTTCACGGCGCTGGGTCTATGAGCAGACCGTCCCGGTACTTAGCCTGCGTGGCAATTCATCGCCGCTGATTGGCGGTGGCTTCGTGTTCGACGGATTCGATACCGGCCGCCTGGTAGCGGTTAGGGAAACCGATGGAGCGTCGGCCTGGACCCAGGTGCTGGCATCTGGCGAAGGGCGTACCGAGGTTGAGCGGCTTGCCGATTCCGATGGCAAGCTCGTGCTCGACGGTGGTGAACTGTTCGCAGCGAGCTACCACGGTCAACTTGTCGCGTTCAGTGCCGATAGTGGTCGACCGACCTGGGCGCGCGACGTTTCAAGCTTCGCCGGGGTCGCGGTCAGTGCAAGCGCTGTCGTGACCAGTGATGCGGATGGCAACGTCCTGGCCTTTGATCGGCAGAGTGGCGCCAACCTGTGGAAGCAGGACGGTTTGCTGCATCGCTGGTTGAGTCCGCCAGCAATCGTCGGCGAGTACGCCGTGGTCGGTGATCTTGAAGGCTATGTGCACTGGCTTAACCTCAAGGATGGGTCGTTTGCAGCGCGCGAGCGGATCGGGAAAAAGCCGATCGAAGGTGCACCCGTGGTCAATGGCGACGTCGTTTATGTCGAGAGCGCCAATGGCAATCTCGCTGCCTTCCGCACGCAATAATTTCAAGCGTCCGTAACTCGCGACAGCCACGGCTGAGCGGTTCCGGATCTTGCCTACCGATGGCATCCGGCGCTGGCCGGATGCCGCAGTTGTTTTCTGAGACGGAGCGCCCGCGATGCTTCCTGTCGTCGCCCTGGTTGGACGCCCCAACGTTGGCAAATCGACCTTGTTCAACGTACTCACGCGTTCGCGTGATGCGCTGGTTGCCGATATGCCTGGCGTCACCCGTGACCGCCACTACGGGTTCTGTCGTCTCGGCGAACGCCATTTCGTGCTCGTCGATACCGGAGGACTTGCCGACAGCGACGAAGGCATGGCCGGTTTGACCGCGCGCCAGGTTGAGCTCGCCATTGCCGAAGCCGATGTGGTCGTATTCGTTGTGGACGCGCGGGATGGCCTGTTGCCAACCGACCAGGCGATTCTCAAACGCCTGCGTCGAACCTCGAAACCGATGCTGCTCGCCGTCAACAAGACGGATGGTATTGACGAAACCCTTGCCCTCACCGATTTCGCCCGACTCGGTGTCGCTGCTCCGCTGCCTCTTTCGGCTACGCAGAATCACGGTACGCGCAGCCTGATCGCAGCGATAGAGGCGCTGCTGCCCGAAGACGACGGCGCGCAAATCAGTGCCGACGATGAAGGTGGCGTCCGCGTCGCCATTGTCGGCCGCCCGAATGTGGGCAAATCGACCCTGGTCAATCGACTGCTCGGCGAGGATCGTGTCATCGTCTCCGAGATTGCCGGAACCACGCGCGATTCGATTCGCATACCGCTGCAACGCGATGGTCGCCAGTACACCTTGATTGATACCGCCGGCGTCCGACGTCGATCGAGAATTGACGATGCCGTCGAGAAGTTCAGCGTCATCAAGACACTTCAATCGATCGATGCGGCCAATGTGGTCATCATTCTGCTTGATGCCAACGAAGGCGTCACTGATCAGGATTCCGGCCTGATCGGCCACGCGCTCGAGGCGGGTCGCGCACTGGTGATAGCGGTCAACAAATGGGATGGCCTGAAAACCTACGATCGCGAGCAATGCATGCGCTCGCTGCAGCGCAAGCTGGTGTTCGTCGAATGGGCGCCGCAGGTGACCATTTCGGCCTTGCACGGATCCGGCATTGGCGAGCTGATGAAGCGGGTCAATCGCGTGCACGCCGCCGCCAACAAGCAGCTAACGGCCTCGGATCTGACTCGCGCGCTGGAAGCGGCCTATGCTGCCTATCAGCCACCACTCGTGCGCGGGCATGCGCCGAAGCTGCGCTATGCACATCCGGGCGGCTCGAATCCTCCAACGATCATCATTCACGGCTCGCGCACCAAACATCTGGCCGAGTCGTACCGTCGATACCTCGAGAATTTCTTCCGCAAGCGCTACAAGCTTGAAGGCACACCGATCCGTATCGATTTCCGCGAAGGTGAAAATCCTTACGCGGGCAAGAAAAATGTGCTGACCGAAGGACAGCAGAAACGGCGCCAGCGCATCATCCGCAACGCCAAGGGTGGCAAGCATTGATCGCGATTCCCAGCCGATCGGCTGTTGACGACCCGGATTCGTGGAAAGCCATCGATTCGGATACGCCAGGTTCTTGTTGAGTGATGTCGCAGTTTCCACCATCTTCGCGATGCATGACCACGGCGATTCTCGCCGGTGGTGCGGCAAGCCGATTGGGTGGTGTCGACAAGGGGCTGGTGGTCCTGCATGGGCGCCCGCTGATCGCGTGGGTAGTTGAATCACTCGGCAGCGGCGCTGACGATCCATGTCTGATCGTCGCCAATCGCAACATCCCGATCTACTCCCAGTTCGCGCCTACCATCAGCGATCACGCTTCGGGCGATTTCGCGGGTCCCCTGGCTGGTATCGCAGTGGCGCTCGAGGCCTGCGAAACGGACTGGTTATTCACGGTTCCGGTTGACTGCATGCAGGTTCCTCGTGGCCTGGCTGCAGTACTCCTCGGGCACGCGGTGGCAAACGGCGCCTGCGCCGTTGTCGCCCATGATGGCCAGCGCAGGCAACCCCTGTTTGGCGTATATCGTAGGGGGCTCGCAGAATCGGCGAAGGCTGCCCTTGCCGAGGGCAGCGGTGCGTTTCGCTGGCAGCAGGGAATCGGCGCGCGCGAGCGAGATTGTTCCGATATCGAAACCGACTGGGTCAACCTCAATACCAACGAGGAACTTTCCAAGATGGCGCTCAGGCTGGGCAAGCATGAATGATTATCCGACCCGGATTTCGGTGGCGGAAGCGCAGCAACGCATCGCCGGAATCTGTGCGACTCGGCGGTTGCCTGTCGAGTTGATCGGGCTATCAGATGCGCTGAGTCGAATTCTTGCAAAGGATGTGCGCGCATTCCGTGACCAGCCGCCCTTCGCGAACTCGGCGATGGATGGATTCGCGATGCGCGGCAATGACCTGCCGCAATCCGGGCATCGCCGCTTGCGCTTGATTGGTACGAGACTCGCCGGTGACCAGACGCCGGTAACGGTCGGCCCCGGTGAATGCCTGCGCATCACAACCGGCGCACCGATGCCCGATGGCGCGGATACCGTCGTGATCAAGGAGCAAGCCACTGTTGACGCGTTGTCCGTGATGATTCAGGCCGGCGAGTCGCCCGGATCGCACGTGCGTCCGGTCGGAGAGGATTTCCGCGCTGGCGACATCATTATTCGGGGAGGCCAGCGCCTCTCTGCGGCGCATATTGCCGCGTTGGCTGCAGCCGGGTGCGATGCAATCGATGTCGCCAGGCAACCCAGAATCAGGATCATGACCACCGGCGACGAACTGGTCATGCCTGGAACTGAATGTGGGCCAGCCCGGATCTTCAACAGCAATGGCCCCGCGCTCGCGGCCGTGCTCAAGTCTGACGCAATCGAGCCGGAGCCTGGCAACGACACGTCGCCGCGATGGGGATTCACCCATTTGCCCGACGATCCGGCTCGGATTCGTTCCGCCTTGCTCGAAGCCACAAATAGCGCCGACGTCATCATTACCTCAGGCGGCGTATCTGCCGGGGAGGCGGACCACCTGCCCGGGCTTGTTGCGCAACTCGGACACATCCATTTCTGGAAAGTGCGCATGCGACCCGGCATGCCATTCCTGTTTGGTGAAATAGGTCGGTCATTGATCTTCTGCCTGCCGGGCAATCCGGTTTCGACAATGGCCACATTTCTGTGCCTGGTTCGGCCGGCACTTGCCGCATTGCAAGGCGCGGCGGACAGCGGCCCGCGAATGCTGCATGCACGCCTGGCTGCGCCGATCAGCAAGCGTCATGATCGAACGGAATTCCTTCGCGCTGTATGCGAAATTCGCGATGACGGTACGCTATGGGCAAGACCGGTCTCGCGCCAGGGCTCCTCGATGATCCGCGGCCTGGTCGAAGCCAATGCGCTGATCATGGTGCCGGAGCAGGCCAGCACTTTGGAGGTTGCCGACATCGTGCAGATTTCATTCCTGAATGATCTTTCCTGAGCCGCCATGACAACCAAAGAAAATTCGAATGCGAATTCGGCGATGGATGAAATCGATCCGGCCGAGGTCTTGATCCGTCTTCGCAATGGTGCGTTGCTCATCGATGTTCGCGAGGATGACGAACGGGCCATCGGCATGCCCGATGGGGCTGTGGGAATCGCGCGCGCTCGTCTTGTTGAGGAAATCGCAACCATCGCTCCGGATCATTCGCTTGAACTGATGACGATCTGTGCCGGCGGACAGCGCTCGCTACTCGCACGCGAACATCTGCAGGGTCTTGGCTATTCGCGGGTGAGGTCCGTCCGCGGAGGATTCAAACGCTGGTGCATTGAAGGCTTGCCGGTTGTCGAAGGTTCGCTGGATGCGGATTTTGCCGATCGCTATTCGCGCCATCTGGTTCTGCCCGAAGTGGGTTTGGCCGGACAACAGCGTCTTGCCGAATCGCGGGTTGCATTGATCGGAGCAGGCGGTCTCGGTTCGCCTGCGGCGTTGTATCTTGCCGCCGCTGGCATTGGCTCGTTGACCTTGATAGACGACGACAAGGTCGAGCGCTCGAATCTGCAACGTCAGGTGATCCATGCCGATGTCCGCATTGGGATGGCCAAGGTAAAATCCGCGCGTCTGGCATTGTCCGCACTGAACCCGAGCATCGAAATCAATGCCCGCGAAGCGCGCGTCGAGGCGGGCAACGTCGAGTCATTGTTGCAAGGACATGACCTGATACTTGATGGTGCCGACAATTTCCCGACTCGATACCTGTTGGATGCGGCTTGCCGACGACTGCGCATCCCGCTCGTCTATGCGGCGGTCCACCGCTTTTCGGGGCAAGTCAGCGTATTTGATTCGCGCCGTGAAGACTCTCCTTGTTACCGATGCCTTTTCCCGGAACCTCCCAGTGCCGCTGAGGCGCCAAACTGCAGTGAAGCCGGTGTGCTCGGCGTGGTTCCGGGCATCATGGGAATGCTGCAGGCAAGCGAAGCGATGAAGTTGCTTCTCGGATTGGGTAGAACTCTGGTCGGGCGTTTGCTGTGTTTCGACGCACTCGATGGATCGTTCCGGGAGTTGCGCCTGCCACGCGATCCGAGATGCCCGGGATGCGGAAAAAACAGTGCGGTTGGCGACTATCAGGACATCGCGTCTATCTGTCGTGGCTGATCGGTATTGGCGAATGCTGGTGTTCCTCGATCCGGGGCATGCATTGGCTTCGTGGAATGCGCCAGGGGATTGCAAGGTGGAGGATTCCAGCGCCTTGAAGGAGCATGTCGGCCGGAATTTCCGCTATTTTCTGATGGCGATTCATTCGAAACTGAGCGCGAATTCGACTAATTCGTCCTGATCGGAAATATAAATTTCCGATCAGAGAATTGCATTTTGCAATGCGTCATTACATTTCAGTTGTAACTTGATAGCTTCAGACGGTGTTCTGCAGATCGGGGGGTCGGCAGGACAATCCGGGGCCTATCGCAATGGTATGCACTCAGGTGACGTCGGTTTCGACTGCACTGGATGGCTTGGGCCATCCTCCCGGAGACGGTGCGATATTCACGGCCGTTTCGGCGGCGAACGATTACTAACTCTTGGGAATCAATCGTGATAATGACCAACTTACGTATTGCTATAAATATTGTCCTATTGCCGGTGGCAATAGGGATGCTCGCTATGTCCGCGCATGCAGCATCTCGCATTGACCTGCACAACCAAAGTGTTGAACGCGTTGGCGCTCGCTACGCCACCGCCACTGCCGGCATCGGCGCACCATCTCTGAGCAATCAACGACACGCCGAGATGCTCGCCCTGGATTCCGAATCGACATTGACGACCTTGTCGGAAACCAGGGACTCCAACGGCACCGTTCACTACCGCTACCAACAGCTATTCCGTGGCATTCCGGTCTGGGGCGAACATGTCGTGGTCGCCGAAAGCAAAGGCGGCAGTCTGCTTTCGCTGTTTGGCCGTGCCGTCGGCAATCTCGCCAATGACATATCGACCACAACGCCCGCCATCAGTGACAATCGTGCACTTCAAATCGCCAAGACGCTGTCACTGGGCAGCAGCCAGGCATCGATCGAGCTTCAAAACCTGTCCAACCAGATAATGATCTACGTCGACGAGAGTGACGTTGCACATCTGGTTTACGTCACCTCGTTCTTTGCCGACAAGTCAGCAGCCGGCGCCGGCGCTGGCATCCTTTCCTCAGCTCGCAACCCCGTCAGTCAGCCGATCCGTCCGTTCTTCATCATCAACGCGCGAACCGGTTCCGTGCTCAAGCACTGGGATGGCTTGACCACTGCCGATATCGGTACAGGTCCCGGTGGTAACTCGAAGACTGGTCAATACACCTGGGGCTCGGGTGGCAGATATGGTTATCTCGATGTGGCGCAGAGTGGTTCGACCTGCACGATGAACAACACCGATGTGAAATCGGTCAACCTCAACGGCAGCACCGGTAGCAGCACGACGGCGTACTCCTTCACGTGTCCAAACAATACTTACAAGGCCATCAATGGCGCCTATTCGCCGATCAATGATGCCCATTATTTTGGTGGCGTGATTCAGGACATGTATACGGCGTATACCGGCGGCAAGGCGCTGACCTTCCAGTTGATCATGCGCGTGCACTACGGCAGCCAGTACGAGAACGCGTTCTGGAATGGCTCGAGCATGAGCTTCGGCGACGGCAAAACGACGTTTTATCCGCTGGTCAGCGTCGACGTGGCCGGTCATGAAGTCTCGCACGGCTATACCGAGCAACATTCCAACCTGACCTATTCCGGCCAATCCGGCGGCATGAACGAGGCTTACTCGGAGATGGGTGGTGAGGCAACCGAGTATTACTGGAAGGGCAGCAACGACTTCCTGGTCGGCCCGGAAATCTTCAAGGGTTCGGGCTCGCTGCGCTACATGGCGAACCCGCCCCAGGATGGCGCTTCGATCGACAATGCCGCCAACTACACCAGTTCGATGGACGTGCATTACTCCTCGGGTGTCTACAACAAGGCGTTCTATAACCTGGCGACAACTTCTGGCTGGAACACGCCGAACGCGTTCAAGATTTTTGCACGTGCGAATTCGCTGTACTGGACACCGAGCAGCACGTTCAACAGCGGAGCCTGCGGTGTTGAAACAGCAGCGACCGATCTGGGTCTGAGCGCGGCGGCTGTCACGGCGGCGTTCACCTCCGTTGGAGTCAGTTGTTCGGGGGGCGGCGGTGGCGGCAGCACCGGTGGTCCGTTGACCAACGGTGTGAGCGTGACAGGTATCAATGCCTCGACCGGCAGCTCGGTCAATTACACGCTGGCCGTGCCGGCTGGTGCGACCAACCTGAACTTCGCCATGTCCGGCGGAAGCGGTGATGCCGACTTGTATGTGAAGTTCGGCAGCGCGCCGACCGATTCGAGCTACGACTGCCGACCGTATGCCAGTGGCAACAACGAGTCCTGCCCGATCGCGAGCGCCCAGGCCGGTACCTACTACGTGCGACTGAAGGCCTATTCGAGCTTCTCCGGCGTCTCGCTCACCGGAAGCTACACGGCACCGGCCAGCAATTTGCCACCGACGGCGAACTTCAGTTTCACGACCAATGCACTGGTCGCCAGCTTCTCCGACAGTTCCACCGACAGCGATGGCACCATTGCATCGCGATCGTGGAACTTTGGCGATGGCGGCACGTCTTCGTCGACCAACCCGAGTCATACGTATGCAGCGGCCGGAACCTACAGCGTCAGCTTGACGGTCACCGACAACGGTGGTGCGACCAATAGCCAGACCAAATCGGTCACGGTGAGCGGTGGTGGTGGCGGTGGCAACGTACTTCAGAACGGCGTCGCCGTGACGAGTCTGACCGCGACAACTGGCAACCAACTGGTCTACACGATGGTCGTGCCGGCCGGTGCCAGTGCCCTCAAGTTCGTGACCACAGGCGGATCGGGTGATGGCGACCTTTATGTAAAGTTCGGTTCTGCACCGACGACATCGAGCTATGACTGTCGTTCGTGGGCTTCGGGTAACAGCGAGACCTGCAACATCAGCACCGCCCAGGCGGGTACCTACTACGTCATGGTCAACGCCTACTCGACCTTCAGCGGCATGAGCTTGACCGGTAGCTATACGACCGGCGGAGGTGGCGGGTGCACGCCATCCGGGACTGTGCTCTGCGACGGTTCGACCATAACCGGTCTGTCAGCCAGTGCTGGAAACTGGACCTCGGTCTACACGATCGATGTAGCGGCCGGTGCCAGCAATCTGACCGTGTCGATCGCGGGTGGTTCGGGTGATGCGGATCTGTATGTCCGATTCGGCTCTGCGCCAACCACGACCAGCTACACCTGCCGCCCTTACAAGAGCGGCAACAGTGAAACCTGCTCGATCTCGGCGCCGAGTGCGGGCAAGTACTACATCAGCGTGCGCGCCTACTCGACGTTCTCGGGTGTCAGCCTGAGTACCGCCATCACGCAATAAGATGCACTAGTAACAACGCCAGCTTTGGCATTGAGGCGGCAGTCGGAGCAATCCGGCTGCCGTTTTGTTTACACCGGAGCGTCGTTCCATCTTCGACCTGCTTGCCGAATCGACTACGCGCTTGCTGCTCAAGGCAGTTGACGCGTCGCGGGTATTCACGGGTGGGAAGAAACCAGCGTCAACGGCAACAATCTTGGCGGACGGACGATGAGAGTGAAACGTACCGGAGAACAGGCTTGCGATATTTCCGCAATGCCAGTGGCGTCATCCGGTATCGAGGCAACTGTCAGCGCTGCTCCCTGGCCTTGCGCAGGCAGCGCTGATAGCGATCGTCGACGCGCTTGGCAAACCACTCGGTGGTCAACTTGCGTGTGATTTTCGGGCTATCAAGGGTGATCCGCGGAATGATCGCGCGGGGCAGGGCACGCCGCCCCGATCTCTCTGCCAATTCGAATACCCGGTGATTGAGCCGGGTCTTTCCAAAGTCTTCTCGATCACCTTTTTCGAGATCACGACGAATCTGTGAATCGGTCATGTCGATCTGGCTACCGAGCGCGCGTACGGCTCGCTCGGTCGTGCCGATGCCGCTGCCATCCTTGCCGCGATCATGCAGGATCAGGTCGCCGTCGTAGGCCAGCGGAATGCCGGTCGCGACGCTGACGGCTTGTTGGAACGCCGCATTTCGGCTTGCGTAGAACCCCGCGTTGAAATCGGCAAATCGAAAAATCATGCGCTCGTAGTCGGCCGGATAGCCGAGCAGGTGTGCGATGCCGAAATACATGCCGCCACGACGTGTGAACACTTCGCGTCGGATCGAATCGTCGATTGAATACGGATAGCCATGCTTCCTGGCGTGCTGTTCGGCGAAGGAGATACTGACTTGCATCGGGCCACCCGTGCGCACCGGATTGGAGCCCGCGAACAAGCGCTTGCCAAGCGGCACCGAAGCGATCAGATCCTCGTAGATCTCACTCAGTTCCCGCTCCGTACGGATGCCGGCCAGGCGTTCGTCATAGCGCTTTCCATTCGGCGACTTCAGCTTCAGCGCTGCATTGACCGCAAATTTCGGTATGTGGTGACGGGCGGCGCGCTTGTCGATTTCGTTGCGCGAGATACGCGCCAGATTGGCTACCGCAGGGTCAGCTGTAAAGGTCGACTCCTGCTGCGTGACAGCGAGTGCCGCGCAGAGATTTTCATTGCTTGGCGAGATTTCCAGTGCAGCGAACGCAGCCTGGATGTCGCCAGCCCAGCTTTCGCGATCACGCATCTTGACTGGCAACATTTCGACAATACGCGCACGCACCTCCGCGGGTCTGAAGGCCGGTTCCTGCAGCGAAGGACGCGTTGCGCATCCCCCGATTGCGATCAGGCAGGCCATCACGAAGAGACTGGCGAGTCGAGTAGAAATCATGCGCTGAGTCTCACTATGGATAGCGGTCGAAAAGAGATGCGGGGACGCGAGCGAAGCGGAACTCTCCGTGACAACCTGAGTCCTCTGGCGAACCTCATACGGATTGCTCCGAAGTTGTGGCGACGGCAGCGATTCGCAACCCGATGCGGGTGATCGCCACAGCCGATTGCACATGCCATTTGTGCGCTTGTCATCGCGGCCAAACAGGTTCGAAACGTTCTTCGATTCGACGGATTCACGCGAATCTGCTAGAATAGAGCAGGCTGATCGGACAAATACTGCATTTAGATCAGTATCTTACTCGCTTTGAGCGATGTGCTCACGGGATCTGACAGCTAGCCTGAATGGCTCGAATTTGCGGTCGTTTCACGCACTTGATCCAGATCGCGGCCGAGTCGGATTTCCTTGTTCGCTCCCAGTCGGATTGTCATCCGGAACCTCTACCTGGCTCGCCCGGAGGTTCAAAACCACTCTGTTGCACGCCGTTACCGTCCACGCCGCTGCGCCCGGTTCCGACCAAGTTAGGAGTTGCATGCTCGACCGCTTGATCAGCCCCGGATTCCGTTTTGCCTGCAACCATGTTGCGCGGTCCGGTCGCGAGCGTTCGAAGAGCGTCGGCAGTTCTCTTCTGGGCATTCCAGTTTGTTCTTCTATCAGGGTTTGCGTGTCGTATCGCGAACGATTCAGTGTGGGTTCGGCAATCTAGGCTGACACCGCTAAATAAACTACGCGCTTGCACGGATTATCCGGGCGCGTGCACCACAGCAAAAGCGTGTGGCAATCCTGCCTCGCGAAATCCCTCTGGAAACCCTCAATCCATGACCATTCCTTTCGCGATCGCCGGCGTGCAGATGCATGTTCCTGCCCTGACCAGCAATCTTGGTGCCATGTTGCAACGTATCGAGGTCGTCATGGCGCGGTTTCCCTGGACACAGATGATTGTATTCAGCGAGTTGGCGCAATGTGGACCGGTGCCGAACGCTCCAGTGCAATTGCCCGGACCTGAAGAGGCCACATTGCAAGCCGTAGCCGCACGGCACGGCATTTGGCTGATTCCAGGCTCGGTATTCGAGCGCGGTGCTGATGGAAAACTATATAACACCGCATCAGTGATCGATCCAGGCGGTGCAGTCATTGCCCGTTACCGCAAGATGTTCCCGTTTCGCCCGTATGAGCAGGAAGTCACTGCCGGCAGCGAGTTCTGCGTTTTTGATATTCCGAATGTCGGGCGCTTCGGCCTTTCGATCTGCTATGACATCTGGTTGCCGGAAACGACGCGGACGCTGACTTCGATGGGTGCCGAGGTTTTGCTGCACCCGGTACTGACTGGAACCATCGATCGCGATGTCGAGCTGGCGATCGCTCGTGCCACTGCCGCTCAGTTCCAGTGCTACGTTTTCGACATCAACGGCCTAGATGCCGGAGGCATCGGGCGATCCTGCGTCGTCGATCCGAGCGGAACGGTGCTTGCGCAGGCTGGCGGCTCCACTGAAACCCTGCCGCTTGAAATTGACCTGGCCCGCGTGCGTCGCCAGCGCGAAGCCGGGGTCAATGGACTTGGTCAACCGCTCAAGAGTTTCCGTGATCGCGAGGTCGATTTTTCTGTCTATCGTCGCGAAGCGGGAGTCGACACGTACTTGAGCACACTGGGACCGCTGGCGATCCCGGGCAAAGGCGAGAAAGCGGGTATCGGCATCGCTGCGCCAGCCGACGCGGTCCCGGCCGGGGGAATTCCTCCGCAGGCAAACTAAGAGTTCTTGATCAGGGCGATTGATCGCCACGCATGTTCCACTACTAACTGGAGTGACCCGTGAGCACAACCGATGCCAATCCACCCCTGATCGGTACAACCCTGGACAATTCAAGGCACGGACTGAGCGGCGAGGCTGGGACGCCGGGTGTGCGAGACACTGCCTCGGCGGCAATTGGAAGCGCTCATACACTGAGCGAGTACTACTCGGCATCGCAGCTTCGCAACGATCGTTGGACCGCATTGAAGAGCATCGCCGGCCAACTCGCGGCGTCGCCAAGGGCCACCCAGCGCGCACAGCTTATCGACAAGGCACATGGCTTGCTGCGCTCATTGGGGCCGATCGAAGCCTACTGGGCCTTCCCCGGGCGTCGTGGGCTGGAACAGCTGCTGAGGATGCTGGCGCGTGACGATCATGCGGATTTCGCCCGCGCGGTGACACGCATGGTTCGCGCTTTGCAGAGCGGCACCTACCGGCGTCGCCTGGATGAATATTTCAGCGACAACGAACGTGACATCAACGAAGAAGAAGACACGGTCGAAACACAGGAACAACGCACGCGTTCGCGCCCGTTCTTCGAGATCCTCATCGTCGACGACCTCAACCCGGTCCAGCAGGATGCGCAATGCATCGCCTTGCGCGCCCAGCGCCGCGTTGACGACCGTTTCGTCTACGAGCCGGTCGTCGTGCGTACCTTCGAGGATGCACTGATCGGCGTGCTTTTCAATACCAACATCCAGTCGGTTGTTGTGCGCCACGATTTCGGTTTCGCCTCGGACAACCGCCTTGAGATATTGCAACGCTACCTGCGCAGGGTGGGCGATGAGGAGCTCGCTACGATCGATCCGGAAGACTACGGCCCCGAGCTGTGTCGCGTGTTGCGCAAGATCCGTCCCGAACTCGATATTTTTCTCGTCACCGATCGTTCGGTCGAGGAAATCGCCGGACGCGATCTGGGCGGTTGTGCGCGGGTTTTCTATAGCCAGGAAGATTTCACCGAGCTGCACCTGAACATTCTGCGTGGCGTCAACTCGCGCTACAACACGCCGTTTTTCACCGCGCTAAAGGAATATTCCAAGCAGCCGACCGGTGTCTTCCATGCCATGCCTATCAGTCGCGGCAAATCGTTGATCCGCTCGAACTGGATTCGCGACATGGCCGAGTTCTACGGCATGAATATTTTCCTCGCCGAGACCTCGGCGACCTCCGGCGGACTCGATTCCCTGCTCGAACCTACCGGTCCGATCAAGCGCGCGCAGGAGTTGGCGGCGCGTGCTTTCGGAGCGCGGCAGACATTCTTCGCGACCAATGGCACCTCCACCTGCAACAAGATCGTGGTGCAGGCCATCGTGCGTCCGGGTGACATCGTCCTGGTTGATCGTGATTGCCACAAATCGCACCACTACGGGATGGTTCTGGCTGGTGCCAGCGTCGTCTATCTTGACAGCTATCCGTTGAGCGAATACTCGATGTACGGCGCGGTGCCATTGCGAGAGATCAAGCACGGCCTGCTCCAGCTCAAGGCTGCTGGGAAGCTGCATCGCGTGCGCATGCTGTTGCTGACCAACTGCACCTTCGACGGCATCGTCTACAACGTCGAGCGGGTAATGGAAGAGTGTCTCGCGATCAAGCCCGATCTGGTCTTCCTCTGGGATGAGGCCTGGTTTGCGTTCGCGCGCTTTTCGCCGACCTACCGGCAGCGCACGGCAATGAATACGGCCCAGAATCTGCGCGCGCGCTTCCGTGACCCGGCCTATGCAAAGCGCTACGAGGCCCACCGCAAGGAGATCGAGGGCTTCACTGACGAGCAACTGCTCAATACGCGCCTGTTGCCCGATCCGTCGAAGTCGAGGGTGCGCGCCTACGCGACTCAATCCACGCACAAGACACTGACCTCGTTGCGTCAGGGGTCGATGATTCATGTCCACGATCAGGACTTCAAAGGTGCAGTCGAGCAGGCCTTTCATGAGGCCTACATGACGCACACCTCGACCTCGCCGAACTACCAGATCATCGCCTCGCTCGATGTCGGACGTCGTCAGGTCGAACTGGAAGGGTTCGAGCTTGTGCAAAAGCAGATCGAAGCGGCGATGGCGATGCGCAAGGCGATCGACTCACATCCTTTGCTGAAGCGCTATTTCAAGGTGCTGTCGGTCAAGGAGTTGATTCCGGCCGCGCACCGCGAGTCCGGTATCGAGGCGTATTGGGATCAGGAGAAGGGCTGGAACGATACCTGGAATGCGTTTGCCAATGACGAGTTCGCCCTCGACGCCTCGCGCGTGACCCTTTCCGTCGGCAACGCGGGCTTTGATGGCGACACGTTCAAGAACGAAGTGCTGATGAACAAGCACGGCATCCAGATCAACAAGACCTCACGCAATACGGTCCTGTTCATGACCAATATCGGCACCACGCGCTCATCGGTCGCCTATCTGATCGAAGTGCTCGTGCGCGTGGCCCAGGATCTGGATTCGCAACTCGAGGACGCCAGTGGCATGGAGCGGCGCGCCTTCGAAACCCGGGTCAAGTCGTTGACCGAAGACTACCCGCCACTTCCCGATTTCTCACGGTTTCACGATTGTTTCCGACTCGGCCGTGCCGAGGGCACATCCGAGGGCGACATCAGGACCGCGTATTTCATGGCTTATGACGAGGACAATTGCGACTACTTTCCGATCGAGGACGGCTCGATGGAAGCGGCCATGGATGCCGGGCGCGAACTCGTCTCGACGGCGTTCATCATTCCTTATCCACCCGGATTTCCGATCCTGGTCCCCGGCCAGGTGATCTCGAAGGAAATCCTGCACTTCATGCGCGCGCTGGACGTCAAGGAGATCCACGGCTATCGGCCGGATCTCGGTCTGCGCGTTTTCACCGACGAGGCGCTAGCAAGCGTCGACAAGAAAACTTCCGACAAGCAGGAGAACTGACCGATGGCCACTCGCCGAAAACTCAAGAACATCTCCGAGATACGACGCTTCTTCCATCGTTTCGAGGAGCCGATCTTTTTCATCAGCGCAACCAATTTCAACTTGCTCGGCCTCGATGAGTGGGTCAAGAATTTCAAGTACGTCAGCTACATCGATTGCTATGACGGCCAGCATCCGAACGTGTTCAGTCCTTCCGAGCAGCCGCATGCTGAGTTTCAATCGATCGAAGATATAAATAATTATCTTCTACAGCACAAGGAAGTCGTTGATCACATCGAGCGCCGTGGCGGCAAGCCTAAATTCATCTTCCTCATGTTCGATGAGAAGACCGAGGCGCTGGCGAAGGAACTGGGGGCCAAGGTCTGGTTTCCGAAGGCCAAGCTGCGCAGCCGCATCGACAACAAGATCGAGACCGTGCGCATCGGCAACAAGGCCAAGGTGCCGAGTGTGCCGAACGCGCTGTCAGTGATCAGCGATTACGCACAACTGACCAAGGTCGCGGAGAAGTCAAAGCTCGGCAACGATCTGGTCCTGCAGTCTGCCTATGGCGATTCCGGGCACACGACTTTCTTCATCAAGTCCGAGGCTGATTTCCGCAAGCATCAGCACGATATCGTCGGCCACGGCGAAATCAAGGTCATGAAGCGGATCAATTGCCGTGGTGCCGCGATTGAGGCCTGCGCGACCAAGCAGGGCACGATTGTCGGTCCGTTGATGACCGAGCTCGTCGGGTTCAATGAATTGACTCCGTACCGCGGCGGCTGGTGCGGCAACGAGATCTTTGCCAACGCATTCTCGACCAAGGTGCGTGACAAGGCGCGAGACTACACATTCGCGTTCGGCGAGCAGCTGCGCGAGGAAGGCTATCGCGGCTATTTTGAACTTGATTTCCTGGTCGACACGAAGACGCGCGAAATCTATCTCGGCGAGCTCAATCCGCGCATCACCGGCGCCAGCTCGATGACCAACCACGCGGCATTCGCGCACGCCGATGCGCCACTGGCGCTGTTCCATCTGCTCGAGTTCTCGGATGTTCCTTTCGATATCGACATTGCCGAGCTCAATGCGCGCTGGGCCGATCCGGAAAACATCGATTCCTGGTGCCAGATGGTGGTCAAGCACACTGACGATTCGATCGATCTCATCACCAAGGCACCGGAAACCGGCATCTGGCGCATGCGGGATGATGGCAGCATCGAGTTTGATCGCTTTGACTATCACCGACGCGCGGTGAGCAGCGAGAATGAGGCGTTCTTCCTGCGCATCCTGAAGACCGGTGACTATCGCTACGAAGGCGCCGATCTCGGCATTCTGGTTACGCGGGGTCGAGCGATGACGGATCGGTTTTCGCTGACCGAGCGTTCGCGAAAATGGATTGATGGCATCCGCGCGCACTATTCCGCCGAACCTTTGGCGGGTCCGGTACCAGCGGAAATTCCGGAGCACACCTTCAAGTTTCTTTGAGCGCTATCCTTGAGCACAGTTCCAGTATGAGGATGTCGTGCATCTGACTTTCCACGCGATCGCCGACGATGCGGGCAGCACGATCTGGCAGGGTCTGTTCCACAGGCTCTGGCCTGCCTATCGGCGCTGGTATCTGCGCGAGGGCAATCTCGCGCGGCCGACGTTTCTGGCCTGTCGGCGCGCGCTTGAGGCGCATATGCCGGAATTCGTGCCGCGCTGGAAGCATCTGGTCGAACTGGCCGGCAACGGCGACGTCGCCGCCCGCTTCCTGAGTCTATGGTGTCCGCCAGCGTATGACAGTGCCTGTTCGCAGGCGGTCTGGCCAGGTGAGGAGCCCCTGTTGGTGCGTAATTACGATTATTCGGCCAAGTATTTCGATGCCATTGCCTTGCATACCCAGTGGGGAACGCAGCGCGTGCTTGGCACCAGCGACTGCCTGGTCGGACTTGTCGATGGCGTCAATGAATCGGGGCTCGCGATTTCGCTGACATTCGGTGGCCGCAGTGTCGTTGGCGAGGGCTTCGGTGTGCCGATCGTCCTGCGTTATGTGCTTGAGACCTGTGCGACGGCAGATCAGGCTGCTGCGGTGCTCGCGCGAATTCCGGTACACATGGCCTACAACGTGACTGCACTCGACAGCGAAGGCCGTCGCGTAACGGTTTTTCTCGCCCCGGACCGCGCTGCGGTGGTCACCAACAGCCCGGTCGCGACCAATCATCAGCCAGGCGATGTAGGCTCCATCGATGCCTATCGCACCGCGACCATCGAGCGCGAGCGATACCTGTTGGGGCGGCTCATGTTGCATGAGGATCCGGCCGAAAAATTCATCGGCGCGTTCCTGAGACCACCGCTGTTTTCGTTGGCCTATGAGCGTCATCGCGGCACCTTGTACACGGCAGCTCTGTGGCCTCGCGAGCGAAAGGTGAGTTATCGCTGGCCGCATGCCGAATGGACTCTCGGGGTCGGATCGTTTGAGCCGGGCAGCCTACGCATCGCTCATCAGGCAGGAATGCCGTTGGCGATATGACCCGCCTTGCGGGATCGCAGCAACGCCAAGGGACGCAATAGAATGTCGAATCACAGCGCGCCATTATCTGGTTCCGAATCAAGTCGCCCGCAATTGCACAAGGTGCTCGGCCGATTCGGGTTCTTCGCCCTCGCTTTCGGCTCGATGATCGGTGTCGGTTGGGTCACCTCGATCGGCAGTTGGCTCGGTCAGGCGGGTCCCGGAGGCGCGGTGCTGGCCTTCCTGATCGGTGGCGCGGTCATGCTCTGCATTGGCCTGTGCTACGCCGAGTTGACGCCGATGTTGCCGGTCGCCGGTGGTGAAGTTGCCTATGCCTACAAGGCGTTCGGCACGTTCAAGGCATTTCTCGTTGGCTGGGTGCTGGCCTTCGGCTATGTCAGCATCTCGGGGTTCGAGGCGATCTCGATCGGTCGCGTATTGAGCTACCTGATTCCATCAATAGACCGATGGCCTTTGTACACATTGGCCGGATCGACGATCTACGCGAGTCACCTGTTGCTCGGCGTCATTTGCACGGCGGTGATTACCTGGGTGAACTGGATCGGTGCGCGCTCGGCGGCGCGACTGCAGGTGTGGTTGACGGTGGCCTTCGTTGCGGTCACCGCGATCTTCATCATTGCCGGATTCAGTGCCGGTGATCGCGGTCATCTTTTGCCATTGTTCGCCGCTGCCGAACAAGGTGGCGCCCTGGCTGGATTGATCGCGGTACTGGTCACGATTCCGTTCTGGTTCGTCGGCTTCGACACGATTCCGCAAGGTGCCGAAGAAGCCTCCGGTTCGGTCAAGCCGCGCGCGCTGGCGGTGCTGATCGTCGCTTCGATTCTGGCCGCTATTGCGTTCTATGTGCTGGTCATCCTCAGTGTGTCGATGCTCGGACCCTGGCAGACCCTGGCCGCAGCGGATCTACCTGCTGCGCATGCGTTCGAAGCCGCATTCCGGTCGCCGTGGATGCGTGACCTGGTTCTGATCGCGGCCCTGCTCGGGTTGTTCACGAGCTGGAACGGCTTCTTCCTGGCCGGATCCCGGGTCGTGTTCGCGCTCGGTCGCGGCCGCATCATTCCCTCTGCATTTGGCCAGACCCACGATCGCCACGGAACACCGCATCGGGCGATCCTGCTGGTCGGCGGATTGACCGTGCTCGCGCCGATGCTCGGTCGCGACGCCTTGCTCGCCCTGGTCAATGCCGGATCATTCTGCATCGCTCTGGCGTTTTTCGGCGTTTCATTGTCGTTCCTGCGATTGCGTCGCGATTATCCGGACCAGAGGAGACCCTTCCGTCTGAAAGCAGCCCCGCTGGTTGCCGGCATCGCCGCGCTTGGTTCGCTGTCGATGATCGTCGCGATGATCGTGCCGGGTAGTCCCGCCGCTCTGAGCTGGCCACGCGAGTTCATCGTGCTGGCGGTGATGTTTGGTGCAGGAGGATTGCTCTGGCTCCTGGCTTCGGGCAGCCGCATCGCGATTTCGGAAGACCAGCGCAATGCGCTGATCCTTGACCAATAGCGAATCTTGTTTCCGAATTTCGGCAGCCACTGGCTGCTACCGATCGGGTAGCTGGCAATTTCGGCACTTGGCGTTCGGCTCCATTCGACATAGGCTCGGCGGTCCCTCTCAATCACGAGTTGCCCATGCAAGCGCGAACCCGATCCGCACCCCTCCGACTTGCCGCAATTTCGTCTGTCGTGTTTTTCAGCATGCTGCTTTCGGCATGCGGCCAGAAGCCCGCCGAGCCGGTTGTCGAGACGACTCCGCCAGCTCCTGCGCAATCGCCGCCGCCGCCCTCGAAAACCACCTTGGGTAGCTTCGGATTCGATGCAAGCGGCATGGATCGCAGCATCCCGCCCGGTGATGATTTCTTCGATTTCGTCAACGCCAACTGGGTCAGAAATACCGAGATTCCGGCCGATCGTTCGAGCTACAGCAGCTTCACCATTTTGAGCGAGCAGGCACAAAAGGATACGAGGAAGATTCTCGAGACCGCTGCGGCCGATGCCTCGGCTGATGGCGAGCGCAAGAAGATTGGCGACTACTACGCGGCATTCATGGATGAAGCCGACATCGAAGCCAAGGGCCTCGCACCGATCCAGTCCGAGCTCGATGCGATCGCCGCGCTCAGCGACAGGAAGGCGCTCTCGCGAGCGTTCGGCGCCTCGCTGCGCGCTGACGTCGACTTGCTCAATGCCACAGATCACACCACCGATCGATTGTTCGGCGTGTGGGTCAGCGCGAATCTCCTGAGCCCCGAGCACTACGCGCCATACCTCGTCCAGGGTGGCCTCGGTATGCCGGATCGGGATTTCTATCTCGAAGGTGGACGCATGGCTGATCTTCGCAAGCAATACGAGGCCCATATCGCCAAGGTGTTCGAGCTCGCCGGTATCGCCAACGGCAAAACCCGGGCGGCAAGAATTCTTGCCCTCGAGATCGACATTGCCAAGGCGCATGCGAGCGCGCTCGAGACCAATGATGTCGAGAAGGGTGCGAACACCTGGATGCAGAGCGATTTCAGTGCGAAGGCCCCGGGTATCGACTGGCACGAGTTTTTCGATGCCGCGGGCCTTTCCGCGCAACAGGAATTCATTGTCTGGCAACCCGGGGCCGTCAGTGGAATCGCGACCCTTGTCGGCAAAAGGTCACTGACCGAGTGGAAGGATTATCTGACTTTTCACGCAATCGAGCGCGAGTCGCCGTATCTTCCGAAGGCCTTTGTCGACGAACATTTCGCCTTCAACAGCCAGGCAATTTCGGGAACCCCCGAACAGCGTGATCGTTGGAAGCGAGCCGTCGACAAAGCGAATACCGCGCTGGGTGAGGCGATTGGAAAAATCTATGTCGAGGATCATTTTTCGGCCGCGACCAAGGCTCGCGCAAATGAAATGGTCAAAAATCTGATCGCCGCGTTCGGCAATCGCATCGATGCCGCCGCGTGGATGACGCCCGCGACAAAGGATCGGGCCAAGTCCAAACTGGGTGGTCTCAAGGTTGGCATGGGCTATCCCGACAAGTGGCGCGACTATTCCGACCTCGACGTCCGCCGCGACGATGCGCTCGGCAATGCCGAACGCGCCGAACTGTTCGAGTATCGGCGCAATCTGGCCAAGCTCGGCCAACCGATCGATCGCGGCGAATGGTTCATGCTGCCGCAGACCGTCAATGCGTTGAACATACCGCTTGAGAATCGCCTGATCTTCCCGGCGGCGATCCTGCAGGCGCCGTTCTTCGATGGCGCGGCCGATGACGCAATCAACTACGGCGGCATCGGTGGCGTGATCGGCCACGAAATCAGCCACAGCTTCGACAACATGGGCGCCTTGTTCGATGAGACGGGCAAGCTCGAAAACTGGTGGACGAAAGAGGATTTCGCCCGTTTTGAAGCCGCCGGTGCGGCGCTGGCCGCGCAATACGACCAGTACAAGCCATTTGCGGACCTGTCGGTCAACGGCAAGCTGACGCTGGGCGAAAACATCGCTGATGTGGCCGGACTTGCGACCGCATTCGATGCCTACAAGCTCGCCCATGCCGATTATCCGCCCGAAACGCTGGATGGTTTCACGCCCGATCAACGCGTGTTCCTTGGCTGGGCCCAGATCTGGCGCAGCAAATTCCGTGAGCAGGCATTGCGCAATAACGTGCTGACCAATGGTCACGCGCCAGGTCACTATCGCGCGCAAACCGTGCGCAACATCGATGCCTGGTACCCGGCCTTCGAAATCAATCCAGGGCAGGCGCTCTATCTCGCACCGGACCAGCGCGTGAAGGTCTGGTAGTCGATCGGAAAGGGTCGTCTCGGCGGCCCTTTCAATCCGGCATGCAGAAAACTACACCTTGGCGATCCTCAGCAACGAATTGACCGTCGCCGATCACCACCAACTTGCCCGCGCATTTCAGTTTCCTCGTTTGCAGCCCGCGTAAACGTGGCATTGCAGGTCGCCGACGAAACCTATGCCTGCCCGGCGTGAGGTGTTTTCCAGCCATGAATCCCCCACAGATGGTCGGCTGCCGCCAGGTTTCAGTCGCAATCAGGAGCACCGAGCGGAAAATAGCTGCGGTAAGGGCGCGCCTCGTCGACAGCGCGGGCGAATGAGGGTCGAGCGAGCAGGCGTCGTCGATAAGCAATCAGGACCGGAAATGCATCGCCAATCGGATGTGCCCAATCGGCATACAACAGCGCGGGCGCCGCTGCGCAATCGGCGAGGCTGAAATTCGCTCCTACTGCCCACTCGCGATCCGACAGCGTCGACTCCAGTCCCGCGTAGGCGCGATAAAATATTTGGCGTGCCTTGCTGACGCCATGGGCATCGCGAGCGCCGGCCGGGCGCAGACGATCGTCGACGATTTTTTGCAGCGGCCCATGCACGTAGTTGTCGAAGAAGCGATCCATCGCGCGCACTTCCAGTGCGCAATCGGGATTCTCAGGAATCAGGCAGGTCGGTCCCGGGGGTGGATCTGCAGGTAATCGATGATGACGCTCGCCTCAATGACCGTCCTCTCATCCTCGACCAGCAGCGGAAATTTCCTCTACGGCCACAACGCTTCAAGCTCGCGCATTGCCGGGTTGTCGGGCCCGTCGAGGTTGCGATACTCGAATCGAGTTGAATTTTCGTAGAGGGCGATCAGGACTGTCTGGCAGTAGGACGAAAACGGATGGGCGAACACGGTGCTCGACTCTTGACTGGTTTTGGCTCAAGCGACGAACGCGTGCAGCGCGGTTCGACCGGGCGACATCGCGGGATTCTCCCATTCCGGATCCATCCGGGCGCGATCGGCGGTATCCTTCCTGCTCGATGCAACTCGGAAGAAAAAGGAGACCATCATGGCGACCGGATGGGCGGGCGATGGTGCCGTGCAGGATCAGATCGATGCCACGATCAAGGATGGCATCAAGCGCGCGCGTACGCAGCTTCGCGAGGGGCCGGGGTTGAAACGCTGCGAGGAATGCGACGCGAAGATTCCGGAAGCCAGGCGCAAGGCTGTTCCTGGAGTTCGCCTGTGCGTCACGTGCCAGGAAATCAGTGATCGCGCGCAAGGCGCGTCGGCAAGCTACAACCGTCGCGGCAGCAAGGATAGTCAGTTGCGTTGAAGCGTCTGCGCATTTGCCGCCTGCTCGCGCCAATCAATCTGCTGGATCCTGGTTCGGGTGCCTGGGCTCACGCCCTGCATCGGTCCCGCGTGACCTCGAAAACCTGCAGAAAAAAAGGCGACCGGAATATTCCGGTCGCCTTGGTTCGCCACTTCCGTGGCGGATCCCCTTCGATTCTATGGGGTATAGGCGTTGGTCAGAGTGACACCGGAGAACGTCTGGTAGGCACGAATGCTCACGTAGTAGGTGCCTGCGGTTGGAGTCGCAAACGAGCAGGTTTCATTGTTGCCCGCGGTGTATGGACGGCATGTGTAGCTGGTGGTGGTTGGTGCTGATCCAAGACGCACATACATATCGGCATCACCCGAACCGCCGGAAATCGAGAAGCTCAGGTTGCTTGCGCCGGCCGGGACCACCAGGGTGTAGGTTGACGTCCAGTTGTTCTTGGTCGCCGACAAGCCACTGATGGTTGTTCCGTTGCAGAGCACGGTCCCCGATGGTGTGCATCCGGTCGGAGCCGAAACCGTCACCGACTTCGTGATCGCGTTGGTGGCACCACCGTTGTCGGTCACGGTCAGGGTGACACTGTAGGTTCCCGCCGATGCGTAGGTGCGGCTCGGGTTGGTCGACGTCGACGAACTGCCATCACCGAAATTCCACGAACGTGAGGCGATCGTGCCGTCGCTATCGGTCGAGGTATCGGTGAAACTTGCGGTCAGCCCGCTGCTGCTGAAGCTGAAGTTTGCGCTGGGCGGGCTGTTGGTCACGGTCGAGTAGCTGCCAGTCAGGGACACTCCCGAGAAGGTCGAATAGGCCTTGATGCGCACATAGTAGGTACCAACCTGGGCCGGGTTGACAGGGCATGACTCGGAGTTGCCACTTGCGTACGGACGGCAGTCGTAGCTCGTATCGGTCGGCGCGCTTCCAAACTTCACATACAAGTCGGCGTCACCGCTGCCTCCAGACATCACGAAGTTCAGTCCCGTGGCGCCGGCCGGCACGTTCATCGTGTAATTGATGCTGTTGCCGGTGGTGGCAGCAAGGCCGCTGACGGTCACGCCGTTCTGCAGCACGTTGCCTGCAGGGGCGGTGACGGTCACCGACTTGGTGATGCTGTTGGTCGCGCCGCCGTTGTCGGTCACCGTCAGCGCGACGCTGTAGGTTCCGGCCGATGCGTAGGTGTGACTCGGGTTGGTCGCGGTCGATGACGTGCTGTCACCAAAATTCCACGAGCGCGAGGCGATCGTGCCATCGGAGTCCGTCGAGCTGTCGGTGAAGTTCGCGACGAGATTGCTGGTCGAGAAACTGAAGTTGGCGACCGGCGCATTGTTGGCTGTCGCGGTGCCGGTGAAGTTCTGCCCGGAAACGTTGGCGCCGCTGACGCTCACGCTGCGACTGGTTGGCGAAAACGTATACCCGCCAAGGCTCGGAGTCAGCGTGTAGCTGCCATTGGCCAGGCTTCCGAGCGTATACGCGCCGCTCGAATTGGTTGTCGTGCTGACCGAGCCGGTGCTGACGGTGACGCCCGAGATGCCAACGCCAGTTCCCGTGCTAACCGTTCCGGATACCGAATACGTCGTGGGCGCCGCACCGCAGTCACTGAACTTGAAGTCCTGCACTCGCGTGTTCCAGCTGCCCGATGGCCGGTACATGCCAACCATCCAGAACGTGCAATCGTCGACCGGATCGACCGCCATCTGGAAGTAGTCGCCCCAGCGGCCAGAGGATTCGGCGGCGCTGCCAGCGGCGACCGTGTTCGCGCCCAGCGTCATCACGCCGCCCGGGTCTGCCGCCATGCGACCGGTATAGCCGAGCGATGCATAGACCGTGGGTGAGGAAGTTTTCGTCGTGTTGTAGCCGAGACCGATATTGCCCTTGTTGTCGGTGGCGATGGTGCCGACGAAATGATGGGTGCTGCTGTCGCCCGGGGCGTAGGTGCCTTCCTGCTGCAAGGTCCAGTTACCGCTACCGACGCGGCGCAACTCGAACCAGCGTATGCCGGCATTGACCGTGGTGCCGGTGCGCGCGGGATTCACATTGGTCGCGAACTGGCCGACGATGGATTCATAGCTGCCGACGTTGCGGTAGACGAGTGAGTTCAGGATCACTTCGCGAATCGGATCAAGCATTGACGAAGAGCCCGGCTGTGGCACCGTCGCGAATGTTGAATAGTTGCGGAACCAGCTGTTGAACTCGGTGATCGCAATCCTCGGCAGGGTCGAGATGCCGCTGTTTGACGGCGTGTTCCAGTCGATGTTGATCGAATAGAGATCGATGAAATCCCGCGTGGTATCGGCCGAACCGCCGGCGTGGGCTTCATCGTCGTTATGGCGGGCGAGGATCTGTTTGCTCGATGCCGGCGGAGCATGAGCGGCGTCGCCCATGAAGGTGACCGGGGTCAGTGCCTGGAAACCGTAGCCGGCCAGCGCCGCAATGCTGACGAAGCGCTGTTGCGCGCGGGCCGTCGCGCCATTGAGCATGTTGGCGCGGTCATAGGCATAGGCGGTGACACTGCTGCCGCCCTCGTTGTCGGTACACACGTAAGCGTTGTTCCAGACGCCGCAATGCGGATAGTCGTTCAATGCCGGGGTCGAGAAACCGTAGAACCACCAGCCACCCGACACTGGATTTTCCGTCTTGGAAACGTAGATGCACATCTTTGCCGATGACGAGGTGCCGCCCATTTCAAGGAGGAACCAGCGGTTGGCCAACCGATCAAACAGGACGATCGGATCGCTCACCGATGTGCTGCATCCATCGCCGCTCGGAGCCAGCGACTTGAACGTCGTCGGTCCGGCAAGCTTGGTGCCGGATTTGTTGTAGATCGTGAAGGTCGTGCCACCGCTTCCGTTGACGCCGTAGATGATGTAGTTGGTGCTGACATCGACGACCGGATCACCGGGCGACACTCCGGTCGAACCATTGTTGATGCTGACTCGCGTCTGCGAGCCGCTCTGGCGCAACAACGGCGAGGCGTTGTCATCCCACAGCTTCTGCAACTCGGGCAGGCGATCCGGCTCGGCAAGGATCCAGCTTGGCGTCGCGGTATCGATCCGGTCAGGCGGGAAAAACTGGCGCTTGTGCGCTTCCTTGATCGGCATGCCAGGACGCCATGCGGCGGCGATGGGCAGGTCGCGAAGATCGACATCGATGCTGACTGCACTGACCGGTTCACCGATCTGCACGCCGTTGGAGGCTGTCGGCTCGAAGGTGTCTGCCGCGACCGCAGGCATCGCGAACAAAAGGGCGGTCAGTAATATCGGAATTCTGCAATACTGGAAATTCATGTTGAAATCCTCATGCTTTCTCTGGATCGTTCGTATTTCAAACGCCATCGTCAGACAATCGATGATGGCGGGCTGGAATAATCAATCGCTATCGGTATCCGCTTGCTTGTCGTCTTCGATGGGTTGTCCATCGGCTGTCCTGAAGCCCGTCCAGCGCAGCAGGCGGATCTCGCCGCGCCGGCTTTCCACAATGATGTTTGCATCGCCATCGCCAATGCGTGCAATGGCGCGCTTGTTCGGCTCCTTGCCCGGAAAGCGGTCTATCCGCAGCGAGAACTCGGTCGCAAAAACGGCCGAGGTCGACAACTCAAGGTTTGCTCCGAGGTCGTCGTTGACGGCAAGAATGATTGTTCCGGTGCTTGTCGCCAGGCGCTGACGCGATCCTGACGGGGCATGCAGGAGCGAGGCCTCGATGGTTCCGGGCCCGGTCTCGGCGTTGATTCGGCCCTTGGTTCCCCGGATCGCGATGTCGCCGCTGGTGCTGCGTAAATCGATGTCGGCGTGAACGCCTCGGCTTTCTATGGCGCCGCGTTCGGTGCGGACGCTGACCGCGTGGCCGAGCGGAACGAAGACGACAAGATCGAGGCGCTGCCCATCGGCAATCAGGGTGTCGGGTGGCAACCGCGGAGCGATTCGGAAGCTGCCATCAATAACGCCCGGCTGCAAGGCGATCGGCGTCGATCGTTCCGGCTCCTGGGCAACAGCGTGTATCTCGAGATGCTGCTCATATCCGCCAAATCGCAGGCGGACATCGCCATAGGGATTGTCGATCGCGACCGGCACTGATGCGCTCAAGACCGTGGAGAAATCGAAACGTACAAGCTCGATTTTCTCTGCAACGTCGATTTCTTCGCCAGTCTGCGCGTCGAGCGACGAGGGCGGTGCCATGGCACAGCCGCAAAGCAAGGCGATCACCCACCCAAGGCAAATATTCCGCAATGTTCCCACCCCAAGAATTTCTCTCCCGAACCACGGTGTCCGCAGGCATCAATGCCCGAAGTCCCCTCACCGTGAAGCGGTCGTTCCGGGATCCGCCTGCAGGCTTAGACCGGTCCAGTCCCGCGGCGGATAATGCATAGCGCAGGGCTGGCTTGCAAGGGGGTGTGTGACCAGACGCACAAAACGGGCTGGGCGAGGCGCGGGATGCCTGACCGACGTCGGGTCATTGTGCGGCCGGCTGAGACGGGGATTTGCCGTAGTGTCGATTTGCCAGCGGGAATCCTTGCCGAAGCAGCTATTTTGAAATATCGACATCCTTGGTTTCTGGCAGGAACAGGCTGCCGATGACCAGGGTCATCAGCGCGATGATCACCGGATACCAGAGTCCCTGGTAGATATTTCCTGTGGCCGCGACCAGGGCGAACGAGATGGTTGGCAGGAAGCCGCCGAACCAGCCATTGCCGATGTGGTACGGAAGACTCATCGAGGTATAACGGATCCGGGTCGGGAACATTTCCACAAGCCATGCCGCAATCGGCCCATAAACCATGGTCACGTAGATCACAAGCACGGTCAGGAGCACCAGCAGCATGGGCTTGTTGATGCGGTCGGAATCCGCCTTTTCAGGATAGCCAGCCTGAGCCAGGGCAACTTGTACCTCACTTTTGAATCGAGCCGCTTCGCTGGTTGCCGTTGCCGCATCGAGTCCGGCTGCTTCGTAGGCGCTCAACGAGGTCGAGCCGATGCGGATGCGGGCGACCGAGCCCGCGGCAGCCGATTCGTTCGCGTAAGGCGTGCCACGACGGGCGAGCGCCCCCTTGGCAATGTCGCAGGAACTCGTGAATTTGCTCGTGCCGACCGGGTTGAACTGGAAGCTGCAAGCATCGGGATTGGCGACGACGATCACCGGGTTTGTCAGCGCCGCCGTTTCGATGGCCGGATTGCCGTAGTGGGTGAGGGCTTTGAAGATCGGAAAGTAGGTCAGCGCGGCGAGCAGGCAGCCAGCCATGATGATCGGCTTGCGCCCGATCTTGTCAGAGAGCCAGCCGAACACGATGAAGAACGGCGTGCCGAGCGCTAGCGCGCCGGCGATGAGCAGGTTGGCGCTGGTTGCCTCGATTTTCAGGGTCTGGGTAATGAAGAAAAGCGCATAAAACTGCCCGGCGTACCAGACCACGGCCTGTCCCGCAGTCGCGCCGAGCAAGGCGAGGATCACGATGCGACTGTTCTTCGTCAGGAAGCTTTCTGTCAGTGGGGCTTTCGAGGTCTTGCCTTCGTCCTTCATTTGCTGGAACAAGGGCGATTCCGAGAGTTGCATGCGGATCCACACCGAAACCATGAGCAGGACGAACGACAACAGGAAAGGGATGCGCCATGCCCAGTCCTCGAACGCCTCGTTGCCGAAGTACCAGCGGCATCCGAGGATGACCAGCAGGGACAGAAACAGGCCGAGAGTGGCGGTAGTCTGGATGAAGCTTGTGTAGAGGCCGCGCTTGCCGGGTGGTGCGTGTTCGGCCACATAGGTCGCGGCGCCGCCGTACTCGCCGCCAAGCGCGAGGCCCTGCAGCAATCTCAGCGTGATCAGGATGATTGGCGCGGCCACGCCGATGGTCGCGTAGCTCGGCAGAATGCCGACGAGGAAGGTCGAAACGCCCATGATCACGATCGTGACAAGAAACGTGAACTTGCGTCCGATCATGTCGCCGAGACGACCGAACAGCAGGGCGCCGAACGGACGCACCGCGAAACCCGCGGCGAACGCAAGCAGGGCGAAGATGAATCCGCTGGTTGGGTTCAGCGCGGTGAAAAACTGCTTCGCGATGATCGCGGCGAGCGAGCCGTAGAGATAGAAGTCGTACCACTCGAACACAGTGCCAAGGCTGGACGCGAATATGACTTTCTTGTGGCCTTTGGCCAAGGCTGGCGGAGTTGCGGGTAATGCAGTTGCCATGCTTGAGGTTCCCCTGGGTTGAATGTCTGGTCGTCAATGGCAGGCAGGTCAGGTTACATTGGCTGGGCCATCCGGAGCGGCGATTCGAGAGAAGTCTGTTGAATGTAGGCAACGATTTCGACATCGAACGATTCTTCCGCCCCGTTTGCACGTTGGCCAAGGGATGGGTAAGCACATGGTGTGGGCTCCGCCGCCTATGGCCACCGATTCCGGAACGACGATATCGCTTGCTTGATCAGGGCAGGCGCATGCATGGCATGATCGGTCTGTCCCCGATGCCCTGAAAACAGGAGGCAATCATGTCCCAATTGCACCCGGTACCCGCGGCGTTCGCCGCCGATGCCTTGATCGACAAGGCCGGATACGACGAAATGTACGCCGAATCCGTTGCCGATCCCGATGCGTTCTGGGGGCGAATCGGCAGGCGTCTTGACTGGATCAAACCATTCAGCAAGGTCAGCGATGTGTCGTTCGATGCGCAGGATCTGCATATCCGCTGGTATGAAGATGGCCTGCTCAACGTCTCGGCCAACTGCCTCGATCGACACCTTGAATCGCGTGGCGACAAGATCGCTATCATCTGGGAGGGAGACGATCCCGCGCAATCGCGTCGGATCAGTTATCGCGAACTGCATGCCGAAGTCTGCAAGGCGGCCAACCTGCTTGACCATCTTGGTATCGGCAAGGGCGACCGCGTGGCGATTTACATGCCGATGATTCCCGAGGTGGCAGTGGCCATGCTGGCGTGCACGCGCATCGGTGCCGTGCATACGATCGTGTTCGGAGGATTCTCGCCGGATTCATTGGCCAGCCGAATCGCAGACTGCCAGTGCAAGCTCGTCATCACTGCTGATGAAGGTTTGCGTGGCGGCAAGGCAATCGCCTTGAAGGCCAATGTTGACGCCGCACTGGAACGGCCGAACACGAATTGCGTCGAAACCGTACTCGTCGTGCGTCGGACCGGGGGTGCAATCAACATGCAGGTGCCGCGCGACCGCTGGTGGCACGCCTTGATGGAGGGTCAGTCCGAGCACCATGGACCGGTTCCGTGCGAGGCTGAGCACCCCTTGTTCATCCTCTACACATCGGGCTCGACTGGCGCGCCGAAGGGCGTGCTGCATACGACAGCCGGTTATCTGGTCCATGCCAGCTTCACGCATGAATGTGTCTTCGATCTGCGCGAGGACGATGTCTACTGGTGCACGGCCGATGTCGGCTGGGTGACCGGGCACAGTTACCTGGTCTACGGGCCGCTGGCAAATGGCGCGACCACGCTGATGTTTGAAGGCGTGCCCAATTATCCCGACTGCTCGCGCTTCTGGCAGGTTATCGACAAGCACAAGGTCAGCATTTTCTACACCGCACCGACCGCGATCCGCGCCTTGATGCGCGAAGGCGAAGAGCCAGTCAACAAAACCTCACGGGCGAGCCTGCGTGTGCTTGGATCGGTCGGCGAGCCGATCAATCCGGAAGCCTGGGAGTGGTATTACCGCGTCGTTGGCGACAGCCGTTGCCCGATCGTAGATACCTGGTGGCAGACCGAAACCGGTGGCATCCTGATCTCGCCCTTGCCTGGCGCAATCGATCTGAAACCAGGCTCGGCAACCTTGCCGTTCTTCGGCGTGAAGCCGGCAATCGTCGATGCCAATGGCAATTTTCTCGAAGGCGCGGCCGAAGGCAACCTGATCCTGACCGGATCGTGGCCGGGGCAGATGCGCTCGGTCTATGGCGATCACGAGCGTTTCATCGACACCTACTTTCGCACCTATCCGGGCAACTACTTTACCGGCGACGGCGCGCGCCGCGATGAGGATGGCTATTACTGGATTACCGGACGTGTGGATGATGTGATCAACGTTTCCGGTCATCGGCTCGGCACCGCCGAAGTCGAGAGTGCCCTGGTCGCACATCCTTCCGTAGCCGAGGCCGCCGTGGTCGGTTGCCCGCATGACATCAAGGGGCAGGGCATCTACGCCTTTGTCACGCTCAAGGCTGATGTTGCTCCGAGCGATGAGCTGCGCAAGGAGCTCATCGTCTGGGTGCGCAAGGAGATCGGACCGATCGCCACGCCCGATCATCTGCAATGGGCACCCGGTCTGCCCAAGACCCGCTCAGGCAAGATCATGCGGCGCATACTTCGCAAGATCGCCGAGAACGCGCCGGAGCAATTGGGCGACATCTCCACCCTGGCTGATCCTTCGGTGGTGAGCAGCCTGGTAGATGAGCGATTGATCAGGGCGTAGGTATTGGTTGATGACTCGCTTGGCGAGCCATCAATGACGCTTGAATACTGACGCTTCCGGCACCATTTTCAACGCATCGGCGGCTCTGCCGCTTTCCACTTTGAAAGGTGCTCTCGATGCGCATGGATAAATTGACTTCGCGCTTCCAGCAGGCTCTGGCCGATGCCCAGAGCCTCGCTGTTGGCCGCGACCACAACCTGCTCGAACCCGTGCATGTCCTCGTCGCCCTGCTCGATCAGCAAGCTGGCTCGACCCAACCGATGCTGGCCCAGGCCGGAGTCAACGTCGCAGCTCTGCGCACACGTCTTGGCCAGATGCTTGAGGGACTACCGAAGGTGGCCGGGCAGGAAGGCAATATCGGCGTCGGCAATGATCTCAATCGCCTGTTCAACCTGACCGACAAGCTTGCTCAGAAGCGTGGTGATCAGTTTATCGCGAGTGAGTTGTTTGTCCTCGCCGCGCTTGATGACAAGGGCGAGGTCGGTGCGGCGCTGAAGGCCACCGGTGGCAATGCGGCGACACTTGAATCCGCGATCGAAGCGATGCGCGGGGGCGAGAAGGTCAACGATGCGAATGCCGAGGAAAATCGCCAGGCGCTTGAGAAGTACTGCATAGACCTGACTGCGCGCGCAGCCACGGGCAAGCTCGATCCGGTGATCGGTCGCGACGAGGAAATCCGCCGCGTTATCCAGGTTCTTCAGCGACGTACAAAGAACAATCCCGTGCTGATCGGTGAACCGGGCGTCGGCAAGACTGCGATCGTCGAAGGACTCGCCCAACGCATCATCCACGATGAAGTCCCCGAGGGCTTGCGCAACAAGCGCGTACTTTCGCTCGACATGGGTGCCCTGATCGCCGGCGCGAAATTCCGCGGCGAGTTCGAGGAGCGTCTCAAGGGCGTGCTCAACGACCTTGCCAAGCAGGAAGGCCAGGTGATCCTGTTCATCGACGAACTGCACACGGTGGTCGGCGCCGGCAAGGGCGAAGGTTCGATGGACGCCGGCAATATGCTCAAGCCCGCGTTGGCGCGCGGCGAACTGCATTGCGTCGGCGCGACCACGCTCGACGAATACCGCAAGTACATCGAAAAGGATGCCGCGCTCGAGCGTCGTTTCCAGAAGGTTTTCGTCGGCGAACCGAGCGTTGAGGACACGATTGCAATCCTGCGTGGCTTGAAAGAACGCTACGCCGTGCACCACGGTGTCGAGATCACCGATCCGGCGATCGTCGCTGCGGCGACGCTTTCGCATCGCTACATCGCCGATCGCCAACTGCCGGACAAGGCCATCGACCTGATGGACGAGGCTGCGTCGCGGATTCGAATGGAAATCGATTCCAAGCCCGAGGAACTCGACCGCAAGGAGCGTCGCCTGATCCAGCTCAAGATCCAGCGCGAGGCCTTGAAGAAGGAGAAGGACTCCGAGTCGAAGCAGCGCCTGGCTGATCTCGAAAGCGAGATCCACGTGCTTGATCGCGAGTTTTCGGACCTCAACGAAATCTGGAAGGCCGAAAAGGCCGCGGTCATCGGAACGACGAAGATCAAGGAGTCGATCGAGCAAGCGCGTCAGGAAATGGATGCCGCGATGCGCGCCCAGGATTTCGCCAGGGTTTCCGAGATCCAGTACGGGCGTATTCCGCAGCTTGAGAAACAGTTGGCGGTTGCGCAGGAGACCGAACAGCAAGGTTTCCAGTTGCTGCAGGACAAGGTCACCGCCGAGGAGATCGCCGAGGTCGTCGCGCGCTGGACCGGTATTCCGGTATCCAAGATGCTTGAAGGCGAACGCGACAAACTGCTGCGCATGGAGGATTCGCTGCATGAGCGCGTGGTCGGTCAGGACGAAGCGGTCAAGGCCGTCGCCGATGCGATCCGACGTTCGCGCGCGGGTTTGTCCGATCCGGACCGGCCGAATGGTTCGTTTCTATTCCTCGGACCGACGGGCGTCGGCAAGACCGAGTTGTGCAAAGCTCTTGCCGAGTTCCTGTTCGACTCTACCGAGGCGATGGTGCGCATCGACATGAGCGAATTCATGGAGAAGCATTCGGTCAGTCGATTGATTGGCGCGCCGCCCGGCTATGTCGGCTATGACGAAGGCGGTTACCTGACCGAGGCCGTGCGCCGGCGACCGTACAGTGTGATCCTGCTCGATGAGGTCGAGAAGGCGCATTCGGATGTATTCAATGTGCTTCTGCAAGTGCTTGACGACGGTCGCCTCACCGACGGCCAGGGCCGCACGGTCGATTTCCGCAACACCGTGATCGTGATGACCTCGAACCTCGGTTCGCAATTCATCCAGGAGATGTCCGAGGATACCGAGGAGCAGTACACGCAGATGAAGGCTTCGGTGATGGGCGTCGTGCAGGCGCATTTCCGTCCCGAGTTCATCAACCGGCTCGATGAGATCGTGGTGTTCCGCTCACTCGACAAATCGCAGATTCGCAAGATCGCGCGCATCCAGACCGAATACCTTGGCAAGCGCCTGGCAGAACGCCAACTCAAGCTCGAGATATCGGACAAGGCCATCGACCTGCTCAGTAATGTCGGTTTCGATCCGGTCTATGGCGCGCGGCCGCTCAAGCGGGCGATTCAGCAGCAGCTCGAAAACCCGTTGGCGCGGCAGATCCTCGAAGGTCGTTTCCAGCCCGGCGATACGGTCAATATCGACGTCAAGGGCGGCCAGGTGGTATTTGATTCTGCGCAGTAGGTGCTGCTTTGGTTGCCGAGACGCGACCCACCTCAAGTTTTCTCAACTTTCATCAACCCTCGCCCCTGCGCAGGCAGGGGCCCAGTGCCTTTGCTGAAGACGCTGGCGTGGACACAGCCATGATCAAGGCTTGGCGGAATTCTCTCGTTCTTCACGCAGCCTCTCAGCCCAGAAATCGGCATTGCGAATACCGAGGGCTTCCGGATCAAACGTGGGGTCTTTGGTCCCGGCCTTGCGCTGTCGCTCGTAATCGCGCAATGCGGCCAGGGCGGGTTTCTGCAGGATCAGGATCGCGATGATGTTGAGCCAGGCCATTAGTCCGGCGCCGATATCGCCGAGTTGCCACGCGCCACCTGCCGTCTTCAGCGTGCCGATGGTGACCATTGTCAGGATGCCGACGCGCAACAACTGAACGATCCATGGGCGGTGAATCTTGCGATTGATGTAGCTGATGTTTGTTTCGGCCATGTAGTAATAAGCGACAATTGTCGTAAAGGCGAAGAACAACAAGGCAACTGCCACGAAACCTTCGCCGAATCCCGGCAACATCGACTCGACCGCCGCCTGCGCATAACCGGGGCCGACCTCCATGCCGGGCAGGTTGTCGACGAGCATGCCGCCCGCTGGATTGTTGACGTTGTACATCCCGGTCGAAAGAATCATGAAAGCCGTCGCCGAGCACACCAGCATCGTGTCGATGTAGACCGAAAATGCCTGTACATAGCCCTGCTTGGCCGGATGCGAGACTTCCGCCGCCGCCGCCGGGTGTGGGGCTGTGCCTTGACCGGCCTCGTTGGAATAAACGCCCCGCTTGACGCCCCATTCGACAGCGAGCCCGAGTACCGCGCCAAAACCCGCCTCGAATCCGAACGCAGATCGGAAGATCAGGGAAAACACTTCGGGCACCTGTTCAACGTTGAGGAACATGATCACCGTCGCGATCAGGATGTAGGCGATTGCCATGAACGGCACCACGAACTCGGCGAATCGGGCGATGCGCTTGACGCCGCCAAAGATGATGAAACCCAGACTGGCGACGAGGAAGCTCGCGCTGATCCACGGTTCAATGCCCCACGCCGTCTCCATGGCCGATCCGATGCTGTTGGCCTGCACGCCCGGCAGCAGGAAACCGGCAGCGACGATGGTTGCCGCGGCGAACACCCATGCATACCACTTAACGCCAAGACCCTTCTCGATGTAGTAGGCCGGGCCGCCACGATAGAAGCCGCGCTCGTCCTTCTCCTTGTAGATCTGCGCCAGGGTCGCTTCGACGAATGCGGTCGAGGCACCAAGGAAGGCGACGGTCCACATCCAGAACACGGCGCCGGGACCGCCGAAGGCAATGGCGGTCGCGACACCGGCGATGTTTCCGGTGCCGACGCGCCCGGACAAAGACATGGTCAAGGCCTGGAACGAAGACACGCCCGATGGCGATTTCTTGCCGCTGAACATGCAACGCAACATCTCGGGCACCGAGCGCACCTGCATGAATCGCGTGCGGATCGAAAAATATAATCCGGCACCGAGGCAGAGTGCGATCAGTGCCCGGCTCCATACCAGGTCATTGATCGCGCTGATGATTTCATTCATTGGATGTTTCCTGGTTGCGGCCTGCCGCTGGTTGACCGGCGAGCAGAGTTGTCATCACGGGACCAAAATGTCACGGGTGACGCGAAGCCAGTGAAAGCGCATGCGCCGAGCGCGAATTCACGAGAATATCGATCTGATCGCCGGTTGTCTTGTCTGCGTTGCCGGAAGGATTGGTATTGAACTGCCTCCATGCGTCACCATGTGCACGCCCAATCGACGTTGAAACCACGAATACCATCATGCCGATCTACGAATTTGAATGCCCCAGTTGCGCCCATCGCTTCGAACGCCTGCAGAAGGTCTCGGACGTCGATCCCACGGATTGCCCCGAATGCACCAAGGTCGGTGTGCGGCGTCGGCTGACAGCACCGGCATTCCGCCTGTCGGGCTCTGGCTGGTACGAAACCGACTTCAAGAAGGACGGCGACAAGAAGCGCAACTTGACCAGTTCCGAATCCTCGTCAGATAAAAGTTCCGCGGAATCCGCTCCCGCAAAAGTCGAGCCAGTCAAATCCGAAACCCCGAAAACCGAATCAAAATCAAGCGGTTCTGTCGATCCCTGATCGATAAGGGCGACGTTCAGGATTTATCTGCCTACACTGCAAGCGTCATTCAGAGAGGAGAAGACGCATGCTGAGCAAATTCGTCGCGATTGGGGTCGCCATTTTCGGATCAGCCGTGATGATGGCCCCCGCCCACGCTGATCCGCAGCGGGGACACAACAGCCGAAATGATCGGATCGAATGCAGCAGCAATGACTACCGCTACACGCGCTGCAACGTTGACTGGCGCAAAGCGCAATTGGTAAGGCAAACCTCCGAGGCACGCTGCATCGAAGGCCGCACCTGGGGCATCGATCGTCGCGGACTGTGGGTCGATCGCGGTTGCGGCGGCATTTTCGTGGAGCTTGGTCGTGGCGGACGTCATGATGGCGGCCACAATGGCGGTTGGAATCCCGGACCGGATTGGGATCGTGACATCCGCTTCACCTGTCAGAGCGAGGACTACCGCTACCGCTTCTGCCAGGTCGACACCGGCCGTGGCGGTGAAGTACGGGTTGAACGCCAGATCTCGCAGACTGCCTGCATCCAGGGTCGTACCTGGGGCCATAACCGGGCCGGCGTCTGGGTCAGTGGCGGTTGCGCTGCTGTGTTCCGGGTTGATCGCCGCTGGCGCTGATTGATCCGAAAACGATTCACTGCAAACTCGACGCCCACCGCAAGGTGGGCGTTTTATTGCCATGGATGGCATGTATGCCTGCAACGCAGGAGCGGTTGCAGGCGGCCATAGATGGCATGGTTGCCTGCAACGCAGGAGCGGTTGCAGGCGGCCATGGATGGCAGTCATGCCTGCAACGCACGCTAGCAGTTGCAGACGTTGCAGTGCAGCATGATCGGCTATAGCATTCCGCGCCTTTCCCGGAGCTTTTCATGCGCAGCCACCTTTGCGGCCTCATCGATGAGGCGCTGATCGAGCAAACCGTCAGTCTTTGCGGTTGGGTCGATACCGTGCGCCTGCAGAGCCATGTCGCCTTCGTCGACCTGCGCGACCACGAAGGCATCGTCCAGATCGTCATCGAGCGCGAATCTGCGGATGCGTTCAAGCAGGCTGGCGAGCTGGGATACGAGTACTGTCTGCGCGTTGAAGGCAAGGTGCGCCGACGTATCGCCGCCAATGACAAGCTGCGCAGCGGCCAGGTCGAAGTGCTGGCCGAATCGATCGAAATTCTCAACAAGGCCGAGGGGTTGCCGTTTGCCCTGCACGAGAATCCGGCCGAGGAGACCCGGCTCAAGTATCGCTATCTCGATCTGCGCACGCCCGACATGCAGCGCAAGATGCGGCTGCGCACGCGTTTGGTCTCGGCCCTGCGCCACTATCTCGACGGACGCGACTTCCAGGATATCGAGACGCCAATCCTGACCAAGGCCACCCCTGAAGGCGCTCGCGACTATCTGGTCCCGAGCCGCGTCCATGCGGGTGAGTTCTATGCCTTGCCGCAATCGCCGCAGTTGTTCAAGCAGTTGCTGATGGTGGCCGGCTTCGATCGTTACTATCAGATCGCGCGCTGTTTTCGTGACGAAGACCTGCGCGCGGATCGCCAGCCCGAATTTACCCAGCTCGACATGGAATTTGCCTTCGTCGCCGAGCGTGACGTGCAGGATGCAGTCGAGGCGATGATCCGACAGGTGTTCAAGGAAGTCTCCGACGTCGACCTCGGTGGCCCGTTCCCACGCATGAGTTACGCCGATGCAATGACGCGCTACGGCTCCGACAAGCCCGATCTGCGCATTGCGCTGGAACTGGTCGATATTGCCGAACATGTTCGTCATGTCGAATTCAAGGTGTTCAGCGGCCCGGCCAATGATCCGGGCGGACGCGTTGCCGCGCTGCGGGTGCCGGGTGGTTCGGTTTTCACGCGCAAGCAGATCGACGATCTCGGCGCGTATGCGGCCAAGTACGGCGCGAAAGGCCTCGCCTGGCTGCGCGTTGATGATTTGGCCAAGGGTCGCGAAGGCATCAATTCGCCGGTGGCGAAGTTCCTCGATGACGCGGCGCTTGAGCAGATACTCAAGGCAACGGCTGCGCAATCGGGCGATCTGATTCTGTTTGGCGCAGGCCCCTGGAAAACGGTCTCCG
>JBBRBU010000005.1:0-88519 GCA_038205505.1 Lysobacterales bacterium | reverse complement strand
TCTGCATCAAACCATCGGCGAGATCGGCTACTACCTGATTGGCGCGCATGCGCTGGCGGGACTTTTCCACCACTACTTCGTTCGCGACAACACCTTGCTGCGCATGCTCCCGGGCAAGGACCAGCCACGCAACACCGCGCGCGGCGGGAAACCCTGAGCCATCGGGCCGCGGATCCACCGACTGACCGCAGCCCGTCTCACGTCCTGTCGGCACTCTCCATCCGAGGATGAGTCACATGAACATTGATCGCATGGTTCTCGCATTCGCCGGCAGCATGATCCTGCTGAGCGTCGCGCTCGCCTATTTCGGTTCGCCTTCGTGGCTCCTGCTTACGCTCTTTGTCGGCGCCAATCTTTTGCAGTCGTCATTCAGCGGTTTCTGCCCGCTGGCAAGAATCCTTCGCGCGTCTGGTGTGCAACCGGGTCCGGCATTTCCGACCTGATGCCAGATCCGATGAGGGCATGTGTCATCCCTAAAACAACACTACGAGGCTCCCATGTATTACATCGTTGAAACAGAAAAATCCTTCGACAAGGCCGCCGAGGCCCTGGATGCAGCCGTCAAGGCTCATCAGTTCGGCGTTCTCCACGTCCATGATCTGGGCAATACCCTTCGAAGCAAGGGCATCGACTTCGCCGAACAGTGCAAGGTGTTCGAGGTGTGCAATCCGGGCCAGGCGGCCAAGGTGCTCAGTGCCGACATGAGCATGAACATGGCCCTGCCCTGTCGCATTTCGGTTTACACCGAGAAGGGCAAGACCATGATCGGCATGATTCGCCCTGAGCCAATGCTCGGAATGCTGTCGAAGGATCCGGCTCTCGCCGCGATCGCGACTGAAGTCGAGAGCGCGACCAAGCAGATGATCGACGAGGCCGCCTGATGAGCTTCACGCGTTCGCTGCTTGTAGCCATCGGCAGCATCGGCCTGCTCGCCGCCTGTGGTCATTCGGCTCCCGAGGGCAAGTCGTCCACGGCGGCACCGACATTTGCCACCGCGGTCGCCGAATCCGAAGATGGGCGCAGCGAACAGGTCTGGGACGGCGTGGTCGAGGCGGTTAACCAGGCGACGATTTCGGCGCAGACCAGCGGCCGCGTGATCGAGCTGCCCTATGATGTCAACGACACCGTGGCCGAAGGCGACGTGATCGTGCGTTTCACCGATGTCGAACAAAAATCGGCGAAGAGCCGCGCGCAATCGCAGATAGCCTCCGCCCAGGCCAGCTACAACGAGGCGCAGGCCTCGTACCAGCGCATCGCCGAAGTCTATGCGCGCAAGCTCGTGGCCAGGGCGCAACTCGATCAGGAACGCGCACGTCGCGATGCAGCCAAGGCAACATTGGACGCGGCGCGCGCCCAGCTCACTGAAGTCGGTCAGCAGATGGATTACACCGTCGTGCGCGCACCGTACTCCGGCATCGTTACCGAACGTCATGTGCAGATTGGTGAATCCGTGAGTCCCGGTCAGCCACTGCTCTCCGGAGTGTCGCTCAAGGATTTGCGCGTTTCGGTGCAGGTGCCGCAAAGCTCGATCGGGCCGATCCGAAGCATGCAGGCAGCCGACGTTCTGTTGGCCGGCGACGGCAGTCAACGCGTTGCCGCGAGCAAGGTCACCGTGTTTCCGTATGCTGATCCGGCTACGCATACGTTCACCGTGCGCCTCGAATTGCCCGGCGACAACACCGATTTATTTCCGGGCATGACAGTCAAGGCCGCGTTCGCCACCGGCGAGGCCAAGCGCTTGCTGGTACCTGCGACGGCGCTGGTCGTGCGCGGAGAACTGCAGGGAATCTATGTAGTCGATGGTTCGCACGTGCGACTGCGCCAGATCCGCAGCGGTCATCGTTTCGGTGAATCGATCGAGATCCTCGCCGGACTCGTTGCCGGCGAGCACTACGCCACCGATCCCGCCGCTGCCGCGCAATGGCTTGCCCGCCGCAATGACGGAGGTTTGCAGTGAGTCAGGCGCTGGGTTTTTCCGGACGAATCGCACGCGCGTTCCAGGCCTCGCCACTGACTCCGGTGCTGGCGATCGCGGCGATCCTGCTCGGCATCGCCGCAACCATGATCACGCCGCGCGAGGAAGAACCGCAGATCGACGTGACCATGGCCAACGTGATCGTGCCGTTTCCCGGTGCCGATGTGCACGATGTCGAGAACCTCGTCGCCTACCCGCTCGAACAGAAGCTGTCCGAGATCGATGGCGTCAAGCATGTCTACTCGATCAGCCGGCCCGGCGTCGCCATCCTTACCGTCGAATATCAGGTTGGCGTGCCCCGCCAGACCGCGATCGTGCGCCTGTACAACCAGGTTTTTCAGAATCAGGATTTCGTTCCACCCGGACTCGGAGTCGGCCAGCCGCTGATCCGTCCGATGGGTATCGACGACGTGCCGGTCATGACGGTGACCTTGTGGAGCGACGCACCGGAGCAAAATCCGACCGCACTGGCCGAGGTTGCTCACACCCTGGAAACCGAGCTCAAGCATATACCGGGCACACGCGATGTCTACACGATCGGTGCGCCCGAACGCGCCGTGATCGTCGACCTCGATGCCCCCAAACTCGCCGCCTACGGCCTGTCAATCCAGGATCTGTCCGGCGCACTGCGCGCGGCCAATACGGTCAGCCAGGCGGGTGACCGTATTGTCGACAACACCACCTTGCCAGTGACTGCGGGCAGTTTCCTGGCCAGCGCATCCGATGTCGCCGCACTCGTCATCGGCCTCAACAATGGCCAGCCCGTGTTCCTCTCCGATGTCGCGCGGATTCGACCCGGCGCCGACCTGCCGAGCAGCTACGTCTGGTTTGGCGCACCCGCCGGCAAGACTGGACCGCCAAGCGGCAACGCACCGGCAGTAACACTTGCCATCGCCAAGAAGCCCGGCAGCAATGCAGCCGACATCACCGGGGCCGTCGTTTCGCGCCTGCAGGCACTGACCGGCATTGTCATTCCATCCAATGTGCACTTTTCAGTTACCCGCGACTATGGCCAGACCGCAAGCGACAAGGCCAACAAGCTGATTCAGAAGCTCATGTTCGCGACGCTGTCGGTGATCCTGCTGGTGCTGTTCACGCTCGGATGGCGCGAGGCAATCGTGGTCGGCACCGCAGTGATCATCACCTTGATGCTGACCCTGTTCGCCTCATGGGCGATGGGATTCACGATCAACCGTGTCTCGCTGTTCGCCTTGATCTTCTCAATCGGCATCCTCGTTGATGATGCGATCGTCGTCGTCGAGAATATCCACCGCCATCAGCGTCTCGGTGGAACCCGCATGAGCGAGATCATCCCGGCGGCGGTCAGCGAAGTCGGCGGGCCGACCATCCTTGCCACGTTCACGGTGATTGCCGCGCTGCTGCCGATGGCCTTCGTCTCGGGCTTGATGGGGCCGTATATGCGGCCGATCCCGATCAATGCCTCGGTCGGCATGCTGCTGTCGCTGGCCGTGGCCCTGGTAGTGACGCCATGGCTGGCGCTGCGTCTGCTTGCGCATCATGAGCCATCCATCGACGAAGACGCTGGCGAAAGCAGGCGCCCCGGTTGGCTCAACCGCACTTCGCACAAGCTCATGTCACCGTTCCTCGAATCGGATCGCGCGCCACGCCGGAGACGCCTGCTGTTCGCCTCGATGGGTGTGCTGGTCATGGCTGCAGTCGGCCTGGTCGCGATCCAGGCAGTCATCCTCAAGATGCTGCCATTCGACAACAAGTCCGAATTCCAGATCGTCGTCGACATGCCGGAAGGCAGCACGCACGAGCGCACCAACGAACTGCTCGGCAAGCTTGCCGGCAGTCTTGCCGACGTGGCCGAGGTAAAGGACTGGCAGGGTTACGCGGGCACCGCTGCTCCGATCACCTTCAATGGCCTCGTGCGCCAGTACTATTTGCGCAGCGGGCCACTGGTCGGGGATCTGCAGGTCAATCTGGTCGACAAGCATGAGCGTGATCGTCAGAGCCATGCGATCGCGCAAGCCGTGCGTCCGCGGCTCGCTCAGATCGGCAAGGAGTTCGGTGCCTCGGTCAAGCTGGTCGAAGTACCGCCCGGTCCGCCGGTGCTCTCACCGATCGTCGCGGAGGTCTACGGCCCGGATTACGCCACGGTGCGCCAGACCGCGCTGGCACTGGAGAAGAGGTTTCGCGCCGATCCCGACATCGTCGATATCGATACCAGCATCGAGGCCGACGCGCCACGCGAAATCATCGTCGTCGACCGCGTGCGTGCCGCACGTCTTGGCCTCAATCAGGCCGGCATCGCGCAAGTTCTGCGCACCGCGCTGTCCGGCGATGATGCGACCTATCTGATGGATGGACACGCCCGCTATGCCGTCCCGGTGCGCCTGCGCCTTCCGGCCGGCGACCAGGCCGCAATCGACCAGTTGCTGGCAGTCCGCGTGCGCGCAGCGAATGGCTCGCTGGTGGCACTTTCGGAGGTGGTCGAAGTGCGTCAGGCGAACTGGGAGAAAGCGATCTACCACAAGGATCTGCTGCCCTATGCGACTGTCACCGGCGACGATGCAGGTCATACCGACAGCCCGCTTTACGGCATGTTCTCGCTGGTCGGCAAGATCAATCAGGATGACGGAACCGACGCCGCCATTACCCAGACCTTCATCAACCAACCTACCGACATCACAGCACCCGCGGTGAAATGGGATGGTGAATGGCAGATCACCTACGAGACATTCCGCGACATGGGTCTCGCCTATTCGGTCGGCCTGGTCCTGATCTACCTGCTCGTGGTCGGCCAGTTCAAGAGCTATGTCGTGCCGCTGATCATCATGGCGCCGATCCCGCTGACCGTGATCGGCGTGATGCCCGGCCATGCCCTGGTCGGTGCGCAATATACGGCGACCTCGATGATTGGAATGATCGCGCTGGCCGGCATCATCGTGCGCAATTCGATTCTGCTGATTGACTTCATCAATCATGAAATCGCCCGTGGCCAGCCACTGCGTACCGCCATCATCGATGCCGCCGCCGTACGCTCCAAGCCGATCGTGCTGACCGGCATCGCCGCCATGGTCGGTGGCTTCTTCATCATCGACGATCCAATTTTCCAGGGTCTCGCCGTGTCGCTGATTTTCGGCATCCTCGTATCGACCGCACTGACCTTGCTGGTCATTCCCCTGCTCTACTACGCCTGGCTCAATCACCAGGATCGCGCCAAGACAGCCCACGCCGAAGCCGGTGTGTGATCGGCACCGTCAAGACAACCGCCAATCGCGGCCGGGAAGTTTTTGTGACCCACCCCAAACTCCACAGGAGAAACACCCATGTCCAGCGTCGGCTATCACGAACCCTTTGAAACACTTTCGAACGAAACCCGTGACATGCACCGCGCCATCGTCTCGTTGATGGAGGAGCTTGAAGCAGTGGACTGGTACAACCAGCGCTGCGACGCCTGCGGCGACGAAACGCTCAAGAAAATCCTTGAACACAACCGCGACGAAGAAAAAGAACATGCCTCGATGCTGCTCGAATGGATCCGCCGTCGCGATCCGACGTTCTCCAGGCAGCTCAAGGATTACCTGTTCACCGACAAGCCGCTGACGCACGACTGAGCGATCCGGCCGGAGGAATGATCTCGATGACGGACTGGCCACGCGATATCCGGACTGCGGTGATGTCCGTGGTCGCCGTCGCAGCTTTCAACCGATTTGATGCCGCCACCCGCAATCAATCGATCTTGATCGATTCGCCCATGCCTGGGAGCTGGCAACTGAATCCACGTGACTCCAGCACCTCTTGCAGCTTGAGCATGCCGCGTTCGTATTCTCCATGGACGAGGAACACCTTGCGCCGCGGCGCATCGCCCAGCCAATCGAGCAGAGCAGGCTGATCAGCATGTGCGGAGAATCCGTTGATCGTCCAGACTTGGGCGCGCACCGGAATTTCGTCACTGAAGATCTTTACCGACGCGGCACCGTCGACGATCCGTCGCGCCAATGTGCCCAAGGCTGCGTAGCCGACAAACACGACGCTGCTGCGCTCGCGCCCGAGATTGTGCTTGAGATGATGGCGCACGCGCCCGCCATTGCACATGCTCGAACCGGCAAGGATCACCGCACCGCTTTCGATGCTGTTGATCGCCATCGATTCACTGGTTTCGCGGGTGAAATGCAAGCCCGGCATGTCGAACGGATCACCGTGTTCGAGTTCCGCGATGAAGTCGAGATCGAAGCATTCGGAATGGCGGCGGAAGATCTCGGTCGCCGAGATCGCCATCGGTGAATCGAGAAACACACTCAGATGTTCTGGCAACTTTCCGCTGCGCATGCCCTGATGCAGGTAGTAGAGAATCTCCTGGGTGCGCTCGAGAGCGAACGTCGGAATGATGACGTTGCCGCGCCTCGCATTGGTCTCGCGGATGGCCTGATAAAGCTCCTCGACCGAATCGGATCCTGAGCGGTGCGGGCGATCGCCATAGGTGCTTTCCATGACCACGTAGTCAGCCACTGGCGCCGGAATCGGATCACGCACGATGGGTCGGCCCGAATTACCCAGATCTCCGGAGAACAGCATGCGCCGCTGAATCTTTGCATCGTCAAGTTCGAGCAGGATTGATGCAGAGCCGAGGATGTGACCCGCATCGAGAAAACGTGCACGGATTCCGTCGGTGATCTCCACCGTGTCCCCGTAGTTCACGTCGGGGGCAAAGAAGTCGAGCGCATGCAGTGCATCATTGATCGTATAGAGCGGCGCTTCGACATCGTCCTTGCGCTGCCGCTTCGCGCCACGGCGCGCCTCCCCTTCCTGAAGGCTGGCGGAGTCGAGCATGACCACACGCGCCAATTCGCGGGTCGCCGCAGTGGAGAAGATGCGGCCGCGAAAGCCGCGTTTGATCAGTAGAGGAATTCGGCCGCAATGATCGAGATGGGCATGGGTCAGCAACAACGCGTCCATGGAGGCCGGATCAAAATCGAAAGGCTCGGCATTCGCCTGCTCGGTCTCGCGGCTGCCCTGGAACAGACCGCAGTCGATCAGTACCCGACGCTCGTTGCAGGTGATCAGGTGGCAGGATCCAGTGACTTGTTTGGCCGCACCGTGGCAACTGTAGATGATCATGAATTTCTCTCGGCATCGGAAGAATGCAAGGGTCGCTCGATCAGGTTTCCGGCAATGCGCAGGCCCTCCAGCCATGCAACCGCAAGCATGAGCATGGCGAGCATGAAGGCGACTCCCACGATGCCCGGTTGAACCAGCTGCATCACGTTGGCGAAGTACGGCACGGCAATCGCAAGGATCAGCAACAACAAGATGCCGACCAGCATGCGCGGCAACCATCGATTGCCGGGATGCTGGCGCGCAAACAGGGCGGCACCTGGTTGGCGGTTGGCAAGAATCAACAAGAACACCCCGAGTACAAGCGCGCCAAACACCGCTGTCCGTGCCTCTGCGGCCTGCAAGCCAAGGCCGAGCATGACCGCATAGCCGGCCAGAAGCAGACCGGAAAATCCGAGCCCCTCGACCATGGCGTACATCAGGTTTTTGCGCGCAAACGGAGACTCGCCTTGCTGTCGTGGCGGCCGCGACATCGTGTCGGCGGCTTCCGGCTCTGCTTCGAAGACGATCGAACAGGCCGGATCTATCAGCAGCTCGAGCAAGACGATGTGCACCGGCATCAGCAGCACCGGCCAGTGCAAAAGGGACGGAACGAGGGCTAGCGCAATGATCGGCATATGCACCGCAAAAACGAAGCGGGTTGCTTTGGTGATGTTGTCGTAGATGCGCCGCCCCTGCCGAATTGCCGCGACGATGCTGGCGAAACTGTCGTCGAGCAAGACCATGGCCGCCGCTTCGCGGGCGACGTCGGTGCCACGTTCGCCCATGGCAATGCCAACATCAGCGGCCTTCAGCGCAGGGGCATCGTTGACGCCATCGCCGGTCATCGCCACGACCTCGCCGTTGGCGCGCAATACCTGCACGAGGCGCAGCTTCTGCACAGGCTGCATTCGCGCGCAAACGTCGGTATGGCGCAGCCGATCGTGAAGGGCGTGATCATCGAGGACATCGATTTCAGCACCGATCAGAACATCGGGACGCTCGCTCAAGCCAACCTCAAGCGCGATCGCCAGCGCCGTCGCCGGATGATCGCCGGTCATCATGATGATGCGTATGCCGGCAGAACGGCACTCGGCGATAGCAGCGGCAACATCGGGGCGAGGCGGATCGACAAAACCTAGCAGGCCGAGAAACTGGAACGTGAAATCGTGCTGGCTGCGCGGAGCGGCCCGCCCTTTCCAGTCTCCACGGGCTACGCCAAGCACGCGCAAACCGCGGGCGGCCATCGCCTCGACCCGTGCCAGAATGACCTGCGCCTCGACTCTGCCGAGATGGCACAGATCGATCACCGCTTCTGGCGCGCCCTTGGTTGCCAACAGATGCTGGTCTGGCGCATCGGCGCGGAACACGCGGGTCATGGCGAGAATTTCCGGCGAAAGGCCGTATTCGAATTCAGCCGTCCATTCGGCATGGATGTGCTCGGTACCGCGCAGCCAGCGCAGACCGAATGCCTGGATCGCCTTCTCCATCGGATCGAACGGATCGACCGGTGTCGCCAAAATCGCGAACTCGACCAGCTCATGGAAATGTTCCGGAAGGTCGGCAGCATCGACGTCGCGGAAATCGAAACCCTCAACATCGAGCTCGGCGACTTGCATGCGGTTTTGGGTCAGCGTGCCAGTCTTGTCCACGGCCAGCACCGAAATCGCGCCGAGCGCCTCGACCGCAGGCACACGTCGGGTCAGCACCTTGCGCTGCGAAATTCGCCACGCACCCAGGGCGAGGAACACGGTCAGAATCACCGGGATCTCTTCCGGCAGGATAGCCATCGTCAAAGCGATACCGGACAGGATGCTTTCGATCAATCCGCGCGAATCCCACAGCCAGTTGAGCAGGACATAGACAGTCGCCAAAACCAGCCCACCAAGGGTCAGGTTGCGGATCAGCAGGCGCGAAGCCTGCTGAAGTCCGGAGTCCGGCTCCACCGTCGATGCCAGTGCCTCTCCGATCCGGCCGACGGCGGTCTTGCGCGCTGTGGCAACAACCTCGGCAAGTCCAATACCGCGCGTGACGACCGTGCTGGCGAACAAGGCAGCGCTTTCGCCACCGGGCAACTTGCTCACCGGCACAGCTTCACCCGTGAGCAGCGACTCGTTCGCATCGAGCTGCCCGTCGATCAGCGTCGCATCCGCGGCGATACGATCGCCCTCGTGCAGGACCAGCAGATCGCCGATCACGACCTCACGGCCCGGGATGCGTATTTCCAAGCCCTCGCGAATGACCAGCGCGCGCGGTGCCGACAGGTCTCTCAGTGATTCCAGGGCGCGCTGGGTCTTGCGCTGCTGGGTCAGGGTAATGCCGATCACGACAAACACGAAGGACAGCAGAAAAGCAGCTTCAGCGCGATCGCCTAGTGCCAGATACAGGCCGCCGGCAACCAGCAGCATGAGGAACATCGGCTCGAATAGAACGTCGCGGACAATCGCCCAGATCGATTTCGGCGCTGTTCCAGGGAGTAGGTTCGGGCCGTCTTCGGCCAGGCGGCGCGCCGCCTCAAGCTGATCGAGTCCATGCAAATTCGACGTAGCCGGGGACTTCAATGGCGTCATATGGAGGTTTCCGCCAACGCAACCCGGTTTCGCGGTACGCAAGACATGCGCCTCACTCCCTTTTGGCATCACCGGCAGCATGGCATAGGCTGAAGTCGCAGGAATTGATCTGAATCAGTGTGATGGCACACAGTAGATTCGCACAGGTTCGCAATGCCTCCGCGCGTTCAGCACAGGCGGCTAGAATGCGCCCCATGCTGCGCCGACTTTTGCCGATTCTGATATCGCTGCTCGTCTTTTCGGCACATGCCGAGGCGCGCTCGGTCTGGCGCTGTCTGCGCGACGGCACAATCAGCCTGTCAACGGCGCCGGAACCGGACTCGAAATGCACCGAGCAGACTCTCGATGACGACGCCGCATTCGTACCGAATCTTTGGGGAAGCATGGGTGTCTTCCAGGGCAACTTGTATCGACGCGAGCAGGACGGTCGGACAATCTATGGCACGCGTGCCTTGCCCGGCGCGGTAAAAGTGCAGGGATTCACGGTGGTCACGCCGGAGCACTCCAGCGCCCACGAAGGACTTGGCAGGGTTGGTCCTCTGCAAGTCAACATCTACCGCCCCGAATTCCGCGCCGCCGCGCGCAAGACAGGGCTGGACGAGGCCTGGCTGCGCGCGATCGCTCACACCGAAAGCGCTTTCGATGCACAAGCGGTTTCGGTCAAGGGTGCCATCGGCCTCATGCAATTGATGCCCTCGGTGATCGGCGACTACGGCGTCACCGAACCGACATCCGCAAGTCAGTCGATCCTGGCCGGCGCACGACACCTGAAAGTGCTTGAGACGCACTACGGAGGAGATCGCATCCTGGTCGCCGCGGCCTACAACGCAGGAATTGGTACCGTCACCCAATACTCCGGTGTGCCGCCCTACTCCGAGACGCTTGAATACGTGGCCAAAGTCCGCGTCTTGTACGCGCGCTACCGCAAGGCGCTCGGTCTCGAACCCCGGTCGCTGCAGTTGGAGCCCGCCCAATAGTTCTTCACGGCGATGTTGTCATCGATGCGCGGGCGCATCCGCGCGACATGCTTTTCATGTCACCAGCAACTTTGTGCAGGATCGATCGGGATCAGCCGCTTCGTTCCTTGAAGCCACGTAACAGTTTGCGTGAGTGCTTGTCCGGTCGCTTGTGAGGATGATCAAAGCCTGCGCCGGTCAGCCGTCGCATTTCTCGGTCGCTTTCGCGCGTGGCGATACTTTCGGCAGATTCTTCGTACAAGGTTTGCGCGATGCTTGCCGACCCGCGCACGGCGCTGATCGCGGCGACGCGAATCGAAAAACGCTCAATGCCGCGAGAGATGCGCAGCTGATCATCAACATGGATCGTGCGCGCCGGTTTGGCGGCCGCTTCGTTGACATCGATCTTGCCGCCCTCGATGGCCTGCTTGGCCAGGCTGCGCGTCTTGTAGAAGCGTGCGGCCCAGAGCCATACGTCGAGACGCACACCTGAATCATTGCTCATGATTGATCAACAAAAACAGGGTCAAAACTTGATGCGACCACGCAGGATGTCCCAGTACATCACCCAATCGCCGATGAAACTGTAAAACGGTTGTTTGAACGATGCAGGACGGTTCTTCTCGAACACGAAATGACCGACCCAGGCGAATCCGTAGCCGGCCAGTGGAGCGAGCAGCAACCACCGCGCATCGCGCTGCACGATCGCGGCAACAACGACTCCGATCACCAGCGAAGTGCCGACGAAATGCAGCCGGCGACAAGTCTGGTTGGCGTGCTCGGAAAGATAGAACGGATAGAACTCGCGGAATGTCGAGAATCGCGTCGGCGTGATGCTGTCAGTCGCTCTTTGATTCATGGAGGTACCCCGACCCGATGGTCAAGCTCCCAGCATACGTCTACCGCGCACCGATTCAAACCCGAGCCTGATAGGCGTCAATCCTCAACTGTAGTCGCCTCTCTCCTGCCGCTGACTCTCGATCACACCGTTCTCCCTGGATTGCAGAGCCTGTGAAAAACGCGACAACAAGCTGAGAGCGCGGCACTCATCGAATTCGTCACCCCTGCGCAGGCAGGGGTCCAGTGCCTCTGCTTCTGATCTTCAAGCGCGGAGTCATGCATCGGATTTCTGAGCGCGAAGCTTCTGGAACCGGCATGCCAAAGGCGCTGGATGACCAGCCATTCGGCTGTTGTGAAGCGCCTCCTGCCTGCGCAGGGATGACGAAACGTGATGTGAGGTTCCCACCGCCTGCTGCGACGTTTTGAAGGTCCATTGTTCTGAGACGAATTCAGGTGATCAAGAGTCAGCTCTCGCGAGGAGAGGTTTTCGGGTGCGCCAGCCAAAACCCGTATCGAATCCGACTTAACGATCAGGCAACGGTATGAATTCGGTTTCTCCGGGAACCTTGTCGAAGCGACCGTTCTTCCAGTCATCGCTGGCCTGTTCGATACGCTCGCGCGAAGCCGCGACAAAGTTCCACCAGATCGTGCGCGGCCCATCCAGCGGATCACCCCCGAACAAGACCAGACGAGCCTGCTTGCTTGCCCGAACCTGCACCACTGAACCGGGTTTCAGCACGAGCATCTGATGTATCGGCAAGGCGAGCCCATCAATCTCGATTGCACCGCTGACTACCTGGATCGCCCGCTCATGATGTTCCGCCGAAACCTCCAGCGCGGCTCCTGATTGCAGATTCACATCAACGCAGAACATGCGCGAATGCACGGGCACGGGCGAACGTCTGCCAAAGGCCTCTCCCGCAACCAATCGACAATGCACACCGCCATCATCGCTTGACCATTCCGGCAATTCCTCGATCGCATGATGAGCAAACGAAGGCGCGACTTCGGTATCACTCTTTGGCAACCCGACCCAGAATTGCACGCCATGAACACGATGCCCTTCGGAGCGCTCTGGTTCCGGCGTGCGCTCTGAATGCGCAACCCCACGACCGGCGGTCATCCAGTTGACCGCACCGGGGCGAATATCCTGAACCACGCCAAGACTGTCACGATGCGTGAACACGCCCTCGAACAGATAAGTCATCGTCGACAAACCGATATGTGGATGCGGGCGCACATCAACGCCACGCCCGGGCGCCAGCTCGACCGGGCCGATATGATCGAAAAAAACGAACGGGCCTACCGTGCGTTGCTGCGCCGACGGCAGCATCCGGCGAACAACAAAACCGTCACCGAGATCATGCAATTTCGGTTCGATCAGCAGATGGGTCGAATCAGTCATGGACACCTCGCGGAATCGATGCGAAGTCGGATTCTATCGCGGCAATTGCGTACGCCGGCAGAATTGCGAAAGTGTCCACCGACGATCGTGTCGGCGAGGAGATCCTTCATTTCGGCAATGGTCGGACATTTCTGCAGAAGTTGCCAATAGGCTTCAAGCCTCAGGACCTGATCCTCGTCTTTTTGCGACCTGAGCGATTCGCGTGGAATCTGCCCGAAATTGTCCAAACGTCGCGCTTTGCGATGTATCCTGCTCTTGATGAACGCCAAGGCGATCCTCCGCGAGCCTCCCCGTACCGGGCACTTCGTCCGTTTCTATGAGCGCGATGCCGTTTTGCTCGACGAGGTGGTGGACTTTATTGACACCGCCTTGCGGGCTGGTGGCGCGGGTGTCGTCATCGCCACCGCCGAGCATCTGGCCGCATTGCGGCCGCGTCTGGCGGGTTTCGGTGCACACGGCGCCCAGAAGGGCTGGTTCCCTGGCGAGCTCAGGCTGTTCGATGCACAGACCACGCTCGACAGTTTCATGATCGACAACTGGCCCGACGAGAATCGCTTCAATGGCACAGTCGGGACTTTGCTTGAGGCGGCCGCTGCCGAAGGCCGTACCGTTCACGCGTTCGGCGAAATGGTCGCGCTGCTGTGCGCCGAGGGCAAATTCGAGGCGGCGCTGGAGTTGGAGACACTGTGGACCGCGCTGGCCAGAAAGCTCTCGTTCAACCTGTTCTGCGCCTACCCGGCGCACGTTTTTGCCGATTCCAAACACGGCGCGATCTTCCAGGAGATCTGCACTGCCCATGATCACGTCTGCTTGAGTGAGTCCGTCTCGTCGCCGGCGAAGGACCCGGACGACGTGTTGCGGCTGCTCGGAGCCTGGCAACAGAAGGCCACCGCGCTTGAAGCCGAGCTGGCGCGCCGCCGCTTGGCCGAGCAGACGCTGCGTCGGCGCGAAAAGGAACTTTCGGACTTCGTCGAAAATGCCGCTGAAGGGCTGCACCGTGTGGGCAGCGACGGCACCATCCTGTGGGCCAACCAGGCCGAGCTCGACCTGCTCGGCTATTCGCATGACGAATACGTGGGCCGCCACATCACGGCGTTCCATGTCGATGCGCCGGTGATTGAATCGATCCTCACCAGCTTGCAGGCCGGCGAGACCCTGTGCGACCGCCCGGCGCGGCTGCGCTGCAAGGACGGGTCGGTCAAGCACGTACTGATCCACTCGAATGGTTATTTCGAGGATGGCAAGCTCGTCTACACGCGGTGTTTCACGCGCGATGCGACCGACCGCATCGCCCGCCAGCAGGCTGAGGTGCAGCGTGACAACCTGCTGATGAATGCTCCGGTGGCGGCGGCGCTGCTGACCGGGCCCGAATTGACTTTCCGGATCGCAAACGGCAAGTACTGCGAGATTCTGGGGCGGACCGACCTGGTCGGCAGGACGCTGGAAGAGATCTTTCCGGCGCCCCTGGGCGCCGAGGCAATCGCCATCTCGCGTCGCGTGTTCGACACCGGCGAGCCATTCTCGACCGACGAATTCAGAATGGAACTCGCACAACCCGACGGCGCGCTCGAAGAGCGCTTTTTCAAGGCCCACCTGGAGCCGTTGTATGCGCCGGACGGGGCTGTCGAAGGCATCATCTCGGTGAGCGTCGACATGACCGAGCAAGTCCGTGCGCGACGCGGGCTTGAACTTGCCTTTGCCGATCGCGAGCAACTGTTGACCGACCTCGAAGAAGCCAGTCGCGCGAAGGACGAATTCCTGGCCATGCTCGGACACGAGCTGCGCAATCCGCTTTCACCAATCGTCACCGCGCTGCAGTTGATGCGCATGCGGGGCGATTCCACGACGGCCCGCGAACAAGGCATCATCCAGCGCCAGGTCGAGCATCTCGTGCGACTCGTCGACGACCTGCTCGACATTTCCAAGATCACGCGCGGCAAGATCCTGCTCAAGAAGGAGTGGGTCGACGTGTCCGCTGTACTGACCGAAGCAGTCGAGATAACCAGCTTGTTGCTCGAACAGCGCCATCATCACCTCGTCGTCGAGATCGAACCCGACTTGCGCTGGGAAGGCGACCCGGTGCGCCTGGCGCAGGTGGTGGCCAACCTGCTGACCAACGCCGCGCGTTATACCGATGTCGGCGGCAAAGTGAGCCTTTCAGCCCGCAGGGGCAGCGGCGATTCCATTACCGTCAGCGTTCGCGACAACGGCCAGGGCATCGCCACCGAAATGCTGCCGCAAGTGTTCACCCTCTTCTATCAGGGCCGGCGCAGCTTCGATCGCGCGGAAGGCGGCCTTGGAATCGGCCTGGCGCTCGTCAAAACCTTGGTCGAGATGCACGGCGGGACGGTCGCGGCCGCCAGTGACGGCCGTGGTCACGGCAGCGAATTCACGTTCACGATTCCGGTCTCATCGCAGGCGCCCAGCGCGTTTGACGAGCGTGCGGAGGCAGCACTCGAAAGCCCGATCGCGGCGACTCGACCGCATCGCGTCCTGGTCGTCGACGACAACGTCGATGGCGCCGAGGCACTCGGTCAGCTGTTGCAGGTCAATGGGCACGTCGTGCGCGTCGTGCACGACCCAGTGTCGGCGCTAGATGTCGCCGAAGCCTTCAGCCCGGACGTGGCCGTGCTCGACATCGGCTTGCCGGTGATGGACGGCTACGAGTTGGCGATCCGACTGCGGGAGCGACTTGGGTCGCAGTCCTGCCGTCTGATTGCGATCAGCGGCTACGGGCAAGAGGCCGACCGCGACCGTAGCCAGGCGGCCGGCTTCGAGCAACACGTGGTGAAGCCGATCGATCCAAAGGCGATACTTGCGTTGCTGAGTGAAGGCTGAAACCGAGCCGGCGTGAGAAGACCGCGTCGACCGTTCTCATGGCTGCCGAATACGAATAGCGGGCCGGTTGTCACTTCGTTTGGCATGGCTGCGGTAACGACCCTGCCATCGGCGGCGGCTGTGCCGCGTCGACACCCGACCCTCGATGGCCATTGCCACGCGCGCGTCTTGCCATGAGCAGGATTGCCGCCCTGAAGCTTGATGTCCGTGGCGCAGGGAAATGATCTGACGCGGCGGCTAAAGACTTGAATTTCTATGGCGCAACCACTGGAACACGCACAAGGCAGGAATAACCCTGCAGCCCTTGAGCGGACGCTTCGCCAACATTGCAATGGTGGCTGCTCTGACCTCGCCTCTCAGTCATCGCGCCAGCGCGCAGCGCCGAGGAAAACCACGCGCAGCTGACGGACGAAGTTTTCGATCATTTCGCGCTCGGCCTGGATGTGTCCGTCAGGCAGATCGAGGATGTCGGACGCTGCGTTGAGCATGGTCGTGACGACCAGCCCGCAAATCATCTGCAAGGTGGCACTGGACAGTTCCGGCAGGGTGCCGAGTGTTCGCAGGTCCTGCGCCATTTCCGAGGCGAAGTGGCTCTCCTCGGTGCGAATCGCGTCGCGAATGGCGCGAGATCCGCCGCCACGCGCCCCAGCGATAAAACGGAATACTTCGCTGCGTTCGGCCACGAAGCGTCGATAGATCTGCACCGATCCGCGCAGCATGTCAGTGGGCGGAATGCCATCGCGGCGCGCCTCGCGCAGCAGTCGACGCAAGGTCACCCCACCCATTTCCACGAGCGCCAACCCGAGTTCGTCCAGATCCCGGAAATGCCGATAGAACGCCGCCGGGGCGAGACCGGCCTCGCGCGTGATCTCGCGCAGGCTGAGCGCGGTGTAGCCGCTGCCGGCGCCAATCAATGCCAGCGCCGACTCGATAAGGCGTTGCCGGGTACGCTCTTTCTGCTCCACGCGCGAGTTGCCGCTATCACCATCGGCCCTGTGCAGGGTTCGCCTGACTGTCGACAAATCGTTCTCCGTGGGACACATCGCCCTGCGGAAAGTATAGGCGCTGGTTCGATGTGACGTTTTAGATTGAATACTCAGGGGCCTTTCAGTGAACATATGTTCACTGTAATATCCGAGTCGCCCATGAATCTTCACGCCAGCCATCTCGCACCGATGCCTTCATCTGACTCGTTCCGGCAGGCGCAGCCATCGGCGATTCGTCGCTGGCTGCGCAGTCCGCTGCTCGCTCCGTTAAACCAGCCACAGGAATGGGAGCGGTTGCTGGCACCCTTCGCGTCGACGTGGTCGTGGTCGGAGCCACGAGCGCGGGTCGTACGCGTGGTTGAGGAAACTGCTGACGTGCGTAGTATCTGGTTGCGGCCCAATCGTCGCTTCGCCGGGTTCCGGCCCGGGCAGAATCTGATGCTCGAGTTGGAGGTCGACGGCGTACGCCATGCCCGTTGCTTCAGCCTCTCCGCCGCGCCGAGGCCGGACGGGCTGCTGCGACTGACTATGCGCCTGCAGATCGACGGACGCGTCACCGGCGCCGCGCATGCGCTACAGTCCGGCCAGGTCGTGCGGATCAGCCAGGCGCAGGGCTGTTTTGCTCCGTCGGACGAACGCCAACCACTGCTCCTGATCAGCGCAGGAAGTGGAGTGACGCCGATGATGTCGTTGCTGCTGGGATTGGCGGACAGCGGGATAACCCGGGACGTCGTCGTCCTGCAGTGCGGACGCGGACCAACCGACACGGTATTTGCCGCCGAGTTGACGGCGCTGGTTGAGCGTTGGCCGGGACTGACCCTGCGGCTTCATGACAGCGCCAAGGATCAGCGCCTGGATTCCGCAGCCATCGTTGCGGCGGTTCCAGACTGGGCGGAACGCGAGGCGCTCGTCTGCGGCCCGGCCGGATTCATGCTCATGGTGTCCGCGCACTACTCTGCCGCCGGGCGCGGCAGTCAACTGCAGTGCGAGAGTTTTGGCCGCAGTCCGGCGCCAGTCGACCCGCTGGCCGCGGAGCACGCGGTGAGCCTTGAACATTCAGAACAGTTGTTCACTGCAAAGGCCGGGCAGAGCCTGCTCGACGCCGCGGAGGTTGCCGGGCTGAAACCGCGATTCGGCTGCCGTCGCGGGATCTGCCGAACCTGCCAGTGCCGCAAGCGTAGCGGCAGCGTACTCAATCTACTCACCGGGCAATTGTCCGGATCCGGTGATGAGCTGATTCAACTCTGTGTATCGACGCCGCAAAGCGCCGTCGAATTGGCTCTTCAGGGCCTTGAACGATGATCGACTGGAGTTGCAAATGAGTATCAAGACCACGCTTGCACCTGCCGACTTGAATGCATTCGAAGCTGAGCTTTCAGCGCTGCGCACCGAGGTGCTGGCTGATATCGGTGCGAGCGATGCCGCTCACATCCGGCGCATGCAACGCATCGCCCAGGGCTCGGCAATTGCCGGCCGCGGATTGTTGATGTTCGGCTGGGGCCCGATCAGCTGGATCGGTGGCGTGATATCGCTGGCGATGGCCAAGATCATCGAGAACATGGAAGTTGGTCACAACGTCATGCACGGTCAGTACGACTGGATGAATGACCCGTCGTTGAACTCGCAGAGCTACGAGTGGGACATCGTTTGCGACGGTGATCACTGGCGTCATTCGCACAACGTCGAACACCACGATCACACCAACATCATCGGACTCGACCACGACTACGGCTACGGCATGCTGAGACTTAGCGAGAAGCAGCGCTGGTCACCGGCGACGCTGTTGCAGCCGCTCTGGTATCTGCTGCTGGCGATCAATTTCCAGTGGGGTGTTGCGGTACATGACATCAAGATTGGCCGCTTCTTGAAGGGGCGGATGAATCGCGCGGAATTCCGTGAACGGATGCGGCCATTCCTGCGCAAGGCGGGTCGCCAGTTGTTCAAGGACTACGTATTCTTTCCCGCGCTGGCGCTATGGCAATGGCCGCGGGTGCTGCTCGGAAACCTGCTCGCCAACCTTATCCGCAACCTGTGGACCAACGCGATCATTTTCTGCGGCCATTTCACCGAAAATGCTCAGACCTGGACCCGCGCCGAAGTGAAAAACGAAACCCAGGGTCAGTGGTACCTGCGACAGATCCAGGGTTCCAGCAATCTCGAGGGCGGTCGCTGGTTTCACCTGTTGAGTGGCCATCTCAGTCACCAGATCGAGCACCATCTATTCCCGGACCTTCCTGCCCCGCGCTACGCCGAAATCGCCCCGCGCGTTCGTGATATCTGTGAACGCCATGGTGTCCACTACAACACTGGCGGGTTCTGGCGACAGTACGCCAGCGTGCTGGCCCGCATCTTCCGTTATGCCTGGCCGAACCGGCAGCGATTGGCCACAACTTCTTCATGAGTCAGGCCTCGTGTCCACACGCAGCAACCGAACAGCTTGTCGCTTGAACTCTGCTGTAGATCGACGCGCTTTGGTCCCTGGATTCAGACCCTCGAATGTGTGAAGACGCGTGGCATCGCAGCGAGTTTCCGCAATACAGCGGAACTTTCCGGTGATGCCACGCGCATCAGTGTGCAGCGAATCAGACTGCGCGGTTTTCCTTGCCGTACACCAGTCCCATCACGGCGCCGAAAATGATGTGCAGCAGGAGGGTCATCATCGGTGCCATCACGCCCATCACCATGCCGAAGAAACCAGCGCCCGCCATTGGCATCACCATGACCATCATCAACAGCCACGCGCCGACGCCGAACAGCATGCCCTTGACCACGGAACTAGCGCCCGGGATCGCCCGGTAGCTGAGCGCAAAAAGCGCGCCCCAGATCGCGCCAATCATGAAGTGGATCACCCAGGCGATGGCGGCAGAAACGCCCATCATCCCGGACAGCATGTGGATCACATCCAATTGCGGCATCAAGCCCATGGCACTCTTCATCAGCATCAGTGCTGACATCACCACCGTGCCCACCAATCCGCCGAGGACACCCTTTACAATATTGTTCATGTCTATTCTCCCGAAACGGCGAGGATATACTCGCCAATACCCTGAAGAGACAACCAGCGGCGAAAAGGATTCGCCGTGGAACAGGCCGCCGTGAACCTTGCGCACCGGAAGATCGGCCAGCGGGGCCTTTACATGCGCGACCAGATGCAGCCTGGCCGGGTCCGACCAGACGCCTTTCACCTGGATGTCGCACAGGTTGTAGGCCACCAGTTGGGCGATCGCAGGCGTGCCGTCGACGTCCGGAATCAGCTTGAGGTTGACCTGGGTCCTGCCCATCGTCGCCAGCAGTGATTCCGAGCGGTCGTCTGCAGACGCACCTGCTTTTGCGTGGAGGTGGAGGTGCAGCCATCGGATCCAGTCCTGGCATCCGGATGCTGCTGCGGGCCTGACCGGCCGAATTCGTACAAGATGAAACAACCTTGCTTCCCGAATAGAGCGGCCCAGTGGGAGAAAGGATTCGCAGAAGCGGCGATGCGCTGTCGGCGGCCGCGTGTCCGATGGCTTGTCGCCACATCAAGAGAAACTTTTTTGCGCTGGCGTAACCATCCATCTCCCGCCGTCGATTGCTCCTGCGCGAAGGGCAGCTCCAGGCCGCCGCACGCTGCGGCCTTCAGCTACTTGATTTGCACAAGGTACAATTCATCAGGAGACGTTTCCTGAGTACACAAACCCCGCTTCCGCGCCGGCAAATGCACCCGGATCGATCACGACCGCATCCATGCAAAAAGGGCGCATGCGGGATGCGTGTAGCGTAGGGTTCAATCCAGGCTCGACGAACGCATGCCATCAGCGCCACAGGAGTTGCCATGAACACCCAGAAACTTCAGTTCCCCGGCCATACAGGGGAAATGCTCGCTGCCAGGCTGGACATGCCAGACGACACACCGCACGCCTATGCCCTGTTTGCGCATTGCTTCACCTGCAGCAAGGACATCTTTGCCGCCTCTCGGATCAGCGCATCCCTGGTCGAACGCGGATTCGCCGTGCTGAGCTTTGATTTCACCGGGCTTGGCATGAGTGAGGGCGAATTCGCCAACACCAATTTCAGCTCCAACGTGACCGACCTGGTCAAGGCCGCCGATTTCCTGCGCGAAAACCATTCCGCGCCGACGTTGCTTATCGGCCACAGCCTGGGTGGTGCCGCGGTGCTGGCCGCGGCTTCGGAAATCGACGAGGTTCGCGCGGTTGCGACCATCGGCGCGCCATCGGAACCAGCGCATCTGCACAAGCAGCTGGGCGACAACGTCGACCTGATCCGCGAACACGGCGAACTCGAAGTACAACTGGGCGGGCGCCCGTTCCGCATACAGAAGCAATTCCTCGACGACCTGGATGCCAATACGATCAGGGATCGCGTGCACAACCTGGGCCGGGCCCTGCTGGTGATGCATTCGCCTGTTGACGACACCGTCGGCATTGACAACGCAGGCCAGATTTTCCAGGCGGCCCGACACCCCAAGAGTTTCATCTCCCTCGACGATGCCGACCACCTGCTGCGTAAACGACGCGACGCGGAGTACGCGGCATCGGTGCTGGCGGCATGGGCCGCTCGCTATCTGCCTGAAGCTGCGTCGCCAGCTTCGGAGGCCGACGACGATGCGCTCGAGAAAGGTCATGTCGAGGTGTCCGAAACCGGCAAGGGAGGCTTCGCCAACCAGGTGCGGGCGGGACGACATCGCCTGCCCGCGGACGAACCCCAGCGCATGGGCGGCACCGATACTGGTCCGACCCCATACGACTATTTGCTGGCAAGCCTGGGTACCTGCACCTCGATGACGTTGCGCATGTACGCGCAACGCAAGAAGCTGGCTCTGGACAAGGTATCGGTGCGCCTCAGCCACCAGCGCGTGCACGCCGAGGATTGTGGCGACTGCGACAGCAAGGAAGGGCAAATTTCGGAGATCCAGCGCGTGATCGAACTGCAAGGTGACTTGTCTGCCGACGAACGCGCCAGCCTGCTGGCCATCGCTGACAAGTGCCCGGTACACCGCACGCTGGAACACGAAATCAAGGTACGCAGCCGCCTAGGGAGGCTCTGAACAAGTGGCGCAACCATCACGACGTCTGCCTGCTGCAGATCGCGGCGCGCCGACGCAGACAGACTGGCCGTCTTTCAAGTCGGCGCAACAATGAGCTGCGCGCAGGCAGGCGCCGCCCAACCGATTGATTCAAATGGAATGGAATGGAATGGGTGGCGCCCAGAAGGCCCGCCACGGGCACCGTGCGCCTCGTCAAGGCAACCAGCCTTCACTTCGCCACGCAGCACCTGTGACGAGCCTTCTGATCACCATGACGATTGCGCCACTTGTTCAGAGCCTCCCTAGCAGAGGCGCAGCAGACCAACGTGATCGCCGCGCAAGGCGCCGACCGGAGCGGCGAGACCCGGGAAGCGAAAGGATTCGCACGAATCGTCGCGATTGAATCACCCTGGTCGACTATTTCGGTTTGTCTTCGCCGTGCGGTGCGGTGGGGTGACATCGAGCAGGACGAATTTGCTGATTATTCTCTATGTATATAGTTCGGCAAAGCGGACAAAAACGGGAACTCGTTCAAGGTCGATTTCCGAGACGCGCTATCGCTTTCGTTTGCAGCCGCGCATGCGGCGAAACCGGGTCATACAACCTCGGCGTTGATTGTCATACCCTCGTTCATGGCTCGGCCAGAACTCGGGTCATTTTCGACGTCCCCCGGAGTCCGAATCAATGTGACGAAGAAAGCGCATGAACTCAGGCGAGGTCCGCAGGAGAATGCCGGACTGTTCAATCAAAGAGTCCACTTCCTCGTGGGAAAGCCGAAACGTCGTGGGCATCGCATTGAATTGATCCCGTGTTACGTGATCCTCGATCTGGCCAAACGTCATCACGGCAAAATCCACCGTGACCTGTGGCTGGTCGGGTCCGCGCGCGTCGTTGACGTGTCGTTCCCACATCTGGAATCCCTGCTTTGCGAGGCCGACCGTTTCGGTATTGAGTATTCCGAGCGCCGCATCGAACGAGGATTTCAGCGTGGCCATCAGGCCTGGTTCGCGACCGCTCAGCGACCAGGCGGTTTCGGGGTAGGTTTCGGCATTGGCGATCACTACCAGCACGTGGCGTACGAGCTTCAACTGTTCGGGGGTAAAAGCGCCAGCCATATCGGGCACGTTGCCGTAATGCGCAACCGGACTCATCATGGATCCGCGAACGCCCAGGTTGTCGGTGACGCCGCCGTCGACGAGGCGAACAATCGGCATCCTCGCGGGATCCGAATAACGCTCCAGCGCGAGCGCAACGCCACGGCGCCGATCAAGCAAGCTGTCCTTGGTCAATGCTTCGGCAACCCAGGCGCGATGGCGTTGCGGGCAATCCGGGAAATTCTTCAATGCGATCGGTGCGAATGGTCCAGGCATCGCCGAGGATGCCATGACGGCATTGGCCACACGATACGAAGACAAGTCCGAGCAAAGGAAATCGAATTGTTGCTGGATGAAGGAAAACGTCGTCGCGTTGTTCAGGTCGCTGGCATTGAGGATCACGAAAGGTCGATCGTCCGTGGACATGTCGGCAAACGTGCTACCCGCGAACAGCGTGCGATTGAGGTGCGCCGCCACTACATCGCTGCGGTTGTAGTCGGGGCTTGCAAGCGCGGTCAGGTTGGCCGGGCTGTAGAGCAGTCCTATCAGATCCCTTTGCCAGTCACGGTAAAGAAAATCGCGCGTGAAATCGCTGAAGATTCGATCACCGAACAATCCGTAGTACGCCGCGGTGTAGCTTCCTCCGGATACGGACGTGATCACATCCACTTCGTCGAGCAAACGGCGCTTTTTTTCCTGCCACGGCAATGTCGGTATCGCGCAAGGCCTGCAGGACGCCGTAGCTGAACGATGCGGCGCGGGTGCCGCCGCCGGAGAATGCGAGGACGACGAACAAGTCATCGGAATTGCTGGGCAATCGGGTCCTGAATTCGTAGCGGTGTGCCGAATCCGCTTCTGAAATCCGGGTGTTCCAGACCCGATGGGCGCACCCGCCAAGCAGTGCGAACAGCGCCATGAATGCCGCAAGCCGCACGATCGACAGGAGATCATTTCGCACCAGTATTCTTTTCATCATCGAATGCCTGCTGGATACCTCACTGCATCATTCCGACCGTTTCCATCGTTGGTTCCTGGCTAGCGCCAGCGCCGCGCAATGAGGTGGTCGATGGAGATTACCCCTGGCCCGCGCGCGATCAGGTAGAGCAATACGGCTGCCCATAGGCCATGCGTGGGGTATGCATTCGGATAGACGAAGGTCTGGATGACCAGGGTCATGCCGAGAAGGCCGAGGGCCGCGTAACGCGTTCCAAGTCCGATCAACAGCAATACCGGCAAGATGTGCTCGGCCGTGGCCGCCATGATTGCCGCGAATTCCGGCGGGATCAACGGCAGCGCGTATTCCTCCTGGAACAAATACACGGCGGAACTGGACAGGTGCGGCATGCCGAGTTCGAATTTTCCGTGGATCAGATCGATGACGAAGCCTTCCACCTTGGTCTGACCGGATAGCCAGAACGTCGCGGCAACCGAGAACCGGCCGAGAAACGCAATCAGGCTGTGCGGAATGCGCTCGAACCAGCCAAGCAATCGATGATGCGTGCGGATCAGGATATTGGAACCAGCTTCGTGAGACCCGCTGGTTTCAGGGAATTGAGTCGTTTGCATTGAAATCTCCGTTAGGGGGTGATGAGCTCGACAATCAGGCCGTGCTCGATCAAGTCGGCCAGTTGCCGGGACAGATCAAATTCGATGCCTTCGCGGTTGATCCTCTCGATTGCTGCGGAAAGCGACGCGCCACTCGACAAGGCATCGAGAAACACGACGCTGCCGGGAGGCAATGCAATGACTTGCACTTCGAAGAAGGGACGAATGACGAGGACATCCTCGGCCTTGGACATTTCGATATGGCCGAGGTCGCCATCGGCCTGATGGGCCGCCCATAGCGAGAACACCGGATGCGCCGAGTGCAGCCAGCGGCATGCCGGATGCAACGTCATTTGAGTTGCCGCCAATCGTGCTGGATCAGCAAGCAGAGGTTGGAACGAAGCAGCGGTCAACGCAGTTGCGTCCGCCGCGTGATAGGCCTGTACGCGCAGATATTCAAGCCGCGCGACATCAGCCAGATAGGGCAACGACGAAGCGTGCGGAAAGCGTGCAATGAATTCCGGAAAGTCGTTTCCGTAACGGGCGAGAATCGGTGACTCGGGCAGTGATTCCGCGACGTGAATTCGTGCCATCGCGCGAAAGAAATCCGTGCCCACCAATTGCCGGGTGGCGGCGAACGTGCTCGCCAAAGCATCGACCAGCGACATCGCAATGTTGTTGCGATAAACGTTGAAGCGATCCAACGCATCGGATCCGTTCCAGGTTCGCAATCCGGGCGGCAGCTCGCAGGCCGGATCGCGCAGCGCATCGGCAAATGCGCTTGCTGCAGAAGGATTCATGCGGATACCGGCGCAAGCGTTGCGCGCGTCGAGCGACTCATCGCCTGCGCCGCCTTGCGCGCCTCGGCGCGAAGGATCTGATACGCCGGGACGTCGTTGTCCCATTCCACCAGGGTGGCAACCGGGCCGGTGCGGTCGAGCACCTGCGCGTAGAGATCCCATACCGGATCTGCCACGGGACTGCCATGGCTGTCGATCAACAGGATGTCGCCGTTCGAGTCGGTGTCGCGGGAATGACCGGACAGGTGGATCTCGCCGACAGCGGACAACGCAAGCGCATCGATGTAGGCCCGCGCGTCGTGTCCGTGGTTGGTGCAGGTGACATGGACATTGTTCACGTCGAGCAGCAGTCCGCAGCCAGTCCGCTGCAGCACTTCCGCGAGGAAGTCTGTTTCGCTGAAGCTGCTGGCATCGAATTCCAGATAGGTCGCGGGATTCTCGAGCAGCATGCGCACGCCGAGTCGTTGCTGGACGCGATCGATGTGTTCGCAGATTCGCTGCAATGCGGGCAGGTCGTAGGCAATCGGCAGCAGGTCATTGAAATAGCGGCCGCTATGCGTCGACCATGCCAGGTGTTCGGAGAATGAAGCAGGCTGAAAGCGCTGGATCAGTTGCGCAAGACGCGCCAGATGCGCTTCATCGGGGGCTTCGGTGCCACCCAGCGAGAGGCCGACGCCATGCAGGGAAATCGGAAACTTTTCGCGAATGCGCGCGAGTTGCTGCAGTGGGGCCCCACCGGCACCCATGTAGTTTTCCGCGTGCACTTCGACGAACGCCGGTGGCGCAGGGTCTTCAAAGAGTGCCTCGAAGTGAATGGCCTTGAAACCAACGCCGACCTGCGGGGGCAAGCCGGCGCCAGGCGCAACACGATCATCCGTTGTAGGAGAAGTGCGGTTCACGGGCGCGAGGGAGTCTGGCTGGAATCAGCCGCCGGCCCTTTATGACTTGCTCGCCTTGAACGCTTCCAACTGGCCGAACTTGGTCGCTGAAGTGCTGGACGCGGTAGTCACACAGGTTCCTTCCGGTACGAGTTTCCAGGCATTGGCCTGATCGTCTTTCACTGAAGTTCCTGCGCAAGTGGTGCCCGGACCGGCTGCGCAGTCGTTCTTGCCTGCCGGTGAAACTCCGAAGCATTTTTCCTGGGCTGCGGCGCCTTCTGCCGCGTTTGCCGTGACGGGCATGGCCAGGACGGTTGCCAGCGCAGCGGCAAGGGCGAGGGTCGGGCTGAGAAACATAGTGCGTGAGGACATGAATATCTCCGTTGGTTGATTTGAAAAGGCTCCGTCGATGGTCGAATGGATCAATCGGGGCCAATGGGTCGTCGCCGGCGTTCGCGGAATTGCGAACCTTCACATCAGTGGCAGCGCCGGGTGGCGGCGTTCCAGGATGCCAAGTGCGGCTCAATACCCGACCCACGCCAACTAAGAGAGCAGCGGAGCAGAAAAGGATTCGCCAGCCGTCGTGTCCGTATTCCTGGGAGGGACTGGCAGCCTCAAGGTTGCAGTTGGCGGCAGGGATTCCAACACCGTGACTGCTTTCTTCAATGAGGATCGCCACGACGGACTCGAGTTCACTGCCCTCCTGTACAGGATACGAATTGGCTCGAGCGAATCGATCGATCGATCGGTCAGGCTCGCTGGTTTATCACGAGCCGGGAATCTCGTCCTCGATCACGGAATCGGGCGACGACAAGCGCTCGCGGGCGAGCATGCGTGCCCGATGCAGTCGCGACTTCGTGGCCGGGAGACTCAATTCCAATTGCGTCGAAAGCTCCTCGAGAGACAGACCCTCGACATCGCGAAGCAGAAGTATCGTCCGGTATTGCGGCGGCAACGTGACCAGCATGCGGCTCAGATCCAATCGCCACTCGGTCGGTTCGGGTATCGCGACCGGCTGGATGTCTTCGCCGATCTCCTGATTGGTCAACATGCGCCAGCCACGGCGCATGCGATTGCACTCGTGCTTCACGATACGGAACAACCACGAGGTGAAAGCCTCGACCGAACGCAAGTCTCCGAGCCGGCACGAGGCCATGATCAGGGTTTCCTGGACGGCATCCTCGACGTCGTTGACGACGCAGTGGAATTCGGCGTAGCGGCGCAGATTCTGGCGCGAGCTGGCGAGTACGTCGTTCAACGCCTCCCGATCGCCGCTCTGGGCAGCTGCAATGCGTTCCGCACTGACTTTCATGGCTGACATGCTGATCTCCTTCCCGACCACAGGAACGGCGTGGTTGTCATGTGCGAATCCTTTTCGGTTGTGGAAGGCTCTCAAGAAACAACACCGAGCCCGATACCGCCTCTGTCCTCGTGCCACACCAGGATGAAGCCGTCGACGGCACTCGCATTTCCTCGATCGAGACCGATACTGTGAACATAGCCACTTTCATGCGCAGATTTTTCCGGAGGCGCCCGAACAAAACTCTTGCCGGCCCTGCCGATAGCTGGATCATGCGCGAACTCCAGACCAGACCGGATTCGCGACCAGGATATTTCAGATCAATCCTGGCCGCGGCCGAAATGCCGGTGCGCACATGAGGCCGACGCTCTCCGTCGTGCTGCCTGTCGGCGCGCTCGACAACAGCTGGCACGACCTGCTGCCTCAAGTGAAACACGTCGTCGCCGATGAAATCGCACTCGTGCTTCCATTCGATTGCATGGGCGATGCCATGACCCTGACCGACCGGCGATTGACGCTTGTGATGGCGCCGCTCGGCCGCGCCAGGCAGATGAATGCAGGTGCGGAAACGACGCGGTCGGACTGGTTGCTGTTCCTGGAACCCTATTCGCGGCTTGGGCCGACCACGATTCACGCGCTCAATGCATTCGTCGCCGGCGCCTCCTCCGCGCATGGTCGCCGCGACCGCGACCTTGCCAAAGATCGATTGGGCCGTACGGCGTCAGCAGGCTCGCGACTGGCAAGCCGATGCAACGGCGCGTTCACGGACCGCCCGGGTTTCATCATGCCGCGCCGGGATTTCGATGCAATCGGTGGATTCGACGAATCGCCGGAAAACGGCAACGATTGTGTTTTCCACAGGCAAGTGCGCGCGTTCGGCATACCGCTACATGACCTTCCTGCCACACCGATGCCGAGCGCGCCGAAATACGAACACGCACGCCGACGGTCAACGATGGATCTGCTCGGATCGACCTGGCGACAGGCACGCACGTTCCTGCAGGCGGACACCACGCCGTGAAAACCGGTCTTGGAATTTTTGTCAGTACGCCGACTTATTCCGACGTCAAAACACGGCTGGCGAAGGAGGTCGGTCGAATGCGTGCAGAGGCCTTCTACCTCTCCTCCGCGGAGGCGATCGCCTCCGTCGCCCAGAAAATGCCTGAGGAACTTGGATTAGTCGCGTACTGGGCGGTCGCGGAAACGCAGGCTCTGGATGACGACGCCTGGGGTGATTTGCCACGGCTTGCCCAGGGAACGGGCTGCCTGGGCGAGCGCATGGCGAATGTCTATCGGCTTCTGCTGGATCGACATGACAGCGCATTGCTGGTCGCCGCCGATGCTCCACAACTTGATCGCGCCATGCTTTCCCGAGCGGTTCGCTGGTTATCGCAATCGGGGGCGCGGCTGGTCGCCGGACCGACACACGTCGGCGGCTTCTGGATATTTGGCGGCAATACCCCCCTGCCCGAGCACGCATGGGCTCAGGCCACGCCCGGCAATTCCTCTACGTTCAATCGAATTTTCTCTGCCATGCACGGCCATGGCGACTGGCTGGTTCTGAAAGCACTAGCCGACTCCAATCGCGCAAATGACCTCGAACTGGTTTGCACGGAACTTCAACGAATTGACGCGCCGACAAACGCCCAGCGCTGTCTGATGGAATGGCTGGAAGACTGGTCATCATTGAAGAGCCTGGCAACATGATCCGCCAGGAACCGCTCGCAATTGGCGTTTGCCGATATGTCGTTCAACTATCTGCAGCACTGAGAAACCGGGTACGAAGGACATTCGTCCGTGCAGACTCGCCAGTTTCTTGGTCGTGGAGTCACCGTCGGCAAGATTCTGTCCGAGCCCTGTGGCGATCCAGTTGGCAGAGCTTGAGATCCACTCGCCTAGCGACAAATAGATCGTTGACCTCAAGCACCGGTTGATATTTCCGCGCCAGCAGCGCGAAGCGATTCCTTCCCTTGCAGCGAAGCAATCAGCGGGCAGGAGACATTTCCCTTCGTTGCCAGACAGGCACACACCAGATCGGACAGCGCGGCTTCCATGCGTGCCAAGTCGGCCTGTTTCTCACGTACATCCTTGAGCTTGTGCTCGGCCAGACCGGAGGCTTCTTCGCAATGGGTGCCATCTTCCAGGCGCAACAGCTCGGCGATCTCGTCGAGAGTGAACCCCAGCCGCTGAGCTGATTTGACGAACCGCATCCGCACGACATCCTTCTCGCCGTAACGGCGGATGCTGCCGTAAGGCTTGTTCGGCTCGGGCAAAAGCCTCTTGCGTTGATAGAACCGGATTGTTTCTACGTTGACCCCGACAGCCGTGGCGAAGCTGCCAATAGTCAAATATCCCGGGCCGCTTTTCATGACGCTTGACTCCGTACTTGACTACGGTCTTAAGGTTACGCCGTCCAATGGATCCCTGAAAAGGAGATGTCGATGTCTGAAAATCAAAATGGGCGTGGTGCCCTGGTTGCTGGAGGGCTGGCTGCCATCCTCGCGTCCACTTGCTGCCTGGGACCGTTGGTTCTGGTCGCACTCGGTTTCAGCGGCGCCTGGATCGGCAACCTGACGGTGCTTGAACCGTACCGGCCAATTTTCATTGGCGCGGCGCTGGTGGCGATGTTCTTTGCCTATCGCCGAATCCATCGACCGGTGCAAGCCTGCAAACCGGGCGATGTCTGCGCCGTCCCGCAGGTGCGCACGACCTACAAGGCTATCTTCTGGATCGTGGCCGTATTGGTCTTGATCGCACTGGGCTTCCCGTATGTTCTCCCGTTGTTCTACTGATCAGGAGTCTGTCATGAAAAATTTGCTTGCGTCTCTGGCTCTGCTATTCGCCATCGCACCGGTGTGGGCCGCCCCGCAGACCGTCACACTGTCCGTCAAGGGCATGACCTGTGCGGCGTGTCCAATCACGGTAAAGAAGGCCCTGTCGCAGGTCGATGGTGTAAGCAACATCGACATCCAGTTCGATGCGCGTGAAGCCGTGGTTTCGTTTGACGACAGCAAGACCAGCATCGAGGCACTGACGCAAGCCACGACGAACGCGGGCTACCCTTCCACGGTGAAGCAATAGCGCGCTGGCCAAAGCAACCACCTTCAAGTGGGTTGGGCTCGCGATCAGTGCCTTGGGCTGGCTATGTCGTCGGCCGTTGCCAATCCAGAAACAGGAATGTCAGATGACCCAGTTGAATAGTGAAATTGCGCTGCATATCGCCGTCATCGGCAGCGGCGGGGCCGCGATGGCGGCGGCGCTGAAGGCCGTCGAGCAAGGTGCGCGCGTCACACTTATCGAGCGCGGCACCATCGGTGGCACCTGCGTCAACATCGGCTGCGTGCCATCGAAGATCATGATCCGCGCCGCTCACATCGCGCACATCCGTCGGCAAAGTCCGTTCGATGGCGGGATCTCGGCTACACCTCCGACAATCCAGCGTGAGCAGTTGCTTGCCCAGCAACAGGCGCGTGTCGATGAATTGCGGCATACCAAGTACGAGAGAATTATGGACAGCCAGCCGGGCATTACGGTGCTGCGTGGCGCGGCTCGTTTCAAGAATGACAGCAATCTCATTGTGCAATTGAACGAGGGCAACGAGCGGAACGTCGCGTTCGACCGCTGCCTGATTGCCACCGGCGCCAGTCCGGCTTTACCGCCGATTCCTGGCCTTGGAGAGACACCTTACTGGACTTCGACAGATGCGCTCGTGAGTGCTTCGATTCCGCCCCGGCTCGCGGTGATCGGATCGTCGGTGGTGGCCTTGGAGCTGGCGCAAGCCTTCGCCAGACTCGGTAGCGAAGTCACGATCCTGGCGCGCAGCACGCTGTTCTTCCGTGAAGATCCGGCCATTGGCGTGGCGGTCACGGCCGCGCTCCGTGCCGAGGGAATCAAGGTTTTTGAGCATACCCAGGCCAGCCAGATCACCCATGCGGATGGGGAATTCGTGCTCGCCACCGGCCAAGGCGAGCAGCGCGCGGACCAACTGCTGGTGGCCACTGGCCGCAGCCCCAACACACGCGGGCTGGGCCTCGAAGCGGCGAATATCGCGATGAACGCACAGGGCGCCATCATGATCGACGAGGCCATGAGATCCAGCGCGCCGAATGTCTACGCCGCAGGCGACTGCACCGACCAGCCACAGTTCGTCTATGTCGCGGCCGCCGCCGGCACCCGCGCGGCGATCAACATGACTGGCGGCAAAGCGACGCTCGATCTAACCGCGATGCCGGCCGTGGTGTTTACCGATCCGCAGGTCGCAACCGTCGGCTACAGCGAAGCCGACGCAAAACAAAACGGCATTGAGACCGACAGTCGCACGCTCTCTCTCGAAAACGTACCGCGGGCGCTGGCGAACTTCGACACGCGTGGCTTCATCAAACTGGTGGCCGAGGTCGGTAGCGGGCGGCTGATCGGCGTGCAGGCCGTTGCGCCGGAAGCGGGAGAGCTGATCCAGACGGCAGTGCTGGCAATTCGCAACCGCATGACCGTGCACGAACTGGCGGACCAATTGTTCCCCTATCTGACGATGGTCGAGGGATTGAAGCTTGCCGCGCAGACCTTTTACAAGGATGTGAAGCAGCTTTCCTGCTGCGCCGGATGAGCCAAGGAGTTGAGCGATGGAAAAGACTTGTGCGCCTGAATCTAGTGCGCTTGAATCCAGGACAACGCTGATCAAATGGCACCACCGTCATGGCATTCGGAAGGTCTGCCGCGCGTGCTGCGAGACGAGGCGAAGGCTGGTTATCCTGCCCGCTCTTGCCCAAGCCCTGCGTAGTCGTCCGCGATCTCGCCTTGGGTTTTGGATTTGCCGATTGCTGTTGTGCGACTCACCGCGCTTGTCCGTCAATTCATGCGGTCGCTCGATGTTTCCGAAGGAGATCTCGGGCCAGAAATAGTTCGATTCGTTCCATCGGGATGTGGTCACCAGCGTCCTGCCCGTAGTAGGTCTCGATGACCCTGCCGTTTTCGTCGATCAGAAAATCCGCAGGTAGCAAGTTGCCAGTCGCCATGCCCGCCAATCCGACCATACGCATACCTTTCATCATCGCGAAGAAACGCGTCATCATCGCCTTGATCTTGCCCCACATTGATTTTTCGATGCCGTAGAGTTCATGTGCCTTGTTGTCCGGATCGGCCACCATCCTGAATGGTCGAGACTTGCTGGCGATGAATTTTCTTACATCGCTTTCGTCGGATGCGAAGACGGCAACAATGTCGAGACCCAGACCGGACAGATCCTTGTAGTTGTGGGTCAACTCGTACACGCGAAAATTGCAGAACGGACAATTGGCTTCGCGGAAAAACGACAACAGAGTCTTCCGTTGATTGGCGCCGACAAGGACATCCTCGCCGTGAATATCACGGAGCCCCAGTTCGGGGGCGACTGCGGGGGCAAACACCTTCATGAAGCAAGTTCCTTTTTGTGGTTGACCGATCCAGTGCGATATCGCACGGCGGCGTTTGTCCAGAGGCTCCCGGCCACGAAAAGGATTCGACGATGTCGTCCAGTTCAAGGATGTCCCAACGCCGGACATGGCAAAAGCACAAACGAATCAGTTGGACGATTCACTCATTGCCATAACCGGATATCTCTTCTGCATCGGCGGTGACGCCCAGGCCCAAAGCGATCCGGTTGACGAAATTGAAGTAGGCGGTGACCAGGTTGATGCGAAGGAGCTCCTGGTCGGTGAGTCCGGCGCTACGCAGTGCCGCTACCTGAGTTTCGTCCATCGTCGACGGGGCGACGGTGAGCTGGCGCGCGTACAGCAACATCACGCGCAGTCGCTGGTTGGCCAGTTGCTCTGGCGCCTCGCGAACCTTGTCCAGCTCGACCTCGTCCTTTTCGTAACGCTGCAGCGCCTCCATGTGATGCGCCACGCAATAAGCACAGCCATTGGCGGCCGACACGGTGACCGCGATGGCTTCACGCTCGCGTCGGCTCAGCGGGCCGGGAGTGAACATCAAGTGCATGTACAAATCGAGATGGTGCTGCAAGGCGGCCGGGTCGAGACTGTGCACGCTGAGGATGCGTGCCACCTTGCCCCGTTGTGCTTTGACGGCATCGTAGATCTCTCGCAACGGTCCTTGCGCTTCGCTATCGGAGGTTTCGTTGATCCAGGCCATCTATTCTTTCCTCTTCAATAATTGGCGTTGATGCCGGCAACCGGCACCGATGCGGTGACGTGTTTCAGCGCCAGATCAAGATCCGACAAGGCCGGGTGCTGACATCAACGGGTATTCCCGCGGACGTCCCTCCCGACTGAACCATAGCGCGCCCCAGCCTGCGACGATCGCAGCGCTGCCATCCTGGCCTTGTGCCGCCTATTGCCTATCGGCTACCGACCGTGAAGCCGTCGGAGTCGCGCAGCAGATACAGCGCCAGGCAAGCAGCCAGCATTGGCCAAGCAGCAAAGAACAGCAGGTTGCTGCCCTCATACGGGTGCAGGAATTGCTGCCACGACGACAACGTGGATCCCGCGTGCAGCAAGAGCACGGCAGCGTATGTGAATCGACGCGCGAGACCGAGAACAAATCCCAAGAGCAGCACGAGTTCGAGCACACCGAGAATGACGAATATCGATGAGCCGAGGCCTTCCAGAGCGTAGAAGTTGCTGAATACGCCGGCTGCGTGATCCGGCCGGATAATCTTGTCCAGCGTCCACATCAGCATCACGAGGAAGACCGACAGTCGCAGTCCTAGCAGGGAAATATTCAGGCGTTTTTCTGAATTCATGAGGGGTACTCCATTGGTGGATCGAACTGCAGGATAGGCAGGCACAATGCCTTCGAGAGACAGGCGCCATTTGCGCCGGAATGCAGGCATGAGCCGCTGCGCTTGTACTGCGCGTTCCAGCTCGAGTGCAAACGGCTTCGGGCGTCCGACAACGGAACGCCCGAAGCCCGGGGCATCATCTTATGCGGCGCGCTGCCAGGTTTCGTGAGCGAACTCGGCATTGGTCTCGGTGGCGGTAAGGTGGTTGGCATAGTTGCTGAGCGTCTTCATGACGACACCGAGCACGACTTCCAGTGCCTGCTGTTGCGTGAATCCTGCATTCAAGAAAGCCTCCAGAGGCTCACCGGAAACGAAGCCGCGCTCCTTCACCATGCTGCGGGTGAAAGCAGACAAGGCCTGCAGACGTTCGTCGGGCACTTTGTTGCCATTGCGCAGTGCGTCGACAACGGCATCCGGCGCCTTGGCCATCTTGCGTGCGATCATCGAGTGCGCGGCGACGCAAAATTCGCAACCGTTCTCGACGCTGGCGGTCAGCAGGACAACCTGGCGCTCGACTGGATTGAACGATGTCTTGTCGAACTGCGCGGACAGTCCGAAGTAGGCTTCGAGTGCCGCGGGTGCGCTGGCCAGATTGGCATACAGGTTAGGCACGAATCCCATCTTGCCCTGCGCGCCTTGCAGCAGAGGGCGTGCGGCTTCTGGCGCTGATTCGGTCGTATGCAGTGTGAACTTGCTCATGGGTCAAACTCCTTCATTGAATGGATGGACGGCCGGTCGAACAACGATGTGATGTGGCCTTGGGCATACTGTGACGTCCGGCAAGCGTTGCGGCCATGTCCGCAGCGCGCGCATCCTTGTCCGTTCGTCTTGATCTGGAGCATTCGTGGACGCCCTGAGTGAACTGATGCGCCATTTGCGCCTGCAGACACGCGTGTTCCATCGGACCACGCACTGCGGGCAGTGGGTGATCGACGATGAGTTCGAGAGCAAGGCGATGTTTCACTTTGTCGCCAGCGGGTGCTGCGTGCTGAGCACCAACGATGGCGCGGCTGATGTGATGCTCGGGGCCGGTGACGCGGTGCTGTTCAACAGGCCGCAGGACCATCGCCTGATTGCTCCGCGCGAGACCGGCGAAAGCGACGCCACTTTGCTGCTTTGCGGCTACTTCGAATTCGACTCGCCATTGGCAAAGGTGTTGCTGGCGTCATTGCCCGCGCAGATGTTGCTTCGTCGCGATCCGCAGCCAGGCAGTGGAGCCTCCGCTGCGCCATCTGCACTGCTGCAGTTGATCATCGCCGAGGCCGAGCAGGATGGTCCTGGCGCGATGATGCTGATGGACAAGCTTTCCGATGCGATGTTCATGTATGCGTTGCGCCAGTGCCTCGCAACTGACTCCGTGGACAAGGGACTGTTGAACGCGATCTCGGATCCGCACATCGGGCCAGCTCTGCTCGCCTTGCACCAGGATCCGCTGCAGGCGTGGACGGTCGCCGGACTTGCCGACACCGTGCACCTGTCCCGCGCCGCGTTCGCCCGGCGCTTTGTCCAGTCGGTCGGCGCCTCGCCAATGGAATACGTGACCGGTTTGCGCATGCAACATGCCATGTCGGCATTGAGAGAGCGCGGCTGCAGCGTCGCCGAAGCGGCGGAAATTGCCGGCTACGCCACCGAAGCGGCATTCAGCCGTGCGTTCAAGCGCATGCATGGCACTACCCCAGGTGCTTCACGCTCCTCGTGAGGCGGCCATACCGAACCTACCAGACGAACATCCAACGGCAGAACCTCGGAGCGGCTCACATGCCACAATCGAACGATATTGCCATTGAACACGGTGATGCCTCTCACCGAACGCTCTCGCGCTGCGACTTGCCCTCGAACGTGCCCTTGACTCATTGCCATTGATTGCCCAGACATGACTGATGCCTCACACGACGTGCACGGTCTGGCGGGCAACTGCGAGCCCGCGCAATGGCCCGCCTTGCGGTTGGAGGAAGTCCGTGAACTGTTATCAGGCTATGTCGACATCGGTGCTGCACAGCGCATCACCTGGCACAGCCCTCGTCCGTTGTCCGCGGCGTGCCTCGTGCAATGCACGAACACGATGGTGTTCGTGAAACGCCACCATCGCTCGGTACGCTCGGTCGCCATCCTGGAAGAAGAACATCGCTTCATCGACCACCTGCGCGCAGCTAGCTTGCCGGTTCCCGCTGTCCTGCGTAACTACGCTGGACATAGTACGAAGGCGACTGGCGATTGGGTCTACGAAGTGCACGAACGCGCAGCCGGCATGGACATTTATCGCGACACGATCTCGTGGGTACCTCCTGCCAGCGCGCAGCATGCGTGCAGCGCTGGCGCGATGCTGGGTCGGCTGCACCTTGCGTCAAACGACTACCACGCACTTCAGCGCGACACCCACATACTCGTCGCACGCAGCGAACTGCTTTGCGCAGCCGACCCCATCGCGGCATTGCAAGCGCAACTGCCGCAACGGCCAGCGCTGGCCGAGTTTTTGCACCAACGCGACTGGCAGAATGATCTGGCAACCGTCCTGGCTCCCTGGCACGCCGCCGTCCAATCAAGCCTGACGCAGCAGGCACGATTGTGGACACACGGCGACTGGCATGTTTCCAACCTGTGCTGGAGCGGTGCGGACGACAACGCACAAGTCACGGCGATCGTCGATTTTGGTCTGGCTGCCGCCACATTCGCGCTGTTTGATCTGGCCACCGCGATTGAGCGCAATGCCATCAGCTGGCTGCACCTTGAGCGCGGTGCGGACGCGGTGCATGCCGAGATCGCCTGTGCACTGATCCGTGGTTACCGCCAACAGCACGTCCTGGATGCGGATGGCGTGCACCTGCTCGCCGCACTTCTGCCACTCGTGCATCTGGATTTCGCCCTGTCGGAAGTGGAGTACTTCAACGCAATTTCGGACGCACCGAAATCCGTCCTGGCTTACGACACCTTCCTGTGTGGCCACGCCGCATGGTTCAGCACGCCGCCAGGCTGCTCATTGCTGCACGCCATCCGCGACTGCGCCTGATTTCGCGCGACTGGTGTGGTTTAATGCGCGCTTGAAGCGGGGGTGCCTGGCGTTGCCAGGCTGAGAGAAACCCTTAGAACCTGATCCGGTTTGTACCGGCGTAGGGAGCTTGCGAACCGGGCACACTTGCGAGTGTGGTTGGTCGCCCCGTCGCTTCGCCTACTCCTGCCAAGGCGAACAATGATGACGTGGTACCGCATTCCCTTGCCGTCTGTCCTGCTGCTCACGCTGTGCGTCGCGCATGCCCGGGAGCCTGACGTTCCAGCTGCAGCCGAGACACAAAAAAGTGTCACGCCTGCGGCCGATGCCACGACGTTGACATCGGTTGAGGTAACGGCGCTCGCACAGCGCGGCTATCTTGGCGATACCGCGCAGGTCGATACCTTCGGCAGTTTCGGCAATGCGCCTCTGCATGACACGCCGGCGTCGATCACGGTGATCACGCGTGACCAGCTTGATGATCGCCAACCACGCACGCTCAGCGAACTGGTCCGCGCCGACGCCGCGGTGGGCGACAACTACGCTCCGATTGGCTACTACCAGGATGTCGCCATCCGCGGCTTCGTACTGGATCTGGCCACGGCCTATCGAATGAACGAAATGATCATCAACGGCGAGCAACTCACGCCGCTGGAAGACAAGGAGCGCGTGGAAATCCTCAAGGGTCTGGGTGGTTTGCAGGCCGGCGTCGTCGCTCCGGGCGGCATCATCAACTACGTCAGCAAGCGCCCCGCTGACGTGCTCGGCACGACACTCGGAACGGATTCGCTCGGTTCGCGTTACGCCGCCGTTGACGTTGGCCGCTGGCTCAGCCCCGGCTTCGGCGTGCGCGTGAATGCCGCGCACGAGGACACGCATTCCCATGTCGACCATGCCCCTGGCCGGCGTGACTTCGTTGCTCTGGCAGCGGACTGGAAACTCAGCGAGCGCGCCACGCTGCAACTGGACACGAACTATCAGAGCAGCGATCAGCGCTCGGTCTCCGGCTACCAGTTGCTCGGAGGCACCACGATTCCGACACATCCCGACAACACCCGGCTGCTCGGCTACCAGCCGTGGCAGCAACCGGTAGGCATCGAGTCGGGCAACACGACCGCGCGCCTCGACTACCGATTCAGCGACCGCTGGAGCGCACAGCTCTCGGCCGGCCGCAGCCATACGGTGATCGATGACAATGTCGCCTTCGCGTACGGCTGTTTTTATGCCACCGAGTGCGCCACTGGCGAGCACCCGGGATGGTTCTTCGCGCCCAACGGCGACTACGACATCTACGACTTCCGCAGCCCCGACGACACCCGTCAGAACGACGAGCTGCGCGCCGTGCTCAACGGCGGCTTCGGCACCGGACGCATCAGCCACGAGCTGAGCCTGGGCGCGAGCACGTTTCGCCGCACACTCGATCAGCGACCCTACGTGTACGACTACGTTGGCACCGGCAACATCAACCAGATTGAACCGCCCTACTTCGCACCTTCACCGAACGAGCCGGGCCCCTCGGCGCGGACGCTGACAAGCTGGCAGCATTCGCTGTTTGCACTCGACCGCGTGCACCTCGGCGACACCTGGCAGATCCTGGCCGGCGCACGCCTGATACGCCTCGATGAACGCAACTACGACGGCAGTGGCGAAGTGCTGCTGCGTGAGACGCGCTTGAGCGAGACGCTGCCGCAGGCGGCACTTCTGTGGCAGCCAAGCGCAGCGCTGACGTTCTATACCAGCTACAGCGAAAACCTCGCGCTGGGTGCCGCGGCGCCATACTGGACCAGCAATGGCGGCGAGATTCTCGCACCCGTGCACGCGCGCCAGCTTGAAGGCGGCGTGAAGGTCGCATGGAGCGACGCGCTGAGCCTGCAAGGCGCGTTGTATCGCCTGCGCCAACCCTATCAATTCGCCCAGCCGGACGACGCTGCGGGCGGATTCGCCTTCGTCCAGCAAGGCCAGCAGGTTCATGGCGGACTGGAATTGAATCTGGCCGGTCGCGTCAGCGACGATCTGCGCCTCACCGCGAGCCTCAATCTGATCCAGGCGCGCGCGCAGAACACCGGCTCGCCGACTTACGAGGATCATCAGGTCGTCAATGTCCCACGCGCGCGTGCAGCCGTTTATCTGGATTACCGCCTGCCGCTGGCACCTGCATTCGGCTTGCTCGCCGGCTGGCGCTACAGCGCCAGCAACATTGCCACCCCGGATGGGCTGACCAGCGTACCGGCATATAACGTGTTTGACCTCGGACTGCGCTACAAGCAGCCATGGCAAGGACACACACTGACGTGGCGGATCAATGTGGACAATGTGTTCAACCAGTTCTACTGGCGTGACACCGGCAGCTCGCTTGGCGACAGCTATCTGTTTCCGGGCGCGCCGCGTCTGACCCGATTTACCCTGCAAGTGGATTTCTGAGATGCCCTGGCTCGAAGCGATTGCCGCGCTGATCAGCGCCCTGGCCGTGTGGCTGACCACACGACGTCACCCATGGTGCTGGCCAGTCGGCCTGGTTTCCGTGGCGCTCTATGCGTGGGTGTTTTTCGGTGCGAAATTGTATTCGGACATGTTGCTGCAAGGCGTCTTTGCGGTAGCGATCCTGTATGGCTGGAATCGCTGGCTGCACCATCTGGGTGACGACGGACGAGTGCGCGTGGCGCCGTTGGACTACCGCGCAGCGATGCTGCACATCACCCTTGGCGTGGTCGGCGCGGTGAGTCTGGGCCTGCTCATGCACCGCTACACCGACGCTGCGCTGCCATGGCTGGACGCTGCGCTGGCGGCATTCAGCCTGGTCGCGCAGTGGTGGGGTATCCGTCGCCATACGGCGGTGTGGTGGATGTGGATCGTCGTTGATCTGATCTACGTCGGCATGTACGCCTACAAGTCGCTGTTCATCACCGCCTTGCTCTACGCCGGCTTCGTGATGCTGGCGGTGGCTGGCTTGCGATCCTGGCAGAAGGCGGCAGCAAACCAGCGAACTATCGGCGCCGATTGCGAATGACTGCAAGAGGGCTCGCGACAGGCGCTAGCCAAGATCCATCAACGCGCAAAACGGCGGGATGCGCGGAAGTGAACAGTGTGCTACTAGCAGCAAAACAGCAGCCGCGTTTCCAGCGAAATGTCAGGCACCTCACTCAATCGCCCCGTACACTTCCCTCCTTTGCAATTCGAGGAATCCACATGCTCAGCTACGTTGAAGATGCACTGGTCAAAGACGAGCGCATTGTCCACTCGGGCCACATCAGCCTCTGGTCGATGTGGCATTTGATCGCGTTGGGAATTGTGCTTCTGCCCGCAATCGGTCTCGGCTTGATTTTTCTCGTCATGGTCTACGTTCGCTACAAATCGACCGAGCTGGCAGTGACAACGAAGCGTGTGATCGTCAAGCATGGCTTCATTCGACGGCAAACCGTCGAAATCAACATGAACAAGGTTGAGAGCATTCAAGTCGATCAAGGCGTGCTTGGTCGATTGTTCGATTTCGGCACACTCGTTATCTCTGGCACGGGCACATCGCACGCTCCGATCACGGGAGTGTCGGCGCCGATGGCTTTCCGCAAAGCGTTTATCGAGGCCCAGGAAGCCGGTGCCACTATTCACTAGCGACCATGCAAGCCGTTGGTCGATGCCGGACGCTTCTGCCACTGGCGGATGGAGGCAGCGGTGCATGATCAGTATTCATGGAGCCAATCGAATCTGATCGCGCTCATGCGCCGGCGCACACCTGCACCGACGCGGCAGCTCTCCAAGCTCGCGCGTATTACCTTGGCGCCTCGATCCAAACGCCGCGGCGCGTCGCGGCCAGTGCGGTTTGCCATGACAGGGACGCACTCGACGCCAGCATAATCCTGCCCAACGTCCGAAATATCTCTCCACCTCTTGTTCGGCCCTTTCGGCATCATTGAACTAGTGTGGGTGTTCTGGCCTCGTGCATGCGGCTTGAATCGGGAGTTGATGCGGTAGCCATCGTCCGTTCGCCAAATCGATCGTGGACCGGATAGAAATCGACCCTACGGGAAGCTCTACAATCGACGCGGAACTCTCTGGGACGAGTCCAAGCCACCGGAATTCAGTAAATTTTTTGTCAGGTACTTTTCCTGCAAGCTCGTTTGACGTGAAAGGAGAAATCACCGAAAACCTGAACTTTTTTCTTGCGTTTTATCGCTCTTGCTTCCTCTATCCACCAGCACGGGAAACCCCGCAGTAGCCAGACATGAAAGAACGATCAAGCGCCAAGCCGATGCTTGGGACTTCGCCATCGTCAACAAGATTCCAGGGGCCATCAACGACAACATGACTGGCTCGCCTGCGCTGATTGACAGGTATGACGGCACGACGGGCAAGAATCAGTGTGTTGAGGGCATCGGTTCAGAGCACCCAATGATCAACCCGTACCAAGTCGATGACTTCAAGCTGCGTATCTCACAGAACACTGCCTTGTTGACGCACACAAACGAAATGAACGGCACCTGCAAGGGCAAGGCATTCACGAGTCACGATCGCCACACCGATGTATATGTGAATGCGAATGGAGCAAGCAAGGCGGTAAACATACAAACCACACGGATCAAATGACATCGAGCTCACGCCTGGAAATTCATTCAAGCCGGAGCCGCTTCGGGGCCCAGCCTGGTATTGCCTCCTGCGTTCAAAAGGTGAAACCATGACGTTGACAACTTCTTCCTCAACCAATCGCTGGGATTCCCTTGAACCGTAGGCACCGACGAATTCTCTCGCCTCTCCTACGCTGCGCAACGACTTGCGAGACATCTCAACCATCGCTTCTCCGGTGGGCCGAGAATGCGATGAATTGTCAATCACCCGGTATCTTCCGCTGGATACCCGATACCGCGGCTTTTGGTCGTCTCGCATCCGGGCCCATCGCGCTCGGAAGCGGAAGCCGCGATACAGACCGCGATCGGGGCGTCGTGCCGATGCAGGGTGGCATCTGCCTTTGGGTATGGATGGCGCGGCTAATTTTCGGTAGCGGCAGTCGGGGCCTTACTGCACGCATGAGCAGCGGAGAGCGAGCGGATTGCTCATGGATTCCGCGAAATTTTTCCGCCCTGTTATTCGCCCTTGTCATTGCGATTGCGGCGTTGCCGTCCTTCACACGCGCGCAAGCCGTGGAGATCGATCGTTCGAAGATTCGCGACTTCGTGTCGGGTGCGATGCGCGCGGATGCGATCCCCGGATTGGCGGTTGTCGTCGTGACGCGCAATGGAACGGCGTTCGCTGAAGGCTTCGGCACAAATCGGAGTGAGGACGAAGCGATCACGCCCGACACTCCGTTCGTGCTCGGCTCCATGAGCAAAAGCATGACCGCGCTCGCGGTCATGCAGCTCGTCGAGGCGCGGCGGATCGATCTCGATGCACCGGTTCGCATTTACCTGCCGGATTTCGCCATGGCATCCGCAGAAGCGGAGCACATCACCGTTCGCCAGCTACTTGCGCATACGAGCGGAATTCCCACCCATGCAGCTCGCGCCAGTGGCGATGAGTCCACGCTCGCTGATCATGTCGCCGCCTTGCGTCGTGTGGATCTCGTGCGCGTGCCCGGGGCAGCATACGAGTACGCAAGCCCAAACTATCAGTTGCTTGGCCGCATCGTGGAAGTCGTGTCCGGTGAGTCGTTCGGAACGTATGTGGCGCGCCACATCTTCACGCCGCTTGGCATGCGCCACTCCTATGTCGACGCCGAGCCGGCCCGCACTGCCGGGCTGGCGGAAGGACACCAGATGATGTTTGGCGCGGTCGTGACACGTGAGCTGTCGGCTGAGCCCGGCCGCCTGCCGACCGCAGCACTGATGGCGAGCGCAAACGATCTTGGCCGTTTCATGCGAGCACAGCTTCGCGGCGGTGAACTTGATGGCGAGCGAGTGGCCTCCGAGAGAAGCATGGCCGCAATGCACCACCCGCTGGTGCAGCTCAAGAGTTTTGGCTACGCAATGGGCTGGCGCGTGAGTGACATCGGCGTCGCGCGGGCCGTGCATCACGGTGGAATTCTGCCGACCTATCGCGGCAAGATGGTGATTCTGCCCGAACTCGGCATCGGGGTTGCCGTGCTGACAAATGTGTCCACGGTGATCGGATCGCCATCCAGCCACCGCATCGCCGATGGCGTCGCTGCGATCGCTTCCGGGCAGGAACCGGATCCCGCGCCGCGGTGGGCGCTCCGCTGGATTCTGCTGGCTGTCGCGATAGGCATGGCACTGATCACGGCACTTCAACTGCGCGGCCTTTTCCTGGCAGTTCGCGCGTCTCGGAGTTTCGGCGTAGCGGCGCGGGAGATTGGATTTGCGGTTGCGCTGATTCCTGGTCTGCCTTGGTTGGTTGGAATCGGCTGGATCGAAATGTGGCGTCAGGCACCAGACATGACGGCATGGATAGTTGTAGCGGCTTCTATAGGCGTTGCGACCGGCTTGCTCCGTCTGCGCGGGAACGTCGCAGATCGGGAAGGGTGAAGCTTGACCGACGCCTGCGCGGTCAGGTCGCGGAATTGACAGCAGGCGAGACGTCAGACCGCGGGACAGCAGAGGTCTTTGCCCCCGAGCCTTCAAGAAATATTGACCCGCGCGCAAATATCAGTAACAGCCAGATCCAAGCCGAGTGCGTTTTCCGAGGAGGACGGACATGAGGTTACGGTGCACTGACGAACAGACCATTGGACTGCTGAGGGAGGAAAAAGCCTGCCTTCAGATCACGACTCACAAGGCGTTCGTGATCACGTTGATCGATCTGGACAAGCAAGCACACGCCGTTCTTCACCAAGCCCGCGCGTATTGCCTTGGTGCCTCGATTTCGACGCCGAGCTCTCTGGCTGCGCGGCGTGGCCAGTACGGATCGCGCAACAACTCGCGGGCAAGCAGGATAATGTCGGCCTCGCCGCTTGCGACGATTGCTTCGGCCTGGCTCGGTTCGGTGATCAGGCCGACCGCACCGGTTGCGATTCCCGCTTCACGTCGAATGCGGGCAGCGAACGGCACTTGATAGCCAGGGCCGATTTCGATCGACTGTTCGCGGGAAAGGCCACCGCTGGACACATCGATCAGATCGACGCCATCGTTCTTGAGCAACCGGGAAAGCTCGATACTTTGTTCGATATCCCAGCCACCTTCGACCCAGTCGGTTGCCGAGATGCGAACCAGCAGCGGCATGCCGTCCGGCATCACTGAACGCGCGCCAGCAACCACGTCACGGGTCAGCCGGATCCGGTTCTCGAAGCAACCGCCCCACTCGTCTTCGCGCTGGTTGCTCAGCGGCGAGAGGAATTGATGCAGCAGATAGCCATGCGCCGCGTGGATCTCGATGACTTGAAAGCCGCAATCAATCGAGCGCTTTGTCGCCAGCCGAAATGCTTCGATGACCCCGGCAATTTCCGGAGCGTTCAGAGCATCAGGCTGCGGATACTCATCCGAATACGCAACAGCTGATGGTGCCACCGGCACCCAGCCACCATCGTCGATTTCAATCCGCGTGATTTTCGACCAAGGCGGGGCCGTGCTCGCCTTGCGCCCCGCGTGGGCGAGCTGAATGCCTGGCACGGCTCCCTGCCCCAGCATGAAGCCAACCATCGGTGTCCATGCGTCGACTTGTTCGCCATTCCAGATTCCAGTATCGGCTGGCGAAATGCGGCCGCGCGCTTCAACGGCCGTCGCTTCAACCAGAACCAGACCTGCACCACCGACTGCGCGGCTGCCGAGATGGACCATATGCCAGGGCTGGGGTACGCCGTCGATGGCCGAGTATTCACACATTGGAGATACCGCGATTCGATTGCGCAGCGTGACATCACGCAAGGACAGCGTTTCAAACAAGGTCATGCCAACTCCCGTCGATTGGACCCATGAATACCAGGATTTGTCTTGTGAGGGGATGCGGATTGCCTCCTCCGCTCGCCCTGAGCCGAGCCTGTCCTGAGCCTGCCGAAGGAAAGGACGATTTCGAGCTGTCGAGCCGCTCGGACAACTTTCGATCAGGGTTTGAACTGCTCACCACGATCGGAAGCAAACCCGACTCTCCGTGCAGCTATCCCGCAGTCGATGCATTGATGCGTTCGCGCTCAGTCTCGCGAAGCCATGTCGCCAGGCTGGCCGCGACTGGTTTCGGATGCTTCAACCAGGAGAAATGATTCGCAACGGCAGTTGGAAAGTCTTCACAAGTGAGTAGCACACGCTCGATCGGCGCACTGTCGAACTTCGCCAATAGCCAATCGAAGGAACCCTTTGGACAAAGGCGATCGTCGCTCAAGCGGATTCCGAGGACCGGTTTCGAAAATTCGGCGAGGCCGCGTTCCGAATTCAAGCCGGGAAGGTAGTCCGCATAGCAGCCTTTTTTCGAACTGCGCGCCCAGTCCCGCATCAGGCGGCTCGCTTCCTGTCCTGCGAAACCGAGACGTTTTCCGGGGTAGTAGCCGCACATGGCCGTTACGACACGAACAAGCCACGGTACGGCACGCAAAAGCCAGCGCGACTTGCCCGGAAACGTGCGCCAGTACGGCGAACCGCTGGCCGCGAATGCGAGGCCTTCCACCGTGTCCGGATTCAAGCCTGCGAACAAGGCCGCGAGTTGCGCGCCCAGACTGTGCCCGCCAATGACCCAACGCAGTTGAGGTTGGGCCTTGCGAGCAGCCGCCAGACTGGCCGGCAGATCCTCGGCGAGCAACTCCCGATAGCCCCAGTCGCAACCGCGCGCGGCGCGCAAATTGCTGGAACCGGCACCGCGCCACTCGTGCAGTGCCACGGCAAATCCTTCGCCGGCGAGCGCTCTCGCGAAAGACTGATAGTGCCGGGAACTGACCCCGAGCGCCGGCAGCCAGAGCACGCCGATCGACGCATTTGACGGACAGTGCAGCTCGAGATCGGCTTCGGCTCCATCGCCGGACCGCACCTTGATCGACTGCAAACCGGGGTCGACATCGCCGCTCGCGTTCATGGATCTCCGGCTGGCCTCAAGGTGCCGCGAGTCCGCGCCAGGCACAGCCGACAAACGTCTGGCCGTTGGCCATGAGCTTGATCGACCAGCCGAACGTGGTATCGGTCATCGTTTCAATGCAAGCGCCGGAGTGAAGGCTGGCGCTCAGTTTGGAGTCGGTTGTCTTCAGACCAAGGCCATCGGAACCGGGTTGCAGAGCTTCGAACGCATGGATCTCGGGCGCGGCACCCGGAGCTGGCGCAAAGGTCACCGCAGCCGGCGTCACTTCGAGACTCCACAGCACATCGGCTCCGCGCGCGGCAAGAACAACGTCGTCGAGTCGCGACTCGCAGTTCCAGGCATCACCGGAAATCAGATTGAAAGGTCCGATCTCGACTTCGTCTTTACCCGAGAGATTGCCTTCTGCCATGAGATAGCGCGGGCGATCCAAGGCCTGATTGGCCTTCGCCATCGCAGCTGCTGTCGCAACGTCGATTGACGTCACGCGACGACGCGAGGTCTCGCTGCAGGCGGTGAACAAGCCGCCATCGCTTGCTTCGTAGTAGCCGCGAATGAAGGCGACTGAGGGCCGGCTGTCGGCCACGGGCAGCTGGCTTTGATCAGTCTCGGACTGACCGGCATCGACGCTGGCTGGCGTTGGCGCTGGCGAGCATGCCGCCAACGCAGACACAGCCATCAACATCATGCAGGTGCGGAGATTGGGCAATTGCATTCGAAAATTCCGCAACCGGGTGAATCCTGATCAGCGACGGCCACCACGAGCCGGACGCGCGCTGGCAAGCCCGACACGCAAGGTACCGCCTTCCTGGAAGCTGCCATCGAGGCCGGCGATCGCTGCGCGCGCTTCGTGTCCTTCCATGGCGAGTTCGGCAAAGCCCTTGCACTCGTTCTTGAACGGATCCATAGCCATCTTCAGCTTGTGTACCCGGCCGAACTTCCCGAACATCTCATTCAAGGACGTTTCAGTCGTTTCGCGCGGCAATCCACGCACGTTCAATGTGATCATCTCGGCACCTCGATTTGAATGACTCGGATACGTGGTTGCGAAATCCGAAAAAACAACGGGGCCGCGAAACAAAGGTCGCAACCCGCACAGGATGACATCAGCGAGCCAATCATCACACCGCCGCCAGGGCGATCGAAACGAACCGATCAAGCAGGCCCGACTGCGGTCAAGCCTTTGCAGCCACGGTAAAGCTCTCGCCACACCCACATTCGCCAGTCGCGTTCGGGTTGCGGAAAACAAAGGCGGCATTCAGACCCTGACGCTTGAAATCGATCTCGGTGCCTTCGACGAACGGCATGGCCTTGGCTTCAACCAGCACTCGCATGCCGTCATGGTCGAATACATGGTCATCCTCGGCCACGTCCCGAGCCAGATCAACCGTATAAGCGTAGCCAGAGCAGCCGGTCCGCTTGATTCCGAAACGCACACCGATCGCCGCAGGATCCTGGGTGAGAAAACGGTGCATGCGCTCGAGAGCGGCGGCAGAGAGCTGGATGGGCATCGATTCGGTCATGAAGATTCGTGGCTGTGGAGCGGAGGAGTCTAACACCGCCATGTTCCCAGACATCTTGGCAGGCGGCCGGGATTCAAGGTGCAGTTGGAGCGAATGTCACGTGGCCGAAACCTTCCGGACGGATATCCGATCCCGCCTGCGACATTGACGAGGCACCCGAATCCTTGCCTATCGGCTATCATGCCGGGTTTCCAGCGATCCGCATGGCGGCTCGCTTTGCATGATTTTCCGGAGCCAGCAACGCATGTCCGTCGTCAGTGTCAAACAAGCCTTGAGCGGCACCCTTTCCGCAGGCACCACCGTCAGCGTTCGCGGCTGGGTGCGCACACGCCGCGACTCCAAAGCGGGCTTGTCTTTCATCAATGTCAGCGACGGCTCCTGCTTTGACCCCATTCAAGTGGTCGCGCCCGATTCGCTGGCGAACTATACCGACGAAGTGCAGCACCTCTCCGCCGGCTGCGCCGTAATCGCGACTGGCGAACTGGTCGCCTCGCAGGGCAAGGGCCAAGGTTTCGAACTGCAGGCCAGTGAAGTTGAAGTGGTCGGCTGGGTCGACAATCCGGAAACCTACCCAATCCAGCCCAAACCGCATTCGCTGGAATTCCTGCGTGAAGTCGCGCATTTGCGCCCACGCACCAACCTGTTCGGCGCGATCACGCGCGTACGCCACACACTCGCCTCGGCGGTTCATCGCTATTTCGACCAGAACGGCTATTGCTGGGTCAACACGCCGATCATCACCACCTCGGATGCCGAAGGCGCCGGTCAGATGTTTCGCGTCTCGACGCTGGATCTGATGAATCTGCCGCGAACCGACAAGGGTGCGGTCGATATGCGCAAGGATTTCTTCGGCAAGGACGCATTCCTGACAGTTTCAGGTCAGCTCAACGTCGAGGGCTACTGCCTCGCACTGAGCAAGGTCTACACGTTCGGACCGACGTTTCGCGCCGAGAATTCGAACACCGCGCGCCATCTTGCCGAATTCTGGATGATCGAACCCGAGATCGCGTTTGCCGATCTCACCGAGAACGCACGTGTTGCTGAAGAGCTTCTCAAGTTCGCATTCAAGGCCGTGCTTGATGAGCGCGCAGACGACATGGCGTTCTTCGCCGAACGCGTCGAGAAGACCGCCGTTTCCCGACTCGAGGCTTTCATAAAGGCGCCGTTCGAGAAGATCGAATACACCGATGCAGTCGAGATCCTCAAGAAATCCGGCAAGAAGTTCGAGTATCCGGTTGAATGGGGCATCGATCTGCAAACCGAGCACGAGCGCTTTCTGGTCGAGGAACATGTCGGCCGACCGGTCGTGGTGGTCAATTATCCCGAGAAGATCAAGGCGTTCTACATGCGCCTCAACGATGATGGCCGCACCGTCGCCGCAATGGACGTGCTCGCCCCCGGTATCGGCGAGATCATCGGTGGCGCGCAGCGTGAAGAGCGTCTCGATGTGCTCGATGCGCGCATGCAGCAGTTCGGTCTCGATCCATCCCATTACAATTGGTATCGCGATTTCCGTCGCTATGGCAGCGTGCCGCACGCAGGGTTCGGACTCGGTTTCGAGCGGCTCGTCGTGTATGTCTGCGGCCTGGCCAACATCCGCGACGCGATCCCCTACCCGCGCGTTCCCGGCCACGCGGAATTCTGATGCTACTCGTCCGTGAATTCATGTTGCTGCTCGGTCTCGGCTTCCTGGTTGCCGGGCTGACTACCTATTTGATGACCTGGGTGCTGGTCACCGTGCATCTGCGTGATCACCATGCTGAGGAGAGGGCACGTCTTGGCGGTTTCATGTTCACGCCGCGAGCGTTCGGTTGGTTCCTTTGGCGACGCTATGTGGCGCTCAAGGACAAATCCTTGAATGGGCTGGCCCGACTCGGCTTCGTCGGCACCTGGGCGATAACGCTCGGCGGCATTGCTGCAATCGCATCGAGCACTTTGAGCGGCCGGGGTATATGAACGACATGGACGACATGGACGAGACAGAGCTGGAACCCGAGGATCAAGGCGAATGGTGGGTTGCCATTGTCGGCGACACCCTCGTCTGGGCCCGCTTGAACGTGCTCGATTCCGGCATTGCTGAAATCTTTGACTCGAGTGGCGAGCGCCCCCGCTACGACGATGAGCAACATGCCCGCATGGCCCTGCTCGACGCCGAGTTCCGCGCCTTTGATGGACTGGATGAGGACGATGCGGCGATTATGGGTTTCGATCTTGAATCCATCGAACCACCGCGCGCAGAAGACGAGGAAGAGCTGCTCTCGATGATGATCGAGAAGCTCGCCCGCATTCAGTAGACTGAAAACAGGCCAGGACGATGAATCTCGAACTACTCGGAAAGCATGCCCTCGTCTGTGGTGCCTCCCAAGGGATCGGCCGTGCGACCGCGCATGAATTGGCGGCATTGGGCGCCGATGTCACTGTCCTCGCCCGAACGTCCGAGTCGCTTGAAAAAGTCGTCGCCGAACTGCCCCGCGTCAATAGCGCGCAGAAGCATGGTTATGTCGCGGTCGACATGAGCAATCACGGCGAATTGCGCGCGAGAGTTGAAGCGCTCGCCAGCAACGGCGCCGTCAATATACTTATCAACAACACGGGCGGCCCGCCCGGCGGTCCCGTCAACTCGGCATCGGCTGACGAGTTTCTGATTGCATTCAATCAGCATCTGATCGCCGCGCAAACCATCGTTCAGGCCATCCTCCCCGGCATGCAGGGCAGCGGCTACGGTCGTATCGTCAATGTGATATCGACCTCGGTGAAGGAACCGATCCGCAACCTTGGCGTCTCCAACACCATTCGCGGCGCAGTCGCCAGCTGGTCGAAGACCCTCGCCGGCGAACTCGGTCCGCACGGCATCACCGTCAATAATGTGCTGCCTGGCTATACGCGCACTCAACGCCTCGATCAAATCCTCGCCGATCGTGCCAAAGCCACTGGCAATAGTGAGGAAAAAATTGCCGACGGCATGCTCGCCACCGTCCCTCTGCGTCGCTTCGCCGATGCCTGCGAAATCGCCAGCGTGATCGCCTTCCTCGCCTCCCCGGCCGCTGGCTACGTCAACGGCATCAACGTGCCCGTGGACGGTGGACGCACGTTGTCGTTGTAGACGTCTGGCTTCAGGGCCTGACTTTGGCGCACACCAGATAGTCGCCGACCGCCATCCTGCCTGCGCAGGGACGACGAGATAAGTGAATCGATGTGTCGATGCGAATGTTCGCTTCGATGTTCGCTTCGATGTTCGGCCACGCAGTCCTGCTCGCGCAAAGACGACAGGCGAATTGAATCAATGCCTCAGGTTGTGCCGAGGGAAATCATTCAACAACCCTCACCGTCGCCCCTGCGAAGGCAGGGGCCCAGCACCTTGCAAACGAACCAGAGTCACTGGGTCCCTGCCTGCGCAGGGACGACGAAATAAGTGAATCGGTGTGTCGATGCGAATGTTCGCTTCGATGTTCGGCCACGCAGTCCTGCTCGCGCAATGACGACAGGCGAGTTGAATCAATGCCTCAGGTTGTGCCGAGGAAAATCATTCAACAACCCTCTCCGTCGCCCCTGCGAAGGCAGGGGCCCAGCGCCTTTGGCTCTCGTGAGTTTCTGCACCGTGAAACTACCGAACCTCCGTGAAAGGTTCGCGCGAGGCGCGCCACAATGCAGCGAATTTTCGGAAATCGGCGCTGGGCCTGCGCAGGGACGACGTCAAGGACGGGGTTGCATCGTTCCGCGAATCCTTCATTCGATCAGGTGTTCATCGACAGGGTCACCACGAAGGGAAGTTGATCAGCCATTCCCGGGATTTCATGTGGTCGAGATCAGACACTGATCTGAAATGACGATGCCATTCGCATCCGCATAGAGCCAGGCGTTCGGCTTGAAGGTCAATCCGGCGAAGGTTACCGGTACATCAACATCGCCCAAGCCTCGCTTTTCGGTTTTCATCGGGTGACTGGCGAGAGCCTGCACGCCGATATCCAGCGTGGCCATGATCTGTACGTCACGCAGGCAACCATTGATGAGGATGCCCTCCCAGCCATTGGCGACAGCAGCTTGTGCAAGCTGATCGCCAAGCAAGGCTCGACGCAGTGATCCGCCGCCATCGATGACGAGCACCTTGCCTGGACCCGGCGTTGCAACCTGCTCCCTCACCTTCGAGTTGTCCTCGAAACACTGGATCGTGGTGATCTGGCCGCCGAAGAAATCGCGCCCTCCAAAACTGCGGAAGATCGGATCGGCCACACGAACCAGCCCAGGATGTGCATCACAAAGATCGGGGGTTGTCATGCTCATGGCGATTCCCTGGTATCGATTCGAAAAAGATCATCCCAGCTCGCAGCGGATTCGACCAGTGTCGATTGGCGACTTTTCCTCATGCAGAATCCGGATCGGCGATTTCTGAAGCCCGCAAACTTGCGTCACACCGCGAGGGGTGCACAATGCAAAATCCCACTGCAATCGGAAAGAGGTGAAGTGATGAGCAATCGACGTCAGTTCCTGGGTGCGACGGCGACAGTTGCTTTGACGGCCATGATCAACCCTTCACTCGCCTTCGGCACGACGCCGGCCGCGCAACTCAAACCTGCCATCGCTACGCGCAAGATCCCCTCCAGCGGCGAGCAGATACCAATCATAGGTCTCGGCACTTCGGGCAGTTTCGAGATCGGCACGAGTGCGGCGGAACGCGATCCGCGTCGCGAGGTATTGCGACGATTCCTTGCCGCCGGTGCAAGCTTGATCGACACTTCGCCTTCCTACAGTACGGCGGAATCGGTCATCGGCGATCTACTTGCTGATCTGGGGATGCGCGAAAAGGTATTTCTCGCAACCAAGCTGTCGGGCGTCAAGGGACGCGAAGCTGGTCTTGAACAGTTCAATTCCTCGCTCAAGCGGTTACAGACGGACAAGGTCGAACTACTCCAGGTACACAACCTGGGCGACTGGAAAACCCAGCTAGCCCTTGCCCGCGAACTCAAGGTCGAAGGCAAGGTTCGCTACGTTGGACTGACCCACTATCTTGATCGCGCACAGGACGAACTGGCCGATGCCGTCGAGGCGTCCAGGCCCGATTTTCTGCAGATCAACTACTCGGTGACCCAACGTGCCGCTGAACAGCGCGTCTTTCCGATGGCCCGGGATCTCGGTGTGGCGGTACTCGTCAATCGAAATTTCAATGATGGCAATCTGTTTTCGCAAGTCAAAGGAAAGCCACTTCCGGGATGGGCTGCAGAGATTGGCGCAACGTCCTGGGCTCAATTGTTTCTGCGTTTCGCTTTGAGCAATCCGGCGGTGACCGTGGTTATTCCGGCGACCGGCAAGCCGGATAGGGAAACCGACAATCTGCAAGCCGGGGTCGAGAAAATGCTTGATGACAAACAACGCGCCGCCTTGATTGAGGCGATTGAAAAAGCCTGATAAACCCGCCACACCAGCGGTGGAGCGGCGCTGACGCTTGCGCAAAAGGAGTCTGATCATGGCGACGATGCTTGTTCTTTTCGTGCATGGCTGGAGCGTCACCAACACCGACACCTATGGCGAATTACCGGCGCGATTGAAAGCGGAAGCAGCGCGCAACGGTGGGCCGAAGCTCGACGTTGAACATGTCTATCTTGGGCAGTACGTCAGCTTTCGCGACGAAGTCCGGATCGCGGATATTGCCCGCGCGTTCGACGCTGCTTTGAACAAGGTGCTCGAGAAAGCAGGCAACAAGCGACGTTTCGTCTGCATCACGCATTCGACCGGTGGACCGGTGGTTCGTGAATGGTTCGACCGGACTCACGTGCAGACGAAGCTAACCTCCGAATGTCCGATGAGCCATCTGGTCATGCTGGCTCCGGCCAACTTCGGATCGGCGCTTGCCCAACTCGGAAAATCGCGACTCGCCGCGATCAAGAGCTGGTTCAATGGCGTTGAACCCGGCCAAGGCGTGCTCGACTGGCTCGAGCTTGGCAGCCCGGAATCCTGCGAACTCAATCTGCGCTGGATCAACGATTATCCGCGGCTCAAGCTGACCGAATCGACCTCGCCATTGTTCCAATTTGTGCTCAGTGGCGACACGATCGATCGAAAGCTGTATGACTACGTCAATCCGTACACCGGTGAGATCGGCTCGGACGGCGTGGTGCGACTTGCAGCCGCCAATCTCAATGCAACGCATATCGTCCTCGAACAACCCGAGCTCGTCGCCGATGAAGCACTGCCCTCCGCGCGCAAGCGCCTTCGCTCATTGCGCAAGGTAACGACAAGACGCTCCGCGAAAACAGCATTCAAGATCGTCCCCGGCAAGGCGCATTCCGGAGCCGCCAAGGGCATCATGCGCGGCGTGCTCAATGACACCGGAAACAACGACACGGTCGATGCGATCCTGCGCTGCCTTCACGTCGCGGATGCCGTCACCTATACGACACTGTGTGATGCGTTTGACAACGAAAACGCAAACCATCAAGCCATCGATAACCGACTTGAGGTCGAGCATGTGCCGGTCCTGCCGGATCGAGAGTACATCCACGACCCACATGCGATGGTCATCTTCCGCCTGCAGGATTCACGCGGTTTCGGCACTCCGGAAGTCAAGGTCCTGCTGACAGCAGGACCCGCCAATGACCCCAACCAGTTGCCCGAAAATTTTCTTGCCGATCGGCAGTTCAACAAACGCTCTGGCAATCTTTGTTTCTTCCTCAATCACGCCACCTTGACCGGTTGCCCGCCGATTCCCGGAGAAAAGGACGACGAAATCGCGCGCAAGGCATTGATACCGCGTCCACCGTACGGCCTGCGGGTCGTGCCTCGCGACGGCGATCACTTCGTCGAGTACTGGATGGCCGAGCTGCAGGCAGACGTGCAGAACCTGTTACCGCTGATCGCCCCCAACGAGACGACGATCATCGACCTCAGGATGACCCGCGTCATTCGCGAAGGCATCTATCGGATGACCCAGCAGATGAGTCCGCGCAGTTTCAAGGATGACGACCTTGGTGGCGCGCTTTGACTTTGGCCGGAGTTCGACAGGTTTTTTCCTCGGGCCGGCGCTGATCAGACTCCTTCCCTAATTGATCGCGCGAATCGCGTCGATGACGGGCGTGCGCAACGCACCACGAAGGACTTTGTCGCTGGACTCGTTGACATTGAGATACAAGGCAAGCAGCAAGGCCTGCAGGTTGTGGCGGCGATTGAGTCCCGAAGCACTCATGAACAAGGATCCCCCCGAGGGCTCCCTCGCGAACGCACCCAACCATTCAGACCACTCATCTGCACTCATGATGCCGCGGCGTGCGGCGACCAGCAACGGTCGCGCCAGCCGCTCTGGTTCGCCATGGACATAGAAATGCTGATCGTGGGCCAGGATCTGCGATCCAGTAGCGGAAATTATTCGACGCAGTCCCTCGTTGTCGACGCCGGGATGGTCGGCCAATGCCATCAGCAGATCCGCATCATGCGCGATGCCATGGCGCCAACCTTCGGTGGGATCAAAACCTCGATAGTCGCGAATCGATTCCATGTAGCCAGAGGCAGTTTCGACGGACGCCGCGAGTTTCGCGGCGCTCAGAAACCTCTCCGTCTTGTCACGTTTTATCAGCTCGGACAAAACCAGCGCAGCGAACGGCTTGCCGAAACCCTGCGAATCCGGACTGTCCGCACGCAATCGAGCCATCAGTCTTGAATGGATGCGCCTGAGCGCCAACGCATCGAGCAAACCGGCACGCATCCAGATTGTGAGGGCTTCGTAAGCAATACCATCACGCAGTTCGGGATCCGCGTGGTCAAGGCAGTCAATCAATTCCCCTGCGAGCGCATCACGCGCCATCGCCGCATCCACGGCAAGCTCGAACTCTCTGGCCTTGAGACTCAGCAAGGCGGTTTTGTCCATGCCAGCGGGTGGACACAAGGCCGATGACGGCTGCATCAGGGTGACCAACACAAGTGTGATTGCCAAGCCTGCAATCTTCATTCTGCTTCTCCTCGACGCATGATCGAATGTTCCGTGCAGCTAGCCGGGTAGCCCGCACACCCGGCCCAGTGGCAATATCCCGGCAACGATTCGGACTCACCGTCCGCCAAACAGTCCACACCCGAAATCGGAACAGAAACGGCGGTCTTTGGTTGCGATTTTTCGTCTCATGCGACCCAGACCAGCCCACAACACAGGAGATTCCTGGTCAGATGAAACCTAATCTACAACCGCAATACACTCGACTTCGACGCGCGCATCGAGGGCCAGCCCACTGCCGGCGAATGCGCTGCGCGCCGGGTATCGGTCACCGAAGAACTCCCGGTAGACCGCGTTGAAGGCGGGCCACTCCTTGATGTCGGCGAGCATTACCGTGCATTTGACGAGATCGCTCATCGAATGGCCGTGTTCGCCGAGCAAATCCTTGATGTTCTGCATCGTTTGACGCGACTCCTTGCCGATGCCTCCTTCAACAAGTTTTCCGGACTTCGGATCGGTTCCGATCTGGCCCGAAAGATAGAGCGTGTGATCGACTCGAACGGCCTGCGAAAAGGGGTAATTTGCCGCCTTGGCCTTTTCCGAGTTGATGAATTCGATTTTCGGCTTTTCAGCCTGGGCGATGATCGGAAACAAGCATGCTCCGGCAATGAAAACGCACTGCATCAATCTGTTCACTTCATTCTCCTCGCAATGGTGATTTCGGCAACGAGCAGGAACAACGGAACATCGGGAACAGAGCAGACCTATGATCCTGGCGGATTGGGTTCCGGGATCGACTTGTCGTTGTCTTTGTCGTTGTTGCTGTCCTTCTCGTTTTCGTTGTCCTTCTCGCTGTCGCTGTCGTTGTCGGCGTCGTCGACACCGCCAGTATCGGGAGCGATCAATCCATGGTGATGCACATCACGTTGCGGAAACGGGATCGTGATCCCGGCCTCATTGAAGGCCTCGAAGACCGACACATGGAGATTGTGCAGGGTCGACAGACGCTGATCGATGCGCCCCACAAACACGCGCAATTCCAGATCGAGCGAACTGTCGCCAAAGCCCAGGAAGAGCACGACGGGCGAAGGCGAATCGAGCACCTGCTCGTTGGCCTTGGCGACGTCGAGCATGATCTGCTGCGCCATTGCAACATCGCTGGCATAGGCGATCCCGACCTTGACCACGAGGCGGGTAACCGGACTGGTCAGCGACCAGTTCTTGACCGTGCCGGTAATGAAGGCCTTGTTCGGCACGATCACCTCGAAATTATCCGGGTCCGTGATCGTGATCGCGCGAATTTCGATGCGCGTTACCGTGCCGACCGTGTCATCGATCGTGATCAGGTCACCGACACGCACGGGGCGCTCGAACAGGATGATGATGCCGGATACGAAGTTGGCAACGATCTCCTGCAGGCCGAAGCCAAGCCCGACGCCTAGGGCGGCTATGACCCATTGCAGCTTCGACCAGTCGACGCCAATGTTGCTGAAGGCAACGACCAGTCCAATGGCCAGAATCAGGTATCGAATGATCGTCACGAATGCGTAGCGCGCGCCGGAATCAATTTCAAATCGATGCAGTACGACGACCTCAAGAAAGCCCGGAAGATTGCGGGATGCAATCACGGTCAAGACCAGCAAGAGGACGCCGAGAAGGACATGCCCGAGCGTAAATGCGGTTACAACCTGTCCCGCCGCAGTCGTTGTGACACTTGACCAGAGCACGATGTCATTAAAAATGCCGAGCGCGGGAATGAGACCGCTCCAGATCTTCCACAACAAGATTCCGAGCAGTACCAGGCCGGCTGCACGCAAGATGCCGCGGGTCTGCAGACTGACTGTCACGACGTCGAGCTCGGGTTCTTCGTGGGAGATCGGAGCACCTTCTCCGACGCTCTCGCCGGCCGAGCCCTCACTTGTTTCCTCGCGCGCCTTCGCGCTCCGTACCTCGGCCTGCTTGTAGGCTGCTCGACGTCCGGCAACAAGCACGCCGCGCATCGCAACCTGCAACGCGATGATGATCAGAAGCAGCACCCAGGCCGACTTGATCATGCGCCCCTGCAACTCGCTCGCACTGACTGTGTAGCCGGCCATGGCAACGCCAGCCAGAACCAGAGGAGTCAAAACGAGGACGGCATACCATAGATACCGCGTGCGCCAGAGCAAACCCTGCTGCTCAAGGTTTTGCGTCATCGCCCCGCCATTGGGTCGGAAAATACGATAAGTGAAAATGGTCAGTGCAATCGAAACAATCAGCAAGCCGAGCCGACCGATGCCGTCCTCATAGGAGGGATCCTCACTGACCTCTGCGACTCCGGCAAACCAGACTGCTGGAATCAACACCAGGCTCACCCTCCAGAGTGCAATTCCGAGGCGACGCACGCCCGCTTGCGGCCAGCGAAAATGGCTGACGAACAAACCGTGATTTCGACACATGTTGCGGAACAGGTTCAGGATGAACAGGACAATCCCGACATTGAAAAAGCCCGTTCCCATCGCGCTTGGGAGAGACGAAGGCCGAGCAGGATCGAGCATCAGATGTGCAAGAATTTCGAATGCAAGTGGTATCGGCAAGGACAGCAGCACGGTAATGACCAGTGCCGACAGGGTCAGTCCGAACCGGTCCTCACGCGTATCGAGAGGTTTTGACAGGGTTTCCAGCCTTGCCAGCATCCGCTTGCGCAATCCGAGCACGGCCACGGCAAGCGTCAACAGGAGGATCGGTAGCAAAGGGCGGCTCCTGATCGACGCACGCAGCGCCGGAATCAGTTCGGCGCGGTTTTTTTCCGAGAAAAGTCGGCCGACGCCGCTGATGATCTGCATTCCCCATTGCCGGTCGATCGGTGCAGAGCTCGGAAGCCACAGCAATCGTTGATCGAGCATCAGACGCAATTGCGCGCTGCGATCGCGCAGTTCGGTTTCGAGTTGATTGAGTTCATCGAGAGCTTCAACCTGCCTGCCCTGGATTTCGCTCAAATCCTGCAACGCCTCCCGCCGCCCCGTGAGAAGGGACTGGACGAGGTCGCGCGAATCGGCTTTTGCTGCTCCAGCCACCTCGTCGATCACGCGTTTCACCGCAGACGGACCAGCACCCGCTGCCGCAAGCTTCTGCTCGATGCGGAAACGTTTGACTCGCTCGTCGACGATGACCGATTGACGAGCCGAGATCCGGCGACTCAAGGATGCCTCGGAGGGAAGCTTCTTGCCGACGTCGAACAGCAAACGGCCATATTCCTCACCGACGCGCCCGAACGCGAGGATCTGCTCGGCGTTATTGCGCAGGGCCGACACCTCTTCGAGTTGACTGTGCAGGCGATCCTTGGTTGACCACAGCTTGCGCAAATCGTTGGCGATGCCGAACATCGTCTCGCGCAGCGCTTCAGTCTCCCTAGCCAGAGATTGCAAGGCCTCCGGCTCGCCATTCAAGGTCACGACGAGCGACTTCACCCGCTCGAGCTTTTCAATGAGAGCTTCCTGCTCACGGGCATCCATGCGTCGACCCAGCCCGGAAATATCAGCCTGGGCTTGATCCACTTCACGACCCAGCACGCTCAACCGTGCGGACGCAATTGCCTGGCGGGTCGGCAGGCTCAGTATTTCCTGTTCATTCCTTTCTATCCGCGCCGAGAGGTCCTGGCGTACGGCGTCATCCTTGATCTGGATCGCGTCGAGCAACATCTGGGAAGCATCGTCCGGAATTGCATCCGCGCCTCGCTCGAGCTGCGACCTCAGGTCTGACAGCTCCGACCGCGCTTCAATCTTGCGCGAGGTCATCGTTTTCAGTACGTCTTCGAGCTCCCGACGCTGGGTACCCAGTGACACCAGACGAATCTGCAGCGCGGCCATGCGCAATTGCGCGCTGGCGGGATCGATCTCGAGCGGCTCCGCCGGGCTCTGCAAAGCATGTGGCTCATGCGGCTCCGCGAGTTTCGCTTGCAGTTCCGCGATCTTTTCCGGCGCCTGCTTGAGCGATTCCGCATAGTCCGCAGCAAGCTTGCGTGCGCTCTCTGCACCTTGCAGGCGGGACAGCGCAGTTTGCAGATTTTCCAGGGTCAGCTGCTTGTCCGCTGCAACAACGTCGGTCCGCGCCTGCAACACCTCGATGCGGCCACGAATTTCATCTGCACCGATGCGAATTGGCGAGTTCTGACTCTCGAGCGGCGCGGCGACCACCGACGCGGAAACTGCCAGCATAATCAACAGGATGCATGCGCTGCGGAAACGGACGATCGAGTATTTTGCTGCCATCTAGGGGAGTGCCTGGTGCCTGCGAGTCGGACGGCGATTATGGACGCTGCGAACAGGCAAGACCATGTCGCCTCAACAGCACGAACCTGAAATGCTCCGGTGCGACGTCGCCGGCGGTTCTCATGCGCACTCGATGCAAGCACGGCGACAGGCAAGGTTTGTTTATCCTGCTGCGTCAGATTGATCAACGTTGCCTGAAAGGGTTCGATCGCGCTGAGCCCGATCCTCGACAATAGTGCGCCGCCCGAAATTCTGCGACCATTCCGGCTCCTGATCGAGGCAATCGATGGACACCAACAAGCTTGACCGCATTGTCGCGGAAGCGCGACGCGCTACCGCTCAGCGTGATGCCGGCTACCGTGAGCGTGCACTCAAGATGTATCCGTGGGTCTGTGGTCGCTGTGCGCGCGAATTTACCCGTGCCAACCTTCAGGAGCTGACCGTGCATCATCGCAACCACGATCACGACTACAACCCGGCCGATGGCAGCAACTGGGAGCTGCTATGCGTGTACTGTCACGACAACGAGCATTCCCGCTACATTGATCACACCGGAGGCAGTGCCTCCTCGGCCGAAGACAAGACAGCGGCGGCAACCAGCAATCCGTTTGCCGGATTGAAGGACATGCTCAAGCGTTGATTTCCGTGAAGGAAGGCTGACCAACCTCGACCGCTAGGCCCCGGATCGATTCGTTGGCTTGCTTCAAGCCTGTCGAAGGACAGTTCCAACTTGTTGATCTCCCGCGCCAGCTTCCGATCATGCTTCGACAAGGATCACGACGAACGGAACGTGATCAAGCCCTTCCTGGATAGTGCAGGCGCTGGTTCAGCCGCGAAGCCTTCCAAGCATCACAGGATTCATCTGAAAAAGAACATCGCGGCCACCCCTGCAAATACCGATTCACGGTCTTCGACAGCCGAACGGCCGATCATCTCCGATCCGAAATCCCGAATCACTCAATAACCAATGTGACCGGGCAGTGGTCGGAGGGGTGTTGATCCTCAGGCACGCCGTAGGTGAATTCGGAAAATGACCCCTGCACGCGGCGCGATGCCGCCTTGGGGTCGAGCACGATGTGATCGATGAAGTCGGGATAGCGTGCGACACACGTCGCGCCCTTTCCTTCGGCCGCATCGAACAGGGAAACCTTTTCGTTGAGACGCTTCCAAACAACGTCTTCGGGCAGCGCAAGGCGTCGATTCCAATCGCCGAGCATTGCAAATGGCATACCTTCCGTGTGGCGAGCGGAAATCCATTGCTGCAACACCGGTATCTGATCGAACAGGATCGGACAGGGCTTTTTTTCGTCGCCGGCAGAACATCCGCTTTTCAGATGCAGGGCGAGCAGGCGCAACGGCTTCGCGCTGTCCAAGGTGATATCAACGCCCCAACGCAAATCGGGATTGCCGATCGCGAGTGCGCTCAGGTCCGGGTTCCGCGTGAATCTGAGGCTGTTTCGAATCGCGAAACCCACCTTCTGATCATGAATGGTCGGGCCATCGGTCGCATCGCGGCCGCAAAAACCGTGGCGCCCGCTGGACGGTCTTTGCGAAATCACGATCGTGTATCGATCTGACGGAAAGACGCGAGCCGCTGCCGCCGCATTCTCGACTTCCTCGAACGCGATGACATCGGCATCCAGTTGCTCGGCGAAATCGCGCAACGCCGCGTAATCGACCTCGGTGCGTGGACGACAACCGACACCATCGCGCTCTGAGAGATGCTCAAGATTCCAGCTGGCGATCTTGATGGGTTGTGAAACTCCCGAATTGCGAACGGTGTGCGACGTACATCCGGCCAGGATGATAATCAGCGTCGCCCCTGCCACAGCCAGAAATCTCTTCATTGCAATCCCTGGAAAAAACACGATCCCGTGATGCGCGTTGCTTGGGGTGGTCATGCCGATTCAGGCAAGGAGGCGTTGTGATAAACCTCCTGCACATCGTCGAGTTCATCGAGCCAGTCGAGCAGGTCGGCGAAGGTCTCGGCCACTTCGCCGCTGACCGCGATGCGATTCTCGGGACGCATCACGACCGCGTCGCTGGTCGGCACGATTCCGGCTGCAAGCATCGCCGTCTTGACCGACTCGAAATTTTCCGGGGCGCACAACACGGTGCTGCGCCCTGCCGCATTGACGACGTCATCGGCACCGGCTTCCAGTGCGGCTTCGAGGACTCTCTCCTCGGCTTCCGACGAGGGAGTGTCGAACACGAGTTCGCCGACGCGTGCAAACTGAAACGCCACGGATCCACTGGTGCCGAGATTGCCGCCATGTTTTGAAAGGGCATGGCGTACGTCAGCCACGGTACGCACGGAATTGTCGGTCATCGCATCAATGATCAGGGCGACCCCACCCGGGCCGTAGCCCTCGTAGCGCAACTCTTCCATGTCGTCGGCGCCGTCGGCTCCGGAACCGCGCTTTACCGCGCGCTCGATGGTGTCCTTGGTCATGTTGGCGGACAAGGCCTTTTCAATGCCGATGCGCAGGCGCGCATTGGTCGCCGGGTCACCGCCGTTGCGCGCGGCAACGGTGATTTCGCGGATCAGCTTGGTGAAAATCTTGCCGCGCTTCGCGTCTTCCGCGTTCTTGCGACCTTCGATACTGGGGCCTCTGCCCATGGGAATACCTGCAACGATGTGGGTTGAGAATCGGCTAGCTCTGGAGGCTACAGCACGTCCAGACCGGGTGCGGATTCTAGCAGGGCTCGGTAACATCGCTCGACACGCGGCATCATGTCGGCTTTTCCCCAGGCGATAAACCCATGAGCCAACGTCGTTTCCTCCAGGTTGACGTGTTCTCGGATCGAGCCGGTTTCGGCAATCCGCTGGCCGTTGTCATCGATGCCGCGGATCTCGACACCGCGCAAATGCAGCGATTCGCCCACTGGACCAACCTTTCGGAAACCATCTTCCTGCTCGCGCCGACCCAAGACGGCGCGGACTACCGTGTACGCATATTCACGCCACGCCAGGAATTGCCGTTTGCCGGGCATCCCAGCGTCGGCGCGGCATGGGTGGCCGTCAAGAAGGGTCTTGCTCGACCGCGCGATGGACGCTTGTTGCAGGAGTGTGCAGCCGGTTTGCTCGATGTTCGAATTGAAAACGTCGGCGACACCACGCGCACCCATGTGGTCGCGCCCGCTGCGCGAATCCATGAACTGGACGCAGACGCTCAAACGCGCATTGCATCGATTCTGGCCGGAATCGACCGTGTCGACCTGCGCGCATGCCGCAGCGTCGAGAACGGCCCAAAATGGGTGGTCGCAGAACTCCCTGATGAAGATTCAGTTCGCCACTACTCACCTGCGCTGGGGCAAATTTCCGAGCTGTGCCTGAGGACATCGGCAGTGGGCTTCGCCGTCTTCGCGCCGAGCAAGGATGCGGATCATCAGCTCACCGTGCGCGCGTTCTGTCCTGCAGACGGCATTCCCGAGGACCCGGTCACCGGCAGCGTCAACGCGGGAATCGCCGCCTTGCTCGACTCCCAGGGACGCCTCGCCTCGATCGGCTCGCGCTATCGCGCCAGCCAGGGACGTGAAGTCGGGCGCGATGGCATCGTCGAGGTCTCGACGGATGAACGCGGGCGCTTCTGGATCGGCGGCGACAGCACCATCGTTGTCGAAGGGTCGCTCAGCTGGCCTTGATCATGCGGGCGTCCTTGAGCTTCCAGCGCTCGTTGAGCCAGGCCTGGAAGCGAACCCGAAAACCCGCATCGTTCTCGTAGTCACCTTCAATCAGTTCAGCCGGAATTGCGATGACATCGACCAGCACCTTGACCTGTTTGACGCGGCCTGCGAGCAGATCGATGACCCCGGGTCGGCCGCATGGATAGATCACGGTCACATCGACGATGGCATTGAGCATGCTGCCCATTGCATCGAGGACGAGGGCGATGCCACCCGATCTCGGCACAAGCAGGTTCTGGTACGGCGAACGTCGGCGATCGTGCTTTTCCTGAGTGAAGCGCGTGCCTTCGACAAAGTTCATTACCGACACCGGCAGGTGCCGATACTTCTCGCAAGCCTTGCGCGTTTCCTCGGTGTCCTTGCCACGCAACTCGGGACGTTTTTTCAGCAGTTCTTTCGAGTACCGATTCATGAAGGGGAAATCGAGCGCCCACCACGCCAGGCCCAACATCGGCACCCAGATCAACTCGCGCTTGAGAAAGAACTTCAGGAACGGAATTCGACGGTTGAACACTTTCTGCAAAACCGGAATATCCACCCAGCTTTGATGGTTGCAGATGACCAGGTACCAGCCGTGACGCTGCAGATCCTGCAAGCCTTCAACCTCTACGTCAACGCCAGCTATGGAAGTGACCAGACGGCTGTTGACCCAGATCCAGCTTTCTGCGATCCGCACGAGTACGCGCGAAACCACGACGCGGAAACCGTGGATCGGAATCAGCAGCTTGATCACCGCCAGCAGCAGCAAGGGCGTGGCGTGAATCAGGGTGTTGAGGACAATGATCGAGGCATTCAGCGCAATGCGCGGATAGGCGAGGACGGATTGCAGCATGGAGGCTCGTATCGATCAGGGTCGGGTTCGGCACCCTACCAGTGTGCTCAGGTCCGCGCACGTCCCAGCCAGCGATCCCACGCGATCAGCAGCAATCCGATCACAACGAACAGGAGGTTGATGGCGATGCTGTTGACGGCCACTGCAGCCACTCCGAGCGCCCCCACATCAATGAACGGGTAAGGGTAAACGTTGAGCCAGTACCCGCGCAGCATTGCCCAGGCCAGGAAAATCAATGGGAACGCGAGCCAGCGCAACGCATCACTCCAGCGCAACGAACCGTGCCCGGCGCCGCTCGCCCACCAGGACAGGTAGATCACCGGAATCAGGTAGTGCAGCAAGACGTCGGCTAACCATTGCAGGCCTTCGGGGGCCCAGAGCCGGCTCAGAACGAACAGGTAAATGCAGCCGGTGGCCGCAATATAGAGCGCGACGGCAGCCCGGATTCTCGCGCTGGTGAAATAATCACCCATCTTTGTAGCGGCACCAAACGCGACAAAGCTCAAAACCATAGCCACCAGCAGGTTGCTCAGGATCGTGAAGTAGCTGAAGAACTGCACGGTTGCCAGCGCTGGGCCGATGCCGTCCCAGGTCAGGCGAACCAGCAGAACGTATTGCAGCAGCAAGGCCGCCCAGACGATCAGACTGCCAACAACCGCCAATGTTTGTCGTGCCATCAAATTGACTCCTTTGGCTGCGTATCATGGGCCCTTGAGAGCAAGTGCATCAGGTCGTCATCAATTTCATATCGGTGCGAATTGATCGATTCGATCATCGGCCCGATCGAGCCCGAATTGAGGATGAATGCGTTCTGATAATCGGCCAGATGACCGAGACGGACTGGACGCACCACGGTTTCGATGCCTTGCGCCTGCAAGCCGGCATCAAGCAACTGCCGGGTGATTCCGAATAAAGCCGGTGCAGCAGGCCAGATCACACGCTGGCCATCCCAGAATCCGATATTCCAGGTCGATCCTTCAGAGATTTCATTTTCGCGAGTGGCGAAGACGACATCATCAAACCCCGCGATCCGGGCCTGCCGCGCGTGGTGGAGCAAATCCAGCGTGCCGATGTGCTTGATGTGCGGCAGCACGCGCTCATGTTCGACTGACCGCAGACGCAGCGGCTTCGAGCGCGGCTTGCCCGGTGCGCGCGTCGCCATCAAGACATCCACAGCCATTGGTCGATCCGGATTCGCGCGATCAAATGCCTTCGAAAAAACCGTGATGCGAAGGGTCACGGGCGCGTCATCGATACATTCTCGCGCCCAAGCGCGGACTTGCCCGACATCGAGTTCGCTGCCAAACATGGCGTGCGTCGCATCGGCCAGACGGCGCAGATGCAGATCAAATCCGCGTGCTCGCCGGTCACGCACCTGCATCGTGGTGAAGTGACCGTAGTTGAGCTGGCCAAGGGTGGCCAGCTCATCGATGTGCGGAACCCGCCCGTTTACCAGCATGCTTGGGTATCCATTCTCTACCGGTGGCATAGTCGACACCAACGGATCGGCGTGGCAAACCCGATCAGAACAATCCGGCCAGCACCATGACCAGGCCGGCGATCGAAACCGCCCATACCAGTGTGCGCAGATAGGGAAGTCCAGCGGCATAAATCGGCAGGTAGGCAAGCCGTGCCCAGAAATAGATCTGCGCACCGAGCGCGGTCTGTGCATCGCCTTTCTGGGTCAGAAGGACGGCCAGTACGGCGACAGCGAAGAAGACAAAGGTCTCGAGAAAATTGCGACTGGCCCGATCAAGCCGCGCCGCGATTCCGATCAGAGGCTCGGGAATGCCATCGCGCGCACCCGCATTCCATTTCAATCCCCGCTGCATTGTTCCCAACGTTGCGGCCAGCGCGATTTGCACGAGACCGAGCACGATGGACCAGACCAGCATCTTCATTTCGATGGACATGACACCCTCCCGAGTTGAAATCCGAGTGTGCCCCTGTTCTAGCCGCCAGCACAATCCAGACGCATCGAAAGCAGCCATGCTGTGGCATTCTTGCGCCGCGTTTTCGTTACCCGCTGCATTCTTTCAACCTCTACCCGTCGAGAAACCTGCGTGAGCGCCCTGACCGCCGAATCCAAAGCCCAGTTCCAGATCCATTTTTGCGTGGTGCTTTGGGGCTTCACGCCAATCCTCGGCAAGATGATTTCCCTGCCCGCCCTGCCTCTGGTCTGGTGGCGCATGCTGCTGGTCGTGGCCATCCTCGCCTTGCTGCCGCGCGCCTGGCGTGGGCTGCGGGCGATGTCGCCAAAACTGATTCTCTCGTATGCCGGAATCGGTGTCCTTGTCGCCCTGCACTGGTTGACTTTCTACGGCGCGATCAAACTCTCGAATGCGTCGGTCGCGGCCACCTGCATCGCGCTGGCAACCGCATTCACGGCGGTGATTGAGCCTAAACTGGCACGCAGGGCGTTCTCGAAACGCGAGCTTGCCCTCGGCTTCGCTGTATTGCCCGGCGTCGCCCTCGTCGTCGGTGGCGTACCTGACGATTTCCGTATCGGCATTGTCGTTGGTGCGATTTCGGCCTTGTTCGTCGCCCTGTTCGGATCGCTCAACAAACGTCTTGTCGAACACGGTGATCCGTTGACCGTAACCGGTATCGAACTCGGTGCGGGAACGCTTGCTCTGACTTTGCTTTCACCACTGATGCCTTCAATCTTTCCGGCGTTCTCGGGCGATCTCTTCAGTATTCCGAGCGGTCACGACCTCCTGCTGATCGCGACCTTGTCGATCGTCTGCACCTTGCTGCCGTTTGCACTGTCGCTGGTCGCCTTGCGCCACATGACCGCGTTTGGCGCGCAACTCGCGGTCAACATGGAACCGATCTACGCGATCATCCTCGCAGCAATCCTGTTCGGCGAGCAGCGTGAACTGACACCATTGTTCTATGTCGGCGTGGTCATCATCCTCGCCGCGGTTTTCATCCACCCGCTGATCGGCAAGCGCAAAAAACATGTGCAGCCGGAGATTCTCGCCGTCGCGGAAGCCAAAAATATCCTCGAATGACGGCCTGCCCCGCGATTCGTTTCAGTCAAGCAGGTGGCGCAAGGCCGGCAGGTATTTTTCTGCGGAACCCGTGTTGACCGCAACGACGCGCTGACCGCGTTCCAGCAACCCGCGATCAAGCAACTGCGGCAACGCGGCGAGACAGGCTGCGCCTTCCGGGCTGATCCACCAATGCGTCTCTCGCCAGACCCTGGTCAGTTCCGAAGAAATGTCGGTCTCGTCCACGGCAACGGCAGCGCCGCCGCTGGCGCGGATGATCTCGAGCACGCGGAAATGACCAACACCTCCCGGCACGTTGAGGCCGAATGCCAGCGTGCCTTGACCCGGCAGCGCGGTAGTGTCCGTGGCTCCGTCATCGAAAGCGCGCACCAGCGGATCCATCGCCGCACTCTGCACACAGATCATGCGTGGACGTCTTGAATCAATGACGCCGAGCGCTTCGAGTTCACCCCAGGCTTTCCACATGCCGAGCACGCCGGTGCCGCCACCGGTCGGATAGATCACCGCATCGGGCAAGGACCAGCGTGTTTCACCACGCGCGGGTTCGGCCAGTTCCAGACCTAGCGACTTCTTGCCCTCGATGCGCCAACCCGGTTCCTGAAACGTCGCCACCGAGAACCAGCCTTGCGAAATGTATTTTTCCTTGAGCAAGGCCCCGGCTTCGCGAATCGTCGGTCCGATCAGTTCGAGCTTGATCCGATCCGGATGCCTGAACGCGGCAGCGGCAACATTGCCGAGGATGGGTGTCGGCGTGTCTCCTGGCATCGCCACAACCACCGACAACCCCGCTGCCAGCGCGTAACGTGTCAGCGAATCCCCGGCGTTACCCTGGGTTGGCACGGCCAGGCGTTCGACGCCTAGGCGTCGCGCCTGGGCGACGACCATCGCCATGCCGCGATCCTTGAAGCTCTGTGTAGGGTTTGCACCGAAGCCGGCATGGGCCTTGCCTTCTTCCTTGATTCCCAAGGTGATACCAGCCGCTTTCGCCAGCGGGTGGCGTGAATAATCGAGCAAGGGCGTAGCGCCTTCACCAAGCGCGACGATAGGCCTGGCGTCAATCGGATCGGTGACGTCGAGCGCCATGAGTCCGCCGAAGCGCCACATGTCAGCTCGACTCGGGTTGTACCACGAGCGCTGCGGTCGTTCGGCAGCCAGACGCTCCAGGTCAAGCACCATCTCAACCGGTCGACCGTCGACCGGATCGAGATTCATCGGCTCGTCCGCGGAATATTCGACGCCGGAAGCAAGGCCACGCAGACAACGCACAAAGGACATGAAAACTCTCCTGGAAATCAACGCAACGACTTAACCTCTCGGCTCGATCAGATCCCAGCGATTGCCATAGAGATCCTCGAAAACCACCACCGTGCCGTAGTCCTCGTGGCGCGGTTGCTCGCAGAAATGCACGCCCTGTGCCGACATGTGCGCATGGTCACCGGCCAAAGCATCGGTGTGCAGAAACAGGAACACGCGGCCACCGGCCTGATTGCCGATGCGGCTGGCCTGCTCTGCATTCACAGCGCGGGCCAGCAGCAGGCAGGCGCCCTTCGAACCGCATGGCGCGATCCTGACCCAACGCTTCTCGCCGCCCCTTGGGGTGTCCTCGATCAGTTCAAACCGAAGTGCCCGGGTGAACCAGTCGATTGCTTCGTCGTAGTCGCGGACCACGAGGGCCATCGCGTGGAATTGTTGCGGCATCGGAGACTCCTTGAGATTGCCAATCGACCTTGTCGCTCACCCGCTTTAGGGCCGCTTGCAGCTTGGGCCCGCCCGCCGGAATCGATTCGCCTTTGAATTCGAGACAGCATGCGAAGGCCAAGTTTGACGGGTTTGCAACACGCGTCGAGACCTGCCTGAAAATAATCCAATGGATTCACCATCCGCCATTGGTCGACCGGTGGACACGCTACTTGCAAGCAATTCTGGTTATAGCTATTCGGCTCTAGTGCCGATTAATGCCGAATATCGAGTATTATTCCTCACATATGGCGAGTTGATAGACTAGACAAAAACGATGGTAACTCGTATGTTATGACGAATAATCGAACTTGACTCATTCTATTCATCACTTTCGGTGATTTATGATGACAAATGCTCTTCTCACTGATGACAGCGTCCTGCAGATGCTTGGCGAACGCGTCAACCGGCATCGCTTGCAAGGCAATCAGACGCAGGCCGAGCTGGCGACCGCTTCGGGTGTTTCAAAAAGCACCATCGAACGACTCGAAGCCGGCGAATCGACCCAACTTTCCAACTTCATTCGGATCCTGCGCGCGCTCGACTTGCTGGATGGTCTTGATCTGTTGATTCCCGAGCCGAGTCCAAGTCCGATCGAGCAGCTCAAATTGAAGGGCCGACAACGCCAGCGAGCTTCTTCAATGCGGGAATCCGAGCCCACTGCCGCAAGCTGGACGTGGGACGACGAGTCATGACCACGATCGCCGAAGTTCGCCTCTGGGGGCGTGCCATCGGCGCGGTCTCGGTCGAGGATTCCAGCGCCACGGCGCGATTCCAGTACACGCCGGAGTTTGCCCGCAGCGGCATCGAAGTCGCGCCGATGAAGATGCCGCTCGACGATCAGGTCTACGCATTCCCGAAACTGGCCCGCGAGTCGTTCCATGGTTTGCCCGGGCTCCTCGCTGACTCCCTTCCCGACCGTTTTGGCAATGCATTGATCAATGCCTGGCTGGCCACGCAGGGGCGCACGCCAGAGAGCTTCGACGCGGTCGAACGCCTTTGCTACACCGGCGCACGGGGTATGGGCGCGTTGGAGTTCGCACCAGCGACGGGGCCGAAATCGCGCGGCACACAACGGGTCGAGATCGACGCGCTCGTGCAACTCGCATCGGATGTGCTCGGTCAGCGACATCAATTGCAGCATTCGTTTGCCGATGACCATTCGGCCGATGCCTTGCGCGACATCCTGCGTGTCGGCACCTCGGCTGGCGGTGCCCGGGCCAAGGCCGTCATTGCCTGGAACCCCGCCAGCAACGAAGTCCGCTCGGGTCAGATCGAGGCCGGCAGCGGATTCGAATACTGGATCCTGAAATTCGATGGGGTCAGCGCTAACCGGGACAAGGAACTTGACGACCCCAGCGGCTACGGCGCGATCGAGTACGCGTATGCATTGATGGCCCGCGCCGCCGGCATCGACATCAGCGAATGCAGATTGCTTGAGGAAAACGATCGCCGCCATTTCATGACCCGACGATTCGATCGACACGGCGATGGGCAGAAGCTCCACATGCAATCGCTTGCCGCCCTCGCCCACTACGATTTCAATCTGGCCGGTGCCTACAGCTACGAACAGGCGTTGATGCTGATCCGCCAGCTCGATCTCGGCATGGCATCGATCGAGGAGCAATTCCGGCGCATGGCCTTCAACATCATCGCGCGCAACCAGGACGACCATGTCAAGAACATCGCTTTCCTGATGAACAAGGCCGGCCAGTGGTCACTGTCGCCAGCTTTCGACATGAGCTACAGCTACAACCCCGAGGGTCAGTGGACGTCGAGTCACCAGATGTCGATGAACGGCAAGCGCGATGGCTTCACCCTTGAAGATTTTCGCGATTGCGCGAAAGCGGCGTCGATGAAACGCGGTCGCGCCGAAACGATCATCACCGAAGTGACGGATGCCGTACGCCGCTGGCCCGAGTTTGCGGCGAGTGCCGATGTCGTTCCGGCATGGCGGCAATCCATCCGGCAAAATCTGCGTCTGGACATCGCGCCAGCCGGCTCCTGATTCAAGACCGACCAGGCTCGCCGTATTCCCGTCTCGGGTTTACGCGATTGCCGGTTTCCCACTCCCGAAAAACGGAACAGACGTCCACGACCAGAGCAAGTATGCTGGGTTGCCATCGATATTCGATGCAGTCTGCTGGCCGATGCCGGCGCCGAATCAACCAACGAGGTAAAAAATGTCAATCGTCGATCTGCTGATCGTACTGGCCCTGTTTCAATACATCTTCTTCGCGATGCAAGTGGGCAAGGCGCGGGGGACCTACGGCATTTCCGCGCCCGCAACATCTGGCGATCCGATCTTCGAACGCTACTACCGTGTGCAAGGCAATACACTCGAAATGCTGATCTTGCTGCTGCCTTCGGTATGGATTTCGGCATCCTACTGGAACCCGTTGTTCGTTGCCGCGATGATCGCTGTCTACCTCATCGGACGTCAGATCTATTTCGCCGCGTATATCAAGGATCCAAAAAAGCGCTCGATGGGCTTTTTGCTGACCGTACTTCCCATTTTCGTTCTGCTGATTTCCGCCGTGGTCGGCGCCGTCATGAGCCTGATCCAGACGGAATTCTGACCGCTCATTCCCTGCCACGGAAAAGCCTATGATCTCCATTCGTTCCTGGGGCAACACCGATGAAGGAATCAGCGAGATCGAGCCTGCCCGGTTCGATCTTGCGTCCATCGCTACCAGCCGACTGGTCTGGATCGACCTGGTTGGCGACGACTCGGACCAACATCGCGAATACATGCAGGATCGGCTCGGACTCGAAAAGCTTGCTGTCGATGATGCCTTGCGCCATCGACATCCACCCAAATTCGAGAGCCTCGAAGACGGCTGGAATTTCCTGCTCATGCGTGGATTCGATGCGACCAGCACGAGCGTGAAATTCGGCACGATCCAACTGGCCGTTTTCTGGCGCGACAATCTCGTCATTACCCGGCACGCCAAATCGTCAGCAAGCATCGCCGAAGTGGAGGCAGCGCTGGCCAGTGGCGAGCAACCTGCACCAGCCGATGCCTGGCGACTGCTCTACGCGATCCTGCGCCGATTGCTTGACCGCTATCTGCCGATCCTGCTCAAGATCGAGGCCCGGCTCGAGGAAATCGAGGAACTCATCCTGAAGCGGCCAAGCGATCGCCTGTTGGCAGAACTCATGGAATTCAGCAGCCAGCTCAAGCGCTTGCGGCGAATCGGCGGCTATCACGAGAAATGCTTCGTCAGCCTGCGCGCCCACGACCCCAGGTCGCGAGGCATCAACGTCGCCCAGTTGACCGATCTTTTCGAACAAGCCGAACGCCTGTACAGCCTCTCGTCGTTGCAGTATGAGACCACGGCCGATCTGACCAATGGCTATCTGTCGGTTTCCGCGCATCGCCTCAACAACGTCATGCGCGTGCTGACTGTGGTTACCGTGTTGTTCGTGCCACTGACTTTCATTGCAGGCATCTACGGTATGAATTTCGAGTTCATGCCCGAGCTGAAATGGCGCTGGAGCTATTTCATCGTGCTTGGATCGATGGCGAGCGTGGCAATCGGCTTGCTGGTCCTGTTCCGCCGCCGAGGATGGATCTAGGGCGTTGCCCTGACCAACGTCTGAACCACTTGCGTTCGTGGTGAGTCCAGTCGAACCATGATCGGAGGTTGTCGCATCAGATCGACAAACAACAATCATCCTCCGACGAACTCGGCGCCCGCCACGAATTTCGATCCGCGGACCATTGTCCATTCTGAGTCAGCTCTTTATTCAGCGGCAGCTTTCAGTCGACATTTCGACCAGCCTGGCAACCGTATTCAAGTTTCGCGCGGTGCCCTGCTTCGCCGCCGGAATTTTCAATCGCGAATCACGCATACCGTCTGCATAGTGAACATGGATTTCGCGCAAGCCAAGCGCAAGAACCTCATTGTTCGCTCCACTGATGCTCGCCAGTGCGTCTGCAGCAGGCGGCTGGTCAAGGAAAATCACCACGGCGCGGTTTGGCGCCGCATCGGGAAATGGATTGCCCGCGAACACATCAGCCAGCTCGGCCGCGCTGCGCAGAATGACACCGACGGGCTTGCCAATGTGCTCGATCAGGGCGGATTCCAGCAAGTGCTTGATCTGAGCTGCATCGAGCGGGCTCTCAAAAACGACATTGCCGCTGGCAATATAGGTTCGCACCTTGGTCAGCCCGGCAGCCTCGCACAAGGATCGAAGATCGGCCATGGACAATTTTCCGGTGCCACCGACGTTCACCGCGCGCAACAATGCAATCCAGATTGTCATGCGTTTTCCTTCAACGCCCTGCTACTTGCCTTTGCGTCGCCGAGTTGAATCTTCATCATGCCGAAATCCGCATCAATCCAGAGAAGGAACCGCTGATGTCCATCAAGCAGAACTTTGAGCACATGGCTGCCTACAACCGCTGGATGAATCAGAAAATCTATCGATCCGCCGCGCGACTCAGCGAAGCCGAGCTGCATGCAGACAGGAAAGCATTCTTCCGATCAGTGTTCGGCACTCTCAATCATATCCTCGTCGCCGATACGATATGGCTGAAACGCTTTGCCAGGCACCCATCCAATTTTCACGCGTTGCAAGCGGTTCTTGATATCGATGCGCCATCCTCGCTTTCGCAAGTCCTGCATGACAATTTCGCCCAGCTCGAAATTGCGCGATGCGTGATGGACGAGATCATCATCCGCATGTGCTCGGAGGCCGCTGTCGATGACTATATCCAACCGCTGCGCTATGTGACGACCACCGGTCAGGGGTTCGTCGATGATTTCGCCATACTGGTCCAGCATTTCTTCAACCACCAGACCCATCATCGGGGACAAATCACGACCTTGCTCAGTCAATCGGCAATCGACGTTGGTGCGACCGATCTGGTCGCGATGCTCAGAGAGCAAGCGGATAATCCACAGCCAAACCCAGCAAGCGGAGACCGCCGATGAATTCGAGGCTGCTGCTTCAATCCCTTGCCATCGCCACTCTGGTTCTGATGCTCAGCGCCTGTGCGGCTGGCGGTGATGTACGCAAACCGATTCCGACAGAAGAATTCCTTGCCGCGAAACAACCAGCGCACAGACTCGTTGTCATGCTGCCTGGTCGTGGCGACGACCTGGATTCGCTCAAGCGCAAGAACGTCGCCGCGATCATCCAGGAGTCGTGGCCCGATGCCGATGTCATCTTGACCGGCTTGACCATGCCCTTCTACCGCGAGGGTCGGGCGTCGAACCGCCTGCACGATGAAATCGTCGCGCCAGCGCAAGCCAATGGAAAACGCGAGATATGGCTCATCGGCATATCGCTCGGAGGCATGGGCGGTTTGCTTTACGAGCACGAGTATCCCGGCCGGGTTGCGGGGTTGTTGTTGCTCTCGCCATATCTGGGTGACGACGGAATTCATAGCCAAATCCGGGAGGCTGGAGGCTTGCAGGCCTGGCAGCCCGGCCCGACGCAGACGCTGAATTCAGACACTTTCCAGTATGAGCTGTGGCGAACGCTGAAGGTGCTCACCGGAAATCCAAAGCGCGCACGGGATGTCTGGCTTGCCTACGGAGCTGACGAGCCTTTTCGCAAACCGATCGAAATGGTGAGTTCGAGCCTACCCAGTGGACAAGTGTTGATGTTGCCGGGCGAGCATGACTGGTCACTGTGGATTCCAGCCATCACGCGATTGCTGGATCAGGTAACCCCGTAAGCTCGATCACGAAGAGATGGAAAGAAAAAGCCGGCGCAAGGCCGGCTTTTTCGTTTGCAACGGAGCAGCTCGACGATATCAGCGTGCCGGAACCACATATCCATTGTCGATGTAAACGCGATCGCCTCGACCCATGCGATAGGAATCGGGTTGCTCGAAGCTGACGGTACGCCCGTGATCCATGCGCACAACGATCCGGTAGTAGCTTCGCGATCGGCGATTGTCCTTCTCGACGTTGTGCCCGATGGCACCGCCGGCCAGAGCACCGGCAATGGTCGCAGCCTTGCGCCCATCGCCCTTTCCGACCTGATTGCCCAATGCACCGCCGACGATGGCACCGAGCACGGTACCGCCACCGACGCGATTGCTGCGCTGTCCAATCGAGTCGATGCGGACGATTCGGCCGCAATTATCGCAACCTCGCTCGTAGTATTGGCCGCGCGCCTGGGCCGACTGGATCGGAGTCAGCGCGGCGAGCAGGAAGCTCGCCATGACGGTCCACAGGATTCTATTGATCATGATGTCTTTCCTCGGTGCAATTGACGCGGAAAATCCGGTCGATACTGGCAAGGGTGGCGATGCGTAGATGAACGCAATCGGAATTCGCAGGGAATCTTGCTGTCCCATCCATCAGCAAACGACGATTAGCGGTCCTACCACGTGAAAACCGCATCGGTTAGCATCATTGCCCCAAATATGGATCGCCATGCAAGACAACGCTTTGCTGATCGACGAATTGCGCGACATGGATGCCGAGGCCGCCGCGAGGCGTCTCGCGGATCTCCCTGACAAATCCATTGTCGGCCTGCTGCAGTCGCTCGGCCCAGGTCGCGGCCTCGCTGTGCTCGATCGGTTCGGGCCGGACCGCCGTCGTCGCATCGCTGCGGCGGCAGGCCAGGACACCTCCGATCACTGGCTCGCGAGTCGGCACTGGCCCGAGGGTTCGGTGGGACGCCTGACTGAGCCTGCACCGGAATCGTTCGCCGCGAATGAAAGGGTTTCCGATGTCCTCGACCGGTTGCGTCCGGTTGCGTCACGCACGCTCATCACCTACGTATTCGTTGTCGATGCCTCGCATCACCTCATCGGCGTGGTCACGTTTCGGGAAATGGTCTTCGCTGGCGGAGACCAGCGCCTGGAAGAGATCATGGTGCCGAGGCCATTTTCGCTGCGACCCGAAACCGATGTGATCGATGCGATGCATGACGTCGTGCGTCGCCACTACCCGGTGTATCCGGTCTGTGACGAAGATGGTCGCCTGATTGGCGTGGTTCGTGGGTCGGTATTGTTCGAGGAACAGGCATTCGAGATCAGCGCGCAAGCAGGCTCGATGGTTGGTGTCGAGAAGGAGGAGAGGCTCAGCACTTCGTGGTCGCGCAGTCTCCGATTCAGGCATCCCTGGTTGCAACTGAACTTGTTGGCAACCTTCGCGACGGCGGCGGTGGTCGGAGCATTCCAGGGAACGATCAATCAGATCGTCCTGCTCGCGGTATTCCTCCCGGTTCTTTCAGATCAATGCAATAACACCGGTTGCCAGGCGCTGGCAGTCACCCTGCGCGGTATGACCTTCGGCGATCTCAAACCTGGACAAGGCTGGTTGCTGATCCTCAAGGAGTTCTGGTTGGGCCTGCTCAACGGTTCGCTGACCGGAATCCTCGGCGGCCTGGCCATGTATGTGCTGGCCTGGAACCAGGACAATCCCGCTGCGTTGATGCTGGCCTTGATTACCTGGCTGGCAATGGCCGTCAGTTGCGGCGTGGCCGGAATCGTCGGTGCTGGCGTGCCGCAGATTCTCAAGCGTCTCGGCGCAGACCCGGCCACCGCATCGAGCATCTTCCTGACCAAGGCCACCGATATCGTCAGTCTGGCCATGTTTCTAGGCCTTGCCACCTGGCTGGTTGCACGCTGATCGAAGCTCGCGGAGTTGCCATGTTGATCGACAGCCACTCGCATATCGATACCGAGGCATTCGATCTGGATCGCGCAGCAGCGATCAATCGGGCCCGCAGCGCAGGGGTATGCGAGCAGATTGTTCCCGCCATAGCGCGCGCTGGCTGGGACAAGCTTCGCGACGTTTGCAGCACCTTTGAGGGCCTCCACGCATCCTATGGGCTGCACCCGATGTTTCTTGATCGGCACCAGCCATCGCATCTCGATGAACTTGCCGAATTGCTGGATCGCGAAAAACCCTTGGCGGTCGGCGAATGCGGGCTGGATTTCCACATCGAAGGACTTGATCAGGATGCGCAGTACCGCTATTTCAATGCCCAACTTGAACTGGCACTTGATCGCGATTTGCCGGTCATCGTGCATGCGCGCAAGGCATTCGACCAGGTCGCCGCGTGTTTCAGGAAATTCGACGGCGTGCGCGGCGTCGTACATAGTTTCTCGGGCAGTCTGCAGCAGGCCGAAGTTTTCTGGAAACTCGGTTTCCTGATCGGTATCGGCGGACCCGTTACATACCCCCGTGCGAAACGACTGCGCCGCATCGTCGCCGGCATGCCGATCGAACGCTTGCTGCTCGAAACCGATTCGCCCGATCAACCCTTGCATGGCCATCAAGGTCAGCGCAACGAACCCTCGCGTCTCGTAGACATAGTGTCGACGGTGGCGGAACTGCGCGATGAATCAGCCGAGCACATCGCGCAAGCAACGACCCGCAATGCGCGACGGCTTTTCAAGCTACCGGATCTCTGATTTGTTGTCATTGCTGTCAACGAAAACGTCCCGACGCTCTGAACATGACAATCTGTTGTAGACCACCATCTTGACGCGAAGATTCAACGATCTGGTTTCGCCGTTCGACGGACTCATGGATAACGGCTGGGGTTGCCCGGACGATTTCGTTCAGACGCGTCCAGCGCTTCTTGAGTCGCGATCACGGTCTAAGGATCGGCTTTCATCGCCAGCAGCTTCTGAATCGCCGCGCCCACCGCGACAAAGGCAAAGGTTGCGGTGACATGCGTGGCGGCGCCGAGACCGCTGCCGCAATCGAGCTTGAGTCCGCCCTCGATCGCCTCGGGTCGCTTGCCGCAAACACTGCCGTCACCTTGCGGATAGCGCACGTTTTCAAGCGAGTAGATCGCCTGCACTCCGAAGTAACGTTTCGGTCCGCGCGGAAAACGGAACTCCTCGCGCAGTTTCTTGCGGATCAGGGCGAGCATGGCATCGTGTTCGGTACGCGAAAGGTCACGCACGCGAACAAGGGTCGGATCAATTCGCCCGCCCGCCGATCCACTGACAATCAATGGCAATTTGCGGCGTCGACACCAGGCAATCATTTCGACCTTGACCCGGAACGCATCGCAGCAATCGATGACGAGATCGTAGCCACGATCAAGCAATTGTTCGAGATTCGACGGTGTAAGAAATTCGGCAAACGTGTCGACCTTGATGTCGGGATTGATCGAGCGGGCGCGCTCGGCCATCACCTCGACCTTGACCCGGCCGAAATGCCCTTCCAGCGCATGCAATTGCCGATTCGTATTGCTGACGCAGACATCGTCGGCATCGATCAGGCTCAGATGCCCGACCGCACTACGTGCGAGCGCTTCGACCACCCACGATCCGACGCCACCGACGCCGACGATGCAGACATGCTGTTGCGCGAGTCGCGCACTGCTGCCGACGCCGTATAGACGGTCCAATCCGCGGAATCGTTCGTCAATTGGCGTGGATTCTGGAATAGTCATGTTCATGCGGCGCGGGAGGGTAGCATGGGCAACCCGTTGCGGTGGTCGAGTTTTCGATGGGCGGCTTGCAATGGCAAGCACATCGACGCTGGCAAGATATTCTCTCCTGAACAGACTTTGGAGCACCATCTGATGCGTTATGTCGTTTGCATTGTCCTGGGCCTCTTGATCGGCGCCATCGCGGCAGTCACCGCAACCAATATCCTCGCCTCGCAACGCGACCCCTACCCGGATTCTCTAATGCAGGTCATGAGCCACGAACTGGGCGCTGCCAAGAAGGCGGCCGAGTTGCCGGCCTGCAACGACAATCGCTACGCGCTGGACAAGTTGTCGATGCTCTCCGACGACATCATCATCGCGATGCCGGACTCCGGCGAGCCGGATCGCGTGTTCCACCAATACATCACGAACCTGCACGACAAGGTCGAAATCGCGCGCCAGGCCGAATGCGTGAATCGCAAACAGGCGCTTGTCGACGTGAAGAACGCCTGCAGCGATTGCCACCGCGACTACCGCTGAAACCCGTTCGTCACTGGCGTCGGTTTATCGCGGCCACGCGCCTTCGTATCGTGATAACTCCAATCGAGCCGCCCCCTGAGCCGAATTCCCCCGTTTCCACGCATATCAATGGGAGTTCAGGCCGGCTTTGATGGTCCAGATCGGAACGGTTACGGAGCTGTCTTGCTCAGGGCATTGAATAGCCAGATCCTTGCTGCCTGCCAATGGCGCTTGACGGTCGCCGGTGAAATCTGGACGGCTTCGGCTGTCTCTTCGATGCTCATGCCCCCAAAATAACGGAGTTCGACGATGCGGGCTTTAACCGGATCCACCTGCGCAAGTCGCGTCAAAGCCACATCCAGGCCGATCAAATCGACGTTCTGTGCTTCATCGGCGAGGTCGAGGCCATCCAGGTCGACGCGTTGCCCACCATCGCGCTTGGAAGCTGCGCGGCGGCGCGCATGATCAATCAGGATTTCACGCATGAGGCGCGCGGCCACCGTGAGCAGATGCACACGATTCGCACCTTCCGGGTTGGCCGAGCCGGACAACCGCAACCAGGCCTCATTGACCAGCGCCGTGGGTTGCAAGGTGTGATCGCCACGCTCACGCCGGAACGCCTGGCCGGCAAGTCGCCGCAGTTCCGGATAAAGCACCTCGACGAGCCGATCCTTCGCGGCGGAATCGCCTTCGCGCCAAGCAGACAACCATTGGGTGACAGGTGCATCCATCGGCTGAGTTTATCCTTCAATCCATCTCAAGGAATGAATCGACACATGGCCGATTCAGGAAAAACCATGGCGAGCGCTGCCCCATGACCCAACCCGCCACGGAACTTCAACTCGAGATAGAAGTAATGGGGATACTTGACGAATTCCTCTGCGTTCCCGCCGAGGAGCGCGCGTCCTGGCTCGAGGCACAGGCACTCAAGGCAAAAACAGAAGCGAGGGTCCGGACCTTGATCGATGCCGCATCGATTACTGGTGAATTCCTCGAGGTCCCTCCAAGGCTACGCTTTCGTTGATCGCTATCGAAGCGCCTGCGCACCGCGAAATCGTGTCAGCGGTACGCCGTTTCCACCATCATGTCGAATTTCAAATCCACTACCCGCCGACGTAGAACACGGCTCCAACCACGATTCGATAGATGTCCTCAATGACTCGATCAACGGGTGGTCCGATTGCCTCGGCGGGTTGACCCACTAGCTCCAATGGGAACAGGCAATCGAACGCCTCAAATGGCTACTTGAGGGTTGACGGTCAGTCATGGATTTGATGATTCCTGCGCCAGAAGAGTCACCGCTTGAACTGTTTGCGTGCGGCCTTGAGCCGCCCAAGCAAGTCTCGCGGCTCGATATCCAACAGTTTCAGGGTAATGACCCAGGGCGTGCCGCATACCTTCTCGAACGCCGTCATCATTGTGCTCGATCCGATTAGCGCCTTCCTGATCAGCTTTGCCGGATCATTTACATCGACTGCCAGCCAGATCGGCCCCCGACCGACAGTCCCGATCAGCCGAAAATCGACTATTTCGCTCCATCTGAGGCGACGATGAGGCAGCGCCGTGCAATCGACCAGACCCACTTCGTCCACGAGGAGAACTGGCCTCGTCTGACGCACTTTTCCGATGCCTATGACAACGAACACCAAGCCACTACCGATAAGGATCGGCGCCATCATGAGCAACACGATGTCCTCTTCCAGAAGCCAATCCAGAATACCGAGGCCGAGCGCAACGAGACCGATGCCGGCAACTATCCAGTACCAGAAAATCCTTGCCCGACCCTTTACCACCAACATGAACGGCTCGCTTCCATTTTCAAACTAACGCTTTGTATTTTGGATTCAATTCAAGATAAAGTACAGAATCAGGGGTTGCAAAATCGGCGCGTCAAGGGAGGCGCTAGTGGGAAAGACATGGAATTCCATGAGCCCTGGCGCGAGGATCCGGCGGGCACATATGCTTTTCTGGTGGGCGCTGGTTTTTCCGCTCTCCATCATCGTGTTCGTTTTTACGGCACTTTCAACAACGTTGAATGCCCAGGCGATCCTCAACGACTACTCGATCGCCAATGCGACGATATCGGCGGATGCCGCGGGAGCTTCGAAAAGACAGCTTACACATTTCAGATACAGCTTTCAGGTCAATGGAAAAAGCTACGGCAACAGCTTCGAGATTCCGTCAATTCGTGCCAATGAAATCAGGGTTGGCGACACGATTCCTGTTGCATACGCCAACTTCGATCCTAGTCAGTCGCAGCGCGAAACGCTGTTGTCCACCGATGCCGATCTGAATACCAACCTCACCTCGGCCATCAAGATGACCGCATTCACCGCCACCCTCATTGCCTTGTTCTGGTTCTCAATCTCGCTCCTTGTCCAAAAAAAGACGGAGAATCTCGATCGACCTGATCCGTTGCGGCGTTCAGCTGACTCTCGACCGCGTATCAGCTAGACAAGATCTGTCCGCTCCAAAAACGCACAAATCACATCTCCAACAGCTGGGGCGACCGCGCTGGCTGGCTAACCTGGCTTGCGTGGGCCGCTCGTCCCGGCCGCAAAGTCGTAACCTGATCACCTCATTTGGTCAATATTGAATTTCCATTCCTTACGCGGCCTTGCGATGTTCATAGTATGGCCGCTCGCGATCGTCAAGGATCGCGTATAGCGCATCGAGTTGGTTTGAATCGGGATTGAGCCAGGCATCGATGTTGGCCGGCTTGATCGGGATGATGCAGCGGTCGTGACCAGCTGCGGCGATTTCTGCCGGTGGATCGTCGGTGATCGCAGCGAAGGAAAGCAGATCATCCTCGCCCTCGGATTGCCAGCGCGACCACAGGCAGGCAACGAGCATGTCCTGTTTCGGCTTGGGGCGGAATTCGAGGATGACGTTTTCCTCTTTCTCATCCTCGCCCAGCTCGCGCCCCTCCAGATCATGGCGGCTGACGTTCTCGTAGAACGCATTGACGATGGCGATGCCGTGACTGTGCCCGAATTGACCCTTCCAGAATCCTTCGAGATTGTCGCGGCGCGCGTTGTAGGTGCCGGGGTATTTCCGATCGTAGAACGCGGGCTTGCCGTCAGGGCGGCATTGATAGCGCATCGGCTTGATCACGCGGCGACCGTCCTCGAAAACCATGACCGGCGCGTAGTGGCCGGGATAAATGCGCGAATCGCGCGGCTCAAGTTCAGCGCGCTTGATATCGGTGATGCGCTTGAGCAACCATTTGATCTTGGTCGTCGCAATGCGCTGGTTTTCGCTCGCGGCCTTGGTCTTGCCGGTCTTGAGCTTGCGCTCGGCATCGGCCAGGCGTTTGCGTTGCTTGAACAGCTCCTGCTCGAGACGCGCAAGCTCATCGCGATCGTAGGCTTCGATCAACTTCGCGATCGACTGCTCTTCGGCATTTGCGGGCATGGCAAAGTTCGCATCCATCGCTTTCGGGATACGCACGGCCGACGCGTCCATCCGATGGGCGTAGAGTTTGACGAACTCGTGGATATCAATGTCCGCGCCGAACTGTTTGACGTAGCGCTGGAAAGATTCCTCAACCTGGGCCGAATAGCACACGGGGCTGCCCTCTCACCGTTGTCGAATGGTGCCCGGAGCGGGAATCGAACCCGCATAGCCTTGCGGCCGAGGGATTTTAAGTCCCTTGCGTATACCAGTTTCGCCATCCGGGCCAGCACGCAGAATGCCCGATGACGCGACAAGCGGCTAGCCCACATTTCCGCGTAATCCTGCTTTGTCGCGCGACGTTGCCGGTGGCCCGGTCGATCGACTGCAGGAAACTACCGATAACCTGGAGTCCAGGGCGATCACCCATCCCGATCTCCAAGCAGGTGGATGCAGGGTTGATCATGAACTGATAACAAGAACTCACTTTCGGCCAATCATGGAGTGATCTACATTGGTCTCTGCCACCGACGACTGCATGCCGCGACCATGTTCATTTCCGATAACTATCAGGCACTTGTAGTCGGGATCGTCCTGATCGGACTGTTCATCGGCTTCGCACGCGAGTGGCTCAAGCCGGATGTCGCGGTCATGCTCGCCGTCGCCGTGCTGCTGATCCTGGGCTTGCTTGAATCCGGGCAGGTGCTCGGCGTCTTCTCCAACAGCGCCCCGATCACGATAGCCTGCCTGTTCATCATCAGCGGGGCGCTGAGCAAGACCGGCTGCATCGATCAACTCGGCAAGTGGTTGGCGGTGATGGCAGGCCACAGCGAACGTCGGCTGCTGCTGGCCATCCTTGTTATCGGCCTGGTGGTTTCTCCGTTCATCAACAACACGCCACTGGTGATGGTCATGATTCCGGCCGTACTCGCTGTCGCGAGCCGTTACGGAATGGCCTCGTCGCGGCTGCTGATTCCGCTGTCCTACGCCACCATTCTGGGCGGCATGATGACGATGATCGGCACCTCGACCAATATTCTGGTCGACGGCGTCGCGCGTGAAATGGGCCTGCAGCCCTTCGGCATGTTCGAGATATCGCGTCCGGCGGCGCTGATCGCGCTGGCCGGGATCGTGTTTCTCTACCTGTTTGCGGCGCGTGCGTTGCCGGTCCGGGAAAAAACCCGTGTGCAGGGTCTGGATGAGAGTGATCGCTTGTTCGTGACTGAGCTGATCATCCCTGACGGTTCGCGTTTGATCGGGCGCACCGTTCGCGAGATGCCAACGGGTGCTGCCGAAATCCTGCGTTTTTCGCGTGGCGAAAGCTCATTTCGCAAACCGCTTGCCAACCTGCGTCTGGCTGCTGGAGATCGATTTACCGTGCGCGGACCCCGAGCAGGTCTGCTCGACCTGCGCAGCAACGATCTGATCCTGGTCAGCAGCGGCAAGAGCCCGGATTCCGACCATAGGGAGACACAGGATCAGCACGACGACGAGATGATTGTCGAGACCATCGTCGGGCCGACTTCTCGCTACGCCCACCGCACGGTCCATGGCCTCGATCTGTCCGCGCGCTACGGCATCCGACTGCTGGCCGTGCATCGACGCGATGTATCGTTCGAGGAGATCGGGGGCGACTTCCGCTTGTTGTTCGGCGACGTCCTGCTGGTCGAAGGGGCCGCCAGCCAGATCAAGCGATTCTGCGAGGATGGCGAATTGTTTTCGCTGTTGCCGAGCAGTTCGCACTCACGCCGACTGGCCAAGGCACCCATTGCGCTGGCCACGATCACCGGAGTCATGTTGCTGGCGACCCTCAACGTGATGCCCATCGAAGGCCTGGCCCTGATTGGCGCGGTGATTGTTGTCCTGACTGGCTGCATCCGCAGCGACGAGGCCTACCACGCAATCGATTGGCCAATTCTGATCCTGATCTTCGGCATGCTGGCGATCAGCATCGCCATGCGCAATTCGGGGCTGGCCGAGATGTTGTCGACCTTCCTCGTGCAGACCGGCGGAAACCTGCCGCCCTGGGCCATGCTGTCGCTGATCATCCTTTTGACTTCGATCGCCACCGAATTCATCAGCAACAACGCAGTCGCCGTTCTGTTCACGCCAATCGTTGTCGGCGTCGCCCAGCAACTCGATGTGGATCCGCGGCCATTCCTGGTGGGCGTGATGTTCGCGGCCAGCGCGAGCTTCGCCACCCCGATCGGCTACCAGACCAATACCCTGGTCTACAGCGCAGGCAACTACCGATTCGGCGATTTTGCCCGACTCGGCATTCCGTTGAACCTGATCGTCTGGATCACCGCCAGCGTGGTCATCCCGCTGTTCTGGCCGCTCTGATCCGGCGAACCTCAGACAACAGCCACGACCGCCGGTGAGCGCGGCGGGCGAGCAAAAAATAGGGGAAGAAAAATGGAGGCCTGGGTCGGAATCGAACCGGCGTACGCGGCTTTGCAGGCCGCAAGGCTCCAACGAAATCAGTTCCTACCGGGGTCCGCCACTTTCGCCAGCCACATTTCGCCGAAACGCATTCCCCGGATACCGCGCCAGACCGCCGTTTTGAACTGGCGTACACCGATTGCGGCATTTTCAAGCCGTGGACGGGAGTCTCCTTGAATTGCGCCCTGCCTATCTCCATTTCGGACAATCGGGGAACACGGGAGCGCGCAATGAAATTCGATCCATTCAATCCGTTCGGTGCTTATCGCACCGCGATGGATGAGGCTATAGACGCGATGCGACCCGCGCGACTCATCGAAGAACAGACTCGAAAATTTGCGAATCTAAATTCATTTTCCGGGGACGTGGACTTCTCTGGGATGCGTGCACTTGCTCGTGAAGGAGAGCAGTGGCGGAAGATGACGGCGATGGATAGCCTGTTGGATGAACGCCAGCGATTCTTAGATCAGATTGTGAAGATTCAAAATCCATTTCCACCCAGCGACTACGAAAAGTTAGTCAAGGCTGCAGGTTTTTCTCACAAGGCCGTCGACGAAATCGCCAACTATCAGTCACTGATGAAGAGTGCGATGGATTCGACCACTGATGCGGTTTCGATCATCTCGCAGTGGGACCATATGGCGGCTCGACTTGCTGGCAGCCTTCAATCCTATGCCCCGAATTCCTACACGGACGACTATATTGAATTAGTCCGAGGAATTGACTTCAATCCAATCGAGGCAATAGTTCGAGGCTTCGATGCGCGCCGTTTAAACGACGGCGATGCAAAAGTCGAATCGTCTCCCCGTGCCGATGACCAGAATACGCTCGCGACGTTCGATCTAATCCAAAGTGTCGCCACGGCGACAGCCACCAAGATCTTTCAGGAAGCAGATCGCCGCGGATTGTTGCCCAACAAGCACGCAGCGCGCGTGAAGTTTTGGCTTTATCTACTGTTTAATGTGGTGACGCTTGTTATCGCTGTTGCCTCTTTACAGCTACAGATTACACAAGCACCAGTCGCCGCCGTGGAGGTTTCTGCCAGTCAGCGGACGCAAGAACCGGCATGGTCTGAGGAAGGTGTCATGATATCGACTACAACGGTCAACTTGCGATTGGGGCCGAGCACAAGACAGCGCGTGCTGGCTACAATAAGTTCGGGGACTCTACTGCGAAAACGGAAAGCCAAAGCAGATTGGATACTGGTCGAATACGTTGATCCGAACGGAGAGGGAAGCACAATCAGGGGATGGATTCGATCTAAATACCTGCGAGCCGTTGAGGCCGATGCGTGGATAGCGCTTTGGTGCGCAATCGGCGAACCCACTCCAGCATCGAATCACTGTGCGCCCAAGCCTTATACCGAGCGCTAGAAAATTCCGGGAAGGCCTGATCGAATTCGCAGAAACGTTTATAAATTGTGATCAACTCACTTCCCGCGAACGGATCGACCACCAATCTGCAGTTGCAAAAAAGCCCGCACATGGCGGGCTTCTCGATTCGGGATGGTTGGGCCGGGCTACCAGACACGCAACCGTAGCGCTTCAACAACTTCGCTCGGGTTCACGTGGGCTAGATAGGTATTGGTCACAGCCACCGCCCCATGCCCAAGCGCCCCTTGAATAACGACGACGTTCTTTCCCTCCCTCAATAGTTCCACGGCCATCGTGTGCCGGAGACCGTGCGCGTGGACGCGCTTGCTGATTCCTGCGTTCACTGCCAGACGCGGCAACAGGTGTCGGATGTACGACGTATCGATGGCACCGCCAACGCTGCCCTTTGTAATCGCGGCTTCGTTGCCCCGATCTTGAACGCCTGCCGAACCTTAAGGCATGCGGTCTAGGTGTCTGCGAGTCAAAGCGAACGAATACAGCACCAGCAAGAGGAACCTCCTCTACTGACGCCGCGCCGTCCATGGGTTAGCCTTGGCGGAGAACTTCAGGGAGTCGCCACATGGCGGAGATCGAAAAGGACGCAGCAGACGATTTCATCGCCAAATGGAAGGGCGTCAAGGCTTCCGAGTTATCGACTTCGCAGACATTCCTGATCGATCTGTGCCACCTGTTGGGGGTCGAGACTCCGCATGCCGAAGCCGAACAGGCCTACATGTTCGAGCGGCCGATCACGTTCTCCCATGGCGACGGCAGCAGCAGCGCCGGCCGGATCGACCTGTATCGGCGCGGAGCGTTCGTTCTGGAATCGAAGAAGGTCAAGGCCGGCGCCAATACCAAAGGGTTTGACGATGCGATCCTGAGAGCGCACAGCCAGGCTCAGGCCTATGCCCGCGCCCTGCCCGCCGCCGAGGGTCGCCCGCCCTTTCTTCTTGTGGTTGACGTCGGCAACCGGATCGAGATTTTCTCGGAGTTCTCCCGCTCCGGCGCAACCTATACGCCGTTCCCCGATCCACGCAGCCACCGCATTGCGGTGGAAGATCTGCGCAAGCCCGAGATCCGCGCGCGCCTGCGCCGAATCTGGCTCGATCCGCTATCGCTCGATCCCTCGCGCGAATCCGCCCGCGTCACCCGCGAGATCGCCAGCCGTCTCGCCGCGCTTGCGCGCAGCCTTGAAGCCGCGAAGCACGATCCCGAACTCGTCGCGCAATTTCTCATGCGCTGCTTGTTCACGATGTTCGCCGAGGATGTGCAACTGCTGCCGCCGGAGAGTTTTCGCAAGCTGCTGATCCGCCATGCCGATGATCCGGATACCGCCATGCGCATGCTCGGCCATCTGTGGCAGACCATGGACGAAGGCGGCTTTTCTGCCGCCATCGCCAGCGACGTGCTGCGCTTCAACGGCAAGCTGTTCAAGCATCCCGATACGCTGCCGCTGAGTCGCGAGCAGATCGCCTTGCTGATCGAAGCCGCGCGAGCCAAATGGGAGCATGTCGAACCGGCCATCTTCGGCACCTTGCTCGAACGTGCGCTTGATCCGACCGAGCGCCACAAACTCGGCGCGCACTACACTCCACGCGCCTATGTCGAAAGGCTCGTATTGCCGACCGTGATCGAACCGCTGCGCGCCGAATGGAGCGATGCCCACACCGCCGCGCTGACCCTCGCCGCCGAAGGCAAGGACGCCGACGCGGTCAAGGTGATGCGCGCATTCCACCATCGCCTGTGCAACGTGCGTGTGCTCGACCCCGCCTGCGGCTCGGGCAACTTCCTCTACGTGACGCTTGAACACCTGAAACGCCTCGAAGGCGAAGTACTCAACGCGCTCGATGAGATCGGCTACCGCCAGGGCGGCCTCGCGATTGACGGCGAACGCGCCGACGCCACCAGCGCCGAAACCGTCGATCCACACCAGCTACTCGGCATCGAATTGAATCCACGCGCCGCCGCGATTGCCGAAGTCGTGCTCTGGATCGGCTACCTGCAATGGCATTTCCGCACCCAGGGCGACGTCAAACCGCCGCAACCGGTCATCCGCGACTTCCGCAATATCGAAAATCGTGATGCCGTGCTGGCCTACGACCACATGGAATATGTCACCGATGAGAAAGGCTTGCCGGTGATGCGCTGGGATGGCGTGACGATGAAAACCTCGCCCGTCACCGGTCAGCCGATTCCCGATGAAAGCGCTCGCATGCCGCTGGAGCGCTATGTGAATCCGCGCAAGGCGGCGTGGCCGAAGGCGGATTTTGTGGTGGGGAATCCTCCGTTTATTGGCGGCTGGCGGCTTCGCGCTTCGCTCGGGGATGGCTATGTGGACGCACTTTGGTCGGTATACCGAGATATCCCGCCGAAAGCCGACTTCGTCATGTTCTGGTGGGACAAGGCGGCCGAAGCTGTCCGCGATGGCGCACTGGAGGCATTCGGATTTATCACGACAAACAGCATCACGCAGGTCTTCCAGCGCCGGGTAATCGAGAAGCA
>JBBRBU010000004.1:0-91273 GCA_038205505.1 Lysobacterales bacterium | reverse complement strand
CTTCTATATGCACGGAAACCGGGACTTCCTGCTCGGCGAACGATTCGCGAAAGAAGCAGGGATGACCCTGCTGCCCGACCCATCGGTCATCGATCTCTACGGGACGCCAACCCTGCTGATGCACGGCGACAGCCTGTGCACCGACGACGTCGCATACCAGGCATTCCGAAAGCTATCGAGATCACCCGAATGGCAGCGCGAGTTCCTCGCGCAGAGCATCGAGAAGCGCCAGGCATTCGCCAATCAGGCTCGCGAGGAGAGCCGACGGCACACGGCTAATGATGCCAACGCGTTCATCATGGACGTGAACCAAGGAGCCGTCAAAACCGCTATGACATCAGTCAATGTCCGACGACTGATCCACGGGCACACCCATAGGCCCGCATCGCATCAGGTTTTGCTAGGAGAGAGTCCAGCGAAGCGAATTGTCCTCGCTGACTGGTACAGGTGCGCGCAGCGCTATCAACTTAACGCCAATGGATACATGTAGACCACAAAATGAGTAACTCTTTTGTTGAAACGGGTGCTTTTATCCACTATTTCGAAGTTGCCCGTTGCGGGCTCGTTAGTCGGACTTTTTTCCCGCTTCTTTCCACATATCCAACATAGTACCAGTATACGTTGCGCGGAACTGCGGTAGTGTCCCGCCATTGATGCAACCCAGAGCTTGCATCTCCGATTTCAACCTTGATCATCTCTTTGTTAATACGCAGATACGGTCCATCTTCTGCTTCGGAACGATAAACCGAATATCCATACAACATTTGCTCATTCGCGACGGCCCATTTCACCAAGGGGCCTCGTCCAGGGGGCGGAGTTAATTCTGCCGGTTCTGGCTTAACTGCGCCCTTCAGAATTGTCCCAATGTCGGCTGACGTCTCCGACTTCGAATCGCCCTTCGAATCAATATTGCGCTTATCCATTTCCTCGTAGAGGTCAACAACTTGTACATCTGGATCCAATAGCATTCCCCATGCATAGACCGATAGTGTCCGATCGAAGTCGGGCAATTGTATCGAAACCAACCCACCGATCTGCCCGGTAGGTTGATCATTGGATACGAGAAGCCGAACCTCTTTGCAACCTTCACTTACGGGAGTACATGGGGACACCCGCGTAACACCAACAAACCCTGAAAGCGAAACCTTTCCTACATTGAAGTCAGTCTTTCGCTGCGACGTAAGCTTGACGATGAATTCATTCTGCGCATTCGTCCTGATATAACCCATAGGAATTGGATTGAGCGACGGCACAATCGTCCCTCGAAAGTCGGCTTTTACGGCTATCGATACCCGTGGCTGAATTGAAGACTTTAGTTTCAGGATTATTCGATCTTTCTCAAAAAGGCCCCAGGGTGCGCTCTTCTTGACCTTGGCCTCGATACCTCTCTTGTTCCTGGAAAGCGACACATCCAGATAAGGCGGTACCTCGACTATATTTTCAATTTCGAGGTTTGCAAGGTCTGTACTGACCAATTCAACTGAGCGCGTCGGTAGATCATTCGAGAGATCAACCACACCAAAGTCAATTTCTGGCTTGAAATTATCAATGACAGAAACGACGAAACCTCGCGCCTCGGCATACCTCTTCTCCTGCCCAGCCTCGTCGGTTGTCAGATTGAAAAAATGTTTGGAAAAACCAATATCATCTTCAACGGATACGCTAACGCGGACGGTCGTGCGCCCATTTGCAGGCACGACAATTTGCGAAACGGACGAAGAGTCATTTGCCCTTGCGCCAGTTATCGACGTGACATGTATATCGACGTCACCTAAATTCCGCAGCCCAACGCTACAACTTGCGACCCCGAACTGATGAACCTCCCCATACTCGCACGGCTCAATTGCGAGCTTCGAGGGCATAGCTGGGCTAGCGGAAGCGGCACCAAGAATGGATGAAAGAACAAGACTGACTATAGGCATAAAAAAAGACTCACCTCTTTCAAGGTGAGTCTCCTGAAATCAAGCGCTAAATAAAATATTACTCAACAGAGAAGTTTGTCAACGACACTGGGAGTGTTCCGTTTGCCGTGATTGTGTAGGTGCCACATGCACCTCCGGCATCAACCTGAGACGCGCTGACGGCGAGCGTGTATGCGCCTGCGCCTACACTCGTCAGATCCATCGGGAATCCGGTCTCACCAGTCTGCTGACAACCGTCACCAGTTGCGCAAGCGCCGGTATACAGAAAGATGGTGGGCGTGAATCCCGCGCCCGCGCCAGCAATCGTAATGCTCGTTGCCGTGCGGCTAGCGCCGGCAGCCGCCAGATTCACGCTATAGATTACTTCTGGTTTGTTGACGGAATCCTGCGCGCCACAATATAACGAAACTGCGTCAGTTGCGGTGCAGGTATTGCCTGAAGCAGTCGGGCCATTTGCAGGCGTGTTGAATGGAATTGCCGAACCGCAAGTCTGAGCAAAGGCCGAAGGAGCGGCCATCAGTATTGCGACACAAATCAGGGTCTTTTTCATTTTACGTCACTCCTAGAAAGATTCTTAAAATTAGTAACCAATATAAGTCTGGCGGCGAGAATCGAACGTATCAAAGAAAACGGCCTGACCGGTGTGGTTGGTTTTGTAGGTCGGGGAAGGACCTGACTGACCCAGTACCGCTTGGTCAACTCCAACCCAGCCAGCGCTTCCGCCGGTAATAGTGATCGTGCCAGTCGTCGCTGGCTCAGCCGTCCCTGCTGCAGCATTGAGCCAATATCGGACAGTTCCAGCAGCTCCGACGGTAACGTCCATCTCAAACCGGTTCGTGCCGGCAACGAGGGTCGGAGAGTTGGCGATGCAACGATTGTTTGTTCCATTATTGCAAGCAGCGATAATTGTTAAGCGCTTTGCGCCAGCGCCCGCAGCAGTGATTGCAACTTTGATAATCTGACGGGTTCCACCAGATGCAGGAAAGGTAGCCGCCGAGTTCGCGGAGAAGACCGAGACTGAATCCTGATTGCCGAAAGCTCCAGTCGCATCCGCGTTGACCAGAAACTGGTAGCGGTAGCGCGTCTCATTGGCTGGCGTATTGTCCGTTACGCTGGCCTGAGAGCTGAACGAGTTGCCAAGGCTGCTGGACATTTTGCATGCCGAGGTATCCAAACCGCCACTTACGCTCGCCACCACACCACCCGTTGAGGTTGTTACAGCACTCCAAGGCGGCGTCAAGCTGGCGGGGCATTGTGCCATCGCTGCGCCTGCTGCGCCGAAGCCCACCAGACCAACAACCGCCATGACCAAGGTTTTCATTTTCGTATTCATTAAAAAGCTCTCCAGGATTGTCTGGGCGGGGGGTTTCCCCTTCCCCTGTTTCATTGCAAAAAAGTCTTGCTGGTGCCTGAACCTGTCGGAGAATAGGAGCTAACCCGTTCCCCGTCAATATGTTCCCCGCACAAGCTTGACCGAGTTGTCAGGACGTTTGGTGGCCATTCGAAGTGGTTTGACCGGCCTTTGTGGTTAGTCTGAACCAGCATGTACCACGCCCACGCAATCAGAGACGCAGCTGAATGCAGGATCCGGACACTTTGCTCCCGGATTCCTACCGAATTGCGTTCGGGAGACCAGCGAGCTTTGATTGAACGCGTCAAGAGCGCGTCTGCGTGACCAGGTGCAGCCGTTGATTGACATCCAAGTGCACAGATGCCGAGAATCGCGGTCCCCTGAATGACCTGCGTCGCCGATGTCACTACTTGCGCCCGTTGATTGCCTGGCCGTCATCCCGGCTCGTGACGAGGTCGCGACGGTTGCCGATGTTGTAACCGGTGTGCGCAAAACACTGGGTTGCCGGGTGCTGGTGGTCGATGACGCGAGCACCGATGGTACCGCGGCGGCGGCGCGAGCGGCCGGTGCCGAGGTGTTGATGTTGCCAATCGGTCTTGGCGCCTGGGGTGCCAGCCAGGCCGGAATCCGATTCGCGGCGAGAAACGGTTACCACGGCGTTGTCAGCCTGGATGCCGATGGCCAGCATCAGCCGGAATCCTTGCCAACGCTGTTTGCAGCCCATGAACGCGATCGCGCCAATGTTGTTATCGGCACGTGCATCGAGCGATTGAGCGTGCCGAAGCGGATCGCTTGGCAGTATTTGCGCCTGCTTACCGGCCTGAGTTTGCGTGATTTCACATCAGGCTTGCGCTTATATGATGCACAAGCGATGCGTATGCTCGCTGCACCCGAGGCAAGTTTGCTCGATTTTCAGGATGTCGGCGTACTCATGCTGCTGGCCACAAAAGGAATGCGGATCGTGGAGACACCAACCACCATGCAGGCGCGCAAGGAAGGGCGTTCACGGGTCTTCGCATCATGGGCGGTCGTCGCACGATACATGTTTCACACGACCATCCTGTGCATCTCGCGGCTTGATCTCGGCAAACGCACGAATAGCCAGAAGTCGACGGGAGCGATTCGCTGATGCTCGATGCCCAGGTAACCGCCGCAATCCTCGGCGTCGGACTCGCCGGAGCGATATTCTATCTTGTTCGGCGCGATCATCTGCATGGGCCGTTTGCAGCGTGGTGGCTGATGGTGGCTGCGGCAACCCTCACTCTCGGCATGTTTCCGGGAGTGGTTGTCTGGCTCGGAAAGATCACCGGCATCAACTACGCGCCGGTCTTGCCGATCATCATCGGACTATCGATGGTACTGCTGCGTTTGCTCAAGCTCGATATAGACCGCTCCCGGCAAGAGCGTCAGATGCGCCGATTGACCCAGAAGCTGGCGATCCTTGAACAGGAGATCGAGCTGTTGCGGCGCGAACGTGCGAGAGGCGCTGACATTGATGGGAAAAGGCGCGGCGAGCGCTAGCGACCAGCAAATTTGAGCCAAGCAGTCCTGAAATCTCGTGAAATGCTCGGATTGGTCAAGCAAAGGCGCTGGACCCCTGCCTTCGCAGGGGTGACGAGTGGTGGGATGGTGGTTGATTCGGGAGTGGTTTTTTGCGCAAGCTTCCGAAGTGCCAGGCACGACGATTTCCTGCGACCTTGTGAACGCTGAGACTAGATAAGCAAAGGCACTGGACCCCTGCCTCCGCAGGGCCGACGAGTGGTGGGATGGTGGTTGATTCGGGAGTGGTTGTTGCGCGAGCGTGCGGATACGAGCTACCAATCAATACCCTCAATACCCTCAACACCCGATTTCCGTCACCCCTGCGCAGACAGGGGTCCAGCGTCTCTGCTTTTTTGATCAAAGGCACCGGGTCGCTACTGCGCAGGAACGACGAGCAGTGGGATGGGTTGTTGCGGGAGTCGTTTTTACGAGAGCGTGCGGTTGGACAGGCACGGCGAATGCCTGCGACCTTGTGGAACGCGTGCACTGGAGAAGCAATGGCACTGGACCCTTGCCTCGGCGAAGTCGAGCCTGTCCTGAGGTTGTCGAAGGGCAGGGGCGACGAGTGGCGGGATGGACGACGAGCGATGGGATGGTGTTTGATGCGGAAGTAGTTTTTGCGCAAGCTTCCGGAATACCAGGCACGACAATTTCCTGCGACCTCATGAATTATTCGGGCTGACCCCATGCGTGTCCTTCATCTCGGCAAGTACTACGCTCCGCAACGCGGCGGGATGGAGCGCCATTTGCAGGAACTTTGCGAGTGGATCGTTGGCCAGGGACATGAACCGACTATCCTCGTGCACCAACCTGCCGGCACGTGGCGCAGCTCACTGGGACGCGTCAATGGCATCGAGGTGTGTCGTGCGGGCTGCGTGGCTGCGCCGCTATATACGCCGCTCAGCCCGAACATGCCATGGCATCTGTCGAGAATAATCAAGCGGACGAACCCTCAGGTCCTGCACTTTCACATGCCGAATCCATCGTGTTTCTGGGCGTTGCTGATTCCGCGCGCACGCGCCCTGCCCTGGGTCGTTCACTGGCATGCCGATGTTTCCGCGAACATGCCGGATTGGCGGGTGCGTGCCGCTTATCAGATCTACCGGGTGTTCGAGCGGGCGCTGCTGGCTCGATCAACGACGATCATTGCCACCTCGCATGCCTATCTGGAGGCGAGCGCACCGCTGTTGGAATGGAAAGACAAGGTCGATGTGGTTCCTCTGGGCATCGCCGAAACCAGCGCCAACATGGGCCAGCCACCCACATGGCCGCGCCCTGCTGGCTTGCGAGTTCTGGGCGTTGGGCGCCTGAGTCACTACAAGGGCTTTGCGGTTTTACTCGACGCCCTGGCAACGACTCCGAACGCGAGCCTGGTCTTGATTGGCGACGGCGAGGAATCCACGCGACTTCGCGCTCAGGCGGCTCGCCTCGGCATTGGTGACAGGATCTCGATGATTGGCGAACTGGACGATCCAGATCTGCTTGCGGCTTACGCGGCAGCTGATGTGCTGGTTTTGCCGTCGCTTGATCGCAGCGAAGCATTTGGCCTCGTCCTGCTTGAAGCCATGCGCGCGGGTCTGGCCGTAATCGCCAGCGATATCCCGGGCTCCGGTGTGGGTCAGGTAATCGAGCACGAGAAAAGCGGCTTGCTCGTGATGCCGGACGATGCGCGGGACCTGGCCATTGCACTGGCGCGCATGAATGAGCCCGGCTTGCGCTTGCAGCTCGCCGAATCCGGGCACCGACGATGGCTCGATACGTTTACTTTGGCGACGTCGGCGGAGTCGGTGCTTGCAATCTATCGGCGCGCGTCGGCTGGACATCAGCCAGCAGCAACGCCATCAGACTGAATACTGCGGGCACAATGTGCAGGACTAGTCGGTTTGCACTGGTGTAGTTTTCTGCCCAGGCCGATGCGTCGGTGAAGAAAAACAGGATGAAAAGAAACAACGTGCAACTGGCGAGCATCATTCCAAGCGAGCGTGCCGATCGATCGGTCGCGAATACCTGCCATCGCAATACGACAACCAGCGGCACGAGATACCAGAGCAAATGCCAGTTCGGCAGGGTCAGCAGTCCCGAAAGTATCGCACTGCCGACCGGACGCCAGTAGAGATCCAGTTCGCCTAGTGCTGGAATCGCAACCTGGCCCCAGGAAACATGGATCCAGCCCAGCCCGAAGATCGGTATCTGGAATCCACCGAGAGCGATAGCGAGCCCGACCGCAGCGACAATGGCCACCATTACGATCCAGCGCCTGCTCCGGGCAAGCAGGCCAAGTGCCATCACAGCGGCCAGCAACAACAACCAGACCGCACCCTCAAGCTTGATCAGCGGCAGGCAAAGTGCGAAAAACACGCCCAGTATCAGTTGTCCTGGATTGCGCTGTCGGAGCCAGCGGAGCCAGCACAGGACGGCCATGCCAAAGGCAGTAGCGAGCCAAAGGTCGGCATACCCGGCCAACGCCGCATGCGCATCAAGCAAGGGCAAGGAAAGCAAACCATAGACCAGCAACATGGCCAGGCCGGGTCGAATGCCCAACGCCCTCCATTGCCCGTAACTGGCCAAACCGATCGCGGCAAGCGCGCCCGTCCACACCGCATTGATCTGTGGCTCATTCCAGCCTCCGGCCGCGCTGGCGAACCAGATCTGGATCCATGCGAGCAATTCGGGGTAGTCCCAAATTGCCGAGGTACGCAAATCCACGCCGGGCTGCGCCAGCCATTCCTGCATCGGCACATAGGGCACGTGATGACCGAGCAGGAACCACGCCTTCGGTTTGACCGCCCAGGCCGACCATGCATCCCATGGGAAGGTCGGGCGCAACAAAGCCTCGTTGATGATCACATCGAGACGAATCAGGATCGCAGCCAGCAACAGGCACCAGAGAAAGCGCACGGCGAACCCACCGGCGTTGGCCAGCCAGGCCGGTGGCCGCGAGGGATGGCGAAAAGCAAACACAGCGGCCCAGCCAAGCATCCCGATACCGGCCAGCCACGGCGCCGCACGTGAAAATGCATCGTTGGTATCTTGCTGAGCCAGCAAGGCGCACAACGCCGCAGCAAGTACAACTCCGAGCAGAAATCCCATCCCGAGCGCCGCGGCTGCATCGCCCGGCTCGCGACGCCCCCGGTTCAGGGCCAGACAAATTCCTGTTCCGGTGGCCAACGGCAATAGCCAGGCCACGAAATAGGTGAGGCTCATGGCAGCCTCCCAACGCGAAGCACGAGCAATCGGCTGCGTCTCATCAGCAACTCGCCGCTCAACTGCAGGCCGCCACCTGACAAACGGTGGCGCTCCGGATCGTAGGACCAGCCCGGGGTATCGTAAACAATGACAATACTTCCATCCGGCAATGGTTGACCGGGCGTCTTGGTCACGGCGTGCGCGAGCACGCCAACGTTCATCGGCAGCAGATGATAGAGGAGTCGCAGGACGGTAAAGCTCGATTCGGCGTGAACGAGGATCCGTGAATTCTCGGGAAGTTCTCGAAGGTTGGCTTTGAGGTCGCGCGCGGCATCGACGACATCGCGATCGGCCGCATGTAGCTCGCGCTCCGGCCACTCGAATTCTGCGTAAAGGCTCTGGGTCGCCGCATAACGCCAACGCAATCCTGATTGCCATTGCAGATCAAGCAACAACCAGCCAATGACAACCAGAACCACACTGAGGCGCACGAGCGCCGCTCGGCGAGTTCGCAGGATCAGGATCGACCAGATGAGCACCGATGCGATGACCAGCATCAGACAGAGCTGCAGCGACTCCGCGCGTGGGGTGTCGGTATCTCGACCCAGGGCATGAACTGAACGCTGGCTCCACGGCCACTGGCCGAGCCAGTCGGTCGCCAATGCCGAGAGGTCACCTCGCCAGGAGCGCGGGCTCAGGCTGACGTCGACCAGCGTAAACGGACGGAAACCCTGCATTGGCGGCACGATCTGAGGCGTCGGGTACTCGGCGAAAGCCAGTTCGGTTATGCGGCCCTGCCATTCGGGCACCGCGTCGAGATCGAACCAGGCGTCGTGATCCCCGGGCCACGGCAACGCGACGACGGTGACATCTTCGTCACCGGCTCGACGGAACACCAGTGACAACTCCAGGGTGTGCGGGAACTGTTCGAATCGATAGCGAAGGATCGGATTTTCGGCGGCCTCGATTCCATTCAGGACGACAGATTGCAGGGCAGTTCGATTTTCACCGACGGCACCAATACGCAAGCGGGTTTCGTCTTGTGCAGCACCGCCGATGACCACGCGGAAATCGGAGCCATCCCAGTGACGAGGCTGACTGGAGAAAAAGGGCGCAGACCATTGCAGCCCGGCAGCCCAGGCCAGAATGCCTGCGACACTAAGCAAAACAGCCAGGGCAAAAAACGAATTCCTCATGCGCCAAGCGTACCAATGTGGGCGAGCTCCGCATCGCTAAAGCCGGCATCGAGGCGCGCTTCGAGGTTGAACGGGCCACGCAAGCGACCATGCATGTGCGTTTCCAGCAGGTCTGCGAAGGTCGATTCGGGCTCGACGCCGGCTTGCGCGCAACACCAGGAAAACCATTGCGATCCGGCCGCAACATGGGCAACTTCTTCACGCAGGATGATTTCAAGGATGTCCGCGGTCGCGTGGTCGCTTACACCGCGCAGGCGTCGAATGATTCCCGGGGTCACATCGAGGCCGCGCGCTTCCAGCACGCGCGGCACCAGAGCCATTCGCTGCAAGCAGGAGTCTGCAGTGACAATGGCCATTTCCCAGAGTCCATCGTGGGCATCGAAATCGCCGTAAACATGGCCCAGCTCGGCGAGTCGGCCGCTGAGCATACTGAAGTGTCGTGCCTCATCATCCGCCACGCCGATCCAGTCAGCGTAGAACGTATCGGGCATGCCGCGAAACCGATACACCGCATCCCAAGCCAGGTTGATAGCATTGAATTCGATATGCGCAATAGCGTGAACCAGAGCCGCCCGACCCTCAGCCGAACCGATACCACGTTGAGCTAGCTTGCGTGGCTCGATCAGGTTTGGGCGCTGCGGCCGACCCGGTGTGGAAATGGCTTCAGCGTCGGGCGCCATTTTCTCGGCTTTCAATTTTCCCGCACGGTAATCCGCTGCCGTCTGACGGGTCAGTTCAACTTTCTGCTCGGGATCGGCGGCGGACAAGCAGCGCCGCGCTGCGGAATACAGATCAGTTGTCGGCATTGGAGTCCATCCGCCCATTCCATGAAAAACGGCCGATTTTCATCAGCCGTCCACAATTCTGCCGGTTTCCGCGCGGACGCGACAGCAAACCCGTCACGTTACCCGATCAACCGATCTGACGCCGCTTGTCCTTGGCCTCATCCGAGCGCGCGAACTGAAGTTGGTCGAGATAGGTCGGCTCAATACCAGTCACGTATTCGCCCGAGAAACATGAGCTGTCGAATTCGCCCAGTTTGTCATTGCCTTCCGTGATCGAGGCTTCGAGATCGGACAGATCCTGGTAAACCAGCCAATCCGCGCCGAGCAGCTTCTCGATTTCCTCCTCGGTACGCCCATGGGCGACCAGCTCAGCGGCGGTCGGCATGTCGATGCCGTAGATGTTCGGAAAACGCACGGGCGGTGCAGCCGAGGCAAAGTAAACCTTGTTCGCGCCTGCTTCGCGTGCCATCTGGATAATCTGCTTGGATGTTGTGCCGCGAACTATTGAATCGTCCACCAGCAACACGTTCTTGTTGCGGAACTCCAGACCGATCGTATTGAGTTTGCGGCGTACAGATTTCACGCGTTCGCTCTGACCCGGCATGATGAAGGTGCGTCCGACATAGCGATTCTTGACTAAACCTTCGCGCATCGGCACACCGAGCGCCTGGGCCAGCGTCGATGCCGCGGTACGCGAGGTGTCTGGAATCGGAATCACTGAATCGATGTCGTGGTTGGGATTCAACCGCAGGATCTTGGCGGCGAGGCGCTCCCCCATGCGCAATCGCGCCTTGTACACCGAGACATCCTCGATCATTGAATCGGGGCGGGCCAGATAGACCCACTCAAAAATGCACGGTGTGTGCCGGCTTGGCTCAGCACATTGGCGCGAGTACAACTCGCCCTCAGGCGTAATCAATACGCCCTCGCCGGGAGCGACATCACGCAACAGGCGAAATCCAAGGATGTCGAACGCAACCGACTCCGATGCCACCGCATATTCCTTGCCCTCGGGCGTATCGCGCTCACCAAGTACCAGCGGGCGAATGCCGTGCGGATCGCGAAAAGCCAGCAGGCCATAGCCAAGCACCGCGGTGACCACCGCATAGCCGCCAATGCACCGGTTGTGCACACCAGCAACGGCCTTGAAGATATTGTCGTGCGACAACGCCATGCGTTCCTGGATCTGCAATTCATGCGCGAGCACATTGAGCAGGAATTCGGAATCCGAATCGGTGTTGATGTGGCGGCGGTCGTCCTCGAACATCTCGCGACGCAAGGTGTCGGTGTTGACCAGGTTGCCGTTGTGGGCAAGCGCAATTCCGTATGGCGAATTCACATACAGCGGCTGCGCTTCATTGCTGCCTTCCGCTCCGGCGGTCGGATAGCGGCAATGACCAATGCCCATGTATCCACGCAGATTGAGCATGTGATCGCGCTGAAAAACATCCTGGACCAGGCCATTGCCCTTGTGCAGACGCAAGCGTGCACCATCGACCGTGGCGATGCCGGCAGCGTCCTGACCCCGGTGCTGGAGCACGGTCAAGGCGTCATAGAGTGCGGAGGCCACTTCCGACTTGCCGACGATTCCGATGATTCCGCACATGATTCAGTTCACTGTGAAGTGGGAGTTTGTTCTGGCATTGGAGCAGTGGACGCGGGAGTCTTTTTGATCAACCCGCTTGCGGCCACAGGGATCAATTGGGCGACCGGCTCAAGGTATTGCGCCACCTTATCGGGCAGAAATGATGTCACCCAGCTCGCGCTGCGCTCAAACGTCGGCAGCATGCGCGAATTCTGCCACCAGTCATCGCGAACGACCGGAGTGAACTTCATCAGCAGGATCACCAGCACGACCAGGGCGAAACCGCGCACGAGACCGAAAATCATGCCGAGCAGACGATCAGTTCCGGACAGGCCGCTGCCGCTGACAAGTTTGCGTAACAGGTAGCTGACGATAGCGCCGGCAACCAGCACAGTCACGAAACAAAGCGCATAACCCAGCATGACCCGAACCGACGGCGCAGAGATGGAGGCTGAAAACTGTTCCGCAACCACGGGCCCGAATGTCCAGGCCACCCAGAACGCCAGCACCCAGCAGACCAGGGCCATGACTTCGCCGATGAATCCACGCCACAAGCCAACGAGAACCGACAAAGCCAATGTGGCGATGATTGCGTAGTCGAACCAATTCATCACGTCGGACTCAGACTCACGGCTGGGTGACGACGAGTCCGCCCACCTTCAACTTTTCCTTGATTCGGTCGCGCAGCTTGTCTGCGTTGGCACGCTCGATCTCCGGCCCGGCGCGAACGCGCCACAGGATCTTGCCCTCGATCGTGAATTTGTCGACAAAACCGGGAAAACCGGCGGCACGTAGTCGTCCGTTCAACTTGTTTGCATCGTCAACGGACCCAAAAGCACCCAGCTGAACGGCCCAGCCGCCTGCCGCTGTCGGGGCTACGGCATCTGCGGGTGCATCGCGGGTGGCATTCTCGGCGGTTCCGACGATGCTGCTCGGAACATCGCCGCGCACCTGCTTGATGCGGATCCGCGCGGCCTCGGCTTCGGCCCGATCGGCGAATGGGCCAACGCGTACGCGATTGGCCGACTTGCCATTGAAATCGACCGCTTCGGCAAACGCCGCAAAGCCGCTCTTCTTCAACTGGGCGACCAGATCACTGGCATTTCCGGAAGCCGCATAGACACCCAAATGCACGAGATACTTGCCGTTCGCCGCCTTTCCGGACTCGCGCTGCTCTGCACTGGCCGGAATAGGGGTTTCGGCCGCGGGCTCGATGGAAGGCGCCGTTGACGGATCGGACTCGTCGGTGACATTGCCCGATTCCGGCATCGCTTCAACACGTGGCGGCACCTGGGTATCAACACTGGCGACCGGTTCCGGGACTTGCACACGCCGATCCGGGGTGCGCGAGGCGTCCTTGCTCGCCGCATCCACGGAAAGCACGCGCGTTTCGAACTCCCGAGCCGGCTGCGGCGGGATCTCCATACTGGTCGTGACCGAATCCTGTTTCGGCGCACTGCCGCTAAACAGCATCGGCAGGAAGATGATCGCAAGTGCGATCAGGACGACAGCTCCAAGCAGGCGTTGTTTCAAAGCGGGTTCCATGGGCGTGGGCGCGCTGACAAGACGCAGTGATTATACGCGTCCATCAACTTCACGCCTTGTTAGTTCGCAGATTCACGTGCGAAAGCGCTTGCGAAGCGACCATGAACGAGCCAAATGCAATGATTCGGTCACCGGGCTCGACCGCAGAAAATGCGGCACCCAGCGCATCGACGACGTTTCCATGAAGGCCACCGGGCAGATTCGACACCCGATCACCAAGGCGTCCGAGCAGGGAGGTCGAATCGAGACCGCGCGGGCTGACATCGTCAAGGCCGGCGAGATGCCACTGATCGATGCGCCCGTCCAGCGCATCGACGATACCTCCCACATCCTTGTCGGCCAAGGCGCCGAACACGGCGAAGGTGCGCCCAGCGGTCGGATGCGTTTGCAGCCAGTCGGCAAGAACGCGTGCGGCTTGCGGATTATGCGCAACGTCCACGACCAGCTCGGTGGAACCTGGAAATCGTTGCAATCGAGCGGGGATGCAGGCCTTTGCGACGCCCTTTTCGATCGCATCCGGTATCCAGGCGATGCACTCACGAAGCCCGTGCAGGACCGCGATCGCCGCTGCGGCATTGGCGTGCTGGCGAGGGCCATCAAGTAGCGGTTGCGGCAAATCGAGACTCTCGCCAGGGCCAATCCAGCGCCAGCCACTGGCCGTGGTCTCGGTGTGAAAATTGTGGTCGGCCAGAAAAACGCGTGCGCCGCAATTCCGGGCCCCCGCAAGCAAGCTTGCAGGAGGATCGGACTCACCGATTACGGCAATCTTTCCGGCCCGGAAAATCCCGGCCTTCTCGACCGCGATCGATTCGCGATCATTGCCGAGCCAATCCTGATGATCGAGATCGACCGTGGTCACGATTGCCGCATCGGCATCGATGATGTTGACTGCATCGAGGCGACCGCCGAGACCTACCTCAAGAACCGCGAGGTCCAGATTCGCTTCGGAAAAAATGAGCAGGGCGGCTAGTGTGCCGAACTCGAAATAAGTCAGCGCAATGTCGCCGCGCGCCGCCTCGATTCGCTCGAACGCCGCGATCAGCGCGTCATCGGTCGCATCCTCGCCTTGCACCCTGATCCGTTCGTTGTAGCGCATCAAATGCGGCGAAGTGAATGCGCCGACGCGATGATCGCCGGCGAGCAGGATTGCTTCGAGGAAGGCGACCGTGGAGCCCTTGCCATTGGTGCCGCCGACCGTAATCACGGTCTTTGCCGGCGTCGGCGCGCCGAGGCGCAGCCAAACTTCACGAACGCGCTCAAGCCCGAGCTCGACTTCTCGCGGATGCAGACGCAACTGCCAGCTCAACCAATCGTCAAGCGTTCTTGCCGTGCTTGTCATTGTGCTCGCCTGAGCTCGGATCAACGCGTCAGGATTCGACGCGGCTTGACGGGCAGTTTCCCGCGCCAGTACTGGATGATCAGGAACCCGGCCGCCATGCCGCCCAGATGGGCAAAATGTGCCACGCCGGCCTGGGTGCCGGTGACACCGAGGAAGAGCTCGATCACGCCGTAGCCGGTGACGAACAGCCAGGCCGGCATCGGTATCGGCGGAAACAGCAGCATCAAGCGCTGATGCGGGAACATCATGCCGAAGGCGAGCAACAGGCCGAAAACACCGCCGGACGCACCCAGGGTAGGATATATTCCACCAGTGAAGAAATGTACGACGATCAATTGAGCGACCGCCGCTCCGACGACACAGGCCAGATAGTAGGTTGCAAATGGGCGCGATCCAAACAAGCGCTCGATCGCGCCACCGAACATCCACAGCGCAAACATGTTGAAAAGCAGGTGGGTGAAACCGCCATGCAGGAATCCGTAGGTCACCACTTGCCAGATCTGGAAACCCACTTGCGCGCCATCTTGCGTAACCACGTCGGTGCCGAGCGGCCACAGCGCGAAAAGGATGACCATCGGATCCCAAAGCAACTTTTGCAGAAGGAAGATGCCGACATTGGCAATCAGCAGGGCGCGGGTGACGGGTGGCAAATCAAACGGCATGGGGGATCCTGGTGTTTTAAGTAAAGTTCTTGTCAACTTCCGTTCGTGGTGAGCCGGGCCGGTGCTAAGACTGTTGAAGCGAACGATGAGCGGACGTCGGTGCAGATGACCATCAAGTCGGAGCAGTCCTTTCAAAAGGCCCAGAGCATGGCCCGGGAGCAGATCCGGGGCGAACTACAGAGATCAATCAGGCGTTTCCCGGGTGGCGTCGCAGAGACCAGAGATCGAGGCAGTCTAGCGAGGATTCAAGCATCTGGCAGATCGTTGACGGGCGCCCAGAGTTCGGCGTCCAGATTTCGTTGCCAACCGAAACGATGCATGTCGACCCGACGCCCCCGAACCTCGACCCCTTCTGTAGCCAGGCGTCGTCGTTGCTCGCTGAACTCGGCACTTCCCTGAGTAAATGCGAGACTCCCATTCGCGCGCACTACCCGGTGCCAAGGCAAGGCAATAGCCCCACCCGCTTCGCGCAGGACGCGGCCAACAAGGCGGGCACGTCGTGGCAGTCCGGCGCGGGCTGCGATTTCGCCGTAGCTGGCGACGCGACCATTCGGAATTGCCAGGATCACGTTGCAAATTCCGTGATGCTCGACATTGAACGGTTTTTTCACTGACATCGTCATGCGCTCACGCTAGCATGACCAATCCGCGAACCCGAGGAGAATCCCGTGCAGAGCTTTGAACAGATCCGCTCCCATGTCAGCAACCTGCACAACCTGCGCACGAACGATCCCTACCTGATCAGCTTCGACCTGAGTCTTTCCAATGACCGCCACCAGGGCATTTATCTGGCCGAGCTCGAGGGCGAGGATGAACTCAAGTTCCTGCGCGTGTCGACGCCTATCGGACCGGCAACCGGAATCGATTCGACCCGCTGCCTTCGCTTCAACTGGGAACAACGCAGCGGTTTTCTCGCAATCAGTGATCTCGACGGCTCACCGTACCTGCACCTGATCGAGAATCGCCCCTACATCTTGCTTCAGGGAGAAGAACTGGATCGATTGATCAATGAGATCGGCCAACTGGGCGATCGTCTGGAGCAGGCTATTTCAAGCGGCGGCGATTCACTCTGATCGGGTGTCTGGAATTTCAAGGCAGCTCAGGAGAAGTTCCTGAGCTAGGCCAGATTGAAGGCCTGTAGCAGGCGCACCAGCAGCCAGGCGATAATTCCGGTGACCGGTATCGTCAGCAGCCAGGCCCAGACCATGCGTTCAACGACGGTCCACTTGATCGCCGAAAAGCGCTTGGCCGCGCCCACACCCATGATCGCCGATGAAATATTGTGCGTGGTCGAAACCGGAATGCCGAAGTGCGAAGCGGCGAGAATGACGCTGGCCGATGCGGTTTCTGCGGCGAAACCGTTGACCGGATGAAGCTTGACGAGTTTGTGGCCAAGCGTACGGATGATGCGCCATCCGCCCATGGCCGTGCCGGCCGCCATGGTCAGTGCGCACAAAATCTTGATCCAGACTGCAATACCAAAGCCCTCCCCACCCTCGCCTTCTACACGCAGGAAATGCAACCACTGCGGCAAATCATCCAGCGTGCCGGCCGCAGTCGCTCCGAACAGGGCCAACGCAATGATACCCATGGTCTTCTGCGCATCGTTCATGCCGTGCGACAAGCCCATGGCACTGGCAGAGAGAATTTGTGCCTTGCCGAAAAATCCATTGAGCACACGTGGTCGACTCAGCTTCTGCAGAACACCACTGCGCGAACTGAGCCAACTGACCTTTGCGAAAATGACGCCCATGATCAGGAAGCCAAGCATGAATCCGAGTAGAGGAGAACTGAACATCGGCAGCACGACCTTCGGCAGAAGTCCTTTGCCCTGCCACCAGTGAACACCGTCCTGCCACCAGATAATCGACGACCAGTTGTCGCCCGCGGCTGCAAGTGCGGCACCACACAGTCCGCCGATCAGGGCGTGTGAAGAACTCGAAGGCAAGCCCCACCACCATGTGATCAGATCCCAGACGATGGCCCCGAGCAAAGCACAGATCAATACCAGTGGAGTAACCGAGACAATTCCGGTGTCAACGAGACCCGAGGCAATGGTCTTGGCCACAGCCGTGCCCCAGAGCGCGCCGAGCAGATTGGTGAATGCCGCCAGCGCGACCGCCTGGCCAGGACTCAAGACCTTGGTAGCGACAACCGTGGCAATGGAATTGGCGGTATCGTGGAAACCGTTGATGAACTCGAATATGAGCGCAACTGCGATGACCAGAAAGACCAGGGTAAGGCTCAAGGTCACAGGAAGTCCTTGTTAGTGTGCTGGCCGCTCAGGAGTTTTTCAGGGCAATGTGATAAATCACGTTGCCGGCATCGCGACAACGATCGATGGCTTTTTCGAGCAACTCGAAGAGATCCTTGCGCACCATCAGGTGAGCGGCGTCGGCATCGCCCGAGAAAAGTTGCTGATAAAGATCGAGCAACAGGCGATCGCCTTCGGATTCGATCGATTGCATGCGCTCATTGAGGCCATGCATGACATTGAGCTTGAAGCCCCGGCGCAGCTCGCCAACCATCTGCACGATGACCTGACAGGCGCGCTCAAGCATTTCCGCCTGCGACAGATAGTTGATACCCACCAGACGATCGGAGAACAGCGCGTGGCGCTCGGCAAACTTCTCGACGGTCTTGGGGATCTTGTAGAGCGCCCCTGCCAGCGCCTCGATGTCTTCGCGATCGAGCGCTGTGACGAAGGTATTGACCAACTCCAGATTGATTTGCGCGAAAAGATCCTTCTCGCGCCTGCGTGCTACGCGAAACTCATCCAGCGCAGGAGTTTCGGCACCTTCGGCAAGCATGGTCTCCAGTGCCTTGGCGCTGAGCAAGGCGGCCTCGGCGCTCGCTTCGAGCAAGCCATAAAACTTGTCACCCTTGCCAAAGATGGTCTGCAAAGAAAACATGGATTGCTCCGATTCGGGCTGGGATGAGATGGGTTTCCGGACCACAAACCGGACACCTGTGCTGCGAACGGCGCATGTTACAACATTGTCAGGACTCGAACCCCTCACCAAGATCCAATCGCGTTCGTCAATCGCGCTTGGAGATTCGGCTGATACGTTGCATGTCGGCGAGAATTCCGCGCAAGACACGAAGTTCACGCTGATCCGGCGCCGCGCGCAGGAAGAATCGACGCAAGCGTTGCATGATCGTTCGATCGGAGCGTCCCTTGTGGAAGTCGATGTCATACAAGGTTGCCGAAAGATGCTCGAAAAAGCCCTCAAGTTCAGCGGCAGTCGACGGTGGATCCTGGTTGCCCTGCCGCGACGGCATTCCGGCAAGGGCAGCCATGCGCAATTCATAGGCCAGCACCTGCACGGCCTGGGCCAGATTCAACGAGGAGTAGCTGGGATCGCTGGGAATATGCACAGCGACATGGCAAAGCTTGATCTCGTCGTTGCTGAGCCCCGACGTCTCATTGCCGAAGACATAGGCAACCTCCCTGCCCTCCACCGCCGCCTGAAGAGCGCGCTGGGCTGCGTCGGGAGGGCTCAGCTCCTCCAGTGCCACGCCGCGCAGGCGAGCGGTCGCACCGAGGACAAGGGTGCAGTCGCCAATCGCCTCTTCCAGGGAGTCGAACCGAACGGCGGCCTCAAGAACATCGTCGGCACCCGCCGCGAGCACATGCGCGTCAATATGCGGATATCGCGCGGGCGCGACCAGCGACAGACGATGGAAGCCCATGGTGCGGATCGCGCGGGCGGCGCTGCCGATGTTGCCGGGGTGCGACGTATTGGCCAGCACGAAACGCACCCTCGAAAGCGATTCGGTCGTTTCCGGGACTTGAATTTGCATAAACTTGTCGATCACTCCAGGATCTTGTTTGGCGGCTTGTCGCCGGATTTGCTACCCTTCCGCGCCGCACGCGACTGGATCGCGCTGCTTTGCTCTTTTTCAGTCCACTTCCGACGGAAACACCATGCCCAGACCCGCCGTAAATGTGGCGGTACGCGCCGCGCGTGCCGCTGGCCAGATCATCCTGCGCTACATGAACCGCCTAGAGAGCCTCGCGATTGTCGAAAAACAACGCATGGATTTTGCCTCGGAGGTGGATCGCGCCGCCGAGGCCGAGATCATACGCGAGCTCAAGCGCGCGTTTCCCGGCCACGCAATCCTGGCCGAGGAATCCGGCGCCCAGGGCAAGGGCAAGCATGTCTGGGTCATCGATCCACTCGATGGCACGCACAACTACTTGCGCGGCATCCCACACTTTTGCGTATCTATCGGTTTGCTCGAAAACGGTGAGCCGATGCACGCCGTTGTCTACGATCCCTTGCGTGACGAGCTATTCACTGCAAGCCGCGGTGATGGCGCATATCTCAATGATCGACGCATCCGCTCGAGTTCGCGCGAGAATCTTGAAGGTGCATTGCTGACCACAGGATTCCCGTACCGCCAACGCGAACACCTCGATGCGCAACTCGGGATGACCCGTGCATTGCTGGGCCAGGCCGAAGACATTCGCCGCACGGGTTCCGCTGCCCTTGATCTCGCTTACGTGGCGAATGGTCGTTTCGATGGCTATTTCGAAACTGGACTCAAGCCCTGGGATATGGTCGCCGGTTGTCTGCTGGTCCGCGAAGCGGGCGGTCGCTACTGCGACATGGTCGGTCGCGACGGCATCCCGGAAAACGGCAATCTGCTGGCCGGTGGCCACAAGGTCGTTGACGCAATGATCAAGACCATCGCACCGCAGATCACACCTGCTCTGGCGCGCTGATCTGCATCCGACCTGTTAACTCACGAAGGTCTGATTGGCCTCTGACGTTCGCCCCCGATTCGGTAGATATTGGTTGTTGTGCTCCTGCGAAACGCGGCATCCCTGCCGGGGTTTCACTGGCCTCTCCGCTCTCGTCGCGCCTGCCCTTCGACAGCTGCGTGCGCTCAGGGCAGGCTCGGCTTTGCTGAGGCAGGGCCCAGTGACTTTTCTCGGATTGGATTCTCCGGCGCTGCGTAGGGACCCCAATTCCCCTACCTCGGTGACGCCGAGCCTGTCCTGAGCCTGCTGAATTGCAAAAGATGATGAGGAGGCGCACTCGCGAAAATTGGCGGGCCCAATCAACACAGAGCTGAACCCGAATTTTCCTGAAACGCAAACAAAAAAAGCCCGGCTTGCGCCGGGCTTTTTCATACTACTTGAACGATGTTTCGGGTCGATTACTGACCGTCAACAGCAAGCTCGGTACGGCGATTGCGCGCACGGCCTTCCTTGGTATCGTTCGTGTCGATCGGGTTGCTCTCACCAAAGCCCTTGACGCCGGAGATCTGGCTGGAGTTGACGCCGTGCGAGGTCAGATAATCATGGACGATCTGGGCGCGACGCTCCGAAAGCGACTGGTTGTATGCATCCGAACCGATCGAGTCGGTGTGGCCATTGAGTTCAACGCGCACGTTCGGGTTGCGGGTGAGAACGTCGACAGCCTGATCGAGAATCGCGATCGAATCGGAGGTCGGCTCCTGCAGCGAAGCAGTGATGTCGCTCTCGTTTGAACGCGGACGGTCAAACTTGAAGTTGACGCCACGCAGATCAATGACGACGTCGGTCTGAGCCGGCTGTTCCGGAGCAACTTCCGGCGGCGGCGGCGGCGGTGCAGCAGCCATTTCCGGCTCGACAGGCGCGCTTCCACCACCGAATCCGATGGTCAGTGCAACCGAGGCGATGCCATCGACGAAGTGGTTGTGATCTTCCGCGCCCGGATACTGGCCACGAAGACTGTTGTTGTCGTGGTCATAACGGGCAGCGAGTTCACCGCGCAGAGCCATACGCTCGTTGAAGTTGTATTCGATACCACCACCGACAGTCGCCATCGGATCCCAGCCATGCGGCTGAATCGTACCCGAGTAGGCGGCGTGACGCAGCGCGCCGAGACCGGCAAGGACGTACGGACGCCACGAAGAGCCCTGCTCACCGAAGAACCAGCGACCGGTTACGCCAATGCTCTGGCTTTCCCATTCACGACCCGCGCGGAAGGAGCTGTCCTTGAAATCGGCGTCGTTGTGGCCGTATTCCACATCAACCGCGAAGTTCGGGGACACCCACCAGCCAATGCCGAGGCCCGTATACAGGGACGAATCGGTATCGCGGTTGCTGTCGGAAAAATTGACGCCAACGCGCGGAGCCAGGTACCAGCCCCCATCCTGCGCATATGCGGTCGAAACACCGCCGCCAATCATGGCGACCGCGATCAATGCACTCAATGCCTTGTGTTTCATCATTGCAGATTCCTCATTTTTGTTAGATCCAATCACAACCGTTACAGCGCGAGCGGTAGCTGACACCCTGTTGCCCGACATCATACGACGAATCACTGTCGCGAGAACAGGATTTTAACAATAGATTTAAGTTCGCGCCTGAACAGCAAACAGCTCATATATTTCAATCATTTCAAACACTTATGGTTTGCGGCACATGAACGGCATGTTAAGCAGGGATAAAATTACATCACGAACAAGTCCAGAAGCTTGTTTATCGACATGCTTTCAAGGGTTTTCGCGTCCGCGCAGACCTCAAGAATCTTCGTCACGTTGGCTGCCGGCAGTTGTGCTGATATCGCTGCTTCGAACTTTTTCAGTAACACCGGGATACCTTCGTCGCGCCGTTTGCGATGACCAATCGGGTAATCGATCGAAACTTTCTCGCTACTGGTTCCGTCCTTGAAGTGGATTTGAATCGAATTGCCGATGTAGCGCTTGTCCGGATCGAAATAGTCCTTGGTGAAATGCGGATTTTCCTTGACCGCCATCTTCGCGCGAAGCGCGTCGATGCGCGGATCGGCAGCAATGTCATCGTTGTAGTCGCCGGCGACCAGTCGGCCGAAAATCAACGGAACCGCAATCATGTACTGGAGGCAGTGATCGCGATCGGCGTAGTTGGCCAGCGGACCGGTCTTGTCGATGATACGCACGCCGGCTTCCTGGGTTTCGATCTCGATGCGTTCGATCTCATCGATGCGCGACGCCACTTCGGCATGCAGCTGCATCGCGCATTCGACAGCGGTCTGGGCGTGGAACTCGGCTGGAAAGCTGATCTTGAACAACACGTTTTCCATCACGTAGCTGCCGAACGGACGCTCGAACTCGAATTCCTTGCCCTTGAACGCGATGTCGTAAAAGCCCCAGGTTTTCGCCGACAACGCCGACGGATAGCCAACCACATTCTTGTCGACCGCATTGAATGCATGGGTCACCGCGCGACGACAGGCATCACCGGCGGCCCAGCTCTTGCGCGGCCCTGTATTCGGCGCATGCCGATAGGTGCGCAGCACGCCATTGTCGATCCAGCTGTGCGAAACGGCGTTGACGATCTGCTCGCGGGTTCCGCCGAGCATGGCTGTTGCCACCGCGGTTGAAGCAAGGCGGACCAGAATCACATGATCGAGACCGACCCGGTTGAAGCTGTTCTTGAGCGCATAGCAACCCTGGATTTCATGCGCCTTGATCGCCCAGCCGAGGACATCGCGGACGGTCAGCGGCGTGCCGCCTTCGCGTTCGGCTTTGCGCGACAAGTAGTCGGCGACAGACAAGATCGCGCCGAGGTTGTCCGATGGATGACCCCATTCGGCGGCAAGCCAGGTGTCGTTGAAATCAAGCCAGCGGATCTGCGTGCCAATGGCGAACGCAGCCTGCACTGGATCAAGTTCGTGGCTCGTTCCGGGAACGCGCACACCACCCGGCAGCACCGCTCCCGGAACGATCGGGCCAAGATGCTTGACGCAATCCGGAAATTTCATCGCCAGCATCGAGGTGGCCAACGAGTCGAGCAGCATGTAGCGCGCTGTATCAAAGGCTTCCTTTGAATCGATGACGTAATCGGCGATGTAGTTGGCGATATCGACCATCGGCTGATCGGGATCCGGCCGTACGGCCGAGCGGATGTCATGTCCGGACATGGTGGGTTTTCCAGTGATTGGGGTGAGGGTCGCGGGGTCAAAGCCGACACTTCGCGAAGCCGCTTATTGTGCCAGATGCTCGGCGAGCCTGCCTTGCAATAGCACGGCACGAACCGCGCCTGCGTTCCAGCTCAAAGGGCATCGAACCCGCTTGTCTAGGGCGCCCGGATTCCCGACGACTTGCCCCGGAACGCGCCCGCTGGCATCTTAAACGTCCGTTTGAATCCTGGATGCCCCGTGGAATACCCGCATTTGTTCGCCCCACTCGATCTCGGCTTCATGACCCTGCCCAATCGGGTCCTGATGGGCTCGATGCATACCGGCCTCGAGGAGCGCGCCAGAAACTACGACAAACTGGCGGTCTATTTTGCCGAGCGCGCACGTGGCGGCGTCGGCCTCATGGTCACCGGCGGCATTGCGCCAAACATCGAGGGCTGGCTCAAACCCTTCGATGGTCGGTTGTCGATGCCCTGGCACGTGGCACGCCATCGCAAGATCACCAAGGCCACCCACGACGAAGGCGGGCGCATCTGCATGCAGATCCTGCATGGGGGGCGCTATTCGTATCATCCGCTGGCAGTCGGCGCGTCGACGATCAAATCCCCGATTTCGCCATTCAAACCACGCGCACTCTCTGCACGCGGCATTGCACGCACGATCAACGATTTCGTCGGCTGCGCCAAACTTGCCCAGGATGCCGGTTACGACGGCATCGAGATCATGGGATCGGAGGGCTACCTGATCAATCAGTTCGTCACTGCGCGCACGAACACGCGCGACGATGCCTGGGGCGGCAGTGCCGAGAAGCGCATGCGCTTCCCGATCGAGATCGTCAAGCGAACGCGCGCTGCGGTCGGTCAGAATTTCATCATCATCTATCGTCTGTCGATGCTCGATCTGGTCGATAACGCGCAGAGCTGGGATGAAGTCTTGCAGCTTGCCAAGGCGATCGAAGCAGCCGGGGCGACGATCATCAATACCGGAATCGGTTGGCACGAGGCGCGGATTCCGACAATTGTGACGTCGGTGCCGCGTGCGGCATTCGCCGCCGTCACGCGCAAGCTCAAGGGCGAGGTCGGGCTGCCGCTGATCACGACCAATCGCATCAACATGCCCGCGGTTGCCGAACAGATCCTCGCCCGTGGTGATGCCGACATGGTGTCCATGGCGAGACCGCTTCTGGCAGACCCGGAATGGGTCAACAAGGCGCGCACCAGCAGAACCGATCGCATCAACACCTGCATCGCCTGCAATCAGGCTTGCCTCGACCACGTCTTCGAGAACAAGCATGCGAGCTGCCTGGTCAATCCGCGCGCCTGCAGTGAGACCGAACTACTGATAAAACCCGCAGCCGTGCGCAAGCGTTTCGCCGTAATTGGCGCCGGACCAGCCGGACTCGCCGCCGCGACTACACTCGGTCAACGCGGGCATGCAGTCACCCTGTTCGATCAGGCCGATGCGATTGGCGGGCAGTTCAATATGGCCAAGCAGATTCCGGGCAAGGAAGAATTCCACGAAACTCTGCGATATTTCGGCAATCACATCAAGGATACCGGGGTGGAACTGCGACTCGGCACGCGCGCCGATGCCGCGTTGCTCAAGTCCGCCGGTTTTGACGAAGTCATTGTTGCAACCGGAGTGACTCCGCGAACTCTGTCGATTCCGGGCAGTGATCATCCGAGTGTGCTCAGCTACGTCGACGTGCTGCGGGACAAGAAACCTGTGGGTTCGCGCGTCGCCGTGATCGGCGCCGGCGGCATCGGTTTCGACGTGTCCGAATTCCTCGTCGAGGATGCGCCGTCTCCGACTACCGACATCGATCGCTGGACCAGGGAATGGGGTGTCGATCTTTCCATCGAGCACCGGGGCGGACTGGTTTCAGCCCGTCCCGAAGCGCCCGAGCGAGAAGTCTTCCTGCTGCAACGTAGCGAAGGGCGGCTCGGCGCACGCTTGAACAAGACCAGCGGCTGGGTCCATCGGGCCACCCTCAAGGCCAAGAAGGTCAAGATGATCGGTGGCGTCAGCTACGAGCGAATCGATGATGCCGGTCTGCATATCCGCATCGATGGCAAGCTGCAAACGCTCAGCGTCGACAACGTGATCGTCTGCGCGGGTCAGGAACCCAACCGGGTCCTCGCCGACGAGCTCGTGGCGTCCGGAATCCCCGCCCACGTCATCGGCGGCGCCGACGTCGCCGCAGAACTGGATGCCAAGCGCGCCATCGACCAGGGCACGCGCTTGGCCGCATCGCTTTGACAGGCTGTTGAAATTCGCTTAGGCGAGTGCGAGACAAGGCGAAATGGGCCGAAAAAGCGCAGTTTACATGCGGTAAATGAGCATTTTGATGCACGTTTCGCTGCCGGATCGCGCCGACTGAGTAGAATTTCAACAGCCTGTTAAGCACCGGATATCGACAACTCGCTGGAAGTGGCAGAAGATCGAATCGGTCACACTTGACGCCTCGACCATGTCGCTTTTTGTTTCCGTTTTACGTATTAGCGTGGAGTGGTCAATTCCGAGGGGATGCTGGCGATGGACGCTTTGTCGATCAAAAAACTGTTTCCGGGTACTTTTTTGCCGGGTATTGCTACGTATCTGCTAGTCGCTACCTGTGTTCCGGCCGTTGCAGCGGTCGGTAGCTGGACCACAAACGGCCCCTTCGGCGGATCAAACTACTCGTTGTCGGTCTACGAGGCCGCACCGAGCACGGTCTTCGCCTCTGGTCGCGGCGGAATGTTCCGTAGCCTCAGCGGCGGCACCTCCTGGGAGCGCATCGAAGTCGGCCTGCCCGATGCACTCTATGTACAGAGCGTCGCGACCGGAACAAATGCGCCGGTTCTCTACCTTTCGACGTTCTATCAATTGTTTCGTTCTGGTAACGGCGGCGAGCTATGGGTGCCCTTGTCTACCCCACTCGCGGCCGATGCCTATCTAACCGATGTCTCCCTGCGGCGAGCGACCAGCAACAGCATCGCAATTGCCACATCGAACGGCGCTTACGTTTCCACCACGGGTGGAACTAGTTGGATTGGCCCGGGAGCGAGCGGAACTGCCGCACAGTTCAGCAAGATCCTGTTCGCCGCGGATGGCAACCTGTATCTGGGCATCCAATACACTGATCCATTGATTTTCGGCGGCGCCGCGCTGCTCAAGAGCACGGACGGTGGTGCCAGTTGGGCGCCGCTGACGACGCAACCTCCGGGATTGTTCGGCATCAGCACACTGGTTGCATCTCCCGTGGACCCGCAACGGATCTATGTCGGTGATGGATCCTCTGTCGCTACCAGCGGCGATGGTGGCGCAAGCTGGTCCACGCTCGCAAAGCCCACGAGTGGATCGGGTTGCGGCAATATCCGCTCGATTGCGCCACATCCTGGCATCACGCTCTCGCTGTTCGTGGCCTGCAACAACAATGGCGTGCATTTCACTGCTGATGTCACGGCTCCAACCTGGACCGCCTGGACCCAGGCCAATGGCCTGACCGCCAATGGTGTCGATCCGGTCCAGGCAGGTGCCCTCGCGATCCACCCCGGCTATCCGGCAACCCCGACGCTGTGGGTGGGCACCTCCGATGCCGGGCTGTTCCGCACGACCAACAACGGCAGCAGCTGGACGGAGATCAACGATGGCTATCAATCGGCCAACATCCGCGCACTGGCGACTCATCCGCTAGAAACCAATCCGGCCGGCACGGTCGTACTGGCCGGCTATGGTGATTCCTTCACGACTTCAAGGGCGATCTTCAAGTCGTCCAACGGGGGTGGCGCCTGGTCTCCATCGTTGGGGGGATTGAACGCAGAACAGATCCGTACCATCAGCATCGATCGCACCACGGTCGACACCGATCCGTTCACGGCAGAGAGTTTCACCGTGTATGCAGCAGGCCGTTCCGAGCGTATCCCGACCGTATCGAGCAAGGACGGCGGCATTTACAAGAGCACCGACGCCGGCAACACCTGGACCACGATAGACAATGGCATTGCTCTGGTCAGCGGCGTCCGCGACATGGGCACGGTGCGCAGCATCTCACCCGATCCTCGATCCTGTGCCGCGCCACCACCGAGCGGGCCTTGTCCAATCGGTAGCGGGCCGTTGCAGACGATTTTCGCCGCTGGCGGCGGGCGCCCCGACCTCAGCGCGCCTGGGCTGCCCTATCGCTCAGCCCGCATCTACAAAAGCACCAATGCGGGCGGTCTTTGGTCAGCATCGGAAACCGGCTTGCCCCTGCCACAGGAACTCGGCCCACCCGGCGAGTTCAACTATGCCTACATGGGCGGCATTGTGCCGCTGGTGTTCGACCCCTCGAATACACAGACCCTTTACGCTGGCAGCTTTCTGGCAGGGAATAATAGCGTTGCTGGCGCCAGCGAGCCGACCATCGCCAATGGCGTTTTCAAATCGACCGATGGCGGGGCGACATGGGTCCATTCGAGCAATGGGCTTCCGCGCGTCGGTTCACCTGCAAGCTCGCACTATGACGTGCTCACTCTTGCGATCAATTCGGCCAACCCACAAATCCTTTACGCCGGCGTCATCAACTTCAATTCGTCCCCAACCATCGGACGCGTCTACAAGACCATCGATGGCGGCGCCAACTGGGTCGAATCGAGCACCGGGATAGCCGGACAGGATGTGCGCGCCCTGTTCATCGATACGATGGACGCAACCGGCGATACCGTCTACGCCGGAACCGGCGGCGATGGAGCAAACCCGGGCGGCGTCTACGTCACAACCAATGGCGGCGCGACCTGGAATTCGATCAGCATTGGATTGCCGGCAGACTCGGCCACGTCGCTGGCCATGCCGGCACGCACAACGGGTGCGCCAGCCCGTGTTCTGGTTGGCACCAACGCCGGCATCTGGGACTACACCGCGGCGGCTGATCCCGATGCCGATGGATCCCCGTCTGCGGTGGAAAACAGCGTCGGTGCAGGCGATGGCAATGGCGATGGCACTCCGGATGCCAACCAGACCTCGGTCGCCTCGCTTTCGGCGCCAGGCAGCGTCATCAACGGCCAGATCGATGCGCCCAATGGCAGCATCGTACAGACGACAATTTCGATTGTTCCAGGCGCTGGCGCGTGCACCCAGCTCAATGACAGCACCGTTCTGCAGGCAGATTTGTATCCGCCCGATCCAGCCGGCGCGGCCGGCAGCCACACACCCTGGGGCCTGGTGAGTTTTTCCTTGCCGAATTGCAGTACTGCAAAGGTTCTGATCAAGTTCCACGGCGCCGCTTTCGACGCAAACTGGAAATGGCGCAACTATGGCCCGCGCATCCCCGGCAATACCGCAACTTTCGGGTGGTATTCGTTTGCTGGCGCGCGGCGCGTCGATGCGCAGACATGGGAATTGTCGATCGATGCGACTCGACAGGGCAACTATCGCAATGATCCGAACGATATTCTGTTTATCGGCGGCCCGGGCAACCTGCCCGACACGATCTTCGATCACGGCTTCGAGTAGCCCTCGACTTGAAAGCGGGGTGGTTGGCTGCCAGATTGAAAGTACCCCGCTTTCGAGGTTTCTCCAATGAAGCTGTATTACATGCCGGGCACCTGCTCCCTGGCTGACCATATCGTTCTCGAATGGATCGGCAAGCCATTCGAGGCGTGCGAGGTTGCACGCGATCAGCTGAAGAAGGAATTTCTCAAGATCAACCCGAGCGGCTCGGTACCCGCCCTCGATGTCGATGGCTGGATCCTGACCCAGAACGCGGCAATCCTGAATTATCTTGCCGATGAGAATCCCGACAGCGGACTCGGCGGCAATGGATCAACAAAGGACCGTGCCGAAATCAACCGTTGGCTCTCATTTTCAAATGCCGATGTACACCCGAGCTACGCGCCGCTGTTCGGTGCAACCGGGTACCTGGAAGATGCCGAAACAATCGACAAGACCAAGGAAGCCGCCAGGAAAAAACTTCGCGGCCTCTACGAGATAGCCAACAATCGGCTCGAGGGCCGCGACTGGCTGGCCGGATCACGTTCGATCGCCGATCCGTATCTCTACGTGACCTTGCGCTGGGCGAAGAAATTCGGCGTCAATCTCGACGGCCTCGATGAGCTGGCCCGCTTCTGCGATCGGATCGAAGCCGACACCGGCGCGCAGAGGGCACTAAAGACTCAGGGCCTGACCTGATCACAGCCGTTCCAACACACCAATGAAAAGGCCGCGCATTGGCGCGGCTTTTTTTCGTGCGGGTGCTCAGCCTCAGCGCTTGCCGATCGGTACGAATTTCAGATCTTCCGGACCAATGTAGTTGGCGCTTGGACGGATAATCTTGCCGTCGATGCGCTGCTCGATCACATGTGCGCTCCAACCTGCCGTGCGTGAAATGACGAAGAGCGGCGTGAACATCGCGGTCGGCACGCCCATCATGTGATAACTGACGGCGCTGAACCAGTCGAGGTTCGGGAACATCTTCTTGATCTCCAGCATCGTCGATTCGAGACGCTCGGCGATGTCGAACATCTTCATGTTGCCCTGCTCGGCCGACAGTTCGCGCGCGACTTCCTTGATGACCTTGTTGCGCGGATCGCTGACTGTATACACCGGGTGGCCGAAGCCGATCACGACTTCCTTGCGGCCGACGCGTTCGCGGATATCCGCTTCGGCTTCGTCGGCTGTCTCGTAGCGCTTCTGGATCTCGAATGCGACTTCGTTGGCGCCGCCGTGCTTGGGCCCTCGCAGCGCGCCAATGCCGCCGGCGATACTTGAATACATGTCGCTGCCGGTGCCGGCGATTACGCGCGAGGCAAAGGTCGATGCGTTGAATTCGTGCTCGGCGTAGAGGATCAGCGAGGTATGCATGGCCCGCGTCCATGACGCAATCGGCGACTTGCCGTGCAACAGGTGCAGGAAGTGTCCGCCGATCGAGTCGTCATCAGTTTCGACGTCGATGCGCTTGCCATTTACCGCAAAGTGATACCAGTACAGAAGGACCGAGCCCAGCGAGGCCATCAAGCGATCGGCAATATCGCGCGCACCAGGGTGGTTGTGATCGTCCTTCTCGGGCAGCACGCAGCCGAGGATCGAGACACCGGTACGCATGACATCCATAGGGTGCGCAGACGCCGGAATCTGCTCGAGCGCGTTTTTCAGCGACGTCGGTATTCCTCGCAGCGATTTCAGCTTCGTCTTGTAGGCGGCCAGCTCGGCCGTGGTCGGCAGCTTGCCGTGCACAAGCAGATGGGCGATTTCCTCGAACTCGCAGGTCGTCGCGACATCCAGGATGTCGTAGCCGCGGTAGTGCAGATCGTTGCCGGTTTTTCCGACTGTGCACAAGGCGGTATTGCCGGCAGCAACCCCGGACAGGGCAACGGATTTCTTCGGTTTGAATGCGGGCGCGGCTTCGCTCATGGTTTTCTCCGGTTGGATCCGACACGTAGCGAGTCGGCTCAATAGTGGCTGATGATCAATCGTCGAATTGCTTGTCGGCGGCATCGCCATGCTCAACAACTCGCCTGACGCGATGTCCTAAAAGAAGTGGCGCTCTCAGTTCTTCTTCGCGTAGAGCGCATCCAGGTGCTTTTCAAACTCGTGATAGCCAATGCGATCGTAGAGCTGTTCGCGCGTCTGCATTGTCTCGACGACATTCTTCTGGTGGCCGTCACGTCGAATGGATTCGTAAACATTTTCCGCCGCCTTGTTCATCGCGCGGAAAGCCGACAACGGAAACAACTGGATGGCGACGCCGACTTCCGCCAGCTCGTCGCGTGAGAACAGCGGCGTCTTGCCGAATTCGGTGATATTGGCCAGCACTGGAACCTTCACGGCCTCGACAAAGCGCCGGTAGGTCGCCAAGTCGTACGCCGCCTCGGCGAAGATGCCATCGGCACCGGCCTCGACGCAGGTGATGGCGCGCTCGATCGCGGCATCGACGCCCTCGACCTGGATCGCATCGGTTCGCGCGATCAGGAAGAAATCCGCGTCGGTCTTCGCATCAGCGGCCGCCTTGACCCGATCGGCCATTTCGCCTGCACTGACGATTTCCTTGCCTGGTCGATGACCGCAGCGCTTGGCGCCGATCTGGTCCTCGATATGACACGCCGCCGCACCGGCCTTGATCAGCGACTTGACCGTGCGCGCGATATTGAACGCGCTGGCTCCGAATCCGGTATCGATATCGACCAGCAAGGGCAGTTCGCAGACGTCGGTGATGCGTCGCACATCGATGAGCACGTCATCCAGGGTATTGATGCCAAGATCCGGCATTCCGAGTGAACCTGCCGCGACGCCACCACCCGACAGATAGATCGCGCGATAGCCGGCACGTTGCGCCAACAAGGCATGGTTGGCATTGATAGTGCCGATGACCTGCAACGGGGATTCTTCGGCCAAGGCGGCGCGGAAACGCGCTCCTGGGGAGGTGTGTTTGCTCATCGGAAATTCCCGGAAAAGCCCATTTTAACCGACTACCCGCTGTTCATGACGCCATTCCCGTTCTGTATGGATTCCATGAAACGCTTGAATCGGGAATTCGTCGCATCGACGCCAGTCGGGCCTGGACTTTATGGCAGGGCCCTTCCAGCACGCCACACAATGTGACGTGCATCACATTTTGTGCGAAACTCGTTTCCGTTGATCAACCGCGCTAACGTCCCAATCGAAAGCACTTGGATTTCCGCATTTTTTGCGCAGAATCAAGGATTTGGCGTCAATGGCAAGAGGTTCCGAAAGGGTATCCAAGCTACGTTATCGCGCCTTCATCAGCTATAGCCATCGCGATGAGGCTTGGGCGACGTGGTTGCACAAGGCGCTTGAAACCTATCGCGTGCCGAGTCGGCTGGTCGGCCTTGACACAAGCCAAGGCAAGGTTCCACGCCGGCTTACACCGATTTTTCGCGACCGCGACGAACTGGCCAGCGCGCATGACCTCAACAGCAAGGTTGCCGAGGCCCTTGCCCAATCCGACAACCTCATCGTCATTTGCTCCCCGCGGTCGGCTGCTTCGCACTGGGTCAACGAAGAAGTGCTGGTCTACAAGAAACTGGGTCGTGGCGAGCGCATCTTCTGCCTGATTGTCGAAGGCGAGCCCGGTGCCTCGACGCTGCACGGTCGTGAGGACGAGGAGTGTTTCGCGCCCGCACTGCGCCATGGTATTGATGCCGACGGCAGATCCAGCAACGATAGAGCGGAGCCGATCGCCGCCGATGCTCGCGCCGGCAAGGACGGAAAATCCAACGCCAGACTGAAGTTGATCGCCGGTCTGCTCGACGTCGGTTTCGACACCCTCAAGCAACGCGAACAGCAGCGCCGGCTTCGTCGAATGACTGCAGTCGCGGCGCTCGCCTTGCTGGTGATGATTGTCACCAGCACGCTGGCGATCGAGGCAGCAATCGCGAGACAGGCTGCCGAAGTCGCGCGCATGGAAGCCGAACGGAGACAGGCGCAGACCGAGGATCTGCTCGGCTTCATGCTTGGAGACTTGCACGACAAACTAAAGGGTGTCGGTCGCCTCGATCTGATGGAGACGGTCGCCGACAAGGCGCTGACCTTGTTCGACGAGCGTGAGACGAATGCCCTTTCCGACAACGATCTCGCACGGCAGTCGCAGGCACTCGTGCAAATCGGGCAGATCCGGCTCGACGAAGCAAAACTCGACTCCGCCCTGGTCGCCTTCAACAAGGCCTACGAGCGGAGTGCCGCACTGGCAGTGCGACATCCTGAAAATGGCGGATTGCTGTTTGATCGCGGCCAGGCCGAGTACTGGATCGGCTATGTCCATTGGCAGCGACGCGAACTCGACCAGGCCACCATCTGGCTGACCCGTTATCGCGACACGTCGGCAATGCTACCGGGTATCGATCCCAAAAATCTGGACTGGCAACTCGAGGTCAGCTATGGCGAAAACAATCTTGCCGTGCTTGCTGTGGAACAGGGAAAGCTCGAAGAGGCACAGATCGCCTTCGAGGCCGAACTGAAATCACAGCGGCATATTGCGACCCAGCGACCCGACGATGCAGAGATCGCGGAAGCAGTCGCCGACACCATATCCTGGCTGGGAACCATCGCCGAGCGCCGGGGGGATCTGGCCTTGGCGGTGAAACACTTTCAGTCTCAGGTTAACTCGCTTGCGGCACTGCACGACGCCCAGCCCGAAGACAGGCGCCGGCAGGAGCAAGTGGCGAACGCGGAGGAACTGCTGGCCGGCGTGCTCACAGTATCCAAAGGCAGTCAGGCGGCAGCGCCAGTCCTCGATGACGCGGCCTCACGTTTTTCGAATCTGGTCGAATTCGACCCGAAGAACCTCGACTGGAAAATCAGGCTGCTCAGTGTTCACGCTCGCCAGCTCGCCAGCGTGCGCGATCCGTACAAGAAGGATGGCGAAGCGGCGACACTCATTGCTGACCTGGAACGCCTGCTGCAGTCGAATCGACAAGGGAAGCAGAACGAACTGCGAAACCTACATCGCTGGTTGAGTCGGATGTGGTTGCTGCGTGCGACGTGGGCCATTGCTCGTCTGGAATTTTCGCTGGCCGAAAAGGCTGCGAGGCGTGCACTGACGGAAGCCGAAATGGAGTCCGAAGCGGGCCGGGTCGACGACGACAGCTTGGCGGACCGCGCGAATGCCTTGATCGTGCTGGGCCAGAGCCAGCACGCCCTGTCACCTGATAAACCCGCCGCGGCCTGGCAGGATGCCAAGGCACTCTTGTCCAAACGGGCATCAGACTCCCGGTACTGGCGTCTTCTGGATCCCTGGATGCGCCTTAACGTCCTGCTCGGCGACAAGCAAAACGAAGCGTCCGCACAACAACGATTGCTTGCGAGTGGCTATATCCCGATCCAGCAATGGCTCGTTGAATGATCCGATTCACTGTTGTTCCAAAAAATCAAAGGAGAGCACCATGTCGACTGACCCAGTCCAACTGACCACGGCCCAGATTTCCATAACCGTGACCGTATTCCACAAGATCGGAGGAACCCACAACTTCAGCAATGCCGACATAGTCGTTGCCAACACCGGCGAGGGAGCAATCTCTCAGGACAAGTCCAACGATCCGATCGTGGTCAACAAGGCCGTCAACATCGGCATTGCCGTGTATGCCTCGGAGGGCGACAAATTTTCTTATTACCCGGTGGGTATTGCATTTCAAGAGGGCAATTCGGACGACCCGTTGGGTAACTCGGCATTTCCGACGCGCACGATCGTTTCGACGAAGAGTGGATCGCAATTGACCTTGAGTGACGCCAATCCAGAGGAAAATTCCTTCGAATTCGGCGTCATCATCCAGCGTTCCGACGGATTTCTCAGCGTAATCGATCCGCAGATCAGGAACAGTGGCACCAACCAATGACCGCTTCGATGTCCAAAGCGGGCACGGCGAAACGAGCATGACTGCCGTCAACGAGGCTCTCGCACCGCTAATCATCGGCGTTACCAGCCACCGCAACCTCGTGACCAGCGAACTCGATCCGATACGTGAGCGCGTGCGCGAATTCTTCATGCGCCTGAAGCAGGATTTTCCGGAATTGCCACTGGTCGTGCTATCGGCACTTGCCGAGGGCGGCGACCAGTTGGTTGCTCGCGAAGCGCTGGAGGCGGGCGCACGCCTCGTTGCCCCATTGCCACTGACCCCCGAGTCATACCTCGAAGACTTCCGGAGTGATGCCAGCCGTCGCGAATTTTCGAAACTTTGTGCGCGGGCATCAGTCGTGCAACTGCCGGTGCTGGCACGAAACACACCCGCGGGAGTGGCCGTGCCAGGCGAACAACGCGACGCCCAATATGCCGAAGCGGGCGTCTACGTTGCCAGTCACAGCCACATTCTGCTCGCGATCTGGGACGGCCAGTCATCGGACCTTCTCGGAGGTACTGCACAAATCGTGCGCTACTACCTCGAAGGAATTCTGCCCGGCTCGATAGAGCGTCGCAGCGGCGTACGCCCGCTGGTTGAACGCGGCGATGAAAGCCTGCTGTATCACATCGTCTGTTCGCGTATCGACACAGAAGACGGCATCAGTGCGCCCGCGCTTCCGTTGCGCAGCTTGCAGACGCGCTGGTTCAGCCAGAGCCGGGCGCGACCTGCGTCCGAAGGCATGCCGGACGAATTCCGATTGGTGTTCGAGCGCATGGTTCAGTTCAACACTGACTCCAAGCGCTATTGTGAGGAAGTCATCGTGGCCGACGGCAAGCACGATGGGCCTCCCGAGATCGTTGAGGGAGAACAGATCGAAACCCTTTTCGCAGCCGCCGATCGCCTGGCCATCCACTTCCAGAAACGGGTTTTGCTGGCGATGCGTGGCATCCATGTACTCGCCGCCCTGATGGGCATTGCGTTTGTCTGCTATTCGGACTTGCCCAGCAATCTGTTCGATCAGGCCGACATGATCTATGTGTTCATCGCGTTGTTCAGCGCTGGTGTCGTTCTCGACCGGGTCGCGCGTCGACGCGAATGGCATCGCAAATACATCGACTACCGGGCACTGGCAGAAGGCTTGCGTGTCCAGCACTACTGGTTTCGCGCCGGCGTGTCAGGCGCCGGATCGATCGCGTTCGCGCATGACAATTTCATGCAGAAGCAGGACGTCGAACTGGGCTGGATACGAAACGTGATGCGCGCGGCCGGCGTCAACGCCCCTGATCGGATCGGAGTAGAGATGCGTGTGTTGGCGGATGTCGTCGACGAGTGGATCGGAGCGCCGAACCTTGGTGGGCAACTTGGCTACTACGCACGCCGAACCGAATCCCGGATGCGCGTGCACAATACCGCGCGTGTGCTCGGAATTTCATGTCTGTGGATCGGCATAGCCATCGCCGTGACCCTGGCGCTGTTTCAGCAACGACTCGATCCTGATGTCACCACCAGCCTGATTGCGGTCATGGGAGTCCTTGCCATTGTTGCCGCCGCGCGCGAATCGTATTCCTATCGCAAGGCGGACAAGGAATTGATCAAGCAATACATTTTCATGCGCAATATTTTCAACGGGGCACGAAGCGCACTCGAAGGCGAGCTGGATATCAACGGTCAGCACGAGATCCTGCGCGCACTGGGCGAAGCAGCATTGGCCGAGCACGCGGAGTGGGCGTTGACCCACCGCGAACGCCCGCTGGAGCATGGCAAGCTCTGACACTCAATCTGCATCATGCAGAGAAATTCGATGTGCGGCTTCCGCGGCTCCCGGTACTTCGCAAAACTGCGAACTTCCGCAAGACGCTCACTTCTGCTGGAGCCCGATCACGGGCGAGCTCCCAGCACATCTCGCTCGCAAGCGCTCACGCCTGAAAGCGCTCGTACGGCTGGATCTCCCGGTTTTTTCACATTGCCCGGAAGGTCGAATTAACCCGCGCCTGAAGACTCTCTTGCGATTCGGTTTGCAGGGCTTTCCCAGTGCCCGAAGGTAGGACTGCGTTCTTCGCATGCTCGTTGACAAAGCGGCGTGCCTCGGCCAATTCGGGCAGATCCGTATCGGCCTGATGCCACATGTCGATCACCTTCGCGTAGGTTGCCGCGGCATCGGTATTTTCGTTGTTCAAGACCTGAGCTCGAGCCAGACCTAGCAGCGATTGCGCTCGCATCGGCGCGAGCTCTAGCGAGCGCGTAAACGCCTCTGCCGCTTCGGCGGGCTTGTTCGCGGCGAGCAACAGTTCACCGAGTAGTTCGTGCGGCGGCTTGACCGGAACCGGCGGCCCGAAATCGAATGCCATCGCATCAAGCCGTGCAGCCGCACCGCGAACCAGTGTGAGCGCCTGATCGAATTCACCGCGCTTCGAAACGATCAAACCGGCAAGATCATCGTGAAGAATATTGAGATAATCAACCGCCTGCAGATCCTCTGAATCGGGCTGTGCAGTGGCCACACGCTTCGCCAATGCCGCCAATGCGATTTTTGCGGCAACGAGGTCGCCACGCTGGGCCGCCGCATATCCCGTGCTGAACTCGGTAACAGCAGCGGCATAGCCAACCGTCGAATCCGGCACTTGCAGTTGCACGGCGGGTCCGCTCCAGTCACGCGATTCGATGACAGCCGTTGCCCGCATCGCAGGCAGGGATCGGGAGAATCGAAGGGCGAGTTTGTCGGCCCCCTCTTTTCCCTTCGTCGCCTTGATGCCGGCATCTCCACTGCGTTTGCATTTCAGTAGCAGCTGGTTGGCTTCGCGGATCCTGCCTTGCTGGTAATAGCCGTACTCAAGCCATTCGTTGTAGTGAAAACAGCGCACCTCGGGCTTGCCCGAAGCGCGCGATTGCGCATCGACGACCCGACTCGCCTCGACGTTGGCCTGGACCAGATCGTCCCATAGGCCCAACGCAATGAAGATGTGCGAAGTCATGTGTTGGGCGTGGCCCGCATCGGGCGCGATCTTCGCCAGTGCGCGTGCGGCTTCGATCGCACCGCTGGCGTGCTCGGGGTCGTCCATGCCATGGATCCAGTAGTGCGCCGCGCCGGGATTCTGTGGATTCCTGTCAAAGATTCGACGGGAGATCTCGGCTGCTCGCAGGTAGTCGGCGACATCGCGCACGCCCTGGCTTCGCCCCTGGAGGGCGAGCGCATGAAACAGCTGCGCCTGATTGTCATTCGGGAAATTGGCTGCCATCTTCGACATGGCGACCTCGTAACTCGCATCACGCTCGACCTTGCTGCCGACCCCGGAATAGAGGATCTCGACGGCCGAGAGATACGCCTTTTCGCGTGGTGTATGCGCTTTGGCCAGGCGCTCGCTCGGTTTGTCGCCGAGCTTGCGTAGCGCGGCAGTACCCGCCTGCTGATCGAGCTGGTTCCATAATGGATGATTGTGGGTCATCGCCTCGCCCCAGACAGCCATGACGAAATCGGGTTCGAGCGCCTGCGCCTTGCGGAACGTCTCGGCCGCCTCGTCGTATTCGAACAAGTGCAGAAGCAGTGCCGCACGCTCGAATGTTTTCTGGGCCTCGGGGATTCTTGCCGACGTGGGGAAGACCAGCGCGCCAAGTCCGGCACTTGGCGATGGCCCTGCCACTTCATGCGCGGACAGCGGCAACGCTGTCAAAACGGCGATCACGCAGAGAACAAAAGCGTTGCGAAAGAATGACTGCAATGTCGTCATGATTCCTGCCCCTTTTCCAGTTCAAGAGTGATGTGGAACATGTGGCCGGAGCCGCTGCATCAGGCCGCTGATTCTTCCTCTGAGTCCGAACGCCGCCGGGCAAACCTCAGCACGATATAGCCGAGGAGGCCAGCAACCAGCGAGCCGCCGAGAATGCCGACCTTGACCTCGCTCTGCAGCGTCGAATTGTTGGCGAACGCGAGCAGACCGATGAACAGGCTCATGGTAAAGCCGATACCGCAGAGGAGCGCCACACCAAACATCTGCGACCACGACGCATTCTGCGGCAGTCGCGCAAATCCGAATCCAATGGCGACACTTGAGAACCCGAACACACCGATGATCTTGCCGCAAAGCAAACCGAGTGCGACACCCAGGGTCAATGGGTCGACCAGATTGGCCACGGTCAAGCCATCGAAGGACAAGCCTGCATTGGCGAATCCGAACAATGGAACAATCAGGAACGGAACCACGCGATTCAAGGAGTGTTCCAGAGTGATCAACGGCGGATCCTGGAATTCGTTGTTCATGCGCAACGGAACCGTCAGGGCCAGTGCAACGCCTGCAAGCGTCGCGTGAACGCCGGACTTCAAGACGAAGAACCAGAGCATTGCGCCCAGAATCATGTACGGGGTCAGGCGACGGACGCCACCGAGGTTGAGACCGACCAGGGCGAGCAAGACTCCACCGGCTAGAGCAAGATAGAGCGCGGCGATATCGCTGGTGTAGAACAACGCGATGATCACCACGGCACCGAGATCGTCAATGATCGCGAGCGCGGCCAGGAATACCTTGATCGATGTTGGTACGCGCTTTCCGAGCAGGGAAAGCACACCAAGCGCGAAAGCGATATCGGTCGCGGTCGGTATCGCCCAGCCACGCAGGGCTTCCGGGTGATCTCGATTGAAGGCAATGTAGATGAGTGCCGGTACGATCATGCCGCCGAGTGCGCCGATGCCGGGCAGGATGCGGCGCGGCCAACTCGACAGTTGGCCGACCAGCATCTCGCGCTTGATCTCGAGTCCGACGAACAGGAAAAAGACAGCCATCAGGCCATCGTTGATCCAGTGCAGCACGCTCAGGCCGGCGAGATACGCATGCAACGACTCGAAGTAGAACTCCGAAATTGGCGAGTTGGCGACGATCAGGGCCAATGCCGCCGCCGCCATCAGGACGAATCCACCCGAGGCTTCGCCGCGCATGAACTCGGTGACAATGAGGACCGGCTTGCGGATCAGCGGTGTCTGCAACATCGATTTCTGCTTGGTTGCGATGGGACTAGTCTCCAAACTCGAATTTCAAACGTGAATCCTTCAAACAGAACAGGAGTCCCATTCACTTCGTCTCGGTGTTGGCGAAGACGAAGTGAGAATGGTGTTCTGCGAGTCGCTTAGCTCGCGAAGAGTTGCTCGACGGCCGCACGCTCTTCACGCAGTTCCTGCTCGCTCGCATCGACGCGCGTCCTCGAGAATCCGTTGAGCTCGAGGCCTTGCACAATCTCGTACTTGCCGTTCTTCACCGTGACCGGATAACCGAAGATCACGCCAGGTTCGACGCCGTAGGAACCATCCGACGGGATGCCCATCGAGACCCAGTCGCCAGCGGCCGTACCGTGCGTCCAGTCGCGCATATGATCAATCGCGGCCGATGCTGCCGACGCCGCTGAGGAAGCGCCGCGCGCCTTGATGATCGCCGCGCCACGCTGCTGCACAAGCGGAATGAAGGTATCGGCATACCAGGCCTGATCAACCAGGGAAAGCGCAGATTTACCCTTGACCGTGGTCTGATGGATATCCGGGTACTGGGTCGAACTGTGGTTGCCCCAGATCGTGACCTTGGCGATATCGGTGTTGAGCGCGCCAGTCTTTTCTGCGAGCTGGCTGATCGCACGGTTGTGATCGAGGCGAACCATCGCGGTGAAGCAGCGCGGGTCGAGATCGGGTGCATTCTGCTGCGCGATCAGGGCATTCGTATTGGCTGGATTGCCTACCACGAGCACACGCACGTCACGCTTGGCGTGAGCGTTGATCGCCTTGCCCTGCGGTCCGAAGATTGCACCATTTGCTTCGAGCAGATCCTTGCGCTCCATGCCCGGCCCGCGCGGACGCGCGCCGACCAGCAAGGCATAGTCGACATCCTTGAAGGCGACATTGGCGTCATCGGTGGCGACCACGCCATGCAGGGTCGGAAATGCGCAGTCGTTGAGCTCCATGACCACACCGTTCAGCGCCGGCAGCGCGGGCGTGATTTCAAGCAAGTGCAGGATCACCGGCTGATCGGGTCCAAGCATGTCGCCAGCGGCGATTCGAAACAACAGGGCATAGCCGATCTGGCCAGCAGCGCCGGTGACGGCAACACGGACGGGAGCTTTCATTGCATCAACCTCGCAAGAGTATTAAGGAAGTCAGGGTTGGGATGTTTCTTCAATCAAGTTTGCCGCGACCAGCATTTCGCGCGCGCGTGACGGCGCATAACCGTGCACGATCTCGTCACCGATCATCAGGATCGGAACGCCACGGCCGTTGACCAGGTCGTAGAGGCGCTGGCCGTTTCGATCCGACTCCACATCGACGTCGACATAATCGACGCCCCAGCCGGAAAGATCGATCCGCAGTTGCTTGCAGTAGCCGCAAGTCGAGGTCGACAGCAGCACGACGGGCGCATCGCCGATCATCGCCCGCACGTCGGCCATGTCGACCTTGTTCGAGCATGCGCCGAGCAAGGCCAGCAGCAGGGCCAGTCCGACCAGGCGTGCTCGCATTTCGATCCGGCGCATCATGTCAGTTCGGCAAAAAATTCCTGGAAGCGCTGCATGCCGGGGGCAAGCTGCTCGGCCGGACAGGTATAGGAGATGCGCAGCGCCAGCGGATCACCAAAGGCACTGCCGGGCACGCAGGCCACGCCTTTCGCTTCAAGCAAGGCTCCGCAGAAATCCACATCATTGTTAATCATGCGACCTTTGTGGGATTTGCCGAATGCGCAGGAAATATTCGGGAACGCGTAGAACGCACCTTGCGGACGCGGGCAGATGACACCGGGAATCGCGGTCAGTGCGGCGTAAACTTGATCGCGACGCGAAGCGAACTCTGCATTCTTGCTGACCGGCACATCCTGCGGCCCGCTCAGCGCGGCAACCGCGGCGGCATTGACGACTTCAGGAACATTCGTGATGTGGTTCGAGTTCAGCGTAACCACCGCATTTGCGACGATTTCAGGGGCGGCGATGAAACCGACTCGCCAACCCGGCATGCCGTAAGTCTTGGACAATGAATCGACCTGGATCACGCGATCGCGCAATTCCGGTCGCGCGTTGACGAAATTGTGGTAACCGACTCCGTCAAACACCATGCGGTTGTAGATGTCGTCGCAGATGACCCAGACATCCGGATGCTTGACCAACACATCGGCAAGTGCGGCGATCTCGTCCCGGGTGTAAACCATGCCGGTCGGATTGTTCGGATTGTTGAACAGAAACACCTTGGCACCCGGCAGGGCCGCATCAAGCTGGGCCGGCGTCAACTTGTAGTTCTGCTCCGAGGGACACGGCAACAGGCGCGCCTCGACATCCAGGATTTCAGCGAGATCGAGATACGTGGTCCAGTACGGTACCGGAAACACGATAACGTCGCCGGCATCGAGCAAGGCCTCGCCGAGGTTGTAGAGCATGTGCTTGGCGCCGATGCCGGTGGCGATGTTGCTGCGCTTGTAACCGCTCAGGCCACCCTCTTCCAGATGTGCGATGAATGCATCGAGCAAGGCCTCCGGGCCGCGATTCGAACCGTACTGACCACTGTCCTTGCCCAGCGCTTCGCGCGCCGCGTCATACACGTGCGGACCCGGCAGGAAATTCGGAACGCCGATCGAAAAACTGATGATGTCGCGACCGGCGGCCTTGAGTTGCTTGGCCTTTTCGGCAATCAGCATGATCGCACTGGGCTTGGCGCGACTCATGCGCGCAGCAAGATGCGGCATGGAAACCTCGTTGGGATGGGTGGGAAATGAACCTGACAAAGCAGCTGATTTTAGCACAGCGTCAGCATTCAGCTCGGTCGCGCTGCACTGCAACATAGAGTCTTTTCGCATATCGTGACGCAGGAGCACGAATCGCGGGGGCCACAACGCCGCCGATCAAGGCTAAAGTGCGTGCCACTCACCTGGTTTCGAGGACCTGCGTCATGTCATGGCAAATATTCGGTGGCACCAACGGCATCATCATGACCATTATCATCGGCCTGCTGGTCGGCTTTCTGGCCAAGATCCTGAAACCGGGCAAGGATCCGGGCGGGCTCATCATCACCATCCTGATCGGCATCGCCGGCTCGTTCATCGCCACCTTCGTGGGCAAGCAGTTCGGCTGGTATCAGGGTGACCAGACCGCCGGGATCATTGGTTCGGTCGTTGGCGCAATCATTCTGCTGATCCTTTACGGCCTCGCTACGCGCAACAAACGCTGAGTGCAGTTCGACGCAATCCTCCTGGATGCTTCGTGCCTCGAGGAGGATTGCAGGAAACGCACTGGCCCGATCCGTTGAAGCCTTCACGACCCTCACCGTGCAATTGCCCGCAATGAGACGAAGCCGGTGGTTGCGACGATTGCGTCGTTTTGCATTCGTCTTGATCGGCGTCGGCGTCGGCGCGCTTGTTCTGGATCGACTGTTCCCGTTGCCGCTGCCGGATCCGGATCGAGGCAGCACCGTTGTACTCGCGCGTGATGGATCGCCATTGCGCGCGTTTGCCGATGGAGAAGGCATATGGAGTTACCCGGTTTCTGTGGGGGATGTGTCGCCGCTTTACCTTGAGGCACTTGTTGGCTACGAGGATCGCTGGTTCTGGCATCACCCCGGCATCAATCCGGTCGCCGCCCTGCGCGCATTCGGCCAGATGGTAGCCAGTGGCCGTATCGTTTCCGGCGGCTCGACCTTGAGCATGCAGGTCGCGCGTATCATCGAACCGCATTCGCGCAGCTTTGGCGGAAAATTTCGCCAGAGCTTGCGCGCGCTGCAGCTCGAAGCGCACCTGTCCAAGCGCGAAATCCTCGAACTTTATCTCGACAACGCGCCATTCGGCGGAACCCTGCAAGGGGTTGAAGCTGCCTCCTGGGCCTACCTCGGCCATTCCGCCAATCGCCTTTCGCATGCCGAAGCGGCGCTGCTTACGGTGTTGCCGCAGGCGCCGAGTCGGCTGCGCCCGGATCGCCATGCGGAACTCGCACGCGCGGCCCGTGACAAGGTGCTCGATCGCATGGCCACCCTCGCGGTATGGACACCAGACGAGGTGGAGGATGCGCGCATCGAATCGGTGGTCGCGCGCACCCTGCAGCCACCCCTCAGCGCTGCCTTGCTCGCGCGCCGATTGCACAACGAACGTCCGCGCCAGCGTCGCATCACCACGACCATCGACATCGAATTGCAGCGCAGCGTGCAGGATCGGGTCGGCAACTATCTCGCCCGCCTGCCCGCGCGCACTTCGGCCGCCCTGCTTGTCATCGACAATGCCGATCTAAGTACACTGGCCTATGTAGGTTCAGCCAGCTTCGGCGACGAAGCGCGACTCGGCCATGTCGACATGGTGCGCGCCTGGCGCTCGCCGGGATCGACCCTCAAACCGTTTTTGTACGGGCTCGCCCTCGATGACGGCCTGATCCATTCCGAAAGCCTGCTCATCGACGCACCGCAACCCTTCGGCGACTACCGTCCCGGCAACTTCGACAGCGCCTTCAATGGCCCGGTCGGTGCGGCGGAAGCACTGCGCCTGTCGCTCAATGTGCCGGCCGTCGATCTGCTCGATCGAGTCGGCGCGGCGCGATTTACTGCCAGGCTGGCGAACACCGGGCTGCGTCTGCGCCTGCCGCATGGCGTCGAGCCGAATCTTTCGATCATCCTCGGCGGGGTCGGCGCGCGCATGGAAGACCTCGCAGGCGCCTACGCGGCACTCAATCGCAAAGGCATCGGCGGCATCCTCCGCTATTCGCCCGACGATGCACTCATTGAGCGTCGCGTCCTGTCCGAAGGTGCGGCCTGGATCGTACGCGAGATCCTCGAAGCCAATCCGCGACCCGGTTACCGACCCGGCACCTTCGATACCGGCTCGCGTCCGCGTGTGGCCTGGAAAACCGGCACCAGCTATGGCTACCGCGATGCCTGGGCGATTGGCGGTACGCATCAATACACCGTCGCGGTATGGATTGGACGTCCGGACGGAACGCCCCTGCCCGGGCAGTACGGCGCAGTCACGGCCTTGCCTTTGCTGTTCCAGGTGGTCGACGGCCTGCCGGGGAGAGCCTTGTCGACGGTGCCGGGGGCACCGCCCGCCAGCGTCAGCGAGCGCGAAATCTGCTGGCCTCTCGGTGTGGCCTACGACGATGGGCATGCTGAGCTCTGCCAGCAGAAGCATGCTGCCTGGATCCTCGATGGCGTTATTCCGCCGACGTTTCCGGAAAGGGACGCGCGCAACTGGAGTTCTGGCCTGCTGCATGTGCGAACCGATGAGCGCAGCGGCCTGCGCCTCAGTCCCGGCTGCGCGGCGATGTCAGTCACAGTGGTCGATATCCCGCGTTGGCCTTCGCTCGCCTACCCATGGCTGACACGTTCACAACGCAAGCAATCCAGTCTGCCCCGGCTGGCGCCGCATTGCGCGCGCGACGGCCTCGAATCAAGTCAGGAGCTGCGTATCGACGGCATCGCCGACAATGCAAGCGTCGCGCGAGCACCGAACAGCGACAAACCGGCAATCGTCCGCTTGCGAGCGCTCGGCTCGGTCGGCGAGGTCATGTGGCTGGTCAATGGCCGCCTTGAAGCGACCACAAAAGATGCGCAAACCTGGGAGCATGCGTTTGCCGAAACCGGTGATCAAACCATCACTGCGATGACCGATGCCGGGCGTTGGGCGCAGGTTCGGGTTCGAGTCTTGCGTTGAGCGGATGCAGGGGCTCGCGACCAAAGGAAGTCCGTTCTCGGGCCTGGAGACGATCCTGCGACGAACCGAACATTTCTTGCAGGAGCCCTTTCAGGGGCGAGCCTTCGCCGATTCCAACCAGAAGGCTCGCGTTTGAAGGCGCTCCTGCGGGAAGTCCAGCGCATGGCGGCAGTCCGGCGCTATTATGTGAGGGACTTCAGTCCCGATGCTGCTGATTCGAATCGGCGAAAGGCAACGCGCCACGTGCTTGCGTAGAATCCCGGCTTTGCACCAGGAAACTTGGCCATGCCCTCATTCGATATCGTTTCAAAACTCGACGACCACGAACTGACCAACGCCGTTGATCAGGCCAATCGTGAACTCGACAAGCGCTTCGATTTCAAGGGCAGCGGCGCGACCTTCGAACTCAACGATGGCGTGGTCCTGGCCAGGGCCGATGCCGAGTTCCGCCTCAAGCAGATGCAGGACATCCTCATGCAGCGACTCGCAGCGCGCGGAATCGACGTGCGCTGCGTCGACATCGCCGATCCGGACGTGAACCTCGCCAGCGCGCGCCAGAACATCACTCTCAAACAGGGCATCGAACAGGCCCTGGCGAAAAAGATCATCAAGCTGATCAAGGATTCGGGGAGCAAGGTGCAAGCGCAAATCCAGGGTGATCAGCTTCGAGTCACCGGCAAGAAACGCGATGAACTGCAGACTGTAATCGCGCTGCTTCGCAGCAGCGATCTCGAGATGCCGCTGCAATTCGAAAACTTCCGCGACTAGCCAGCATCCCGATAGCATCCGATCGACTTCCGTTCGTGGTGAGCCGAGACTGTCCTGAGCTCGTCGAAAGGAAATCATGATCGAGACATGGCCACGCAATTCAACCAGGCTCAGAGCCTGTCGCGGGCGTCGAAGAGAGGACAAACGGCTGAGGCCAATCAGTCCCCGAGTTGATCAACTATTCATGCGCGCGATCAAGCTTGAGATCGTTGATCGCAACGCCAAGGGCTTGAGCGGCTTGTGCAGGAGTTGGCAACCGGCCGCAGATACGGCATCCGCCACTGCTTTTCCATGATCTGCGGTAATGATGATGCAGGGGATTTCCTCCGCAACGGTGCCGAGTGAGTTGCGCAGTTCGAGGCCACTGACATGATCATCGAGATGGTAATCGAGCAGCAGCAGGTCGGCACCATGTGCGGCGAAGAGTTGGCGAGCTTGATCCGGCGTTTGCGCGGCAAGAACTTCCGCCCTCCAGCCCGTGAGCAGCTCCTGCATGGCCTTGAGCACCGCTGGATCATTGTCGACCACGAGCAGCCGAAGAGTCGGCAATTCCGGTTCAGCAATGGCCGCCCTCGGTGGCGGCAGATCCATTGGCGAAGTCATCGGAACCTCGATCGCGAAGACGCTGCCGAATCCGACCCGGGAATCCACGCGCAAACGATGTTTCAGCAATCGCGCGATGCGCTCGGCGATGGCAAGACCGAGGCCAAGACCCTCACCCGAATGCCCGAGCCGGCGAAACTCCTCGAAGATCAGCGCGCGATCGGCAACAGCAATGCCGGGCCCGGTATCCCAGACTTCGATCGAGAGGTTTTTTCCGCGTCGTCGACAGCCGAGCAGAATACGACCCGTACGCGCATGCCGTACGGCGTTGGCGAGGAAATTCTGTACCACCCGACGGAGAAGTTGTGGGTCGCTGCGTACCCATGCGCGTGAGCTGACGCAATCGAGCTGCAGTCCGCGTTCGTCTGCGAGAACGCTGAACTCGGCGGCCAGACCTCGCAACCACTCGTCAATCGAGAACGCCTCCGGTCTCGCCCGGGTGCGCCCGCCGTCCAGACGTGAAATATCCAGAAGTCCACCGAGCAGACTTTCCGCCGAGGTCAGTGCGCCGTCGATATTCGATACCGATTCCCGATACTCGGGGTGGGTGAGCCGTTGCAGGAGTGCATGCGTAAACAAGTGCGCGGCATTCAAGGGCTGGGCGAGATCATGACTGATCGCAGCGAGGAATCGCGATTTGGCCAGGTTGGCCTTTTCCGCCTCCTGGCGGGCGAGATCGAGTTCGGAGGTACGCTCGATGACCCGCTGTTCCAGCGTTTCAGCGACGCGTGTGAGCTCAATCTCATTGCGCCTGAATTCGGTGACGTCGGTAAACGTGGCGACGAATCCACCACCGGGCATGGGATTACCGCGAATCTCGACCATGCGTTCGCCATCGCGCGCGGGGAAACGCCGCTCGGCGACATATGGCGTACCCGCCCGCATATGATCGAGACGCTTCTGCACTTCATCCGTTATCGAATCGACACCACCGAGTCCACGGTTCACGTTCCAGCGCACGAGTTCGGCAACCGGAACACCGACGCGCAGTAGATCTGCCGGATAGCCGAACAATTCGGCATAGGGCCGGTTCCAGGCGACCAGCCCGAGGTCGCGATCGACCACGCTTATGCCCTGGCTCATGTTCTCGAGAGCCGCTTCGAGAACACGCTGGTTGAAGCGCAGATCCTGCGAAGTTTCGCCAACGATGTCGGCGACCGCCTCAAGCTCGACATTGCGTTCACGCCGCGCCACCGTCAACAGAAGTCGCGCCGAAGACGCGCCGATGACCGCCGCCAATTCGTGCTCGATCGCCGCGACCAGCGACTCTGAAGCCAGGTCCGCCGAGTGGCTTGCGACGAACAGGTGTGCGACCTGATCATCGGGCAGGAATCGCAGAGACAATGCGCGCAAATCAGCCACGCCGACCCGACCGCGATGACCCGCGGATTCAGCCTGTGCAAACCGTGAGCCGGCAACTAGTGCGAGCACGATCACATTGGCGGTCAGGCTCATCACGACCGCGCGGGCAAGTCGGCTCCAGTCGTCCAGGCCGAACAAGTGGTCCGGTGACAACCACTGGATTCCAAACGGGCCCGCAGCAACCCAGGTCAGAGAATCACCAGCCAGCACCGGCAACATCAATGCATAAAGCCAGACCAGGCTGCCGGCAACCAGTCCCGCACTGACTGCGCGCGCGCCGGTTTGCGGCCAATAGACCGCGATCAGCACGCCCGGTGCAATCGCCGACAACGCCGAGAACGACACCGCACCAATATCCGCCAGCGCATCGCTGGCCACAAGTACACGACTGTAGACCCAGGCCAGCAGCACGACGGCAAGAATGATCACGCGCCGCTGCATCAACACTTCGGCGCGCAGATCGCCGGCCACGGCTTGCCCCCAGCCCGCTTGCACACGCAACGGTGCGATCCAGTGATTGCCGATCATCAGGCTCAACGCCAGCGTGGCGACGACAACCATGCTCGTCGCCGCGCTGAGTCCGCCGAGAAAAGCCAATAGGGCCAGCGCACCGTGGCCTTCGGCAAGCGGCAGGGCCAGTACGTAGAGATCAGAAGGAACACCCAGGGGACCGAGCAAGGCGTCACCCGCGCGCGCCAGCGGCAACAGCGGCAAGGCGATCAACAACATATACAAGGGGAAGAGCCAGCGCGCCGTTCTCACATGATCGGCGTCACGACATTCGACAACGCCGGCATGGAATTGGTGCGGCAAGGTGAAAACGGCCAGCGCACCAAGCAGGATCAGGGACGGGAAACCCGATGTCCCGCCGGGCAATGGGGGAGTTGGCGCGATGTCCGGCGTTTCAATACCAAACCAGACCAGAGCGCCGAGGGCGAGCATCGCTGCGAGCTTGAACAGGGACTCGAATGCCATTGCCAGCACCAAGCCGCGGTTGTGCGCATTCGCGCTGGCACGTCGCGCGCCGAACAACATCGCAAACGCAGCCATTGCCAGGGCGACCCACAAGGCGCTGTCCTGCCAGGCTGGGGCGCTGAGATCGCTCTGACGCGCCAGCATGCCGTAGCTCATCGCCACCGATTTCAACTGCAGGGCGATGTACGGGACGATACCGAGGACGCAGATCGCCGTAACCAACGCCGCGACCATCGGACTGCGGCCAAGTCGGATCGCGACCAGATCGGCCAATGAACTGCTGTTGTGCGCTCGCGCAATCGCGACCAGGCGCATGAGCAAGCCGAATCCGAACACGTAGAGCAGGATCGTGCCGACAAAGGTCGGCGGCAACCACCAGCCCGAACGAGAGGCCTGGGTGACCGTGCCGTAGAACGTCCACGAGGTGCAATAGACGGCCAGAGAGAGAGCGTAGACGATGCTCCAATGCTTGGCGAAAATCTGCGGTCGTCGATCGCCCAGCAAGGCAACGCCAAACAGCATGCCAAGCCAGACGATACCGGCGGCGACGATGCTCAGGTCAGGCAACATGGGATCGGCTTTCCAGAAGCCGGGCCAGCATCAACGCGCCTCGGTGAAGGGCCGGATAGGCAGGTTCGCGTCGGAAGCCGCCTTCAGCACGAAACGAGGATCTGAGGAAGGATCCCTGCGCGGAATAGTGCGGAGCGACCGCACTATTCCAGAACGGAACCTTCGGCCTTGATCGTCTTGGGTCGATCGCGCCGGGATTCCAAACGGTGCCGAAGCACCCCGCACTGAAAGCGACTTCTGCCGCGAATTCCTGTGGACGAAGCAGCGCGCCGATTCGTCGCAACAATGGCGCCTCTACTGCAACGGCGCGCCGAGCGCAGCCGCTGCATTTGCGATCCAGCGCATCTGCACGCCATTGCGTGTGTCGTAATCTGCTCCTGAATATCCCCACCAGTCCCAACATGCCTTCGGATTCAATGGCGCGTAGCTTGCGCGGGTCTGAGGGTATAGTACGACGAGATGACGGGCATCGGCCCAGCGGTTGTAGCCTGCATCGCGTACGAATGCCTCGCCGACTGAGGCGGCATGCTGCTGACAACCATGCAAGGCGATATGCAGCCCGCAAGTTTCACCGGCTGCGCAGGCGCTCGGAATGTAGACAAAACCGATGTCAGCCAGCATCGCGTCCTTGCCCTCGGCCAGGTAAGCGCCCTGATCGAAGCTGAGCAGTTCACCCTGGGCACTTTCAGCGACTGCCGGATTGTCGGAATAGAGCTTCGCCAGCACCTCGCCAGCACCGTCGAATCCGCATTTTCCGATATATGGCACTTCACTCTTGGCGCAGTCCGTCCCACCTGATTCGGTCGGGAACGTGTGCGCCATTTCGCGGGTCATATCCACTTCCACAACCGCACCATCAAGCTTGCGGTAGAACTCTGCACTGGCTTCGCTGATTGCCGACCCGACCGTTCCATCGAGCTTGCCATGCATGGCGAAGATCGTGTCACCAGCTAAACCCTCGAGCGCTGCGATAGCGCCGCTGGCGGCGCGCGATTTGGCTACAGCGACCAGCGCGTCGACATCAGGCAACTTGTTCTGTTCCGGTTTCAGGCAACTCGACAAGGCAGTCTCAAGACTGCCTTGCGCGCAACCATAAGGTCCGCCTGCGATCATGGCGACCCCGGCGATATGGTCGGAGAATGCCATATGCACCTGGGTCGCCATATACGCCCCGGACGACAGTCCCGAAACTGTCGTCCGCGACGGATCGAGGTTCAACTTCGGCAACGGTGCATCGGCATGTTGTGATGCACAGCCAGAACCAGCTACCACTCCCGCCAACACCCAGACCAGGGCAAGGCGCGACCGCACCCTGCCCGTTCGCGACACGATCATGCTGTGCCCGTTCAGAACGAGTAGCGCGCGGTAAACATGTACTGACGCGGCGCTCCGTAGAAGCCAGACATCACACCCAGGACGCCAATGTTGTAGCCCGTGGTGCGGTACTCGCGATCGGCCAGATTGGTGCCCTGCAGCGAGAACATCCAGTTGTCGTTGGTACGCCAGATCACACCGGCGTTGATCAGACCGTAGCCACCCTGCGTGATCGGATCAGCCACACTGGTGATTTCGGTGGTCGCGACGACCTCGCTCTGGTAGTTGTAGCCGACCCGGAAACCGAGACTGCTGCCGTCATTGAGCTTCGTGTTGTACTCGAGGTTTATCGCGCCTGACTGCTTCGGTGCGTTGGTGAATTCCTGCTGATTGGCGATGTTGGCGCCACGATAGAGGAACTCGTCGTAGTTGGTCTTCAAGTAGGCAAGATTACCGCTGATAAGCCAGTTTTCCGTCAACAGCCATTGGTATTCGAACTCGACGCCCTTAGCCGTGCCCTTGCCAGCGTTGGTGAAGTCGCCAAAGAACGAGTCATTGATACCATCACCATCGCTGTCGAAGGCAGTGAACACGGACAACTGGATGTCTTCATAATTGTTGTGGAAGACCGCCAGGTTGAGGAACAAACTGTCATCGAGCAGCGAAAACTTGCCGCCGAATTCGAGAGAATCGACTTGCTCGTCCTTGAACGGCTCAGCTGAACGCGGGACGGCGGTCGCCTGGGCGCGGATGTTGTATCCGCCGGACTTGAAGCCGCGCGAGAACGAACCGTAGATCATCGCTTCGGGCGAGAGCTGATAATCGAGAGAGAGTTTCGGCGAGGTGTTCTTGAAATTGATGGTCTTGTCGAAATCGGCAACGACGGCTGTTGGAACCGTATAGGTGCCATTCGTATAGCCGCGGTTGAGAACGTCGGCACGCTTGTCTTCATCGGTGTAGCGAATGCCGGCATCGAGCTTGAGGCGATCGGTCAGATCAAACGTGAAGTCACCATACAGCGCGATGCTGTCGGTGTAGACCGTGCCCTGGGTATCACCGAATATCGCGCCAAAGAAGTTGTTGAGGACGCGGCCACCTGCGTCGCCCTTGAAACTGTAGAGGCCAAACACGCCGCGCGAGCGACCACCACCGTCAAAATTGAACTGCAGCTCGTTGCTGGTCTGGCTATCGCTGTAGAACGCCTTGACGTCGGCAATGGGTGCCTGGGTCAGGTCGAAATCGATATTGGTCTCGGTATCCGATGAACGATGGGCGAGGATGTACTTCATGCTCCAGGCGTCATTGATCATCCAGTTTGCCGTGGCCGACAAGCCTTCCATGTTGGTGTCGTTGATATTCGCCATGCCGTTGCGCACGTCGTAACGCGAATCGAGCGGCGGCGCGGTAGGCACGAATCGGTTCGGCGTCAGCATTTTCGCGCCACGAACGCCGGACTGGTCATCCATCCAGTCGTAGTTGAAGACGATATCGAATGTTTCGCTGGCGAAAATGCCGAAGCTGATGCGCGCGGCATTCATTTCCTTGTCGCTGACATCCTGCTTGGTCACGATGTTTTCGCCAAAACCATCACGGTTCATGCTGGCGACGGAAATACGCGCACGAAACTTGCCGTCTTCATCGAATGCGCCGCCGACAGCGGCCTTGGCGTCAAGCTGGCCGTAGTTGCCGACGGTGACTTGCCCGTAGCCATTGAATTTCGGACTCAGTGGCTTTGAGATGTATTTGATCGCGCCACCAATCGTGTTCTTGCCGTAGAGGGTGCCTTGCGGACCGCGCAAGACTTCGATGCGCTCGACATCGAACACATCGAGCAAGGCACCTTGTGGACGCGCAATGTAGACGTCATCGAGATAGATGCCGACACCGGGGTCAACGCCCCACAGCGGATCGGACTGGCCTACGCCGCGGATATAGGCGGTAATCGTGCTGCTCGATCCGCGCGCCGCGTAGATGGTCAGGTTGGGGACCTGGCCGCCAAGGTCGCTGAGATCCTCGATATTGAGCTTGTCGACACGCTCCGGGGTGAACGCGGTGACGGCCACCGGTACGTCCATCAGAGTCTCGGTCCGCTTGCGCGCCGTTACGGTGATGCCTTCCAGCTTGGTCACCTTGTCGGAATTGGTTTCGTCGCTGCTGTTCTCGTCTGCGGCACTCTGGGCATGTACGGCAGCGCTGCAGGCAATTCCCAGGACAATGCTGATGGCAAGACTCATCGGGTTGCGCTTCATGGTTCGATTCTCTCTGTTTGGATGGGCACGGCAATCGGTGAATCCGTGCACGGTCAATGCCATGCTGCGGAATCTGGATGGCTCGCAGTTTGCCGCCTGAGTCCTGAGACGACACTTGTACGTTGGTACAGTGGGCCCAGGTGGCGTTGACTCGGGATACTGCACGCCGATCGCGTCACCGGCGCGCATGTTGCGGAGTTTCACGGATGTCCCTGTTGATCGTGCTGGCTGCGCTGGCCTTCCTGATGTTTGTCGCCTATCGCGGCTACAGCGTGATCCTGTTCGCACCGATCGCCGCCCTCGGTGCCGTGTTGCTGACCGATCCGGCCCTCGTCGCGCCGATGTTTACCGGCCTGTTCATGGAGAAGATGGTCGGCTTCCTCAAGCTGTACTTTCCGGTATTCCTGCTCGGCGCCGTGTTCGGCAAGCTGATCGAGATTTCGGGATTCTCTAAATCGATCGTCGCCGCGACCATCCGGGTTGTCGGCGCACAGCGCGCAATGTTGTCAATCGTGCTGGTCTGCGCGCTGCTGACCTATGGCGGCGTTTCGCTGTTTGTCGTCGTCTTTGCGGTGTATCCCTTCGCCGCTGAATTGTTTCGCCAGAGCGATATCCCGAAGCGCCTGATTCCCGGCACGATTGCTCTCGGCGCCTTCACTTTCACCATGGATGCCCTGCCAGGCACACCGCAGATCCAGAACATCATCCCGGCGCCATTCTTCGGCACGACGAGTTGGGCGGCGCCCATCCTCGGCACCCTCGGCGGCATTTTCATCCTGACCATCGGCATGCTCTATCTCGAATCGCGGCGTCGGCGCGCCGCGAGCAATGGCGAAGGCTATGGCGACAATCTGCTCAACGAGCCGGTCAGTTTCTCGGGCGACAAGCTCGCCCATCCACTAATCGCGATTCTGCCGCTGCTGCTGGTCGGAGTGGCGAATTTCCTGTTTACGCGCTGGATTCCGGAGTTCTACGGCGAGAGCCAGTCATTCATTCCGTCGGTGATCGGCCAAGCCGAGCCGATCGTGCAAGATGTCTCGAAGATCGCCGCAATCTGGGCAGTACAAGGCGCCTTGCTGGTCGGCATCCTCTGCGTCATTGCCTTTGCCTGGCGCAATGTCATTGCGAGTTTCGCCGAGGGCACGAAGAATGCGATCAGTGGTGCCTTGCTGGCCTCAATGAACACCGCTTCCGAGTATGGATTCGGCGCCGTGATTGCCGCCTTGCCTGGCTTCCTCGCCGTCGCCACAGCTCTAAAGGCAATCCCGAATCCTCTGGTCAACGAGGCCATATCGGTCACCGCATTGGCCGGCATCACCGGCTCGGCTTCCGGCGGCATGAGCATCGCCCTGGCCGCGATGTCTGAAAGCTTCATCGCCAATGCGAATGCCGCGGGTATTCCGATGGAAGTCCTGCATCGCGTCGCCGCAATGGCCTCGGGCGGCATGGATACCCTGCCCCACAACGGTGCCGTAATCACCTTGCTCGCGGTCACTGGTCTCAGCCACCGGCAGAGCTACAAGGATATCTTCGCGATCACGCTGATCAAGACAACGGCGGTTTTTGTCATCATCGGCCTGTTCTATCTGACCGGCTGGGTCTGACGTTTTCGCGAAATTTCCGGGACGCACGCCAAGCTGATTGTGTGAACTGATTAGCGATTGCCACGGGAACCGATCGACAGGTGTTCGCTGCGTGGATCGGGATACTGACCTGGCCCACGCCATGCGGCTGGGTAGCCGTCGCGGCGACACTTCGATTGTTCGCTGCCTCATCGCATTGACCAGACAATGTCAGATCCGACGTCGGGCTCTTGCTCACCGGGATGCTTGCTGGCCGAAATCTAAGGGGATCCATCTTGCGAATTCATACCGTTGCACTTGCTCTGCTTACCCTCGCTTCCGCCGCACAGGCAAACAACTTCGTCGTCAGCACCGATGCCGCCAACGGCGTTGGATCGCTACGCCAGGCAATCCTCGACTCCAACTCCCCCGCCGGTGGCGCGCACACGATCACGTTTTCGGCGGCGTTTCCGGACAATGGCGTGATCCTGCTCAACAGCAATCTGCCACAGATTGTTTCGCAAAGCCTGACCGTGGCGGGTGGCAGCAAGCAACCGCGTATCGACGGGCAATCTCTGCGCACGTTGTTCAATGTCAGCAGCGGTACAACGCTGCTCGAACTCAGCGATCTCATCCTGCAAAACGCCCTCGCACCCGAGAGGGGTGCATGTGTCGATTCTGGAGGCGGGACGCCCATCGGGGTATTGCGCGTTGAGCGAGTCACCTTCAGCAACTGCCAGGCCAGCGGACCCAGCTTGATCCGTGGTGGCGCGATTTACTGGAGCCGCTCGAGTGGCACCGTCTCCCTGGTCGATAGTCGCTTGCTTGGCAACGTCGTCACGGCGACCGCGGTCAACGGCGAGTCGGGTGGTGGAGCTGTCTATGCTGCCGCCAACTTCACCGCACTGCGCACGCTGTTCGAAGCCAACGCCGCACTCGCAACCAGCGGGGGCGGCACCGGAGGAGCCATCTCGCTGCGCGGCACCACGCACAGCAACTCGATCACCGAATCGACATTCCGTTCCAACGTCGCGTCACCAGGCTCGACCTTTCTCGGTTATGGCGGCGCTGTCTCCGTCAGCTGCGACACCTGCTCCACGCAAATCGTGCGCAGCTACCTGCGCGGCAATGCGGCGAATATCGGCGCAGCGATCTACGCGCGCAAGCCCAGTACCGGCACCACCGATGTCTTTGTCACACTGGCCAACACGTCGTTCTACAACAACAGTGTCCTCAACCTCGGAGCGGCTGCTTTCATCGGTTCGGGAGCGAGTCTCAGCGCTTCGAACAACACTTTCTACAACGGTGACGCGACCGACGGGGCGCACCTCGCCTTCGCGACCACCGCCGAGATCAACTATTTCCGCGCCAACTTGCTTGCTCCTACCTATGTCGGCAACGCCTGCTCCGGAACGCCGATAGTCACCAATCCAGGCTTCGTCGGCTTCAACCTGTTTTCCGACACGAGCTGTAGCAGCGTGGCCGCAGGTGCCCTGCCGAATTCGCCAATCGGAACCGTGTTCGTTGATGAGCGACCGGATCAGATCAGTGTGCTGCGTTTCAGCGGCAGCGCGGTGATCGACAGCATCACCAATGGCACGATCTGCGAGCCACGGGATGCGCGGTTCCAGGTTCGCCCGATCGATGGCGACGGCGATGGTTTAGCTCACTGCGATGTCGGTGCCTTCGAGGATCCTCGCGACATCATCTTCATCGCCGGATTCGATGCCTGAATCACTGACCATCCCCGCTGCCGGTGCACTCGGCGCTGGCAGCACTACCAAAAGGACAGTCCGGATCGAGATTTCAGCGAACTCAGGATTCGTTTGAAATGTCCGGTTGTCAGCAACGACACGCCGAAACCGCAAAAGAAATTCGATTCGACTGGAAGCGCACGCCAGCGGCGACGCCGAGAAGTTGCAGTTGGCGGGTCATGACTTGGCAACTGGCGGATTCCTGACGCACTTCGCCGCTGCTCAAACTGCACTATAGAATTTGTAACGGTTCTTGCCGGCTTGTTTGACCGCGTACATCGCGACGTCGGCAGCCTTCATCAATTGCGCAGAGTTGCGGCCATCGCCAGGGAAAATCGCAATGCCGAACGAAGCGCTGAAGGTATGGCTGCGGCCGTCGATCACAGTCGAACGGCTGAGTTCGTCGACCAGGGTCCGGCCGAGACGGTCGAGGACGTCGCCCAGCGGCGTCGTAGAGGCGTCAACCAGCCGCGCAAACAGAATGAATTCGTCGCCTCCCAACCGCGCCGGCTTCGCTTCGAGTTCTTCGATGGAGTTGACGACCTCGCGCAAGCGTTCGGCAAACCGACACAACAGTTTGTCGCCGACATCGTGTCCCCAGTTGTCATTGACTGGCTTGAAGTCATCGATGTCAGCAAGAATCAAGGCGAAGTCACGGCCGTCGCTTTGCGCAATCGCGCTGTCCAGATTCTCCCGAAAAGCTCGGCGATTGGCCAAACCTGTCAGCGGATCAGTGTCGGCGATACGACGTATATCGCGATCGCGTCGGGCGATACCTTCGGTCATTTGCTCGAATGCACGCACCAGCTCGCCGACTTCATCGCTGCTGTCGCGCCCTGGAAAGCTCATGCCGAGATTGCCGGCTTCGACTTCCCGCGCTGCCTCCGCCAGTCTGCGGATCGGCCGAATAAGGGAACGCTGCATGACGATACTGAGAATGATGCCGAGCGCGAGCGCAACGCCCATCAGGATCACCACGCCCATAAGGTAGCGCCAACCGATCTCGGTCAAGTGACTGGCCAGTTGAACAGCCGCCTGATCCTCGTAGCGCCTGACCGATTTCAGCGAATAACCGATGCGCACACCACCGAGTTGTTGTTCGCCAATCCGGATCGGTGACGCAACATCGAAAACGTCGCCGTCTTGCTGAATCACCAGGCTTTCCGACGTGATGAGCTTCGCTGCGAGTGGATCGGCCATCACCTGCCCATAGCTGGCGATGCCGTCGCTGCCATCGTGGATGATGGCACCAGAGGCGTCATAGACGTTGACGTACTCGACGTCAGGTTGCACGAGCACATCGCGGACAATGTGGCCGATCCTTTCCAGGTCGAAGGTGTATAGCGGGTTGACCAGTGCTTCAGCTGTATTCACTCCGACCGCCTTGGCTTGGTCGCGCAAGCGGTCAAGCACCAGGGTCTGGATGGATTCACGACTGAGTCCGATGACCTCCTCGCGCATCGCCCATTGCCGCTGAAGCACGATGACAAGGGCGATGATCGATACCAGCAAGGCAATGCTGACCAGGGTCAAAAATCTCGCTTGCAGTCCGAAGCGCGGTTTCATTCGATTTCCAGACTGACCCGTGCAACACCGGCGCGCAAACGTTTTAAATCACTACGGTCGCGAGCATCAAGATCAAAGAATCGCAACGATTGATGGTAAGTCTCCAATGCATGTGCCGCACCATTGTCTTTTGCCATGCCCAGCAAGATCTCACGCAAGCGCGCGCGAACCACGGAATCCAGATCCTTGCGCACCATTTCGACTCCGCGCGGAACTTCCGCACTCTCGCGCAGGATGACGAAATCCGACTTGAAAAACTCGGGGACATGCTCTGGATTCGTCCAGTCCAGATTGCTGACCGCACCGACATCGACCAGTCCCTTGTGCACCCAGGTCGCGATGTTCCGTTCGGTCCGTGCAAAAACGTAGCCGACCGAATTCTCGGTTGGCGCATCGAACGGCGAACCGAGGATCTCCATCGACATGCCCAGATCGAGCAATTCCATCGCCGGAATGTAGTACGCGCTCGTCGAGGTGCGATTCTGGAAGGCGATCCGGTGGCCACTCAATTTGTTGATCGATTTCACCTCGCCGTCGCGCCGTGCGAAATAGATCGTCCGGTAACGCCGAATGCCGTTGCGCTCTGAAAGCGCGAGGGTCTGGGCGTCCGCGCGCTCGGTCAACAGCATCGCACCAGCGCCCGTCTCCGAGACCCAGTCAACTCGCCCCCGACGCAGATAGCTGGCCATTTGCAAGGCGTCTCTTGCGATCAATACGCGACCTTCATGGATGCCCACATCACCCATGCGCCCAGCCACATAATCGACCAGTGCCTTCATGGATTCATACTGTGATTTCGGATCATCGCTGACCCGGCCCAACACGAGCACACCCGCATCCTCATCCGCGCGCACCGAGGCAACCGAGACCAGACAGATCGCGAGCGCGATAACCAGTTGCATGCCTATGAGCTGCAGACGAAACACGTACTTTCCTTTGGGAAGCGCAAACGAGCCTAGCCGATATCCGGGATTTGCGTCACTGCTGGAACCGAAGGTCTGCATTCTGAAAACCATAAGGATGTGCGAGAACAGGCTTGCTTGCCACGATGACAGACCGTCGTGGCGAGCGCCAATGCAGCAAATATCATCGCTTCTCTCAAGCATCACAACAATTTCCGCATCCGATCCAGCCCGAAATGCACTCCTGGTCGCGCGACTGCTGTTCACTGGATCGCTACAAATGGCGTATAAAAAAAGCGGGCCGAAGCCCGCTTTCTATGTGTTGCTATCTCGAAACGAGAAAGTTAGACGGTTACGTCTTCACCTTCCTCGACAGCCTTCATCGACAGGCGAATACGCCCCTGCTTGTCGACTTCAAGAACCTTGACCTTGACGATGTCGCCTTCCTTGAGCTTGTCGGAAACCTTCTCGACGCGCTCGTTGGAGATCTGCGAGACATGGACGAGACCGTCCTTGCCCGGCAGGATCGTGACGAATGCGCCGAAGTCCATCAGCTTGGCAACCTTGCCTTCGTAGATGCGACCCGGCTCGACGTCGGAAACGATCATTTCGATGCGCTTCTTGGCTTCGTCGGCAGCGGCACGATTGACCGAGGCAATGACGATGGTGCCGTCGTCGGTGATGTCGATCGTGGTACCGGTTTCCTCGGTAATCGAACGAATCACCGAGCCGCCCTTGCCGATCACTTCGCGGATCTTGTCGGGGTGGATGCGCATGGTCAGCAGGCGCGGCGCGAACTCGCTCATCTCGGTGCGCGCGGCACCCAGGGCCTTGTTCATTTCGCCGAGGATATGCAGACGGCCCTGCTTGGCCTGGGCCAGCGCGACCTTCATGATCTCTTCGGTGATGCCGTCAATCTTGATGTCCATCTGCAAGGCGCTGATGCCATCCGAGCTTCCGGCGACCTTGAAATCCATGTCGCCGAGATGATCCTCGTCACCGAGGATGTCCGAAAGAACGACGTAGTCGTTGCCTTCCTTGACCAGGCCCATCGCGATACCGGCTACCGGTGCCTTGAGCGGCACGCCGGCGTCCATCATCGCCAGCGACGATCCGCAGACCGAGGCCATCGACGAGGAACCGTTCGACTCGGTGATTTCCGAGACGACGCGGATCACGTACGGGAAATCCACGATCGACGGCTTGACTGCAAGCACGCCACGCTTGGCCAGACGGCCATGCCCGATCTCGCGACGCTTCGGACCCATCATGCGGCCCGCTTCGCCAACCGAGTACGGAGGGAAGTTGTAATGGAACAGGAACGGATCCTTCGACTCGCCTTCAACGGCATCGATGATCTGCGCATCGCGACCGGTACCGAGAGTGACCGTGACCAGAGCCTGGGTCTCGCCACGCGTGAACAGCGCGGAGCCATGCGTGCGCGGCAGCAAGCCGGTGCGAATCGTGATTGCACGGACATCATCGAGGTTTCGACCATCGATGCGCTTCTTGGTCGCCAGCACCGAGGCGCGCAAGGTGGTGTACTCAAGTTCCGAGAATTCCTTGGACAGGTCAGCCATCGCCCAGCCATTGGTCTCGGCATCGGACTTGAGTCCCGAAACAACGTCTTTCTTCAGTGCGCTGATCGCATCACGACGCTCGATCTTGTCGACCACGGCGTAAGCGGCGGTAAGACGATCACCGACTGCACTCTTGATCGCGTCGACGATGGCCGGGTTGCGCTCCGGTGCGGTCCACGAGAATGATTTCTGGCCGACTTCGGCAACGAATTCATTGATCGCCTTGACCGCATCCTTGATCGCATTGTGGCCAAACACCACGGCACCGAGCATGACCTCTTCGCTGAGCAACTTGGCTTCGGATTCGACCATCAACACCGCATTGGCGGTGCCGGCGACGATGAGCTCAAGCTCGGAGGTCTTCAGTTCGGTCGCAGTCGGCATGAGGATGTAGTTGCCGTCGGCATAACCGACCTTGGCTGCACCAATCGGGCCGGCAAATGGCAGACCGGAAAGAGCCAGCGCCGCAGAAGCGCCGAGCAAGGCCGGGATATCGCCGTCGATCTCCGGGTTCATCGACATCACCGTAGCGATGATCTGCACTTCATTGCGGAAGTACTCGGGGAACAGCGGACGGATCGGACGATCGATCAGACGCGAGGTCAGTGTCTCCTTCTCGGTCTGGCGTCCTTCGCGCTTGAAGAAGCCACCGGGGATACGACCACCCGCGTAGAACTTCTCCTGATAGTCAACGGTGAGCGGGAAGAAATCCTGCCCTTCGCGAGCGGACTTGGCACCGACCGCGGATACCAGCACGACCGTATCGTCGATCCTGACGATGACGGCACCGCTGGCCTGGCGAGCGATTTCGCCCGTCTCCAGTGTGACCTGATGATTGCCGTACTGGAATGTCTTGGTTACTTTCGCCACTTTGCTTGTCCTGTTTTGGGTGTGCACGTGCGCGCCATACAAGGCGGGCTCGGGCACCATGTGAGAAGTGCGGCCATGGATGGCCGCTCTTGGACTTCATCCGGGAGCGAAACACCGAGCCATTCGACAGTGTCTCTGCATACCGCGTTCACGGATGAACGCAATGATGATTCGATTACCTGCGCAGCCCGAGGCGTTCGATGAGCGTCTTGTAGCGATCATTGTCCTTGCTCTTCAAATAGTTGAGCAGGCGACGGCGCTGATTGACCATCTTCAGCAGACCGCGACGCGAATGGTGATCCTTGTCGTGGTCGGCGAAATGCTTGGACAGATGCTCGATGCGTGCCGAGAGCAGCGCAACCTGGACTTCCGGCGAACCGGTATCGTTGGCGACGCGACCGAAATCGGCGATGATCTTGCTGGTTGTTTCTACGTTGAGTGACATGATGAAAACCCTTATGGAACGAGGGCGAGGCTTGGGAACGGTCACCACCCGGTGACGGTTACCAAGCCCCGCGATTAAGTTTTGGCCGGGAAAGCTGCCCATTTTAGCTGGCAAAGGTGCATTGCAACAAGTTGTATGCGCGATGGATTGCCCGAAATGGGGCAAATCAGTCCAGATTGAAGCCCCTGACAGTCCGTAAAAGCCCGTCCGGCCCCGTTTCTGCCAGAGCCAGCAGCCGCCCCTCGGCGGACCTGGCCAGACAAATACCGGGCTCCCGTGACACTTCAACCGGTTGACCTTGACGTAATCGAGCCGCTTCGGCCTCTTTCAGAATCGTTTCGGGATACCCGGCCAGGCCGGCTTCAAGCGGCAACAACAAGCGATCCAGCGCCTCACTGCCTTCCGCGGCGGCGGCCTCAAGTTCCTCCAGAGTCGTCATTTTCGGCGAATGAAACGGATCTACCCAGAGCCGACGCAAGACGGTCACATGAGCGCCACAACCCAGCGCCTCACCCAGATCGCGCACGAGGCTGCGTACGTAGGTTCCGGAACCGCACTCGACATGCAAGCGAAGGCGATTCCCTTGTCTTTCAATCAGATCAAATCGCTGCACGTCGACTTCGCGCGGTTCGATCTCGATACTTTCGCCGCGTCGCGCCAACTCGTACAAACGCTCACCATCGCGCTTGAGTGCCGAGTAGATCGGTGGCACCTGCTGAATCCTGCCGCGAAACGGCTGCAAGGCCTTTTCAATCGTGTCGCTATCGAGTTCGGGAACCGGGCGTGTTTCGACGACATTGCCCGTCGAATCAGCGCTGTCCGTGCAGACCCCGAGCAGGCATTCGGTTGAATAGGCCTTGCCCGAGCCGATCAACAAGCCGGCGATCTTGGTCGCCTCGCCGAAACAAAGAGGCAACAATCCCGTCGCCAGCGGATCGAGACTACCGGTGTGGCCGCCTTTTGCCGCGCGATACAGAAGTCGCGCTTTTTGCAAGGCCTGGTTCGAACTCAAGCCTTCGGGTTTGTCGAGCAGCAGGATGCCATGCACATCGCGCCAACGAATTTTCGGTTTCCGCGCCAAACCGCTCAGTCTTCCTTCGGCGCATTCTCACGCAGAAGCTGCTCGATACGCTCGCCGTTATCGACCGAATCGTCATAGAGAAAACGGATTTCGGGAACACGCCGCATCTTCAACGTCCGCGAAAGCTCGCGACGAAACTCGAAGGCCATTTCATTCAAGGCCGAAACTGCCGCACTCGACTCCGCGGACATGAGCGTCGTCACGAACACCTTGGCCAGATCGAGATCCTTGGTCACCTCGACATCGGAAACGCTGACCGACGGCAGGGCATGATCACGCACGGCCTGGTGCACGAGCACGGCAATTTCCTTGCGTAGTTGCACGGCAACACGATCTGAACGGGTGAAATCGGCCATTGTCTTGTCCGGGAATGGGGAATCGGGAATGGGGAATCGGTTTGGAGCAGAGAAGCGGGAAATTCTTTCGCCTAATCCCGATTCTCCATTCCCGATTCCCGGCCCTTAGAGCGTGCGCTGCACTTCGATGCGCTCGAAGCACTCGATCTGGTCGCCAGGCTTGACGTCATTGTACTGCTTGACCGCGATACCGCATTCGGTGCCGTTGCGCACTTCGTCAACGAGTTCCTTGAAGCGACGCAACGATTCGAGTTCGCCTTCGAAGATCACCGTGCTGTCGCGCAGGACGCGGATCGGCTTGCTCCGCTTGACTGTTCCTTCGATCACCATGCAGCCCGCAACGGCGCCGAATTTCGATGAACGGAATACATCGCGAACCTCGGCAGTACCAATGATCTCCTCGCGGATCTCGACGCCAAGCAAGCCAGTTGCAACCTGCTTCACCTGATCGATCACGTCATAAATGATCGAGAAGTAACGCAAATCGAGACCGCTTGAATCCACGACGCGACGCGCAGCGGCATCGGCGCGAACATTGAAACCAATGATCGTGGCTTTCGACGAAGCGGCGCGCGTGGCGTCCGATTCGGTAATGCCGCCGACGCCAGACGAAATCACGTTGATGCGGATCATGTCATTGCTGAGCGCCGTCAACGATTGGCGCAATGCCTCGACCGAACCCTGCACATCGGCCTTGATGACGAGGTTGAGCGAGAGCTGCTCCTCGCTCTGGCCCATCTGCGCGAGCACATCTTCCATACGGTTGCCGGCGGCGGCGACGAGACGGGTCTCGCGACGCCTGGCATCACGCTGGCTGGCGACATCCTTGGCCAGACGCTCGTCAGCGACGACAACAAAGTCATCGCCCGCTTCCGGCACGCCCGACAATCCGAGCAACTGCACGGGAATCGAAGGACCGGCATCATCGACCTGCTTGCCATTTTCGTCGGACAGGGCGCGCACGCGGCCGTACTCGACGCCGCAGACCACGAAATCACCCTTCTTGAGCGTGCCTTGCTGGACGAGCACGGTCGCAACCGGTCCACGCCCCTTGTCGAGGCTGGACTCGATCACCGCACCGGAAGCACGGCCTTCGCGAACGGCGGAAAGCTCCATGACTTCGGCCTGCAGCGAAACCGCTTCGAGCAATTCGTCGATACCGGTACCGGCCTTGGCCGAAACCGGCACGAACTGCACGTCGCCACCCCATTCCTCGGACATGACTTCATACTGGGCGAGGCCCTGCTTGACGTTCTCCGGGTTGGCGTCCGGCTTGTCCATCTTGTTCATTGCGACAATCAGCGGAACTTTCGCTTGTTGTGCATGCTTGATCGCCTCGATTGTCTGCGGCTTGACGCCGTCATCGGCCGCCACCACGAGGATGATGATGTCGGTCGCCTGCGCACCACGCTGGCGCATCGAGGTGAACGCGGCATGGCCGGGTGTATCAAGGAAAGTGATGACGCCCTTCGGCGTCTCCACATGATAGGCACCAATATGCTGGGTTATGCCACCGGCCTCGCCCGTTGCGACCTTGGTTCGACGGATCGTGTCGAGCAGGGAAGTCTTGCCGTGATCGACATGGCCCATGATCGTTACCACCGGCGGGCGCGATTCGGTTGCACCCGTGGTCTCGGCATGCGCGAGCAGATCGACTTCGGCATCATCGGGAGATGCCTTGATTGCGACGTGGCCGAGCTCCTCGACCACGAGCTGCGCGGTGTCATGATCGATGGCCTGGTTGATGGTCGCCATGACGCCCATCTTGAACAAGGCCTTGACCACCTCGGCACCCTTGACTGCCATGCGCTGGGCGAGATCGGCAACGATGATCGTCTCGCCGATTTCGACTTCACGCACGACCGGTGCAGAGGGCCGCGAAAAGCCATGCGCGCCGGAAGAGCGTGACGGCTCGCTGGGACGCGAACGCGGCTTCTTGCGTCCGGTTCGACGAGCACTGCCTTCCTGGGAAAGGTGCAGCTCGTTGCCAAAATATTTTTTCGACGGTGCAGAGGCATTGCCACCGTCGCGTCCACGATTTCCGCTGACGTGCTTGGGCTTGTTGTGACGTCCGGCAGCGTCGGCAGTGGCAGGCGCGCGATCCTCACCGCGACGCGGCCGTTCAACCGGCGCCTCAACGGGTGGCAGGACGACTTCCGCAACGACTTCCGGCGCAAGAATTTCAGCCGCCTTGGCTTGCGCTTCGCTCAGCTTGGTCGCCGCACGCGCGTCTTCCTCGGCCTTGCGCTTCGCGTCTTCCTCAGCCTTGACCTTGGCTTCCTCTTCCTGGCGCCGGCGGTCGGTCTCGAGGCGCGCCTGTTCTTCGGCGTCGCGCTTGGCCTGGGATTCTTCGAGTTTGCGCAATGCATCCTCACGCTCGGGATCAATCGACTTGCCCTGATCCTCGACAACGCTGCGCTTTACATAGGTGCGCTTTTGGCGGACTTCGACATTGACTGTCTTGGCAGTCGCGCCGCGCTGACCGGGATTGACAGTCAGTTCGCTGACGGTTCGCCGCTTCAGGGTTACCTGGCGCGGTGAGCTTTCGTCGCTTGACGCCTCACTTTTGCCGTGATTGCGGCGCAGGAAGCCAAGCAGCTTGACCTTTTCCTTGCTGCTGATCGACTGCTCCGGGTCGGAGAACTTCATGCCGGCTTCCTCAAGCTGCGCGAGCAGCTTGTCGACCGGTGTGGCCAGCACAGTGGCCAATTGCTTGATTGTTACGTCCGACATTCTTCTTTACTCCTGACCTGCCCGCGATTACCAAACTTTTGTCTACGCTCTGTTGCCGGACATGCCGGCAACAGTGGATGTCGACGAAATCAGGTATTGCGTGCCGCCATAATCAGTGTTGCTGCGCGCTCTTCATCAACGCCTTCAATCGCAAGCTCGATGAGTTCATCGGTGGCCAGATCGGCCAGATTTTCGCGCGTCACGATGCCATGTTGCGCCAATTCGTAAGCCAGCGACTCGTCCATCGACTCGACTTCGAGCAGATCGTCGGCGGGCTTGTGCTCATCTATTTCCTCTTCGACCGCCAGCGCATCGGTAAGCAAGGCATCGCGTGCACGTGCACGCAGTTCCTCGACGATGTCCTCGTCAAAGCCGTCAATGGCGAGCAGCTCGGCGGTCGGGACGTAGGCAATTTCCTCAACGGTCGAGAAACCTTCCTGGACCAGGATCTGGGCAATTTCGTTGTCGACCTCAAGCTTGTCGACGAACAGGATACGTGCCGTCTCCTGCTCGCTTTCGCTCTTTTCGCGGACCTGATCGGCAGTCATGACATTGAGCTGCCAGCCCGACAATTTACTGGCCAGACGCACGTTCTGGCCACCGCGACCAATCGCCTGGGACAGCTTGTCCTCGGCTACCGCGATATCCATCGAGTGCTTTTCCTCATCGACAATGATCGACTGCACTTCGGCCGGCGCCATTGCATTGATGACGAACTGGGCGTTGTTCTCGTTCCACAGCACAATGTCGATGCGCTCGCCATTGAGCTCGTTCGAGACCGCCTGGACGCGCGAACCGCGCATGCCGATGCAGGCACCAATCGGATCGGTGCGGTGATCATGCGCGAGCACGGCAATCTTCGCGCGATCACCCGCATCACGTGCGCAAGCCTTGATCTCGACCAGGCCCTGGCCCACTTCGGGCACTTCAAGCTTGAACAGCTCGATCATGAACTCGGGTGCGGTGCGCGAGATGAACAATTGCGGCCCGCGCGGTTCCGAGCGGACCTCGTACAGGTAACCGCGAACGCGATCACCGGCGCGCACCGCTTCGCGTGGAATCGACTTGTCGCGTGAAATGAAGGCCTCGGCATTGCCGCCAAGATCGATATACAGATTGCCGCGTTCAACGCGCTTGACGATTCCGGTGATCAACTCGCCGACGCGATCGGCGTAAGCGTCGACGATCTGGGCACGCTCGGCTTCGCGGACGCGCTGCACGATGACCTGCTTGGCCGCCTGCGCCGCAATCCGGCCGAACTCGGGATTCTCGATCGGCTCTTCGATGAACTCGCCGACTTCAATGCCTTCGACGATATCAATCGCATCCATCAAACGGATCTGCCAATCCGGCGACTCCATGACGACGTCGTCCGCGACCACTTCCCAGCGCCGGAACGTCTCGTATTCACCGGTGACGTTATCGATCGATACGCGCGCAATCACTTCCTCGTCGGGATAGCGCTTTTTCGCCGCCGAGGCGAGCGCTGCTTCCATGGCCTCGACGATGACGTCCCTCGGAACGCCCTTCTCGTTGGCTACCGCATCGACCACCAGCAATAATTCTTTGCTCATCTTTTTAACTCCCGAGCGACCGCCATGGCGGCCTCACTTGTGTTTCGGTCCGCGCTTGCGCGATCCGGTGTTCTCTTTCTTCCGTGGCGCGGCATCAATACCGAGCGCGGCATAGTCCGGCACCAGTCTTGCCTTGACCACATTGGCATGCGTGATGTGCACATCCTTGCCATCCTGATCAAGGTGGATGCGATCGCCATCGACACCCTTGATCAAGCCGTTGAATCGTTGTCGACCATCGATCGGCAGAGCCACATTGACCTTGGCCTCGGACCCGATGAATCGCGTGAAATGCTCGATCGTGAACAGCGGACGATCGATGCCAGGCGAAGATACTTCGAGCGTGTAATGGCCCTCGATCGGATCATTGACGTCCATCAGTGCGGAAATCTCACGACTCACGCGCTCGCAATCCTCGATCGTGACCAGGCGTTCCGGCGCATCAATGAAGACGCGCAACAGACTGCTGCTTCGGCTCGGGCTGAACTCGATGCCGACAAACTCCAGGCCGAGGTCGGTGACCAGCGGAGTCAGAAGTTCATTGAGTTTCTCGTTCGTCACTGCTATCTGTCGCCCACTCAAAATTTCGCCCAAAAAAAATGGGCGCAAGGCCCATTCCAGAATTCACCGTTGTCTTGCTACTCCGGCATCGGTGATCGCGCATCCTGCGCTTTCCCTGCAGAAGGGCCGCCGTAGCGGCCCTTCGCCGGAAACCTGGTAGCGGGGGCAGGATTTGAACCTGCGACCTTCGGGTTATGAGCCCGACGAGCTGCCAGACTGCTCCACCCCGCATCAGAGCCGCGCATTGTAACCATCTGCCCGGAATCACGCAAGACAATCACATCTCTTTCTTGTTGATGGTCTTCTTGTTGATCGCTGGCGCAGAGTTCCAGTGACTTTGTTCTTCCAAAGCACGCTCCTTCGGTGCGCGGCATCCATGCCGGGGTTTCACTCGACCCTCTCGCCCGTCGTCGCCCCTGCGCAGGCAGGGGTCCAGTGCCTCTGTCTGTTCAGAGCACGCTCCTTCGGAGCGCGGCATCCCTGCCTTTTTTCACTCGCCTCCGTCGAGCGAGTCACTTTCTCTTGCGTGGCCAAGAGAAAGTAACCAAAGAGAAAGCCACCCCGATACAGCGGTCTCCGGGCATCCTGCCCTGCGACTGCGCGAAGCGGTTCCGGGGTTGGCTGACAGTCCATCCGTGGACTGGCAGCCAACTGGCTCGCATCCCTGCGAGCCACCCGGCGGGCAATTCCTCCACCACTTCGCCGCTGCATAGGGGACCCATTTACTGCGCATTCGGCAACTGCTCCTGCGTTGCTCTACCTCAGGCATCCATGCCCTCGCGTGCGCAGCCAAGACGAAGCAGATTCCCGCCCTAAGCTGTTTTGCGGCGGCGGTCCTTCTCCCGCTCAGCGGGAGAACGTGCGTGAGGCGTATGACGGAGCTTTTGACTTTGATTTAGGCGCGCACGATGCGCGCTATATGGGGCCCCTCGATCGTGGCGAGACTGCGCAGGCGACTGCATGGATGCAGGAGGTAGAGCAACGCAGGAGCAGTTGCCGAAAATGTCCGAAGGATGGCCCACACGATGTGGGCCAGTTCGACGCCAGTCCATGGATGGACTGTCGGCGAACCCCGCAGCAGGCTCGCGCACCTGAAGCACAGGGACTGTGCGTAAGGCGCGAGTGTGGGGTGCTCTTTCTTTTGGTTACTTTTCTTTGAGCATGCAAAGAAAAGTGACTCGCTCGCCGGGAGGCGAGTGAAAAACGGCAAGGATGCCGCGCGACGAAGGCGCGTGTTCTGAAAGCGGAAACGGCGCTGTATCGCCGCCTTCGCAGGAGCGGCGAGTGGTGAGAGCCAAGTCAAAACGGAACGGATGCCGCGCCCCGAACGCGCGCAAGAAACAACAGTAAAGCCACTGGACCCCTGCATGCGTAGGGGTGACGGTAGATTAGCTAACCGACAGCCAATCCACTAAATCCCGAAGGCTCGATTGCACCAATCAAACAACGGACCCCAGGCAATTCCCAAAACGATCAAGGCCAGACCGTTCAGCGAGATGACCCAGCGCATTGGCAGGTCTGAAGGCGGCGGCAACGCCGTTTTGTCGGCCGCGTCGTCGAAATACATGACCTTGACCACGCGCAGATAGTAGTAGATGCCGATGATTGCGAAGATGATCGCGACGATCGCGAGCCAGAGGAAACCGGCGTTGATTGCAGCATTGAGCACGAGCAGCTTGGCGAAGAATCCGAACAAGGGCGGCACACCAGCCAGTGAGAACATCGCTATGGCCATGATGCCCGCATACCATGGGCTGCGCTGGTTGAGACCCTTGAAGTCGTCGATCTCCTCACACTCGAATCCGGCACGGGCGAGCAAGGCGATGATGCCGAAGGCGACCGCGGCCGTCATCGTGTAGCTGATGATGTAGAACATCGACGCCGAATAGCCGGCCGGGCTGGCACCCACGAAACCGAGCAACATGAAACCGACATGGGAAATCGTCGAGTAGGCGAGCATGCGCTTGAGGTTGCTCTGCGCGATCGCGAATACGTTGCCGATGGCCAGCGAGAACACCGAGAGGATGGCCAGCATCAGGGTCCAGTGCGCACTCATCGGGCCCAGGCCGTCTTGCAGCAAACGGTAAAGCAACCCAAACGCCGCGATCTTCGGCGCGGCACCAATGAACACGGTGACTGCGGTCGGCGCACCTTGATACACATCGGGCAGCCACATGTGGAACGGCGCTGCACCGAGCTTGAAGGCAACCCCGGAAACAATGAAGACCAGGCCGATGGCGAGCCAACCGGGATGCTCGACCTGACCGATCAAGCCGCTGATCGCGGCCAGATCGAGGGTGCCGGTCGCACCGTAAATCATCGACATGCCATACAGCAGCAACCCCGACGCCAGCGCACCCAGCACGAAGTACTTGATCGCCGCCTCGGCCGAGATCGCCGAATCACGATTCAAGGCAACCAGCGCGTAGGAAGAAAGCGCAAGCAGTTCAAGGCCGAGATAGGCGGTGATCAGGCTGCCCGCCGAAACGAGCAACATCATGCCCAGCGTGGCAAACAGGATCAGCAAGTAGAACTCGCCGATCAGCAATTGCCGCTCGCGCATGTAGTTGCGTGCATAAATCAGGCTCAATCCACTGGTCAGCAGGATGAACTGCTTGAGCACCACGCTGATGCCGTCATGCTTGAACATGCCATTGAACGCGGTGACGCCCTGGGCAATTTCCGGCGCACCGCGCCAGACGAAGAACGCGGTCAACGCGATCGACGCGATCGACAACCAGTGCGTGATATTGCGCTGACTCGGCTTGATGAACAGATCGATCAGCAGGATCGCGCAGGTCGCGCCGAGCAGAACCAGCTCGGGCAGGATGGTGATCAGATCAGCGGGGTTGAATTGCATGGTCATTGGATTATCAGGCCTTGCTCAGCATCAGCGCATTGACGATCTGCAGCACCGAGCTGTCCATCAGATCGGTCAGCGGTTTCGGATAGACGCCGACAGCAAGCACGGCGACAGCGAACGATCCGAGCACGATCCACTCGCGCGCATCGAGATCCTTGAATTTGGCCACTTTGGGGTTGGTCACTTCTCCGAAGATCACGCGCTTGACCAGCCACAGCGTGTAGGCGGCGCCGATGATCAGGGTGAACGCGGCGATCGCGGCGATCCAGAAATTTTCCTGGAATGCGGCGAGGATGACCATGAATTCGCCAACGAATCCGCTCGTGCCCGGAAGTCCAGAATTGGCCATCGCAAACAGGATGAAGAATCCTCCGAACCACGGCATCACGGTTAGCACACCGCCGTAATCGCGAATCATGCGCGAGTGCAGGCGTTCGTAAAGTACGCCGATGCACGAGAACATCGCGCCCGATACGAAACCGTGCGAAATCATCTGCACCATCGCACCCTGCATGCCGAGGCGCGCCGCTTCGGGATTGCCGTGCTCGCGAACCAGGGCCAGGGCAATGAAGATGCCGAGGGTGACGAAGGCCATGTGCGCGATCGACGAATAGGCGATCAGCTTTTTCATGTCGTCCTGGACCAGGGCGACATAGCCGATGTAAACGACCGCGATCAGCGACATTGCGATGACCACCCAGGCATATTCCTGCGAGGCATCCGGCGTGATCGGCAACGAGAAGCGGATAAAGCCGTAGCCACCGACTTTCAGCATGATCGCAGCCAGAATCACCGAACCACCGGTCGGCGCCTCGACGTGGGCATCGGGCAACCAGGTATGCACCGGCCACATCGGCACCTTGATCGCGAACGCGATCAGGAAGGCGAAGAACAGCCAGGTCTGCTCCCTGGCGCTCAGTCCCACGCTGGCGAAAGCCGCCAGCGAGAACTCGCCGGTCTTCATGTGCAGGTAGATCAACCCGATCAGCATGAAGATCGAGCCAAGGAAGGTATAGATGAAGAACTTGAGCGTCGCATAGACGCGGTTCGGCCCGCCCCAGACACCGATGATGATGAACATCGGAATCAGCATGGCCTCGAAGAACACATAGAACAGCAGCGCATCGGTTGCCGCGAACACGCCGATCAGCATGCCTTCAAGCGCGAGCATGGCTGCCATGTATTGCGAGACGCGCTTGTCGATCGGCCCCCACGAGCCAATGATCACGAGCACGCTGGTGAACGTCGTCAGCACGATCAGGGCCACCGAAATGCCATCGACGCCGAGGCCGTAGGTGACCTTGAGCGCATCAATCCAGGCATGCGACTCGATGAACTGCATGCCGCCGCCGATGGCTTCGTAACCAAGATAGAGCGGAATACTGACCGCCAAGGTTGCCAGGGCGATGAAGACGCTGAGCCAGCGTGCGACGCGCGGATCACGTCCGAGCGCGAGCACGGCGATGGCACCGAGTATCGGCAACCAGATCAAGATGCTGAGAAGAGGCCAGTGAGCCATGGTGGTCGTCATTCCCCGTCGATCAGGCAGCGATGCGCATGAACAGCCACCACGATCCGCCAAGCAGCAGGATCAGGCCGAGAATCATCGCGAACGCATAGTGGTAGAGATAGCCGGACTGCAGCCGACGTACGAGTGCCGACATTCGGTCGACCAGATTGGCGGAGCCGTTGATCGCGCCATCGATCAGCGCAGCATCACCGCCGCGCCAGAAGCCGCGACCGAGTGCGACACCGCCGCGCGCGAAAACAGCCTGGTATAGGTTGTCAAACCAGTACTTGTTCATGAGCGTTGTGTGGATCGGGCGCAAGGCGTTCTCGGCCTTGTCGGCGATGGACGGATTGAACAGCCAGATCCAGGTGGCGGTGGCGAATCCGGCCAGTGCGATCCAGAACGGCGCCTGCGTGAATCCATGCAGGATCATCGCCATCGCGCCATGGAACTCATTACCCAGTTCGCCGATCACGTCGTTGGCCTCGCGCACGAAGATCGCATTGCCGAAGTAGTCGCCGAACAGCATCGGCCCGATGGTCAGGAAACCGATCACGACCGACGGGATCGCCAGCAGCACGAGCGGAAGCGTGACTACCCACGGTGACTCATGCGGCGCGTGGGCGAGATGCCCGGCCTGGTGATGACCGTGATCGTCGTGCGCGTCGTGTGCATGCGCATGGCCGGCCTTGTCGACGACAAAGCGTTCCTTGCCGTGGAAGGTCATGTAGAGCAGGCGGAAGCTGTACAGGGCGGTGATGAAGACGCCGGCGAGTACGCAGAAATACGCGTAGCCCGCTCCGACTCGATGCGATTCGCCGACCGCCTCGATGATCGCGTCCTTGGAGAAGAATCCGGCAAAACCCGGGGCTCCGGCCAGCGCCAGCGAACCGATCCACATCGTGATCCAGGTGATCGGCATGTATTTGCGCAGGCCGCCCATGCGGCGCATGTCCTGCTCGTGGTGCATCGCGATGATCACCGAACCTGCACCGAGGAACAGCAGCGCCTTGAAGAAGGCATGCGTCATCAGATGGAACACGCCGGCCGAATAGGCCGAGACGCCGAGCGCCACGGTCATGTAGCCGAGCTGCGAAAGCGTCGAATACGCGACGACGCGCTTGATGTCGTTCTGGACGACGCCAATCAAACCGGTGAACAAGGCTGTGGTCGCGCCGATGACAAGGACGAAGGTCAGCGCGGTTTCGCTGAGTTCGAACAGCGGCGACATGCGCGCGACCATGAAGATGCCTGCCGTGACCATGGTCGCCGCATGGATCAGGGCCGAGATCGGGGTCGGGCCTTCCATCGAATCCGGAAGCCACACATGCAACGGCACCTGGGCCGACTTGCCCATCGCGCCAATGAAAAGACAGATACAGACGATGGTCGCCACATGCCACGGATGTCCGGCGATCAATTCAACCGAACGCGACGCCATGTCGATCGAGGGATCCTGGGCGTGCGCGAACACGGCGCTGTAGTCGAGCGAGCCGCCAAACCACATGAGCACGCCGGCGATGCCAAGCAGAAAACCGAAATCACCGACGCGGTTGACCAGGAAGGCCTTCATGTTGGCGAAGATCGCGCTCGGGCGCTTGTACCAGAAGCCGATCAGCAGATAGGAAACGAGACCCACCGCTTCCCAGCCGAAAAACAGCTGCAGGAAGTTGTTGCTCATGACCAGCATCAACATCGAAAACGTGAACAACGCGATGTAGCTGAAGAAGCGCTCGTAGCCGTCATCCTCGGCCATGTAACCGATCGTGTAGACATGCACCATCAGCGAGACGAAGGTCACCACGACCATCATCATCGCGGTCAGCCGGTCGACCAGGAAACCGATATGCGCACTCGTGCTGCCGACCTCAAACCAGGTGTAGACGTTCTGGTTGAAAACCTGCGCACCACCCCAGACCAGCTGGTAGAGCACGTAGATCGACAGCGTACAGCTCAAGCCCACGCCCGCAATGGTCACGCTGTGCGAGGCGACGCGACCGATGCGCTTGCCGAACAGGCCGGCAATCAATGCGCCGAGCAGCGGCGCGAGGACGATCGCGAGCAGGATGGATTTGTCGAGCATCATCAATCAACCCTTGAGCTTGTCGATATCAGTCACGTCAATCGTTGCGCGATTGCGGAACAGGACGACGAGGATGGCCAGACCGATCGCCGCTTCGGCGGCGGCCACGGTCAGGATGAAGAAGACGAAGACCTGTCCCGACGGATCGCCGAGAAATCGCGAGAACGCGACGAAGTTCGTGTTCACCGCCAGCAGCAGCAGCTCGATGCACATGAGCAGCACGATGACGTTCTTGCGATTGATGAAGATTCCGGCCACGGCAATGCACAGAAGCACCGCGCCGAGAGTGAGGAAATGCGCCAGCGTGATCATGGAGTCGCCTCCCCTTTCCTGACCGCATCCATCTTGACCAGCCGCACGCGATCTTCGCGCTTGACCATGACCTGACGCGACGGTTTCTGGGTCTTGCCGCCGGTGCGTTTGCGCAGGGTCAGGGTCACCGCGGCAATCAGTCCGACGGTCAGAATCAATGCAGCCACCTCGAATGGCAGCAGGAAATCACGAAACAGCGTGCGACCGAGCCAGCCCATGTTCGACATGCCGGCGAGCGTCGCCGGGTCGTCGGTCAGCGGGGTCTGCAACGTGCGCACACCGATCATCATGAGCATCTCGACCAGCATGACGATGGCCACAAGTATGCCCACCGGCAAGAAGCGCACGAAGCCTTCGCGCACTGGCGCGAAATCAACATCGAGCATCATCACCACGAACAGGAACAGGACCATGACCGCGCCGACATAAACCAGCACGAGCGCGACCCCGAGAAACTCGGCCTGGGCAAGCAGCCAGACACAAGCCATCGAGAAGAACGTCAGCACGAGGTTGAGCGCCGCAACGACCGGATTCTTGACACTGATCACGGCCAAGGCAGCCGCGGCCGCGACCGAGCCGAAGAAATAGAAGCAAACCAGTTCAAATGTCATTTTTTTCTCCTCGGCCGCTCATCGGAACGCCGCATCCTGGGCGCGGTCGGCGGCGATCTCGCTTTCATAGCGATCACCGATGGCGAGCAGCTGGATTTTGTCGATCACGTTTTCGCCCCGCTTCTCGAAGTGATATTCGTGCAGGCGCGTTTCGACGATTGAATCGACCGGGCAGGATTCCTCGCAGAAGCCGCAGAAGATGCACTTGAACAGATCGATGTCGTAACGCGTCGTGCGTCGTGTGCCGTCTTCGCGCATTTCAGAGTCGATCGTGATCGCGAGAGCCGGGCAAACCGCCTCACAGAGCTTGCAGGCGATGCAACGCTCCTCGCCATTCGGGTAACGGCGCAACGCGTGCAGGCCGCGGAAACGATTCGACTTCGGAATGTGTTCTTCCGGATAGCGCATCGTGTACTTCGGCTTGAACATGTAGCGGATGGTCAGCCACATGCCGGCCAGAAGCTCCAGCAGCAGCAGACTCTTGAAGTAGTGGACAACTCTTTTCATTGCTTGCAATCCAGTCCTGGTTCGCTCATGCGCCAATCGTGACAAGGCCGAAATACTTCAGGCAGGCCGACACGACCACCCAGGCGATCGTGATCGGAATGAAAACCTTCCAGCCGAGACGCATGATCTGGTCATAGCGATAGCGCGGAAATGTCGCGCGGAACCAGAGGTAGAAAAACGAGAAACAGAAAGCTTTGATGAAGGTCCATTGCCAGCCGCCCTTCCAGATCCAGTCGATCCAGGCCACATCGGCGGTGATCCAGCCTTGCAGCGGGCTCAACCAGCCGCCCATGAACAGGATTGCCGCGAGAAACGCGATCAGGATCATGTTCGCGTATTCGGCGAGGAAGAAAATCGCGAAGGCGGAACCGGAGTACTCGACATGAAAGCCGGCAACGATTTCCGACTCGCCTTCGGCCACGTCGAACGGGGCGCGATTGGTCTCGGCTACACCCGAGATGAAATAGATCACGAAGACCGGTAACAACGGCAGCCAATACCAGTCGAAGAAGCCCTTGGTACCTGACTGGGCCATGACGATGTCGCTGAGATCGAGGCTTCCGGACAGGATCATCACGCTGACCAGGGCAAAGCCCATGGCGATTTCGTAGGACACGGTCTGCGCCGCCGCGCGCATCGCGCCGAGCATCGCGTAGCGCGAGTTTGAAGCCCAACCGGCGAGGATGATGCCGTAGACACCGAGTGAGGTCAGCGCGAGAAGCAGCAGCAATCCGACATTGACCTTGGCCAGCACGAGGCCGACATCAAACGGAATCAGCGACCACGCGGCGAACGCCGGCACCAGGGTGATCAGCGGTGCAAGCAGATAGAGCACCTTGTTCGAGGAGCTCGGCAGGATCACTTCCTTGAACAACAACTTGAACACGTCGGCGAATGCCTGCAGCAAGCCGAACGGACCGATTTCGTTCGGCCCCATGCGCACGTGCATCCAGCCGATGACCTTGCGCTCCCAGTAGACGAACATGGCCACGGCGAGAATCACCGGAACCGCAATCGCGAGGATCTTGAGAACGGTCCAGACCACCACGCCGGTATTGCCTAGCCCGAGCAGGGATTCGTGCATCGCGTCGATCATGCCGAAACCCTCGCGATTTTGAGCATCGATCCACTGGCGGGAATTGTCGCCACCTCGGCATAGCCGGCTTCAATCCATGCTGCGCCGACAGGAACAGCCGAATCCAGACTCACATCGAGAACGACATCGTTGACGTTTGCCTTGTCGCCATCGGCGAGACCCAGATTCGAAGCATCGGTCGGATTCAACGTCACCAGCGCGCCACGCGTGAGTGGATGCGCATTGAGTGCGGCTGAGCGCCGCAGGACGCCATCGGCACGATAGATTGCCGTGGTTGCGATCCGCTCGAGGCTGCCCTCGGACTTTGCACGATTCGCACGCTCGCCAGGCTCGCCCTTTGGCGCAGTCAGCTTGCCCATCTGTGCGCGCACTTCAGTGATTTCAGTGAAGCCGAAGCCTTCAAGCGCGAGTGCGGAACCCAGTGCTCGCAACACTTTCCAGCCAGGACGCGCTTCCGCGGGTGCCTTGACTCCGGCGGCCATGGTCTGAACCAGGCCATCGACGTTGGTGAAGCTAGCGTCGATCTCGGGCAGCAAGCCGATCGGCAACACCGCATGCGCCTTGCTGCGCACGCCTGCGCAGGCGAATGCACCGATGTGCAGATAGAATTCTGCTTCGCTGCGCACCTTGTCGAACGCCGCCGGGTTGGCAAAATCGGCAGACCCCGCATGATAGACAATCAGGTTTTTCGGCGCATCGGCAAGCATGGCCGTTGCATTGCGCCCATCGGCTTGCGGCATGACGCCGGCATCGGCCAGGCCGATCGCATTCGCACCCGAGGGCAGTTCGTTGTAGCCGGAAGCCGTGGCGCGAGCGATGAACTTCGCTGCGGTGCGCAACCAGGCGGCATCGGCATGATTCACGGCAGACTCACCGAGAATGACGACCGAGGCTGTTGCTTCGGTCAGCGCGCGGATTACCGATTGCGCCGAGTCATCGGCCTGTACTTTGCCGAGCTCTCCGGCCAACGCCGAGGATGCCGGCAACTTGCCCGAATCATTTGCCGCGCGGGCCATTCCGAGGACGTGATCGAGCATCGCCGACGGGGTCGCGATCTGCTTGCCGGCGACCGGGAAATTGAAGTCGAAATCAAGCGGATTGATCAGCCAGACCCTGGCACCCGCCGAAACCGCCTTGCGCAGGCGATGGTTGAGCAAGGGCATTTCATGGCGCGGATTGCAGCCGATCATGAGGATCGCGGTCGCCTTCTCAAGCTCGGCGATCGGCGTCTCGAAAGCACCGGCGTGCGGTGCGTCGGAAAGATCGAGCTGGCGCAGACGATGATCGATAGCGTCGCTGCCAAGTCCACGCATGAGTTTCGCGAGCAGATGGCCTTCCTCGCTGGAGGTCAGCGTCGCCACCAGCGCACCGAGATCACCACCGGCCTTGCGCAGATGTTTGGCGACGAAGGCCAGCGCCTCTGTCCAGGTTGTTTCTACGAGCTCACCATTCTTGCGCACCATCGGCATCGTCGCGCGATCGTCGGAATAGAGGCCTTGATGGCTGTAACGATCACGATCGGACAACCAGCACTCGTTGATCGCCTCGTTGTCGCGCGGCACCGTGCGCAGCACTTCGCCCCGCCGCGTATGCAGCCAGAGGTTCGAACCGAGCGCATCGTGGTAGCCGATCGACTCGCGGGCGATCAGCTCCCAGGCGCGCGCCTTGAAACGGAATGGCTTGTTGGTCAGCGCGCCAACCGGGCAGACGTCAATCACATTGCCGGACAACTCGCTCATCAGCGGCTTGCCGACATAGGTGCCGATCTGCAGGTGCTCGCCGCGCTCCATGCCGCCAAGTTCATAGGTGCCGGCCACCTCGTCCATGACCCGGATGCAGCGTGTGCACTGGATGCAGCGGGTCATGTCGGTGGCAACCAGCGGCCCGAGATTCTCGTCGGCGACGACGCGCTTGCGCTCGACGAAACGGCTGACCGAACGTCCGTAACCGAGCGACAGATCCTGCAACTCGCACTCGCCGCCCTGATCGCAGATCGGGCAATCCAGCGGGTGGTTGATGAGCAGGAATTCCATCGCGTTGCGCTGCGCGGAAAGCGCACGACTGGATTCGGTAAATACTTTCATGCCGTCGGCCACCGGCGTCGCGCAGGAAGGTTGCGGCTTCGGCATTGGCCGACCGCCCATTTCAACCTCGACCATGCACATGCGGCAGTTGGCGGCGATCGTGAGTTTCTCGTGGTAGCAGAAACGCGGAATCGCGAGACCGATGCGATCAGCGGCCTCGATGATCATCGACCCCTTCGGCGCGAAAACCTGCTTGCCGTCAATCTCGATCGAAACGTGATCGGGAGGAGCGGTCGGGGTCACGGGCTGGGCACTCATGCTTGTGCTCCTGTCGGAGCACGGAATAGAGAATGGGGAGTAGGGAATGGGCAGGAGCAAGCGGGATAGCGAAGTCGTGCGGGAACTCGCTCTACCGATTCCCCATTCCCTATTCCCGATTCTCGGCCAACGAATGCAGTAAGCGAACTCATGCTGCAGCCTCCGTCGAAGCCTCTACCATCGACCTGCCATTCACAATGAAATACTCGAACTCATGCCAGTAGTGGCGCAGGAAACCCTGCACCGGCCAGGCGGCCGCCTCGCCGAAGGCGCAGATCGTGTGTCCTTCGATCTGTCCTGCTGCGGCTTTGAGCGTATCGAGATCGCCGAGAACGGCATTGCCTTCAACGATGCGCGTGAGCATTCGGTACATCCAGCCGGTGCCTTCGCGGCACGGCGTGCACTGACCGCAGGATTCAGCATAGTAGAAGCGCGCGATGCGCTGGCAGGCGCGAACCATGCAGGTCGATTCGTCCATGACGATGACCGCGCCCGATCCGAGGCCGGAACCGGCTTTCTGGATCGCGTCGTAATCCATCGTGATGCCCATCATCGTTTCGCCGGGCAATACGGGCATTGATGAGCCACCGGGAATCACGGCCTTGAGCTTGGCGCCGTTGCGCATGCCACCGGCCATCTCGAGCAGGTCGGCGAACGATGTTCCCAGCGGGATCTCGTAGTTGCCCGGTTTCGCGACATGGCCAGATACCGAAAAGATCTTCGGGCCGCCATTGTTCGGCTTGCCGATATTGAGAAACCAATCCGCACCCTTGCGCAGGATTGCCGGCACCGACGCGTAGGTTTCGGTGTTGTTGATCGTGGTTGGCTTGCCGAACAGACCGAAGTTGGCCGGGAACGGCGGCTTGAATCGCGGCTGGCCCTTCTTGCCTTCGAGCGACTCCATCATCGCGGTCTCTTCGCCGCAGATGTAGGCGCCCGCGCCCAGAGCAGTATGGATGTCGACGTCGATTCCGGAGCCAGCGATATTCTTGCCAAGCAGGCCGGCGGCATAGGCATCTTTCAACGCCTGCTCAAAATGCTCGTACGGCTCGTGATGGAATTCGCCGCGCAAGTAATTGTAGGCAACTGTCGATCCGGTTGAATAGCAGGCAATCGCCAATCCTTCGACCACCGAATGCGGGTTGAAGCGCAGGATGTCGCGATCCTTGCAGGTTCCCGGTTCGGACTCATCGGAGTTGCAGAGAATATATTTCTGTCCGGGCGCATTGCGCGGCATGAACGACCACTTCAAACCAGTCGGGAACCCGGCACCGCCACGACCACGCAACGCGCTGTTCTTGAGCTCGTCGATGATGGTTGCCGGATCGGGTTTCTCGGCAAGGATTTTCTTCCAGGCCTGGTAACCGTCGACCTTGAGGTAATTGTCCAGCGTCCACGGCTGATCGAAATGCAGCGTGGTGTAGACAACCTGATGATCTTTTGGAGCGGGTCCGAATGCCATTGTCTTTGCCTTTGCGATCCTCGTTGTCACGGAGATCAGAAAGCGACCATCCATGGGCGCACTTTCTATGAGAATTTTCCGGCTTCATTCACGATGTCTGCTGGATCAGGAGCAAGGACATCGCGGCTGAAGCCGCTTCCTACAGATTTATTCGAGTGAATCGAGAATCTTGTCGAGCTTCGCGATATCGAGGTTCTCGTGATAGTGGCCATTGACCACCATCATCGGCGCGCCGCAGCAGGCAGCCAGGCACTCCTCTTCGCGCTTGAGATAGACGCGGCCATCCGTCGTGCTTTCGCCGAGTTTCGTGCCGAGTTTCCTTTCGCAATGTCGCACCAGATCTTCGGCGCCATTGAGCCAGCAGGAAATATTCGTGCAGATCGCGACGTTGTTGCGCCCTACCGGCCGGGTCTCGAACATCGAATAAAAACTGGCCACCTCGAACGCCCAGACCTGCGGCAAATCGAGATAGCGCGCAACTGCGACGATCAACTCATCGGTGAGAAATCCGCCGTTCTGTTCCTGGGTCACGAACAAACCCTGGATCAACGCGGAACGCTTGCGATCAGGAGGAAATTTCGCCACCCACGCATCGATCTGCTCGCGCGTGTGGATAGTCAGGGCGATCTGCGGGTCAACGTCCTTGACCTGGTTCCATGTACCGGTCGCTTTCATCGGTCGATTTCTCCAAACACGACATCGTAAGTTCCGATCATCGCAACGACGTCGGAAAGCATGTGGCCGCTCACGATCGTGTCCATCGTTGACAAATGGGCGAATCCCGGTGCGCGCAGCTTGCAGCGGAACGGCTTGTTGGCACCGTCGGAAATCAGGTAGCAGGCGAACTCGCCCTTGGGCGCTTCGACCGCCGCATAGGTTTCTCCGGCAGGCACGCAATAGCCTTCGGTAAACAGTTTGAAGTGATGGATGAGGGCTTCCATGTCGTCCTTCATCTCTTCACGCTTCGGAGGAGCGACCTTGTAGTTCTGCACGATTACCGGTCCGGGATTGGCTTTCAGCCAGGCCACGCACTGCTGGATGATGCGGTTGGACTGGCGCATCTCCTCGACGCGCACGAGATAACGGTCGTAGCAATCACCATTGACGCCGACCGGGATGTCGAAATCGACCTCGGCGTACTTCGCGTAGGGCTGCTTCTTGCGCAGGTCCCAGGCAACGCCGGAACCTCGCAACATCGGCCCGCTCATGCCCCAGGCATTGGCCAGTTCGGGCGAGACGATGCCGATATCGACGGTGCGCTGCTTCCAGATCCGATTGTCGGTGAGCAGTTCCTCGTATTCGTCGACCTTGCTCGGAAAATCGGCGCAGAACGATTCGAGGTAGTCGAGCATCGAACCTTCGCGCCACTGGTTGAAGCGCTTGAGGTCATCGCCCTTGTGCCAGCGCGATTCCTTGTACTTCGGCATCACCGCAGGCAGATCGCGATAGACGCCGCCAGGTCGATAATAGGCCGCATGCATGCGCGCGCCGGAGACCGCCTCATAGCAATCCATCAACTCTTCGCGTTCACGGAACGCGTACAGGAAGACCGCCATCGCGCCGAGATCGAGTCCGTTCGAGCCGATCCACATCAGGTGATTGAGGATACGTGTGATCTCGTCGAACATCGTGCGGATCCATTGCGCGCGATCCGGGATTTCGAGTTGCATGAGGTTTTCGATGGCGCGCACATAGGCGTGCTCATTGCACATCATCGAAACATAATCGAGGCGATCCATGTAGCCGATCGACTGGTTGTACGGCTTGGACTCGGCAAGCTTTTCGGTGCCGCGATGAAGCAGTCCGATATGCGGATCAGCGCGAACGACAGTCTCGCCATCCATCTCCAGCACCAGGCGCAGCACGCCATGGGCAGCCGGATGTTGCGGGCCGAAATTCATCGTGTAATTGCGGATCTCTTCCATTACTTGTTCCCTGCCTCGCGCTCGGCATTTGCCTGCTCATAGCGCGAGTCGTCGCGGATCGTGCGCGGTACAAGCACGCGCGGTTCGATCGACACCGGCTCGTAGACGACGCGCTTTTTCTCGGGATCGTAGCGGACCTCGACATTGCCGATCAGCGGGAAATCCTTGCGGAACGCGTGACCGACAAAACCGTAATCGGTAAGAATGCGGCGCAGATCGGGATGCCCTTCGAAGACAATGCCGAAAAGATCGAAGGCTTCACGCTCGAACCAGTTGACCGCGGGCCATACATCAACCAGTGAGGGTATCGATGGGACATCGTCGTCGGCGCAGAATGCACGCACCCGCAAGCGATGGTTTTTTGCGATCGAAAGCAGATGCAGGACGACCGCAAAACGGCGCGGAATGTCGGTAACTCGCGGACGATGGGCCCAGTCAAAGCGGCCGGGGCCTTTGCCTTCGACGCCACGCGAGAATCCTTCGGATGTGACGTCCGTGGTGTCCCACTCGGTCTGGCCAAAGCTCAGGTAATCAACGCCACAGACATCGACGCATTGCTCGAACTGCCAGGCCGGATCGTCGCGCAGGATACGCGCCACCGCGAGCCAGTTCTCGGGCAACACCTCGATCGTGGTCTCGCCAAAAGACTCGACACTGCTGACGACTTTCGAGCCCAACTGGACTTCGAGGCGACGTGCCAGGGATGCGGGTTCGCTCATGACCTGTCCTCAGCGCGCAATCGTGTTGGTGCGGCGGATCTTCTTCTGCAGTTGCAGAATGCCGTGGATCAAGGCCTCGGCCGTCGGCGGACAGCCCGGCACATAGACATCGACAGGAACAATGCGATCGCAACCGCGTACGACTGCGTAGGAATAGTGATAGTAGCCACCGCCGTTCGCGCACGAACCCATCGAGATGACCCATTTCGGCTCGGGCATCTGGTCATAGACCTTGCGCAAGGCCGGAGCCATCTTGTTGACCAGGGTACCGGCGACAATCATCACATCGGACTGTCGCGGCGAGGGCCGGAAGATCACGCCATTGCGATCCAGGTCGAGACGCGCCGCACCGGCGTGCATCATTTCGACCGCACAACACGCCAGACCGAACGTCATCGGCCACATCGAGCCGGTGCGCGCCCAGTTGACGAGCTCGTCCATGCGCGCGGTCACGAAGCCGCGATTGATCAGGGGATTGTCGTCGCCGGGACGCAGGATGTCGTCGACCGGGCCGGGCGGCGCAGGGTTGTGCATCACCCGCGAAATGGAATCACTCACTCCCATTCGAGGGCTCCCTTCTTCCAGACGTAGACGAAACCGAGCACAAGCAGGCCAATGAAGATGCCCATTTCGGCGAGGCCAAAGGCTCCCAGCTCATCGAACACGATCGCCCACGGAATCACGAAAGCGATTTCGAGATCGAAAATGATGAACAGGATGGCAATCAGGTAATAGCGCACATCGAATTTCATGCGCGAATCCTCGAACGCCTCGAAGCCGCATTCGTACGGAGCCAATTTCTCCGCAGTAGGCTTCTTCGGTCCGAGCACGTTGCCGATGATGAGCAACGCGATGCCGATACCGGTGGCCACTACCAGGAACAGCAGGACCGGAAAATACTCGACTAACACATGCACCTCCGCGCCGCCTGACGCATCAGCGGTTGCCACAGTATGCGGCAACGACGGTTTTTCATGATGTTGGTGCCCAAGGGGGGACTCGAACCCCCACAGCTTTCGCCGCTACCACCTCAAGGTAGTGCGTCTACCAATTCCGCCACCTGGGCAACGCTATCAAGCTCCGTCCTTCCTCGCTTTATCAGGCTGCGCCGCATCGGTTTTGGCAGGCTCGGGAGCCGGCGTTTCCGCTGCAGGTGCAGGCATTGGCGCTGGAACGTCAGTTGATGTCGGAGCCGCGCTCGAAGCCGCCGGAACCTCACCGTTGGCCGGTGCCTCCGGAGCTGCGGGAGCGACACCCGTCATCACGCCAAGGTCGTCCGAATTGCTGCCGACAACGGCAGGACGACTGTGATACATGCCCATGCCGAGGCTGAGCAGGAAGAACAAACCAGCGAGGACCGCCGTGCTGCGCGACAGGAAGTTTGCCGAGCCACGCGCACCAAAGACAGTCGCCGACGCACCGCCACCGAAACCGGAACCGGCATCGGCTCCCGCGCCGCGCTGCATGAGGATCAGCGCGATCATCGCAACGGCAATCAGCACATAGAAAACTTGAGCAATAATCGTGAACATCTGAATCAGGAACCCTGGTTCGAGGCCTTGCCGGCCGCATTGCATATCGCAAGAAAATCGGCCGCCACCAACGAAGCGCCGCCAATCAGTCCACCATCGATATCAGACTGGGCAAACAGTTCGGCAGCATTGGCGGCCTTTACGCTGCCGCCATACAGGAGGCGCAGCGAGCTGGCTATTCTAGCATCCTGTCCTGCGAATTTGTCACGCATGAATGCATGAACTTCCTGCGCCTGCTCTGGCGTCGCTGTTTTTCCGGTGCCGATCGCCCAGACCGGCTCGTACGCGACCACGGCGCTGGCGAACGAGGAAATGCCGGCCAGACCGAGCACGGCATCGAGCTGCGCACCGACCACGGCCGCGGTCTCCCCGGCCTCACGATGTTCAAGCAATTCACCGACGCACAGGATCGGAATCAGCCCTGCGGCCTGCGCTGCAACGAATTTTCGCGCAACCACTTCATTTGTCTCGGCGTGGAATTGACGACGCTCGGAATGCCCTACCAACACGTAGGCGCAACCAATCTCCTTGAGCATCGCGCCGGCCACTTCCCCGGTAAACGCACCCTGATCATGCTCGCTGAGATCCTGCGCGCCAAAGCCGAGCGCGCTATTGGCACACGAAGTGATCAACTCAGCCAGGTAAGGATACGGCGGGATCACGACCACATCCGTCGCGCCCGACAGCGATTCGGCCACTGTCGCAACAAGATCGGCTGCGCCTGAACGCGTGCCGTGCATCTTCCAGTTTCCAGCGACAAGTTTGCGGCGCATCGGGCAGGATCCGTGCAATCAACAGCCGCGAAGGATAGCTGCGAGGACACGCTGCGGCAAATATCGACGGGACAGTCATCGGAAACGCCGCAAGCAGAAAGCTTGAACGGCGCCAACGGCTGGACCAGAACCGAGCTGAGTTAGGGTTTCTCGCCGGGATGAAACCGGATCGCGGTTCGCTGCGCCTGCTGCCCGTCATTGGGATTGGTCGTTGGCCGCTCATCACGCTCGACGTACCGTTGCCACGCCCATGCGGCTACCCTTGCCGTCAATTCACAGCAGGCAGCAGGACATGAATGACAAGAGTGGCTATGCCCTGATCACCGGCGCATCCGCCGGCATAGGCGCCGCGTTCGCGCGTGAACTGGCAGCGCGCAAGGTCAATCTTGTGCTCACGGCGCGGCGTCTGGAGCGCCTTCAAAGCCTGGCCAGCGAACTCGCGACAGCGCATTCGATCAAGGTCGAGGTCATCGCCTGCGACCTGGCCGATCGCGATGCGCCGCGACATCTTGTCGCGGAAATGGATCAGCGAAAAATCCACATCGACATGCTGATCAACAATGCCGGCTACGGCGTGACCGGCTATTTTCTGAGCCAGCCCTGGCAGACCCAGGCAGATTTCATCCAGGTCCTGATGACCGCTCCGAGCGAACTCTGCCACCGCCTGCTTCCCGGCATGCGAGAGCGCGGCCACGGTCGCATCATCAATGTCGCGTCACTTGCCGGACACGTCCCCGGGTCGGCCGGGCAGACCCTCTACTCGGGTGCCAAGTCCTACCTGATCAAGATGTCACAGGCCCTGCATCTCGAATATGCCCACGACGGGATCAATACCTGCGCGCTGTGTCCGGGTTTCACCTGGTCGGAGTTCCACGATGTCACCGGCTCGCGCGCGATGATGTCGAAGCTGCCGAAGTGGATGTGGATGGACGCGGAGACCGTCGTTCGCCAGGGACTTGATGCTGTCGAGCGCGGTGAGGCCGTTCATGTCAACGGTAGCGTCAACAAGATGATCAAGTCGCTGATCAAGCTGATTCCCGATCGACTGGCCTTGCGCATCATGGGCCGGCAATCACGGAACTTCAGGAAGAAGACACCCGACTGAACGGACAACCGGAATCGGCGGATCCGCGACAACCCTTCGATAACCTACTTTCGCGCCAACCAGTCGGAGATTATTGACATCCGCGCATCGAGCCAGCGCTGGCGGGCCGTCAATACGTGCTCGATCGCTTCGCGTTCCTGCATTGACAGGTCGGGATGGTAGGCCTCGAAAATCAACACGACCCGATCGGCATCCGAGCGATTCCAGGCTTCATGTTCGAAACTGTCGTCGAAGGCAAAAACCTTTCCTTGCTGCCATTGATGAAGTTGTTGGCCGACGCGAATCTCGCAGCCGGGCGGAACAATCAACGGCAAATGCACGGTGACCCGGGTATTGGTCAGACCATGATGCGGCGGAATGTGGGCTCCGGGCTTCAGTCGCGAAAAGAAAACCTCCATCGGAACGCCATCGATACGGGCAAGGTCGACCAGCCGCAGCGCCTCGCTGGTGCCCGGAAAACGCTCGAGCATCGGCGTCGATTTCGCGTCCTGGTAGAGATGAATCGCCGACCAATCCAGCGAGCCACGCAACTGCTCCCACGACGGCGTATTGGTCGAGGCGGGGACATAAGGCTGCACATCCGCACCGACACCGATCGCCGCTTCGTATTCATTGCGCAGGACTTCGGTCGCCGATTCGAGCGATTCCACCCACGGAAATGCGCCATTCGGCTCGACCTCGGCGGCAGGCAAATCCGGCATATAGAAAATCAACGGCGCCTGCATCGGCACGCGATATTGTTCTTTTTTATCGTGCGTCAACGGCCAGATACCGTTGCGCACACGCGCGAGCGTCGCGCCCGACTGCGCTTCGAAATCATCGACTGCACGCTGATGCAGCTGAGTAAGAAAAACGCTCAGCGTTTCATCGGCCAGCCGCGAACGCAGGCGACCTTCGGCGGGCGCAGTCGGGTTGTCCTTGATCCGACGCACGAGCCCATTGGCATCATCGCCCAGCGTCCATACCGCAACCGCCAGTTCGGTTTCACCGGCCTCGAGCAAGGCGGCTCCGGCAAGCAGTGAAACTCGCGCGCTGCGTGGTGCCTCAAGAAACTCCCTGACCAGAGCGACGCTTGCATCTGAACTCATTGGCTAGCCTTTGTTATCCAAGTTGATTGAATGATCGCGCAAGCGAATGGCGAGACACTCGCCAATCGACACAGTCTGACAGCTTGACGCTCATCAAGAGCCTGATCAACTTTGGCACGAGGTTGTGCCGGTCGAATCCTGGTTGACTATGTCGCGACAGATCGAATTCGAGCTTACCTTTCGACAGGTTCAGAACCTGCGCCGCGGTCCGGCAGCAAGGCCGAAACCATTAAAACGAAGCCGTGACGATGACGCGGAAAATACTCGCAACCGAGTTGACGCCAACACAATGAACCGAAACGATCAGCGTTGCAGCAATTCGATGATCATGCGCTGACAACGCAAGGCCAATTCCTGACGATCCGCCTGATTGAGGCCTTCAGTCTGGACAAATTCTCCTGCGCGTATGCGAATCCGCCCGGGCCGCACCCTGAAACCGGAGGCTGGCAACACGTCCCCACTGCCTTCGATCGCGATGGGAAGAATCGGCATACCAGACTCGATGGCGAGTTTGAAAACCCCGCCTTTGAAGGCACCAACGCGACCGTCTCGGCCTCTGGTTCCCTCGGGAAAAGCGCAAAGACAATGGCCCTCACGAAACAGCGACGCTGCATTGTGCAGGCTGCGCGATGCGGCTCGTGCAGAATTTCGCTGGATGAAGATCATGCCCATCGCCTTGGCATAGGCACCCACAAACGGTAGCTTGCCAAGCTCCTGCTTCAACACGAAGCGCAGCGGCAATGGAATCGCCTGGAACAGGACGCAGACGTCGATGATCGACTGATGATTGGCGACGATCAGGCAAGGCCTGGAGAGATCGATGTCCTCGAATCCCTCCTGCTCCAGCTTCACGCCGGCTCCAAACAGCAAACCCGGGGCCCAGACACGCGATGCCATGCGAAGCGGCCAATGCTTGCGCCCACCACTCAACACCAGCACGAGGAACGCGACACAGATCAGCACAGCAGTCCATGTCAGCGTGAACAGCAATTGCACGACATTGACCGCAAACCAGAAGAGACCGCCCAGCACGCTTGGGCGGATCGAAGTTGATGTAACCGACATACCGGACCCCTGAAAATCGCAGGCATGATAAGCGAGCCTCCGACATCTTCCAAATCGGGTCGAGCGATCGGTTGCGACCATGGGTACCCGGACAGGTCCAACTTTCTGCGATTACACCCGAACGACGCGTCTTCAACAAAAGAATTGAAAGCAGTGCGCCCGATCCTGCGATCAAGCCAGGTCGCCTGAATCTTCGCCACTCGCGCGAGACTCGCCGATCCAGCCATGGGCGTCGCTATTCATCAAGAAGCGTGTTGATCTCCTCGACGATTTTCGGCAGCGATTTTTCGGAGTATCCGCGATGGCTGAAGGCAACCAGACCTTCCTTGTCGACCATGACCAGATGCGGATAACCGGTAACGCCGTAGCGTTTGGCGATACTGCCATCGCGTCGATCCTCGGTCATGGTCATCGTGAAATCCTTCATCCGCCGACGCATGGCCAGGTAGTCCGAACGATCCTTGTCGGAATTGATCGCCACGACAGCAATCTTGTCCTTTCCAAGCCTGCGTTGCACGCTCTCCAGGACTGGCAATTCCTTGAGGCAGTATCCGCACCAGCTCGCCCAGAACGTCAGCACAACGACCTTGCCGCGATAGTCGCTGACTCGAACCTCGTGCTTGTCCTTGTCTATGCCGAGCTCATCCGGCGGCGCCTCGCCGCGAACGGTTTGAGCCGCGACAACTGAGCTGCCGCACGCAGAAATCAGCAGCAACAGAAGAATCCCAATCGCACGTTTTCTCACATTCGTTCCGCCTTGGTTCCCGAAAATTTCGAATAGACCTTCGTCTTCATACTCCCGAAGGCGGCGTTCGGGCCCAGCATCAAGATCCTGAGATAAGTTGCTGGACCATGCACCCCGCACCGCTAGAAACAAAGAGGTCGGGCCATCTCAGGAATCCACGAGAAAATCAGCGGGGATTCAAGATTCAAGACCTGAACACTTTTCCTACGTTGATCCAGAACGGTGACTAGTGCGGACTCAGCCCGCAACCCACCGAAAATACCAAGCGTCGGCCAACGCGAATCACGGTGCACAACCCAAACCCGCTCTCAGAGTGGGAGGAAATCCTATTCGCCTATCGACGGAGGCGGCTGAATGGTGCCCCCTTTGATTGTGTCATCCGCCGCTAACCCAGGAGAACGACTTCGTCGAATCTGCCGCACCTGCTGTTCACAAAATTCCGAACCGTCGCTGTCTCGGGCCATTGACACATTCCGCTTCATTCCTTTGCACCTGCCCTCCTTCTCAATACCGCACAAATCCAATACGCTAGATACCCCATCAGACCGAGCGACATGCCGAGCCAATATGGCCAACCTGCTTTAATTGCCTCCAGTGAGAACATCGGCAAATTATTGTTGATGGCAGATCGGTAAAGTAGATTCAGAACGATCAGCGCAAGAATGAGGCACAATATTCCTACAGTAAGTATTTTTTCGGTGCGTGTTTCCATCAGAAGCAATCCAATGAACATATTCCCGTTCCAACAAGATCAGCTAGGGTGCTGAGGGTTCCCAACGCCTTCGCTCCGCTTCTCAGGCAAACGTAGCCGGCATCTTTGGCAGCAACTTCGGTTGCGAGCAGAGCCGCCTCCCTATGCGCATTACCAGCCGCTTGCAATACAGTGGCACCGACAACATTGTTTACCGCGCACTGCATTACGCAACGACCAGCTGCGCCAACTGTTGCATGCCCATCGGCCCATCCTTCGAACGCGTCCCACATGGTTGCCTCGACAAGGCCACCTCTGTTTCCGGCACCTCCGCTCGCAATCCAGTCGTTGGTTCTTTGCTGCAATCCGAGCGGATCAGTCCAACGGATCGGATTCCCGCCCACATACCCAAACGTATCCAACCCACCCGCCAACCCAATCGGATCCGACTCCAGATACCGCCCAGTCAACCCATCATAGTCGCGCATATAGTTGTGCCACAAACCCGTCTCGGCATCAAAGGACTGCCCCGGATAGCCTGACTTCACTCCTCCGGTGGTGGCGTCATACGCAACCGAGCGATCAAACGCGAAATTATTCGCTCGCCAGACCACAGCCTTGCTCGCATTGGTCATGACTTCCGGGCGACCGACGTGGTCGTTGTGGATGTAGGTGAGGGCGCCCGCGCGGCGCAAAGCCAGCGGTTCGCCGAACATGCGGATCGTCCAGGTCCAGTTGTTCACAGCGGGCTCGTATTCGAGCAGGACATTGCCGGCCGGGTCATGCGCGTAAACCGCACTGAAATTGGCGCCGTTGAACTTGCTCTTGCGCTGTCCCAGGGCGTTGACCAGATACGTGGTCGTCGTGCCACTGCGCACCGCGGTCCTCATGCGGTTGAACGGGTCGTAGGTGAAGCTGGTCGGATTGCTCCCAGTCCAGCCACTGATGTCGCCGTTGAGCGTGTGCTGATACGTGCGTGCATTGCCGCCACTGAGCGCATTGAGGCGATTGCTGCCAATGGCTGTCGAGTAGGTGGTGACCAGGCCATTGAGCGTATGGCTTGTG
>JBBRBU010000003.1:0-96466 GCA_038205505.1 Lysobacterales bacterium | reverse complement strand
TGTTGTTGCTGTGGTTTCTATTCTTGTTGGCAATGGTGTTGCGCTGGCGGAGTCAGCCGGAACCGCCGTCGTGCGCGTCACCACGACTCCCGTTTACGCCGACGCCAATGTGCGATTTACCGGAACTCCTGCGGGACAGATTCGGCTGGACGCAAACGGGATCGCAACGATCAGCGCGCAGGTTGACAGCGGCCAGCACCTGTCGGCCCTCGGCCTGATCGATCCTGTTCTGGTCAGTGCTGGGTACCAGTTGACCGAAGTAAGTTGCGATGATCTGGGCAGTGCGCGGCGCAGTACCGGCAATCCGCAAACCAGCAACGCCACGTTCGAAATCGAAGATGGGGAAACGGTCACCTGCACGTTTTCACTGCAGGTGACGCTGGCTTGCAAGTGCCCGAGGGAAGGGCGCTGGGACGTGGTCAACAAGTCCGGCCGCATGGCTTGCACTGGAGCTGTGTCGATCAACCAGCCTTTGAAGGCCAGTCGATCGAATGGCAGCCTCGACGTCAATGATCGCTGCGACACGATTGTTGCCAAGGGCATGTCCGACGACGAAGCCGACATCACGATGGCCTTGCAATCCGATTGCAGTTGGAAGGGCGCGGTTGGCGGTGAGCAGGATGGCATTCCGATGACCATCAACTTCCGCTGGAACGTGGAGAACAAAAAGCGTATCACCGGCGATCTTGATTCAACGATTTCGCAAGAGGGCATGACTTGCCGAATGACGCGCGCGTTCGAGCTTGATTTCGAGGGATGAAGGATCGAACGAAACACAAGCCAAGGGATTGGATTTTGAAGCCTGCACCCGAGAAAAATGGTCAGGTCTCTAGCCCTCGAATTCAGGCGGCTAGCGAAAAATCGGGCTATCTCTGAATCAAAACGTCCTGCACGACAGAAGTCAGGTTGAACGGGTTTCCTTACTGTTCAAATCGGTCCGTCGTATCCATTCGTATGCTGCGGAGCTTCGCCGTTTCGAGGTGCGACGCATACAGAACCTCGGAAAAGTAGCAGATCAGAAGGGATCGACGTCGAGCTCCGGTTGGGTTGATGCACCCTGCATGCAACAGGTCTGCATCGAACACCAGAATGTCCCCGGCGGATCCCGAGAGTTGTTCTGAACGCAGCTCGTCATTGACCTCGGATGGAGATGCGCCTGGCGCAGCGCGATGGCTGCCGGGCACGATCCGGGTGGCTCCATTGTCAGGGCCATAATCATCGAAGAAAGCCAGCGCGTTGACTGTATCGCCGGGGCGCTGTGCCGACAGATCGCGATGCAATCCCTGTTGACCGCCGTCCTGCAGAGGCTCACGCCCCTCGACTTGCGAGAGGAAAAAACGTTCGCCGATCAATTCGCCGACCACGGCCAATACTGTTGGCAGCCGGCAAACGGCCTGCACCCTCGGATCAAGATCCAGCAACGAATGACGCCAGCTCGCCTGTCGGGGAACCGGCCATTCGTGGGACGGCTTCACGCCCGCATCGAAAGCAGTGCGAAGCTGAGGCAGCCATTCGGCCGGAATTGCTCCACGCAGCATTGCGCAGCCGTCGCGATGAAGTTGATCTCGATCAATCATGGCTTGCTTCGGCCAGCAAACTTGGGAGGAGTCAAGCCCGCGGAATCACGGTTCATGTCGGAACGGCAGCCTGACCATCTCGTCGCCCCTGGCGCGGTGCAGCCGAGCCTGTCCAGAGCCTATCGAAGGGCACGGTGACGGGTGGGTTGTCGCGCAGGAGGGGGCGAGGGTCAGGAACATCTTCCAGGAGGGGGCGAGCGTCAGGACCATCTTCATGGCATCGTCGTAGCATCGCAAGTGGCACCACGAACTGCGTCGGATTTGGTCCTTTCCAGTTCCCTTGCAGGGGACCAATCTGTTGGTCTTCGAACGCATCGGGCTCCGCGAGGGCACTGCTGCGTGATGTCCATCTGCCGCTTGCCGAGGTCCGCTCCGATGAATCCGATTCGTACAACACCTGGAGTCAAACGATCGGCTTCCGAAATCCATACTGAATCCCTGCGATCCGGATCGGAATTGACCAAAGCCCCGCAATTGTCATCAAGTCATTCCGGGTCTGATGATTTCGACTTCATGGTCGGGGACTGGCGGGTACGTCATCGCCGGGCCGATCCCGGTACGAATGATTGGCAGGAATTCGACGGCACCAGCAGCACGCGCACCACGCTCGGCGGGGCAGGCAATGTCGAGGACAACGTGATTGAACTGCCGGCAGGCACGTATCGCGCAAAGGCCATTCGCGCTTTTGATCCAGCGACACAGCGTTGGGCGATCTGGTGGGTCGATGGACGCAATCCTCACGGCAAGCTTGATCCACCGGTGATCGGTCGCTTCGAAAGTGGGGTAGGCACCTTCTACTGCGACGACATGATCGCTGGAAAACCGACGCGCGTGCGCTTCACCTGGATGTTCCGCGAGCCGGGTTCCGCTCGCTGGGAGCAGGCCTTCTCGTCAAGTGACGGGAAAACCTGGGAGACCAACTGGACCATGGAGTTCACCCGCGCTTGAGTCTCAAGCGGAGCACGAGTTTCCAATCGTGAAGCTGCGATCTTGTTCGCTCGCACTGAGCCAGCAAATCAAACGTAGGCAAGTACTGTCGCAATGACAAACAGCGCCAGTCCGAGCGCCGAGCCAATCGCGGGTTTGGAAAAGAAGAACCGCAACGAAATGACAAGGTAGATCGCCGAAACGCCAATCGCGCACGCCTGCAGCGAGACCGACTGCGCGAACGCGGGCGCGGCAAACATTCCGACGTACAGGTAAGCGCCCGCAAACAGGACGATGCCAAGACTGTGAGTGAGGTTGAAGCCCATCCATGCATCCCACAAATTGATTGCAGGGTGAAGGGCGATTCCGGACTGTTGCATGGCGTTGCGCAGCTCGGGGTCGCACGGGGTGAATGCCTTGGGATTCTTCAGATCCTTGAGCGTGAGGAGCCCGTGGAGCGTTCCCAATGACAGGAAGATTGTTGCCGCCAGGATGACTGGTAACTGCGCCATGAGCTTGTTTCCCTCAATGATTTTTCAGTACAGTGATGTATGGTTACGTTAGCGCTGACCTGGCGCCCTGTCAATACAGAACTGTATGGTTTCGGAGAGTGGATCATGAAATTGACCCGGGAAGACTGGCTGCAGCACGGTATGAAGACTCTGGCCGAGGAGGGTTTCAATGCGCTCAAGGCTGACCTTCTGGCCAAATCGCTGCAGGTTTCGCGCGGCAGCTTCTACTGGCACTTCCGGGACCTCGAAGAATTTCACCAAGCGCTGCTCGACGAATGGCACAAGCGTGCGACCCAGCAGGTCATCGAATGGCTGGAGCAAACCGCGTCCGGCCCTGATCGGCTGGCCCTGCTGATGCGACGCGCCTGGAGCGTGAGCAATCGGACCGAACGGGCGGTTCGCGCCTGGGCCACCCATAGCCCCGAGATTGCCGTGCGCCTCGCCGCAGTGGACAAGCAACGCATCGACTACATCGCCAGTCTGCTGAAATCGGCCGGCCTGACCGCCAGACAGGCGCGCGCGCGCGCCACCTTCGTGGCCAGCGCCTACCTCGGGCGCATGGTCCTTGGCGAAGGATCGATCGGTACTCTGACGCCGAAGGATCTCGATGAAATCGTCGCACTGCTGCTGCCGACACGATGAGGACCTACTCGATCAGCGCTTTTCCCGGGCTGGTTTCGTGCGCCGGAATCATCGGGGTGAATGCGATTCCTCGAGCGGCACGGGTCGAGGGCAGGGAAGTGCCACCCGTTCGACGCTGGAGGCCGCTTGTCACCCCTCACCCCCAGGGTTCAAGAATGTTTCGCAGGGATCGAGTTGCACTTCAATCGATTGAGCTGCGAAGCGGATGCAGCCGATTCGCAGCGATTGCGAAATTCAGGGTCGGCACCGCCTGCGTATTGCGCCGGACGGTCGCTGGTTGAATGCCGGTCGATTCGCGTATTTAGCCACCTATGCACAGATTCAATATTCAGGAAGCCGAGGTCCCGAGTCGCCCACGGCTGCAAAAGAGGCAATTTACCAAATCCTGAACGATTCCCGAGGTCGGAGGAAGTGATCGGCCATTGCATCCGTTTGGACGGCTCAATTGCTGTATGGTTGACCAAGCTTCGGAGCATCCAGAAATGTCATCCACGCCCATTCCGGGCACCTCAGCTTTTCCGCCGCCGTCTTCTACCGAGCGCTACACGCGCACTTTGGTCAACTTGACGCGCGAGGTCTGGGGCTCAAGCTGCACATTCGAAACCGCAATTGGCGCGATCTGCGAAGGTGCTGCGTGGGCGCTCGGTGTCGAACGAGTAAGTGTCTGGCAGTACAGCCCCGACGATGGGGCGCTGAATTGTCTCAACAGCTGGGACGCTGTGACGCGCATCCATACCGGAACCGATGATCAGGACTCCCTGGCGATAGATGCCGATGCCTACATGGCGATGCTGCAAGAGGTGCGCTTCCTGAGCAGTGTTCGGCCCGGCGGCGAGTCTCCGCGACAAGTTCATCTAGGAGTTTTTCCGGACTTTATCCGACGCTCGCGCATGCACGCCGTGCTCGACGCGCCGGCGTGTCTGGGTGGGGAGCTCTTCGGTGCCATCTGTCATGAGAGCCTGCATGCCGACAGGATCTGGACCAATGAGGAGGCCACGTTCGCAGCGAGCATGGGCGACTTTGTCGCGATGGCATACGAGCTGAACCGCAGACGCGAAGCGGAGGACGAGATCGAGCATCTACTATTGCACGATGCCAAGACAGGACTTGGCAATCGCGATTACATGGTCGAACTGGTCCGCCAGCGGTTGTTGATCCCGCGCGGATTCGAGCAGCCGTTGGCAATCATTCTTGTACTGGTCGATTCGTCGAGTGTTTCGTCATCGAAGCATGCGCCAAGTGCCGAAGACGTAATGGTTCGCCTTGCGGAGGAGCTACGCCAGTTGTGCGGCATTGGTGTCGAACTGGCCCGCGTGCATTCGAACAAATTCGCTTTCCTGCTGACCCGCGATGTGGCTCAGGGTACCGCCATCGATCTCGCCGAGCGTTGCCTCGACTGCGCGCACGCACTGGATTGGGAGAGCTCTGAAACAGCGCCAGGAATGGCCGTGGGAATTGCCTATGCGGAGCAGGGTATTAGCGACGATCCCGCCACCTTGCTGCGCCAGGCGGAGGAGGCAGCACACGCAGCCCAGGTCGCGAATAGCCAGGGTTACGAAGTGTTCGAGCCCGCCCACCACGATAAACTCGTCGAACGTCTGCGCCTGGAACGCGTTCTTCGCTATGCGCTGGCAAACGAAGAGTTCGAGGTGTATTACCAACCCGAGTACGACGCGGTAAGGCAGCAATGGGTCGCCGCAGAAGCGTTGCTGCGCTGGAACAAGGGCGGCATCGTGCAAGCCGCGAGCGAGTTCATCGAAGTGGCGGAATCATCCGGGTTGATGGTTCCGCTGGGAAAGTTCGTATTGCGGCAGGCTTGTCGGGATGCCGCGAACTGGTCACCGACCCCTGAGGGAAACATTCTGGCATTGCGGGTCAATGTTTCAGCTCGCCAGTTTGCGAGCGAATCGCTGGTGGAGGACATCGCATCTGCGCTGGAGGATTCCGGGCTCGCGCCGGATCGTCTCTGCCTGGAGATCACGGAAACGACATTGATGGGCAGCATCGATGCCGCCTTGATCACCTTGAATTCGCTTCGGGCCACCGGAATTCATCTTGCCATCGACGATTTCGGAACCGGGTTCGCCTCCCTTCTATACCTCAAGCGACTACCTATCGATATCCTCAAGATCGACCGGACGTTCGTCTGCGGGCTGCCGAGGAACCGGGTCGATGCAGCCATCGTCGCCGCAATTGTCGGTCTCGCTGGGGTACTCAACATCGATGTCGTTGCGGAAGGTGTCGAAACCATCGATCAGCAGCAAGCATTGACTTCGATTGGCGTTCGCAGGATGCAGGGATGGCTGTATGCCAAAGCAATGAAACAGGATGCGCTGCTGGAGGTCATTGGAAAGCCCATGATCAACGTGGGCTGACACAGCACCGGCGGCGCCGGAAGAGTATCCGCTTGGTCTCGGGTGCAGGAATGACCTGTTCAACTCCCGCGTAGAACACCGGTCAGCGTCTTTTTTCAGGCGTCTCTCTTGTGCAAGCCTGGAACGCTCGACACCGCGTCTCGTCGTGCCGGTGCGCTTGCCAGAGCCAGTTGATCCCCGTGAGCGAATCCGATAGCGGATGAGATGGCAGGGAATCGATGGACAAGATCGTGCCGTTCAGCGTGGCGGTTGTGACTCCGTCAGACATCGACCGCGATTTTGGGCCGGCAGATCGAAGCGGGCTGCCTGATGCAATCGGCGGCGACGGGTTGCGCCGAAAACCGCGATAATGAAGATTGCTGTCACGCACAAGGAATGACATATGAGCACCACTCATCCTGCATCGATTTCTCACAAGCTTGCGTGTGGTCTGTTGCTCGCGACGCTTGCTGCGCCAGCGTGTTCAAGTGGAACACTTCCGCTTGAACAACTGCGGGTTCCGCCTGGTTTCAAGATCGAGATCTACTCGGCAGATGTGCCCAATGCGCGTGAACTCGCGATTGGATCTCGCGGGACGATCTTCGTCGGCTCGCGCAGTGGCGGCAAGGTTTTTGCGCTGACCGACAGCGACAGCGACGGTCGAGCGGACAAGGTACGCGTGATCGCCGATGGCCTGGAGATGCCGGTGGGTGTTGCCTTTCATGATGGCGATCTGTATGTCTCGGAGGTCAGTCGCATCGTTGCCATGCGCGACATCGAGGACAATCTCGACCAGCCGCCCAAGCCTGAGGTCGTCGTTTCGGATCTGCCAACTGAAACCCATCATGGCTGGAAGTTCATCGCGTTCGGTCCCGACGGCAAGTTGTATGTGCCGATCGGTGCGCCGTGCAACGTTTGCGATCGGGAAGGCTTCGCCAAATTGTTGCGCATGAATGCGGATGGCACTGGCCGTGAGGACGTCGCATTCGGCATTCGCAACACGGTCGGCTTCGACTGGCAGCCTGGGACGGATCAGCTCTGGCTCACCGACAATGGCCGCGACATGCTTGGCGATGATCTGCCATCCGACGAACTCAATCGGGTCAGTCGCGTCGGTGAGCATTTCGGTTTTCCGTATTGCCATCAGGGCGACACGCTTGATCCCGAATTCGGCGAGGGCAAGAAGTGCTCCGACTATGCGCCACCGGCTCTGAAGCTCGGCGCACATGTCGCCGCGCTCGGCATGCGCTTCTATGACGGCAAGATGTTTCCAAAGGCATATCGCGGCGCGGCGATCATCGCCGAGCATGGCTCGTGGAATCGTTCGAAAAAGTCCGGCTATCGGGTAATGACGGTTCGAATCGACGGCGAACGAGTCCTTGGCTCCGAACCCCTGATCGAGGGATTTCTGGAGAACGAGAAGAACTGGGGGCGCCCTGTCGACGTACTGGTCATGCCGGACGGCGCGCTGCTGATCTCCGATGATCAGGCCGGTGCGGTCTATCGGCTGACCTACTCGGTCCCTGAAAAAGGGAAGGCAACCAAGGTCAGGCAATAAGTGCGTTCATCACGGCGTGGTGACGGCCATCTGATCGTTGACCACGCCGACTTGTCTTGCAATTGAGTCCGTGGGGCCAGGGATGAGTCGGTCAGGCAATGAATGGATTGATGCCTTGGTACGCTGGCTTTGAACTGGAAAAGCTTCGGTTCAATCCGGCTGTTCGCGCTGAGCCCGTCGAAGGGCAATACCCGGCTCGCGAAGCACCGCGATCTCAGCGAACGGTTTTCAGCTTCAGGGCAACGATGCTGAAGGCACCCAACAGCAAGCCAAGCAATGCGAGCCCGGTAAACGTCGAACTCGGCAGGGGCGTCGATGCCGCTACACCGCCGGGTGCAGCAACCGTTAGCGACCTCGAGTAGCTCGGGTAGGTGTCCGCTAGCCAACCGACGTAGGACCAATTCAATTGATACTGCCCCGCCGCCAACGGCCCGACCGTGGTCTGTGCACTGAATGGAGTCGGCACGGCGTTGCAGGCGGCGAACGAATTGATCTCGGGGAGGAGAATCACGAGGTTGATCACGTTGCCCGAAACCGTCGTCGACTGGAGCACGGGGAAATCACAATCGGTATGCGTCAGTGATGTCAGCGCGAACTGGATCACGTCGGTACTGGTTGGATTGACCGGAGTGGACGCGATCGACTCGTTCTCTGCGTCTGCAATCAATGGAGCCGCAGCCAGGAGCAGTGCAAAGGCGATGCGACGTGGAGACATGGGTCAATCCTCGACAGTTTTTGTTGAGCTTGCAGGACGTCGTCACATGCGAAATCGTTGCAACTGGAAGCAAGTCCGATAGATTGTAGAGAGCGAACGCTTGTCTGCGCACAATCACGAGCAACGGCACGCTTCGCAAAGACTCTGTGCCGGATCGCTCGGCGAGTCAAGGATTTGGGTGGGGATCGGAGTGTCCACTCACCGCGACAACCAGGCACGGTCCCGCCCAGCACCAATGCGCCATTCAAACCGCTCGACGTTTTTTCTGTCTAGACAGAACAGCCGCCGGAGGCCGCAGCGAAAATTCGAATCGCGATAAGGTCCAACGGCAAGCCGCGGGAACGGAGCGCCAGTCAGTGACTCTGCTCCGTCTTGATGGCACTGGCTCCTGGATGCGCATGGCTGATGACTGAGATCTGCAAGTTCGGACAGCTTGCGACACGCATTCAATTGCTGATTTCACGAGTATTCGATTCCTTCGGTTAGGCGAACTCCGGCTTGACCTTTAGAATTGCGTCTCACTCCAATGGAATCTTCCATGCCCGATATCGCCGCGTGTCCGATCTGCTCGATGGAAAACACCTATCCCGATGGGGACAATTACGTTTGCGCCGACTGTGCGCACGAGTGGCCGATCGAGGCGGTTGATCCTGCGGCCGAGGAGGACGCGACCGTCATCCGCGATGCCAACGGAAATCCGTTGAATGATGGCGATGACGTCGTCTTGATCAAGGACCTCAAGGTCCGCGGTTCGTCGCTGGTGATCAAGCAGGGCACCAAGGTGCGGGGCATACGCGTGGTCGATGGCGATCATGACGTCGAAGGCAAGGTCAACGGCAGCGCGATGATGCTCAAGTCGGAGTTCCTGAAGAAGGTTTGACACTCGGGGCTCGCCGTTCTGGCGATTCCAGCGACGCCTTGGAATGCAGCGCATAGGGGCATGAGCTGGATGGTGCGCGTATCGGATGCGCGACGCTGGCTGCCGTTCTTTCTTGCGGTCCACATCCTGCGCAATCCGCCCTGGCGACCCCCGACCAGGCTGGCGCCGGGCTGGAGGACCATGTCTACACAATGATCGTGGACAGATTCAATCCACAGGCAAGCTCCGTTTCGAGCTGGCCCAGGCGATCGCCGCGAGCAACGCGGCTAGACCATAAACACAAACGAATGCCTGCATTGGTGTATTTGCCTGCAGCAGCGAAAACATCAGTCCGCCCGCTGCCAGCGCAGCACTCGTAGCAAGCGCCGCACTGAGTTGCAAGGCTGACGAATAGGTTCCTTGTTGTTCACGCGGCGCGAGCTTGAGGGTAAGCACGCCGAGCATCGGAAACGACAATCCCATACCGAGTCCGGTGACCGACCAGCCAATCAGCATGCTCCACTCCGGCAACAGCCCGAGCACGGTCGAAAGACAGACGACGATGCCGATGAGCAGAAGCAGACATCCCCTCCCAAGCCATCGGTGTCGCGTGGAATCGTGAGTCATGAGCGACTGCAGATGGCTGCCGAGACTCCAGCTCAAGGCACCGCCAGTCAAGGCTATCCCGGCGGCGGTGATTGACCAGCCACGCTGCTGGTGCAACCACAGTGGAATGAAGGCTTCGCTCAGAAAGAATGCGGACGAGTTGAGTCCCCGCAGCGCGATGACCGTAGGCAATCCTCGCATCATGCGCAGCGTGCCGCGTGGCAGCAGTTGAATGCCAGCGATGATCGCGCCGACCAGGGACGCCGACACCAGCAGTGGCATCCATGCTCCCGTATCAGCACTGGCTGCAAGGGCCAGGCTACTGATCGATGCGAGCAGCGCCCAGGGCAGGGTACGCCAGGATCGAGGAGCTGCTTTCGTTGGCTCGTTTTCGCTCCGCAGAGGAGGCAGGATCAGCGCAGCTGTCGGCAGTAGCAGCACGAGAATTGCCAGAAACAACCAGCGCCAACCCAGCTGTTCGACGATCCAGCCCGAGATCGCCGGCCCGACGATGGCAGGCACGACCCAGGCCGATGAGAACAAGGCGAACAAGCGTGGATGCAATTCCTGCGGCAGAGCACGCGCCGTGGCCACATACAGGGCGACCCCCAGTGCGCCGACGCCCAGGCCCTGGACGATCCGACCCGCTACCAGCATGGTCATCGAATCGGCCAGACCTGCCATCAGCAGTCCGACTGCAAACAACAGCATGCCCAGCGTCATCGATCGGAACGGCCCGTGCCGATCGCAATCGCGACCCGACCAGACCATCGCGACCACGGACCCGGCCAGGGTGCCGGCAAACGCAAGCGCGTAAAGCGAAACGCCATCAAGTGCGGCGGCAACGGCCGGCATGCCCGCAGCGACGCCGATCGCCTCGAACGCAATCATTGAACAAAGCCCCACCGCGCCAATACTCAGGCCACGGTATTCGCGCGAAAACAATGACACGTTCAAAGCGATCTATTGTCCGGATGCTGTGTCGATCGGGTCAGGCGTCGGCGACCTTGAGCACAAGTTTGCCGGTATTTTCACCATTGAACAGCATCAGCAGGGTCTCGGGAAACGTTTCGAGGCCCTCGACAATGTCCTCGCGGGTCTTCAGTTTCCCTTGTTGCATCCAGCCGGCCATCTCCTTGGCCGCTTCGGCATAGCGCGCGGCGTAGTCAAAAACGACCATGCCTTTCATCGAGGCACGATTGACGAGCAGGGACAGGTAGTTGCTCGGTCCCTTCACCGCTTCAGTGTTGTTGTATTGCGATATTGCACCGCAGATGACGATGCGCGCGTGCATGGCGAGTCGAGACAGGGCTGCATCGAGGATGTCGCCGCCGACATTGTCGAAGTAGATGTCGATCCCTTTTGGACAATGCTGCTTGAGGCCTTCCTTGACGTCCTCGTTCTTGTAATCGATCGCGGCATCGAAACCGAGTTCATCGGTGATGTAACGACATTTGTCTGCGCCACCGGCGATGCCGACCACATGACAACCTTTTATCTTCGCGATCTGGCCTACCACCTGGCCAACCGCACCAGCCGCTCCCGAGACAACGACGGTTTCACCCTCCTTGAGTAGTCCCACTTCGAGAATTCCGAAATATGCGGTCATGCCCGGCATGCCAAGCGTACCGAGGTAGACCGGCAATGGTGCGAGCCTCGTATCGATCTTGATCAAGCCCTTGCCATTGGAAACGGCATAATCCTGTACACCGAGCGAGCCAGTAACGTGGTCGCCGACTGCGAAAGACGGATTGTTCGAGGCAATCACAATGCCTGCAGCACCTGCGCGCATGACTTCGCCGATGCCAACCGGCGGAATGTACGACTTTCCCTCGTTCATCCAGCCGCGCATGGCCGGATCGAGAGAGAGATACAGCACCTTGATCAGGATCTCGCCATCGCCTGCACTCGGCATCGGCGATTCGGCAAGATCAAAATCGCTGCGCTTGACCATGCCGACCGGGCGCTTGGCCAGCTTGAACTGGCGATTGATGGCATTGCTCATGATGTCTCCGGGGAGTATGGAAAAGGGATCTTCACCGGTCTCGGCGGAGAGCGCGGCACGATGCCTCGACCATAACCGGGATCAGGGGCTTGTGTCTGCAGCCAATGTTTTCGAGTTTCGGCTAGCGAAACGGCCGCAGAAAATCACGCTCAAAGCCCAAGGCGCTGGACCCCTGCCTGCGCAGGGGTGACGGCATTGGTGACGGGAATCGAACGGTGAACGATGAGGTCGTCGCGCCGCGAACTCAAACCCGCGCGATATCGAAAACCGCTAAACCACGTCTTCAAACCCGTGCGATATCAAAAACCGCTAACCCACGTGTTCAAACCCGCGCGATATCGGAAATCGCTACGTCAATTCTTCCAGCCCGCCCTATAGCGGAAATCGGTACGTCACATCTTCAGACCAGCGTGTCATTGGAATTCATCGCGTCTCGTTGTCAAACTCGCGCGATATCGGTGCGTGCCTCCCCACCGCTCGTCGCCCCTGCGCAGGCAGGGGCCCAGTGACTCTGCTTCCGAATCGCACTTATGAGCAACGGATTTCCCCGAGCACTCCAACGGCAGCCGGAAATCACGCTCAAAGCCAAAGGCGCTGGACCCCTGCCTGCGCAGGGGTGACGGCAGGAGCGATGGTATTGGAGACGGCAGGGTGACGGCAGGAGCGATCGTATTGGAGATGGCAGGGTGACGGCAGGAGCGATCGTATTGGAGACGGCAGGAGTGATGGTAGGAGCGATGATATTGGAGAGGGCAGGAGCGATGGTAGGGGTATTGGAGACGGCAGGAGTGACGGCAAGTGGTGTCGGTATCGGTGGCGTTAATCAAGGGGCGAACGTTGAAGATGACGAACGCGAATTTGAAACTGCTTGGGGTATGGAGATCGAAACGTTTTTCCTAGTGCAGCGTCCAGGTTAAATTGACCCCGATCGACCGCTCTGGAGCAAATGTGGAAAGTTCATCTGATGTCGCATAATACTGCTTGTCGAGCAGGTTGCGCACATACACCTGCATGTTGAGCGAAGGGGTGAAGTGATAACGAAGGTCGGCATCGACGAGGTCGACAGCATTTCGTGGCAATTCTTCGAACCCGGGCCGATCCACTTTCCAGCGATGGCTGTAGCGCGCACCGAGATCGATCTTGTTCGATCGATAGCGTGCTTCAAGATCAGCCGTCACCGGAGCAAGTCCGTACAGCGTCTGCCCGCTATCGTCCGAGCCGCGCACGATCGTGACGGTGCTGCGCAGGCTGAATTTCGTGATGGGCGTCCAGCCGATTGCGGCTTCGCCGCCGTGCAAGCGGGCCTTGCCGACATTGGTGTATCCATTGACCTCGGGACCGAGGTCGACAAGCTGAATCAGATCAGTCACGCGATTGCGCCAGAAATGGATTTCGCCATACCAGTTTCCGGCGTTCAGGGCATAGCCGAGATCGATGCCTTCGGAATGTTCGGAACCGAGATTGGGGTTCCCGACAATGTCCCCTTGGGCTGTAACACCGGTGAAGAATCGCTCTTCAAGTGTCGGGAAGCGGTAGCCCGAGGCGAGATTCAGGGTCACGCGGCTCCATTCGTTGGGTGTCCAAATCGCCCCGCCAGTAAATGCCTGGTCATTGTCGCTAGAGCTGGCGCCGGCCTGTTGTTGGTGAATCGATGTCGTGCGAGCACCGACTTCGAAGGCGAGTTTCGGTGCCATGCGCCAATCGCTGACGGCAAACAGCGACCAGGAATCCTCTTCACCATCGCGAAGGCTGTAGGTTCGATTGAGGACAGATCCACTGGCGTCGTATCCATCAACGTTACGACGGCCGAGGTATTCGACGCCGACATTGGTGGTGATTTCGCCGCTCGAGAACGTCTGTTGGGTTGTGCCGCCGAAGTCCGTACTGCTGACGGCGGAAAATGTATCCGCGTGATTCGGACGGCGATTCCACGTGCCGAGATATTGATCATGAGTGTGCACGGCGACTGCGAAGCCGCTGGCGTGGCGAACGCGCACACGCCCCAGCATATGACTGTCCTCGGGATAGGTCGTGTCACGCATCGGATAGCGAATATTGGATTTGCCGATGTTTTCGGTACGCGAAGGCAGCAGCAACGCATCGACATCAAACTCGCCGAGCCTGATTCGATACTGCAACGTGGCACTCAGGCGCTCATAACTCGTGTTCAGCGAGGTGCCGTCGGGAGCTTCGCTGTCACCGGCCTGATGGCGTGAAGCGGCAACCGAGAAGGACTCCGAGCCGGTGCCCGCAGTCAGGGATGCTTCGTCGCCCGCAGTTGCATAGCCGGCCTGGACGAAGGGTGAGTCGAACCAGCGTGGTTCGATCGAGATTGCTCCACCCAGCGCGCCTGCTCCGAAATGGACCACGGATGGTCCTCGAGTCACGGTGATGTCGCCGAGCAAGGCGGGTTCGACGAATGCAACCGGCACACCGGCTCGGCGCTGGGCCGTGATCGGCATCCCGCCAACGAGGATCAGAATTCCATTGGCGCCGCTGCCGCGAATCGAAAATGTTTCGAAGATGCCGTTCTGGCCAGTCGCCGCAACACCAGGGACGCGGGTGATCAGATCCTGGAAATCGGTGGGAGCGGCGACCGCGTCCTGATACGTCGTCACGTCAGCCGCGAGCGCCGATGGCCAGTCATTTGCAGTGCCACGGGCAGTGACCTTGACCGCCTCGGTTTGCCAGGGCGCGTCCTGCAATTCGGCACTATCGTCTTTCTTCGCGTCAGCCGAAGTCGCACCCGTGCGTCGATCCGCCTCGCCTTCTTCGCGTTCGAGGGGGTCGAAAGCAAGGGCGGCAGGCGTGGAAAAAGCGGCAAAATTGAACGCCGCAGCAAGCGCGGTGCGTTGAAGCATTCGAGACATGGGCGATATCCTGGATGCCCTGTCCCACTACCGGGACAGGATATTCGCCTAGTCTAGATAACCATCGAGGTTCGCAGAATCAGCCGCAAGGCGGACAAGAAATGGTTCGCAGGGCTGACTCCCGACGACGCGCGGGCCTCACCAACATCTTGGATGACGGCTTGACTGGAAGCGTCTCTGACCATCAGCGCAGGTCCACGTCACCAACCTTGTCATCATAGTGCTCCTTGGGATCGGCCCCGAACAGCAGCTTCACGCCAGCGAGCAAGCTCGACTCATTGAGCCAGACCTGTGCATGTTCGGGATCGAAACGAAGCAGTACGAGCTTGGGATCATTCTTGCCCTCGAACCAGGCGGCAATGAACGGATTCCAGAGGCGATCGATCACCTCGCGATCATTTGATACGGACAACCTGCCGTGGATGCTCGCAAAAAGATCGTGCCCTTTCGAACTGAAGGCGGCAATGGCGCGATGGCCCTTTTGCAGATTCTCGACAACCGCATTCGGCTTGCCGGTAAAGAACCAGATTGGCCCGCGATCTTCTTCAACCATTGCCGTCATGGGACGCGAGTGGCCATCCTCGGCCCCGTCAATACCGAGCATCACGGTACGGTCTGATTCCAGGTGCTTCCAGAATTTGCTTTCGAGTTCCTTGGGATCCGACATGGTGACTCCATCGATTGCATGCGAAACGGTTCGCAGCTTGGGGTCTCCTTTCTAGTGGGTCAGTCGTGAATGGCGGAGTAATCTCGCGGCTCCTGCTGACCAGCAACCTGTGGCAGCTTCGGGAAATCAATCGAGTCATGCAGTAACCTGCGCATCTCGAACCATCATCCAGGGGCGTGGCCATGCGTGGAATGAAGATCAAGGGATTCGTTGTCGCCGCTCTCTGCGCAATTGTCTTCGCTACCTCGGCGCTTGCCGTCGCGGCCGATCCAGCTGCAAGCTTCGCGCGCAACATCATTATCGTGCGGCACGGAAACTATGTTTCGGATCCAGCCGCCGATCCGAAACTCGGGCCCGGACTTTCTCCGCTCGGGGTTGCCCAGGCACATCTGGCCGGCGCGCGATTGGCGAGCATGTCCGCCAACTTCGACGCACTGTATTCGAGTCCAATGCAGCGCGCTCGCGACACTGCAGCAGTCATCTCCGGAGGTTTTCCCGGGCGAACTTTCAGCGTGCTGGATGATCTAGAAGAGTGCACACCGCCGACCCGCCGAAGCAAGATCACCAAGGATGAAAAACCCGAGGCTTTGGCAAAGTGCAAGATCCAGCTGGATCGTCTGTTCGATACCCACTTCAAACCAGCGCAGGGTGCCGAGCGCACCGAGATGTTTGTCTGCCACGGCAACGTGACTCGCTACCTGACCATGCGTGCACTCGGCGTCGATACCCAGGCTTGGCTGGAGGTGTCGGTCCATCATGCGAGCATCACCCGGATACGGGTCGAGGCGGATGGTCAATTCAAGGTGATTGCGGTCGGAGATTCAGGACACATGCCCGAGAACATGCTGACCGGTGCAACTGGCGATTCTGATCTCAGTCTGGCGATTCCCGCACTGCCGGTGAAAGGAGCAGAATAGGTTTCAAGCTTCTGATCCTCAGCAAGAAGTGCCCATGGCTGGCGGTCGCGGGTTTTCCTGAGCGTTCCCGTTTCCTCCATATTCCCTACATGATTTTCGTTTAGCCTCCGCGCAAATTCTGGCCTGTCGGGTTGGCGGCGGCTGGATTTCAATTGGGCGAGAGGGGGAATCTGATGTCGTTGACCAGCTTGAGTTTACGGGTGCTTTTCGCTTGTTTGTTTTTTGCCAGTGCCCACGCTGAGCAAGGCGAGCCGATTCTGCCATCGCCCGGGTACGAGTATTTCGTGCAATTGCCTGGGTACTTTTTTGTTCCCGCGGTGCCAGGATCGCCGACCCAGATTGCCGTGATCGATCACGACAACACGCCATCGAGTAATCCAACGACCAATGCCGGTGCAACGCTAGGGCGCGTGTTGTTCTACGACAAGGATCTGAGTCTCAATCGGACGGTGTCGTGCAGCTCATGCCATTCGCAGTCACACGGGTTTTCAGATGCGCGCACCTTGAGCGTCGGATTTGCCGGCGGCAACACGCGTCGTCATTCGATGGGCCTGACCAATGCGCGCTTCTATCAGCGAGGCAGGGCTTTCTGGGATGAGCGGGCCGAGAGCATGGAAGCGCAGGCCTTGATGCCAATTCAGGATCCCGTCGAGATGGGAATGACGCTTGCCGAGGTCGAGAATCGGTTGGCAGGCAAAACCTGGTATCCGGTGTTGTTCGATGCCGCATTTGGGGGCCCGGCGATCAGCTCCGATCGCATCGGCAAGGCCATTGCGCAGTTCGTGCGCAGTCTGGTTTCAATCACCAGCCGCTACGATCAGGGCCGCGCGCTGGTCAACAACTTCAATCAACCGTTCCCGAATTTCACCGCCCAGGAAAACCAGGGCAAGACCTTGTTCCTCACTGCACCTCAAGCCGGGGGTGCGGGTTGCGGTGGCTGTCACGCGACCGAAGCCTTCGTCAATGAGCAGAACGGGCCGATGAACAACGGCCTGGATGCGAACACGAGTGCTGATCAGGGAGCCTTCGAGACATTCGGCACACCGAACTTTCCCGGAACGTTCAAGACGCCATCCCTGCGCAATATCACCGTGCGCTCTCCTTACATGCATGACGGGCGATTCGCCACGCTGGCGCAAGTCGTCGAGCACTACAACTCGGGTGTGCAGCCGCATCCAAACCTGGATCAGCGTCTGCGGCTGCCGAATGGGAATCCGATCCGGCTCAATTTGAGTGCCGCGCAAAAACAGGCGCTGGTAGCATTCATGAATACTTTCAGTGACACCGCTTTTCTCAGCGATCCGCGTTACTCCGATCCGTTCGATGGCTCCGGTTGCGCCAACGTGAGTGAATGTATCTACGCCGAAGGGTTTGACTAGCTCATTTTCGCGGTCAGTGCTTTGGCGCTGACATTGCGGCATCCTCCCAGCCGCGCCAACCCGGCCCGCGCACGACCTGTCCTGGTGTGGCCCCGGTATGTTCGCCATTGCGCAAGACCTGCACGCCGTTGACGAAGACATCGTTGACTCCGGTCGCGTACTGCATCGGTGAATCGTAAGTAGCGTGATCGATGATCGTGTCCGGATCGAAAATCACGATGTCCGCATGACAACCAACTGCCAGGCATCCGCGATCGCGCAATTTCCAGTTTTTAGCGGGCAGGCCGGTGAGTCGGAAAATTCCTTGCTCAAGCGATATCAGCTTTCGCTCGCGGACGTAGTGGCCAAGGAAGCGAGCGACATTGCCATAGGCACGCGGGTGCGTGCTCGATTTCAGGAACACGCCTTCTGGTGCGGAAGACTCGGCATCGGAGCCAAGACTGGTCCAGTGCTTCGACAGGCCCAGCTCGACATTCTCCTCGCTCATCAGGAAGTACGCCGTGTCGACGCGGGAACCGTCCTCAATGATCAGATCCATGAGCGTATTTTCGGGCGACGTGCCCCGTTGCTGCGAAACCTCGGCAAGCGTCTTCCCGGTGAGCGGCTTCAGAGCCGCACTGCGAAAGCCAATGAAGACGACGCGTGAATCAGTACCCGCTAGCAGGCGCAGGTTTTCCCAGTCAGCATCAGGATCAGCCATTTCCTTGAGGAGGCGATTGCGGATCTCCGGATCCTTGAGCCGCGTCATCATCGCTTCCTGGCCGCCGGCCTGAACCCACGGCGGAAGACTTGCGGTAAGGCCGGTCGCGCCTGCGGTATAGGCGTACATGTTGGCGCCGATGTCGACGCCATCGGCGCGAGCGTCATCGATTTGACGGATTGACTGCGCCATTCTCGTCCAGTTCTTTTCGCCGGCTGCCTTGAGGTGATAGACCTCGACATGCTGTCCGCTGGCTCGCCCGATCGTGATGGTTTCATCGATCGATTGCTGCAGGCGGTCTGCTTCGCTGCGGATGTGGGCCACATAGCCACCGCCGGATGCAGCCGCGGTTGTGGCCAGCGCGATCAGTTCATCCGTTTTGGCAAAAATCGCCGGCGGATACATCAGCGCCGCCGCGACTCCCAACGCACCGTCAGCCATGGCGTCGCGGACCAGCGCCTGCATGTGTGCGAGCTGGATCTGTGTCGGCGTAACGTCGTCCTCGCCGAGTTCGTGGATACGCACTGTTGTTGCGCCGACAAAGGACGCCACATTCGGCGTGACGCCGCGTTTTTGCAGATAGTCCAGGTATTCGCCAAGTGAGGTCCATTCGATCGGATGGCGGATGTCGCCTTGCTGCTTCAGCGCGTCGGACTTCATCGCATCGTTGAGCGGACCCATCGACCAGCCTTCACCGAAAATCTCGAGCGTCACGCCCTGCTTGATGTCACTCATGCTGCGCGGATCGGCAATCAACGATTCATTCGCCCAACTCAAGACATTGATGAAACCCGGAGTGACAGCCTTGCCGCCGGCGTCAATCTCGGTGCCCGCCTGTGCCGGTGTCCCTGGCTGGAGCAGGGCGGCTATGCGATCGCCGTTGACGGCGACGTCTACCCGATTTGGCGGCGCTCCACTGCCGTCGAAGACGCGACCATTGCGAATGACCAGATCGAAATATGCACCTGGATCGCCTTGCCTGGGCGATGCGCACCCGGATAGTCCTGTCAGCAGGGCGGCGCCAAGGACGAGACGTGGGTGCAATTGCATGGTCGGACTCCAACGTTGGGTAGCAGGAAATCTGGGCTGAAGCCAGCGGCAGCGATAGAGGTCTTCATCAAGGCGACCCTTCGCGCCCGCAGCGCCGTTTTTTCGAAGCGGTAGCGTGCATCCGCTGATAGTATCGACGCCTCGTCGCCATGCCTATCCCGAGGAGAAATCGATGCAAAGCTCTCGTCTTGTCAAACGTCGTACGCCGCGCCCGCTTGCCATGGCTGCAACCCTCGCGATCCTGCTCGCAGCGCCTGGCATTGCCTCAGCCGCAAAATCCGATCTTTCGTCGGTCAAGCGCGAGGTCGTCAAACAACACGATGTCTCGGTCAAACGCCTGCAGGACTGGATTGCTCTTCCATCAATTGCCGCCGAGAACCTCAACTCGCGGGAAGGTGCCGAGTACATGGCCACGCTTGCGCGCGAAGCCGGTTTCCAGAAAGTCGAAATCATCGACACCGACGGCAAACCCGGCGTGTTCGCCGAGCTCGACGCGGGCGCGAAGACGACGGTTGGCTTGTATTTCATGTACGACGTCAAGCAGTTCGATCCTGCTGAGTGGGCATCGCCGCCGCTCGAGGCGCGACTCATCGATAGACCTGGCGTCGGCAAGATCATGATGGGGCGCGGCGCGGTCAATCAGAAAGGTCCTCAATCGGCCTTGCTGGCAGCGCTACATGCGATTCGGGATTCGGGCGGGAAGCTGCCGGTGAACCTTGTCCTCATTGCCGAGGGGGAGGAGGAGATCGGGTCCCCGCATATCGGCCAACTTGTGCTTCGTCCGGAAGTGCAGACCGCGTTGGCAAGGACAATCGGCGTGTTCATGCCATCGGCATCGCAAGGCCTCGATGGTGGTGTGACGGTGAGTCTCGGCGCCAAGGGTGTAGTCGAGCTCGAGCTGGTTGCCAGTGGCGAGAAATGGGGACGTGGTCCGGCCAAGGATATCCACTCTTCGCTCAAGGCGATGGTCGATAGCCCAGCGTGGCGGCTGGTCAAGGCACTCGATACGCTGGTCTCGGATGACGGCAACACGATCACGGTAGAGAACTACCCGGTCGCACCACCGATCAGCGCCGAGGAGAAGGCGATGATCACCGCGGCGATCGCGACGCGCAGCGAGGAGTCGGTAAAGAAACAGTACGGTGTGCCGCACTGGATCGATGATCTTTCATGGCAGGCGGCCAACGAGCGCCTCGTTTCGCAACCGACGATCAATATTGAAGGACTGGTTGGCGGCTATACAGGCCCCGGCGGCAAGACCGTCCTGCCGCATCGCGCAGTGGCCAAGCTCGACATGCGACTCGTGCCCGGCATGAAGATGGACGCTGCGGTATCTGCATTGAAATCACATCTCGCAAAGCGTGGCTTTGGCGACATCGAGGTCAATGTCAGCGGCGGCTACGATTCAACCAGCACGAAAGCCGATGCGCGGTTGATCCAGGCGCAGATGAGCGTACTCAAGCGCGACGGGCTCAAGCCGACATTGTGGCCGCGCAATGCCGGTTCCTATCCGGGGTTCGTCTTCACCGATCCACCATTGAGCCTGGCTTCGGGGCACTTCGGTCTCGGTCATGGCAGCGGCGCACACGCGCCGGACGAGTATTACGTGATCGAATCGTCGAACCCGGCCGTGCGCGGCTACGACGGCGCGGTGATGTCGTTTGTCGAGTACTTCTACGAACTGGCGAATTGATTTTTGAAGAATCGCGAATCGCCGGTGCATTTCCGAACAGGGGAGTGCTCGCCGTGCCTTACTTTTATCAACCAGCATGGACGAATCAACTGACGTGACCAACAACGATATCCTGCGCAGCATCCGCTACATGCTTGATCTCAGCGATCCACGGGTTGCCGAGTTGGCTCGACTGGCTGACGCCGAACTCGTCATCGACAAGGAAGAAGTGCAGCGATTCCTCAAGAATGAAGACGATGGGGACTATCTGAATTGCCGGGACCGCGTGCTTGCGTGCTTTCTCGATGGTCTCGTGATCGACAGGCGCGGCAGAAAGGAAGGCGAACCAGCGCGACCTGTTGAAAGCCGCATCAGCAACAACCTGGTACTCAAGAAACTGCGCATCGCTTTTGAACTCAGGGATGACGACATGCATGCGATCTTTGCCGAAGCCGGTTTTCCGGTTTCCAAACCCGAGCTGTCCGCGTTGTTCCGACAACCCGGGCACAAGCACTACCGTGCCTGCGGCGACCAGATCCTGCGAAATTTTCTAAAGGGCCTGACCCTGCGCTTGCGTGCCGCGTGATCCAATGACGCAGGGATTCCTATTGGAAATCCAATAAAATACAAACAAAGTATTAATGTCTCAGCAAGGCCCTGAAAGAGCGCTCAGATCACGTCGTCGCAAAGTGACTTTATTCGCGTCGATCCGACTTTCCTTCCCAACGAGGGTTTGAGTGGCTACCCTGCAGATGAATCGGGAAATTTCAAGCGCACTGTCGAGCTGTATTGCTTGTCACTGTTGCCGGCACGCGCTTCCTGCATCTACACGACTGATGGGGAATCCGGCACGGTGTTGATTCGATGGACAAGGAATGGGATGAGCAAGGCAGCCTGTCTCTGGCTGCTTCTTGCGTCTGCGTTGGTTTCGGCCGGTGCGCCAACAACATGGCAGTTCACCAATGTCACTGTGACAGCCGGCGCCAGTGCGCAGTATCGGTTTCAGTTCGGCTATTCGGAAACCCGCGACATGATGCCGGGCGGCGTCGCCGCAGGCGACATCGACAATGATGGCGATATCGACCTGATCATCCCGCAAGGCGATTACCTGCCTTTGCAACTGCTGCTCAATCAAGGTAACGGAACCTTCGTCAGCGCCGCCAGCACACACGGTCTGTCGATCATCGGCAACGTCGCGGCGGGTGCGATGCTGGCCGATCTCGATGGCAATGGTGATCTCGATCTGGTTCTGACCGGGCTGCGCGGGTTCGGCGTGCGCCTGTACTTGAACACCGCTGGACAGTTCAGCGAAGCCACGGTCGCCTGGGGTCTGGGTTCAACCACCTTCGACTCGTACTCCGCCGCCGCTGCCGATATCGATGGCGATGGTCGCCTCGATCTGGCCATCAGCCATTGGGACAACGCCAATCGCGCGCCCGGTCATGCCGGTCATCTGTGGCGAAATCTCGGATCGTCACTGCTGGACATCAGTACGAGTGCCGGTTTGGGTGTGCTGCAAGGACCGGGACTGGATCTGACATTCACCCCGATCCTTGCCGACATGGATGGCGATCATCGGCCGGATCTGCTCCTGGCATCGGATTTCAAGACCACGCGCGCTTTCAGGAATCTTGGCAATAATCAATTCACGGCCTGGGCTGACAGCCAGTTCGACGATGAAAATGGCATGGGTGCCGATGTTGGCGATTACGACAACGACGGTGACCTCGACTGGTTCGTCAGTTCGATTTACGATCCGGCCGGCATGCCAGTCGGAGGTCAGGGTTACACCGGAAACCGGCTCTATCGCAACGACGGTGCAGGCAACTTCACCGATGTCAGTGCTGCGGCCGGAGTCCGTCAAGGCTTTTGGGGCTGGGGTAGTTGCATGGTCGATTTCGATCTCGACGACTGGCTCGACATCTTTCACGTCAACGGCAATCCGTTTGGCGTCGGATCGGTCTTCAACAACGATCCATCGCGACTGTTCGTCAATCAGGGCAACGGCAGCTTTACCGAGCAATCCGTCTCACTTGGAGTTGCGGACACCGGGCAGGGACGCGGCATCGCCTGTTTCGATTACGACCGTGATGGCGATATCGATATCTATGAAACCAACAACCAGGGCACCGCTCGTTTGTACCGCAATGACAGTCCCGCAGGTCGTCATGGTCTGGGTGTGGCCTTGCGTCAACCGGGTCCGAACTCGCAGGCTGTGGGCGCCGAGTTGAGACTCTCGCTTGGCGGAAGCGTGCGACTGCAGGTCATGCTCGCCGGGCGCGGCTACCTGGCGTCTTCACCGACTGAGGCGCATTTCGGGCTCGGCAGCGCAACGCATGCCGATGCCCTGGATATCCGCTGGCCCGACGGCCGCACCACGCGCGTCGCCTATCCGCAGGCACAACCGTTGCTGGTCATTGACGATCCAGGTCGGATCTTTGCCGAAGGCATGGACGGACCCGTGCTTTGACGGCTATCGCATTGCCTGATCAAATCCATCCTTGAAGATCCGGTCGACGTAACGGATATCCAGAAAGGGTTTGGCGCTACCGAGAATTTCGGCAATGCCGCGATGGACCACGGTTGTTCCGTAAACCGATCGCGTGATCACGCTGCCATCGGTCAGTTGTTCTTCCACCTGATCCAGGGTCGTGCGGAATCCTGGCCCAATGAATGTTTGCGCGTCGCCGGTTTCGAAACCGACTTGGTTGGCGCCGGCATCGATAGTCGAGAATTGAATGCGAAACTGGGTAATTCCGTCGCGTCGGATCGCCGCGATTGCGGCCGCCGTCAGGTCAACGCGAAGGGCGTAGTAGCGGTCATTGGCAGAACCGACGAAACAGCCCGCGTCGCTTGCATCGGCGGGGGCCGTGGCATCGCCGGGTTCGATTTCAGCTGCGCCGAAGCTGGCTGCCACGTCGAGGCGCGGGTTGCCAAGGTTTCCGCTGACAAACGGATTGCTGCCATTTCGTGTTTCCTGGATCAGATAGATGCTCGCCGATTCAATAACCTCAGCGGCCGGAATCGAGCTGGTATCGAAACTGGCGATGCCATGGATCAGCCGGGTGCCGTCATCGCCTACAAGAATCTGCTCCGAGCCGACGTTGCTGCCATCGCTCCAGCCATCGAGTTGGCCGCCCAGTGAGGACAAGGTCTGCGAAACGATGCCGCGAAACTTCGGAAAGAAATAAGATTCGGTCTGCACCGCTACTTTGTACAGATAGCCTTGCGGATTGAGGTGGATCGGATCAGCAGAAACGCCGCCGGACTGGCGAAAGTTTGCGCGAAGGCTGGGACGGGCGGGATTTCCGGCCGGAAACGGCAGGTAGTCCGGAGCGTATTGCCCAGGCCGCGCCAGAATACCGGCTGCGGATACACCATCTCCATAGTAGTAATGCATTTCGCCGATGCCATGATCGAAATGCAGGCGCGGATTCGCATTGGTCCAGGCAATGCGGCGCGATTCGATATTCAGCATCATCGCATTGAGCTCGCCGTCAGTGATCAGACTGTTGGTCGGATCACGGCTCAGATCGTTGCGCTTGGCGCAGGCATAGATGAAACACCAGAAGCCGACATTGAAATTTGGATATTCGTAGCTCGAAAGGAGCACGTCCACCTGCGGACGCGTTGACGTGATCGCATCGGCGATCGTCGTGCTGTCATTGAGCAGGCGCGCGAAAAATGCCTCCTCGGAACCTGACACATCGAGATTCATGTCCTTGTACCAGCCGCCACCGGATTTCCCTGCGAGCACATCGTTGCCGCCGATACTCAGCATGACCGTGTCGATGGACGGTTCGGCCTCCAGTGCGGCGACGACATTGGCGGTCCATGGATAATTCGCCGTATCGACCCATTCACGCGCTTCGCTGCCGGAAATCGCGTATTGGGAGCCAACGTGACCAGGCCCCGGGTTTGACCCGAGTGAGCGGCTCACAGCGAGGTGATCGGCCATGCCGAACTTGTCGAAAATCATGTTGTGCGCATTGTCATCCCACATGTATTGCGCCCAGCTGTCACCAGCCAGAAGTACGCGAGGAACCGGCGTTGGAGCCGGGCAGGCACCTGCCATCAGCGACGGTCGTGAAACTCGCGAAAGCTCTCCCTCGTAGTTCCAGGGGTAGGGGCCGCTTCGAACAGCCATCGATTCCGACGACGGCGCTGTTGCAGACTGCGCGGAAATATTCTGCAGTGGAATCATCGCCAGGAAAATGCCGCACATGATTGAAATTCGCGCTCGATCAACCCGCATTGAATTCTTCCCCTTCCGCGATCAATTTGTTTTTTTCAACCGAGTTGAAGAATGACCTGATTCAGACGTTACGTCCATGACACGGCAGCTCTGTCGATCATCGCATCTCGCCAATACCGACCCACAAGATGAAAATCAATCCGCAATCATCGCCGCGTGTCTCACCGATTTTCGAGGGTCATTGGTCCGAAGGCTGCCGCTAGGGAAGCCTTAGCCCATACAATGTCGGCTGCTTCCGTCTGGAATCGACTCACCAATGCGATTGAACAAGTACATCAGCGACAGTGGACACTGTTCGCGACGCGAAGCGGATCGCCTGATCGCGTCGCGCAAGGTGATGTTGAACGGTCGCGCAGCACGTATCGGCGACGTATTTGCCGAGGGCGACGAAGTCCTGGTCGAGGGTCAGCGGCTCAAGCTGAGATCTGCCGCTTCGGGCGTGCGCAAACATGTCTACATCGCTCTGTTCAAGCCGGTCGGCATCACTTGCACGACCGAGAGCGCGGTCAAGGGCAACATCATCGACTTCGTCGATCATCAGCAACGGATCTTTCCGATCGGCCGGCTCGACAAGGATTCGGAAGGACTGATCCTGCTGACCAGCAATGGGGATATCGTCAATGAATTGCTGCGCTCGGAGAACAATCACGAGAAGGAGTATCTGGTTGGGGTCACCAAGGCGGTAACCGATGCATTTCTCATCGGAATGTCCCGCGGCGTGCGCATCCATGGACAGATGACCAAGCCGTGCCGAACCCAACGGCATGCCCGTTTTGGATTCCGCATCGTCCTTACCCAGGGCCTCAACCGGCAAATCCGTCTGATGGCCGATGCCTTCGGCTATCGGGTCAAGCAACTGCGTCGGGTGCGTATCGTCAATATCAAGCTTGGCATGCTCAAGGTCGGCCAATGGCGGAACCTGAGTGATGAGGAATTACGAGGACTGCTGCCGAATCGCACCGAGTGGTAACGGTCGCTTGAGCCACGCCGCGGCACCTGCACCGGCAATCCTTCCGCTGGCGAAGCTCGCGGTGAGCAGATAGCCGCCGGTCGGGGCCTCCCAGTCGAGCATCTCGCCGGCGCAGAAGACGCCGGGCAGGGCACGCGCCATCAATTGATCGTCGAGCTCTTCGAGGCGCACGCCACCGGCGGTGCTGATCGCCTCGTCGATCGGGCGTGTTCGCAGCAATCGCAATGGCAGCGACTTGATCGCAGTCGCCAGTCGTGCGGCGTTGTCGAAATCGCTTCGCTCCAGGACTTCATGCAGCAGTGCACCCTTGGCTCCATCAATTCCTGCATTGCGGTGCAGGTGTTTCGCCATTGAATGACTGCCACGCGGACGTGAAAGATCCCGGGTCAGACGATCGATGTCGCGATCGGGAACGAGATCCAATCGGATGATGGTCGAACCGTGCGCAGCGATCGCCTCGCGCAGATTGGATGAAAGCGCATAGATCAGACTGCCTTCGACGCCAGTACGCGTCAGCACGAATTCCCCCTGGCGGCAAAGCTGCTGGCCATCGGTTGCGGTCCAGTGAATCGCGACCGGTTTGATTGGAGCGCCGGCGTGCCGATCTCGCAGGAAGGGCGTCCATTCGATATCAAATCCGCAATTGGCGGGTTTCAGCTGAGCCACATCGATGCCGCGATTGATCAGTGATTCCTGCCAGGCGCCATCCGAGCCAAGAATCGACCAACTGCCGCCGCCAAGGGCAAGAATTACGGCATCAGCGTCAACGCTTTGCTCGTCAGACGGTGTCGAGAAACTCAGTTCGCCAGCGTGGTTCCATCCTAGCCAGTGATGTCGGACGTGGAAGTGGACACCATTTTCACGTAATCGGCGCACCCAGCCGCGCAGCAGCGGGGCAGCCTTCAGATCGGACGGGAATACTCGCCCCGAGCTGCCAACGAATGTTTCAACGCCAAGTCCCGCTGCCCACTTGCGAAGGGCGTCAGCGTCCAGATGTTCGAGCCAGCGAGCGATTTCGGGGCCCCTTGGTCCGAATCGCGAAACGAAATCCGGCATCGGTTCGGAATGGGTCAGGTTGAGCCCGCCCTTGCCGGCAATCAGGAATTTACGTCCGACCGAGCCCATGCGCTCGTAGACATCGACGTGCATGCCGGCCGCCGCTGCGGTCTCTGCCGCCATCAAACCGGCTGGCCCGCCGCCGATGACGGCGACGCGGTTTCCTGTCTTCGAGATCATTGCGCAATGGTCGCATGCTTCGATCGGTGCTGGTCAATGCGATACTTGGGCATCCGGTTACTCGATGCACGAGTCGCCGATCACCTGCCCAAGAACTCCCTACGCCCATGTACGCAACACTAGCCATCATTGCCATCACCTGCGTGATTTCGTTTCTCGCCTTCAAGAATGAGAAGCTGATCAGTGCCCTGATCCTGTGGCCGCCCGCCATCAGCCGGGACAAGCAGTATTACCGCCTGTTGACCTATGGCTTCATCCACGCCGACGGCCAACATCTTCTTTTCAACATGATCACGCTGTTCTTTTTCGGTCAGCTTATCGAGCAGTTCGTGAGCGGCTACATCGGCACGCTCGGATTCGTCGCATTTTATATTTCGGCGATCCTCGTTTCGATACTGCCGACGTACATGAAGAACATGGGCAATCCGGCTTATCGCAGCCTCGGTGCTTCCGGCGCAGTTTCAGCAGTCCTGTTCGGCTTTGTCCTGCTGCAGCCGTGGGCGACGATCCTGATCTTCTTCATCCCGTGCCCGGCGATCATTTACGCGGTGATCTATATTGCCTACTCGATTTACATGGACCGTCAGGGGCAGGACAACATCAACCACAGCGCGCATCTTTGGGGGGCGGCCTACGGGGTGATGTTCCTGCTCGCCATGGAACCGCGTTTGATCGGAACATTTCTCGAGCAGCTGAGCCAGCCACGCTTCCTCTGACGGCAAGACCGCAAACTCAAGGCCTGATCAGGGTCGTGGCTCGAAGCCGTCCAGAAAAATGGTATCGGTCGGCTCAAGGGGCGCGCCAAGCATGATCCAGTCGTAGATCAGGGCCTGCTCGCTGAGAGGTAGCGGGCTGCGGCCTCGCGGCATGCGAAATCCTGCGTTCGGTACCTCGCAATTGATTTTCTCGAACAACACGCTATCGAGCGGTCGACCGGGCACCACGAACAGGCGCCCAAGCTGCTCCTGGGACGGCGCATTGACCAGAGAATCCCACGACACACCCGGATCGAGGTCGAGTCCGGCTTCGGGACTGCCGCCACTCTTGACGTGACAGTTCGAACACCGCGTGTTGAAGATCGCCTGGAGGTCGTTCGAATAGTCGATATTCCAGGTGATCGGGATGCTGGCGATGCTGTCGCAACCGCTGGCGGAGAAAACCGGCTGTGCCAACGAAGTGAGCGCGATCGCCGCAGCGAACCACGGGCTTGGCAATCGATACGTCATGGCGTCCTGTCTGTCGATTGGCGCGACTTCAGTTCAGCATGAAGCCGAGATTGCTGCTGGAGAAGTTGCCGAGGTTCGGAAAGATCGTATTCAGTTCGGTACTCGATGTGACCCCCATCCAGCTGGCCAGGGTTGCCGCCATCTGGTCGACGCTTGTCGAGGGAATAAACTGACCTCGACTCAGACTGACAGGGCCATTGAGGGTCTGGTCGGGGAAACCGCCGTAGATCCGGCCGCCCTGCACATTGCCACCGAGGATCATGTTGACCGAACCCCAGGCGTGGTCCGATCCATTGCCATTCGTCGACAGCGTGCGCGCGAATTCGCTCATCGTGAATGTCGTTACCTGATTCTGCGCGCCAATCTCGCCAAGCGCGTTCCAGAACGCACCGAGGGCCTGAGAGACTCGGGCGAGCAGATTGGCATGGCCGTTCGTGCCCGTGCTCATGAGGTTGTCATGCATGTCGAAACCGCCGATGCGCACGTAGTAGATCTGGCGCGAATGCTGAATGTTGAACGAGGTGTCGCGGGACAGTTTGATCATGCGCGCGACCATCTTGAGCTGGTTGGCCAGCGACTCGTTCGGAAAGTCGGTGGTCACGTTGCCAATACCGCCACTGGCGAGTCCCGAATTGAGCAGGCCGTAAATATCGCGGGAACGGCCGAGGATGTTGCTGTACTCACTCTGGTAAAGCGAAGGGTAGCTGGCATCGATCATCTGCTGCAGCGCGACGGCACGCTGGTAGCTTGCACCCGTGGTTCCGGTGCCGGAAACATTGGTAACGCCGCCGCTCGACATTTGGTATGGGAACGTGTTTGCGCCGACCTCGAAGCGATTTCCGCCGCCTATCGAAATGCATGGGGAGAGCATCTGGTTGAGATTGTCCACGCGTACTCGATCGGCAATCAGACCGCCCCAGCCCCGTGCCGATGCCGTCGTGCGACCGATATGCCAGAGGTTCTCCTGATCGCTGTGTGAGTACAACTGCGGAGGACGCAGCGCGGGTGTCGCGTTGTACTCGGTTTTGCTGATCGGCTGGATCAGGGTGCCGATATTGCTGATCAGGGCCAGCTTGCCCTGATTGTAGAGCGAACGCAGACCGGGTTGGCTCGGACCAGTGCGGTCGATCGTGCTCGGATGCAGGGCATAGCTGCCGCTGGCGTCGCTGATCTGTGTTGCGGTCAATGCGCTGCGTGCGATGGCGAGGCCACCCGGGTTGCTGGTGGCATTGTAGACACCGCTGCGCGAGGCAGCGTAGACGTCGTGGCGCGCCTGATCGTAGGGCATCAGGAAGTTCCAGGCGTCATTGCCGCCAGCGAAATAGACACAGACGAGAGCCTTGTAGCCCGGAACCGTGGTCTGTGCCAGCGCGCTGCTGATCAGGTTCAATTGCGGCAACAGGCTCGAAGCGCCGCCTGCGCACAACGCGCATGACAACTGACGCAGGAAATTTCGACGCGACTGGGATTCAGCGCTCATGCTCATGTCCTCAACGCTGCACGGCAAACTCGGGCGAAATCGCCACGAGGTAGATGATCGAGCGCGCGCGCTCGGAGGTGGAGACGTTGCCATCCATGAACGTGACGGCGTTGATCAGGGCCGTGCGCATGACGGTGGACATCGTGCCGTAGAGCATGCGCCGGTTTACTTCCTCGACCATCGCTGCATAGTCCGTTCCCAGCGAGGTCAGCGCAGCGATATCGAGCAGTGGTCGATTGCTTGGCGGACTCGACATGCCGACATAGCTGTTGAATGCATAGTTGTACAAACTGTTGGCACTCGAGACGATCGTGCTTTCATTGAGGGTCTGGAACTCTGGCGAGTACAGGCCGGCGTTGGCGATGGCGCCGGGATGCCGATAATCGGGTTCGTAGAAATTGAACACCGTGTCGGCCCCCAGTGGGCGTTGACCAAATGTTCCGCTCGGACCGGTCATGCCCATAGGAATGTTTCCGTAGGCATCCGCAGCGGGCATCTGTGCGCCCCACGCACGCCAGATCGCAGTCAGCTTGAGCATTGGTTCGCGTGCTTTGCCGCCGTTGGCTGCCGGTGCATTGCGGGCTTCGGGGTCAAGCAGGATCTGCTTGACGACGGCGCTGAGATCGCCGCGCTCGCCGAAGCCATTGTTGTTGAACTTCTGCGCTACCCGTTGGATATAGGCCGCCGAGGGCGTGCTCGAGGTGAAGCGCTGGATCAATTGCCGCGATATGAATGGTGCGATGTTCGGATGGGCGAAAAGTAGATCGACACCATCGTCGACATCATTCGAGCAGCTCTGGCCTGCAGGCAGAATCGTGCCACCGATGACGGTCTTGGTGCCCACATCATGCGCGCTCTCGATGCAGGTCATGCGCAAGTAGGTGTTGGTGCCGTTGCTGATCGTCGTCGCGTTGTTGTAGTTGAAGCCGGTAAATACTTTCGCGTAGTTGCTGACGACGCTTTGGTCATAAGTCGGAATCGGCTGGCCAGCGCTGAGGATGGGCGTGAAATCGAGATTACGTTCGATCAGACCAACGGTGAACAACTGCATGACCTCGCGAGCATAATTCTCGTCAGGCTGACGCGTTCCATCGGTTGAAGCCTTCTGGTTGCGGAAATGACTGAGATACTTGCCCATCGACGGATTCCAGGTCGTCTGGTCGAGCAGCTCGCGATAATTGCCGAACGCGTTGCGCGCGAGAATGTCCCAGTACTCGCTGACCTGGATCGGCTCGCCTCCGAGCGAACTGTTCTGATCGGAGATGACGAGGATCTGGCTCAGCGCGAAGGCTGCACGTTGGCGCAACTGGTCGGTGCCTGTCGCTCCCGTGTAGAACCAGCGATCGAGTCGCTGGTTATGGCTGACGCCACTTTGGCCAGCACCGAGCAGGGATGCGTTCACCGTTTCCATGTAGGTTCGCGCAGAAGTGGCAGGCTTGTTGAACTCCTGGCGCAACCATTCCGAATAGCCGGTCGCCCTTAGTCGCGATACTTCAGCGAGGGTTGGACCGAAGCTTGCCTGGGTCAGGAAGCGTGCCGCCTCCGCGTCGCTGGCCGGCAGATCGGTCGGAACTTCAAACGAGTTTCCGAACAATGGATCATGGGTCAATGCCCGTGCGACGGGCGAGACCAGCAGACCCAGACAACCCGCCACGCAGAAAATGGCAATCCTGTTCATCGTCGATCCCCGAAAGTCGAGCGGAAGATACGTCGAAGCAAGGCGCACGTGTGTGACGCCCGTCTACGGAATGGAATGACCAGGGTACGTGCAGGGGTTTCCTCCAATCGAGCGCGATGATATTCCTTTGAACGCCAAATGGAAGACACCATCGCGAGAGCTGGCCTCGCAGTCTGGTAGATAGCTTGTCGTGGGCCGTGCACAGGGCTAGCCTCCTCGAATGAGCAAAAGAGGCATGCCTGAAGGTCCGAGGGTTCTATCGACAGCAATGATCGTCCTCTTGTCTGTTTGCCTGTTCTCGTCGGCAGCCGCAGTCAACGTGCCCGGAATCGAGAACATTCACTTTCGGACGTACAGCATCTCCGAAGGATTGCCGCAGGCCACGGTCCGGGCGATGGCCCAGGATACGAGCGGTTTTCTCTGGCTTGGAACCCAGGATGGACTGGCCCGTTTCGATGGCTACGAGTTCCGCGTGTACAAGACCGATCGCGAGGATCCATGGTCGCTTTCGCAAAACCATGTATGGGCGCTGGAAGCCGATGCCGACGGCAGCCTCTGGGTAGGAACCCAGGGTGGCGGACTCGATCACTATGACCCGCTGCTCGATCGATTCGTCAGTTATCGAATCCAACCTGACAACACGAGCGCTATTGCCAGCAACCACGTGACGGCCTTGCTGATGGATCGGAATCAACGACTCTGGATTGCCACTGCATCCGGACGCATGCAGTGGTTCGATCGTTCCAGCAACGCATTTGAAGATACGCCGTTCGGAACCCATGCCGCATTGAGGATGGTACGCAGCATGCTGCAATCAACGGATGGCAGCATCTGGCTGGGCGCACGCGAGGGACTATGGCGGGCAGGGCCTGACGGGCTCGGCCTGCATGAAATCCTTGATCGCCATCAGCGCTCCCTGGATGTTTACGCGCTTGCACAAACACCCAGTGGAGACATATGGGCAGGAGTTGCCGAAAACGGACTGTACCGGTTCGACTCGGCCGGCGTGTTGCTCAGACACTATCCCGAGAAAACGGCGATCGCCGAGTCCGGTCTGCACGATGGCGCCGTGCGCGCTCTGCTAGCCGACGCAGACGGCGCACTATGGATTGCAGGTAACAAGCGCGGTCTGGCCAAGCTTGATCCTGACTACAAGACTTTCAGCGAGTACTCCCATGATGCCTCGCGCAATCACACGGTAGCGGCGAATCGACTGGCTGCCCTCCTGCGCGGCCATCAAGGGAGCCTTTTCGTCGGTTCCTGGGGCAATGGTTTTTCCGTGCAAAACCCGAGAACCGAAGCTTTCACGCGCATCGAAACCATTGCCGGTAATCCGCGGACGCTGCCTTCACGCCTGGCCAGGACCGTCTGGGGAGATGCAGATGGCACCTTGTGGGTTGGTGTGCTCGAAGGCGGCGGCCTGGTGCATCTGGATCCGAAAAAGGGCGTTATCGCGCGCTACCTGCACGATCCGCAACGAGCGGATTCGCTGTCACATGACTTTGTGCAATTCATAACAAGGACGCGTGACGGCAGCCTCTGGGTGGCAACCGCCGGTGGCGGCCTCAATCGGATGCGCGGTAGCGAAGACAGGTTCGAGCATTACATGCACGACCCCGGAGATCCTGGCAGTCTTGCAGAAAATTCCATCCTCCATATTTTCGAAGGACGCGATGAGACGCTCTGGATAGGTACCGCGAACCAGGGCCTGGACGAACGTTGCAAGACCTGCAAGTCATTTGTCCATCACCGGAACATGGGCGAAAGAGGTGACGGATCCGTCCATCCGGGCGGAGATGCAATCGGTGACATCGTCGAGACTTCACGGGGTGACCTCTGGCTCGCGATGCGTGCCGGTGGTCTCGATCGATACGATCGTGGCACGCGCCGTTTCGAGCATTTTCGATCAAAGCCCGACGATCCCGAATCGGTCGGCAGCGATGCCATTTCCACCTTGACCATCGATTCGCATGGAGAACTCTGGATCGGCACCCAGGGCGGCGGCATCAGTCATCTCCTGCCAGGCACCGAAAAATCCCCGCGATTCGAGACGTTTGGTGCCAGGCAGGGACTCGCTGCGGACGCGATCGGCAGGATCATGGAGGATTCAAGCAACAAACTGTGGATCAGCACAACGGTCGGAATCAGCCATTTCGATCCGATCACGAAGCGCTTCATCAACTACGGACCGCATGACGGTACGTTGTCGTCGGGATACTGGGTCAACGGTGCGACGCGCCTGCCGGGAGGCTTGCTGGTTTTCAGTGGTCTCGAGGGAATTACCATGTTCGATCCACTCAAGATCGAACAGCCTCCGCCGCCACGTCCGATTGCGACGCGATTGCGGTTGCAGAACGTTCCGGTCAGTTTGAATTGGCGTGATCCTGCATCCCCGCTCGAAACCAGTTTGTGGCTAGGAGGCAAGGTCCGGCTGAAGCACGATCAGGACAACATTACCTTCGAGTTTGCCGCCATCGACTTCGCTGATCCGGAATCGATCATTTTCAGCTACCGACTCGACGGTCATGACAAGTCCTGGATCGAAACATCCTCCGAACGCCGGTTTGCCACCTATACCGATCTGGCTGCTGGAAGCTATCGCCTGCGTATTCGCACCCGCCGCAGTGGTGAGATCTGGAGCAGGAATGAAGTCGTCGTCGATGTTGACGTTGCACCGCCACCTTGGGCCTCTGCGCAGGCCTACGCAGCCTATCTATTCGCTCTGCTGGCGTTGGCCTGGCTGGCGTGGATCTCGGTGCGCGCAAGCATGCGCCGTCGCGCGTTGGTGCAAGATGCCATTCGTCAGAGTGAAGAGCGTCTCAAGATGGCGTTGTGGGGGAGCGGTAGCGAGCTCTGGGACTTGAACATGCAGACCCACGAAATGGTCAGGGAAAACCGGCTGAGTCGCCTTGCAGTCAACAGCTACGCGACGGGTGAAACAATCGATGAACATGCCCCGTTCGTGCATCCGGAAGATCTCGACGAGTTCAACAAGGCGCTGGCGGCACATTTGCGCGGTGAGTCGGATACGTTCGAGTCGAGCTATCGAGCGCTTGATCTCGATCACAACTGGATCTGGGTGCTGAGTCGAGGTCGTCTGGTGGAAAGGGATGCGAACGGACAAGGTCTGCGCATGGCCGGTACCACGCATGACATCACCGATCTGAAAAACGCGGAAGAAGCCTTGCTCAGACTCAACGACGAACTGGAGCAGCGTGTGGAGAGTCGCACCGCTGATCTCAAGACGACCAACCTGGAACTCCAGGAAGCACTTGATCGCCTCACGCGCACGCAGAAACAGTTGCTTGAGGCGGAAAAGATGGCCTCACTGGGCGGACTTGTTGCCGGAATCGCCCACGAAATCAACACGCCGATAGGAGTCAGCGTGACTGCTGCTTCACACTTGAGCGAAGAATCGAACCGGTTCGGCCAGTATCTGGAAAAAGACATGCTGACGCGATCGGAATTGCAGCGATTCGAGCATGCAGCGCGCGAGAGCTCCCAGTTGATTCTTCGAAATCTGCAACGCGCGGATCGCCTGATTCGCAGCTTCAAGCAAGTTGCCGTCGATCAATCAACCGAGGATAGAAGAGTCATTGACCTTGGCGTCTGTATCAACGATATCCTGACCACGCTGGGACCGGCCCTGCGCAAAACCTCTCACCATGTCGAGGTTGTCTGTCTTCAGGCTGTAGTCTGCGAAATGGCGCCGGGGGCGCTCTACCAAATCATCACCAATCTTGTCATGAACTCGCTGATTCACGCCTTTGCCGACGAAGTAACGGGACGAATCGAAATCGGAATTTCACACGCTGACGGAACGGTCGCCATCGACTATTCCGACAATGGTGTCGGCATGGACGAATTCGCGTGTGCACATGTCTTTGATCCCTTCTTCACGACCCGGCGCGGCAGCGGTGGATCTGGCCTCGGCATGCATATCGTCTACAACCTGGTAACCCAGATACTCGGAGGCTCGATCTCGATCGACAGCTCGCCGCACGATGGTTTCCGAGCAAGCATCAGATTCAAATCCGCGGTTGCGGGGTAAACCGGGGTATCAGTCGCCGGGTGGGATTTCGGCATAGGCGCATGGCCTCTCGGACCCCCTCGATGGCTCGACCGCCTTGTTCTTCAGCAACAGACACTGACCAACTATTCCCTGGACGGCCAGAACTGGCTCTGGCCACCAACATGATCGATGGTCGAAACGGCGAACGCAGTTCTCGGCTCAGTTATCCGGCATCTGTTTGCGTAGAGAGGAAATCTGCTCCCAGTTGGCAAACAGAAGATCGGTCAGCTCAGGATCGAACTTGATGCCGCGCTGCGCGCTGATGAATTCATGAATGGCCTCGTCTGGCCAGGCCTCCTTGTAGCAACGACGGCTTCCGAGTGCGTCAAACACATCGGCAAGTGCGGTGATCCGACCGGCAACCGGAATATCGTTTCTGACAAGTCCATTCGGATATCCACTGCCGTCAAAATTCTCGTGGTGGGTCAGGGCGATTTCTCCGGCCAGGCGGAAAACCGGTCGCCGTGAACCAGCCAGCAGTCGCGCACCGAGTTCGGCGTGGGAACGCATGATCACGGCTTCTTCGGGCGTATGTTTTCCGGGTTTGTTGAGAATGGCGTCCGGGATGCCGATCTTGCCGATGTCATGCAGCGGCGCGGCATAGGTGAGCAACTCGCAAACGTTCTCGTCGAGCCCATGGAGGCGTCCGAGCATGCTGGCAATGATGCCCACGCGGCGCACATGGTTGGCGGTTTCGCGGGAGCGTGATTCTGCTGCACCGGCAAGGAGGTAAACCATGTCGAGCTGACTGTCGAGGAGCTCTTGATTGAGGTGAAGGTTTTCATGCGCTATCGCGACATTGCTGCAGAAAACCTGGATCAAGCGATGGGCGTGGTCATCGAGTTGCGGTGATTTGCCGACATAGAGCAGTGATTCCTTGGCGCCGCTGTCGCGGAAATGCAGGACGTAATGATCATCGGTAAATACATGCTGCCTTTCACTGAAGGCTCGGTGCAGCGAGGCAAGGGCAGGGGCGGGGAGGATCTCGTCGGGGTTGCGTGAAACGTGTCGGAAGTATTCGCCGCTCGCTGCCGTGACCTCGAAGTGTCCCTGGAATTCTTCATTGGGCGCGGCAATCCGGCAGCACAATGCACTCGATTCAACGCCGGTCAATTCAGTGAGTTTCTCGAGTACAACCGATCCGAAATGATGCGGCTGCTGGTGCGAGAAAACCTCTGAAGAGGCGCGAATGACGATCTCGAGTCCGCGGCGGCTGGAATCGATGGTGCGCATATCGCGATACGCACGCAGCGCCGAGAATAGCGTCGTCGAAAGTTTCTGCGCAGTAAGCTCGGTTTTCTCCTTGTAGTCGTTGATGTCATAGGCGGCAACGACTTCCTGTTCGGGAGCCTGACCGGGCTGACCCGTGCGCAGGACAATGCGGACAAATTGGTTGCCGAGGCGCTCTCGAATCGTGCGAACCAGGGCAAGTCCGGCCTGCTCGGTTTCCATGACTACATCAAGAAGCACGACGGCCGTATCGTCATGTTCGATGAGCAGGGATTCCGCTTCGATGCTGGAGTAGGCGCTCAGGAGCAGCAGCGGACGTCCAGCAAAACGAAAGTTGCCGAGGACCAGACGGGTAACCTGGTGGACTTCGGGCTCATCGTCGACAATCAGAACCTTCCACGGGGGTGACCCACCCGCAGGCTCATCGGAACGATCAAGACTGTCGTCTATCAGCCTCACTTTGGTCCCCCGTGACTGGTGAAGTCAGTCTAACCCAGTTGAACAGCGGGTCCGACGCTGCGGAAGACCAAGGTCGACTTTCAGCTTTTACCGTGGAACAACTCGCGACCAATCAGCATGCGCCGGATCTCGTTGGTTCCAGCGCCGATTTCATAGAGCTTGGCATCGCGTAGCAGTCGACCTGCCGGGTATTCGTTGATATAGCCGTTGCCTCCCAATGCCTGGATCGCCTCCAATGTGACTTGCACTGCAGTCTGTGAGGCGTGCATGAGACACGAGGCCGGATCGATGCGTGACTTCACGCCGCGATCGAAATCCTGGGCCACCATGTAGGCAAAGGCGCGTGAAGATTGCAGATGGGTATACATGTCTGCGATCTTGGCCTGCATGATGCCAAATGTTCCAATTGGTGCATTGAATTGCTTGCGCTCACGGATATATGGGACGACCAGATCCATTGCCGCCTGCATCAGGCCGATCGGCCCGCCTGAGAGCACAAGTCGCTCGGTGTCCAGACCACTCATGAGGACGCGTACGCCCTCATTGACCTGACCGACGATGTTTTCGGCGGGAATCTCGCAATCCTCGAATACCAGTTCGCAGGTATTCGAACCGCGCATGCCGAGCTTGTCGAGCTTCTGCGCGGTCGAGAAACCCTTCATGCCCTTTTCGACAATGAACGCGGTCATGCAGCGCGATCCCGCCGGTTTCGGCGCGGTGCGCATGTAGACCAGCAGGACGTCCGCATCAGGGCCGTTGGTGATCCACATCTTCGACCCGTTGGCGACCCAGACCTCGCCCTTCTTGTCGGCGCGACAAGTCATCGAACCGACCACATCGGAGCCTGCGCCAGGCTCGCTCATGGCCAGCGCGCCAACCCATTCGCCGCTGCAGAGCTTCGGCAAATACGTGCGACGTTGCTCATCGTTGGCATTGTTGGCGAGGTTTTGCACGCAAAGGTTCGAATGGGCACCATAGGAAAGACCAACCGAGCCCGAAGCGCGCGATATCTCCTCCATGGCCACGACATGGGCCAGATAGCCGAGGGACGAGCCGCCGTACTCCTCGGGCGCAGTGATCCCCAGCAAGCCCATTTCGCCGAACTTGCGCCAAAGATCGGCCGGGAATTCGTTGTCGCGATCGATCAGGTCCGCGCGTGGAGCGATTTCCTTTTCCGCAAACGTCTGCACGGCATCGCGCAGGGCGTCGAGTTCTTCACTGAGCTGGAATGGACGCATGGAGTTTGGCCTCGTCTGTTGGCTTGCCGCGATCAGTTGCCGCGCCGACCCTGAAAGTTCGGTGCGGTCACGCCGAGGTGGGGCAGGCGCAATTTGCCGATCGTTGCAATACGCTCTTCAGCGAGACGATCGGCGGCGAGGTAGGTCGGGATCTTGTCGCGCTTGGCAATCTCGAAGATGCGACTGACGTTGTGGTAAATCGTGCGCATCATGCGCATTGCCCGTTCGCGGTTGTAGCCGTCGATTTCCAGCGAGATGTTCATGACTCCACCGGCATTGACTGCATAGTCGGGCGCATAGAAGAGTCCGAGGCGGGAGACTTCGTCGCCGATTTCATTGTTGGCCAGCTGGTTGTTGGCAGCGCCACAGATAACCTTGCACTTGAGACGTTTCAGGGTCTCTTCATTGACCGTGCCTCCGAGCGCGCAGGGGCTGTAGACATCGGCGTCGGTATCGTAGATCTCGTCCAGGCCAACCGCCGTGCAGCCATAATCATCAACCGCGCGCTGGACCAGTTCCTTGTTGATGTCTGTCACATAGACCTTGGCATCGTGCTCGCGCAGCAACTTGATGAACTCCATGCCGACATGTCCGGCACCCTGGACCGCGTAGCTGTACTTGCCGACATCTTCATTGCCGTAGCAGGCATTGAGCGAGGCAAGCAGACCCTGCAGCGTGCCAAAGGCAGTGAACGGAGACGGGTCGCCGGAGCCACCATGGACCTGATGCACGCCAGTGACGAATGAAGTCTCGCGGAACACCCACTCCATGTCGTTGACGTCGATGCCGACATCTTCGGCGGTGATGTAACGTCCATTGAGCGAATTGACGAAGCGCCCGAAGGAGCGAAACAAGGCCTCGGATTTGTCCGTCGCCGGATCGGCGATGATGACCGCCTTGCCACCACCGAGGTTGAGTCCGGCAACGGCATTCTTGTAGGTCATGCCACGCGACAGTCGCAGCACATCGTTGATCGCTTCCTGCTCGGTCTTGTACGGCCACATGCGCAGGCCGCCGAGCGATGGACCAAGTACAGTGTTGTGGATGGCAATGATTGCTTTCAGTCCGGCATCCTTGTTGTGACAGAACACCACTTCCTCGTGGCCGGTTTTGGCGAGCGTTTCAAAAATCATGTCGAGCTCCGCAAGCGATGCTGCACCGGTTTGCTTCAATCCAGACCCTGCAAGAGCATAAGGGTTGGCTTGAAGTCCCGGTGTCAATGGGTTGAAAGTAAAGAAGATTTTAGCGCGAAATTGTTGCTGGGAGGAATTCCGGCAAGCACATAGTCTAGCCTTGCCGACGTGCCGCTACAAACGAATCGGCAAGGGTGTGTTGACCTTCAAACACTGAGCCTTCGGGGGACTTGCGAAGCATTCGCACTTTCACGCAGGATTGAGGTTTTCCAGCCGACAAGGATTTGCCCATGACTCGTATTGCGACCCTGGTTGTTGCGGCCTTTCTGGCCCTGTCCAGCGTCATGATTCCGACAATAGCCGCCGCTGACGGAAGCGCGCGCGACGTGCTCTTTGCCGCCTATCAGAAAATGCTTGACTCACGTTATGCGGCCGACTCGGTCTCGACCGATGCAAAAGGGCGCGAGACCCGTTCCAGGGTCGAGTTCGACAGCATCAGCCGTTTTCGCGCTACCACCGCCGACACCTCATTCGTCGTGGTCCCGGAAGGCACCTGGATGCGCAGCGGCGACGGGGAGTGGATGAAGCCACCGATCGACATGAGCGGAATGCTCAAGCGGCTGCTGCCATCGACACTCGACGACATCCGCGCTGGAACCACCAATATCAAGGACGAGGGTGCGGAATCCATCGATGGCAAGTCGGTTCGTGCAATCAGCTATGACGTCAACACCAAGGTAATGGGTGTGTCGGTGTCCTCGCACAACAAGGTTTACATCGACGAAGACGGTCTGGTCGTGCGCTCGGAAAGCGACTCGACCGCGATGGGCCATAAATCGCACACCGTGCAGACGATTCGTTACGACGATTCAATTCGGATCAGCGCACCGAACTGAAGCAATTCCTGTTTCGATCGGGGCTGTGAGAATCAGCCTCGATCGAGCATGCAGCGTGCAAGCAAGCCGCGGGCCAGCATCGCGTATTCGCCGCGGCGCAACAAAAGCCGCCACTGACTGCCCCCGACCTGGCGCCAGAGTACGGCCGCGCGAACGCCCGCGAGTAGCAGCGCGCGGATCTGCTCGACGCGTTGTGGATCAGACAAATGGGTTGGGTTGCCATGCACAACGATGCGTGGCTTCAACTGCGACAGGGTTTCGCTGTAGAGCTCGGCCAGACGGGTTCGGACCGTGGCGTGGGTTATGCCCAGATGATCGACCTGACGCTGGATCGATTCAATTCCGTCGCGTACTTGCAGGAGCATTTTTTCCCGCCCGGAAAGTTTGCGTTCCAGTCGCAGGATGCCGATGACCAGACGGGACATGGCGATCTGCTGGTGGTTGCTGTCGAAGCTGCTGATCAGTTGCTCCATGCCGAGACGTACTCCCGGAAGTCCGCCGAATGCGTCAGCTGCGCTATCGCTGTCAATGCGGAACAGGCTGGCCAGACTGGACTCGATCGAAGCCGCGTCCGCGCGTCCTTCATTGGCCATCGAATGAACGAGAGCAGCGGCCTGGAAAACACCGGCCAGGGCAATCACGCGGGATTCACGCATGTGGATTCTCCATTGACTCGGTCCCTTTCGAGGATTTCCATTCGCCAAACGGTGCATCGGTGCGTTCGATGACGCCACCGCCAAGGCAGCATTCACCGCTGTAGAACACGACGGATTGTCCGGGTGTGGCTGCGCGCTGAGGTTGGTCGAATTCGATCACACACTCGCTTCCAATGATTTTCACCAGACAATCCTGGTCACTTTGGCGATAACGAATCTTCGCACTGCAACGGAACTCGAGCGCGGGCGCAGCGCCTGAGACCCAGCTCAGGTCATTGGCCGCCAGCCGGGTCGAAAGCAGCCAATCGCTGGCATTACCCTGTACGGCATAGAGGACATTCGCAGCCACATCCTTGCCGACGACGTACCAGGGCTCCCCGCTTGAATCGCGACGCCCGCCGATCCCCAGCCCGCCACGTTGCCCGACGGTGTAATACCAGGCACCTTGGTGTTCGCCGACGCAGACGCCTTCAGGGGTAACGATCTGACCGGACTGTGCAGGAATATAGCGGCCCAGAAAGTCCCGAATGTCACGTTCACCGATGAAACAGATGCCGGTTGAATCCTTCTTCGCGTGGGTCGGCAATTCGGCCTCGCGGGCGATCTTCCGAACCTCGGGTTTGGGCAGATCACCAACCGGAAACAACGTCACGGCAAGTTGCTCCTGGCCCAGCGTGTAGAGGAAGTAGCTCTGATCCTTGTTGTCGTCGCGTCCACGAAGCAATCGCCACTGGCCATCGCGGCACTCGTTGCGGGCGTAGTGTCCGGTCGCGATCCGTTCGGCGCCAAGTTCGCGCGCGTTTTCGAGAAACGTCTTGAACTTGATTTCCCTGTTGCACAGCACATCGGGATTCGGGGTCCGACCGACGCGATACTCGGCAAGAAAATGCTCGAATACCTGATCCCAGTACTCACGGGCGAAATTCCGGGCATGAAACGGAATGCCGAGACGCGCACAGATTGCCAGCGCGTCCTTGCGATCCTCACTCGCCCTGCACGGGCCGAAGCGTTCATCCTCCTCCCAGTTCTGCATGAAAAGTCCGGCAAGCGGTTGCCCGCCACGGGCCAGCAACAACGCGGCAACGGAAGAGTCGACGCCTCCCGATACGCCAACCATGATCAGTCCGGTTTCCATGGAGGTCAGATCGACGGAGTTCCTGGAGCAAGCTGACAGATGCTGTCCAGAGGCAAGCGCCGACCGGCCAGCCACTGATCAATGCTGTGCAGGATCAGAGGGCTGCGCAATCTATCGGCGGCCGCAACAATTTCGTCGCGATCCATCCAGAGTGCGCGCAGGATCCCACGGTCAAGCGGTCGCACTGGATCATGCGTGAGCGGAGTCGCGACAAACGTGAATCGAACGAATTGGCTACCGGAATGGCTGCTGACCCATTGTTGTACACCGATCAGGCATTCCAGCTCGACCATCCATCCGGTCTCCTCGAGCGTTTCGCGAATTGCCGCCGATTGCAGGCTTTCGTCAGGTTCGAGGTGGCCGGCAGGCTGGTTGAGGACGGTGCGGCCATGTACTTCTTCTTCGACCAGCAGAAAGCTCCCGTTTCTCGGCACAATCGTGGCGACCGTTACCCGCGGGCACCAGACGCGGGCCTCGGCTTCGAACACAGCTGGTTGGGATTGATCAATAGTCATTGGGGCCGAGTTTAGCGTAGATGGTAGATTCGCCCTTGAACCGCCATCAGCGCAACCTATACTGGTAGCCATCTTTGAGCTCCCAGCAGAATCATGCCCCAGGATCCGCAGCACGAAAACGACCACGAACACGGTATCGCTGTGGAGGTTGCTCCTCCCCAGGTAGCAAAGCCACCGATGTACCAGGTGGTGATCCTCAACGACGATTTCACGCCGATGGACTTTGTCGTGGTTGTTCTGGAAACCTTTTTCACACTGGATCGTGAACGCGCCACCCAGGTGATGTTGCACGTACATACTCGTGGAAAGGGCGTATGTGGCGTCTATACACGCGAAGTAGCAGAAACAAAGGTGACCCAGGTCAACGAATTTTCGAGGACACACCAGCACCCTTTGCTGTGCACCATGGAAAAAACCTGAGACAGTCCGCATATCCCCTGCATCAATCATCCAGCGAGGCAATATCGGATGTTCAGCAAGGATCTAGAGCTCACCATCGGCCAGTGCTACAAGGAGGCCCGAGAGCAGCGTCATGAGTTCATGACCGTCGAGCATTTATTGCTCGCGTTGCTCGAAAACCCGTCGGCCATTCAGGTATTGCGTGCCTGTGGAGCGGAAATCGACAAGCTCGGGCGCGACCTGCGCTCGATCATCGCCGAGACCGTCCCGGTCTTGCCGCAGGCGGACGAACGCGATACCCAACCCACACTTGGCTTTCAGCGAGTGCTGCAACGCGCCGTTTACCATGTCCAGTCATCCGGCAGAAAAGAGGTCACCGGGGCCAATGTGCTCGTGGCGATCTTCGGCGAGAAAGATTCACACGCGGTTTACTTCCTCGGCCAACAGGACGTTCACCGGCTCGATGTGGTCAATTTCCTTTCCCACGGCATTGCCAAGCTCAGTGATGAATCGGCGCAGACGCCTGGCGGCGAGCAGTCCGGTCGTGAAGGCGAGGGTGGCGAGGAGCCGCGTGGCAATCCCCTTCACGAATTCGCCAACAACCTCAACGACCTGGCCAGACAGGGCAAGATCGATCCGTTGATCGGCCGCGCCCTCGAGATCGAGCGCACCATCCAGGTGCTCTGCCGCCGTCGCAAGAACAACCCGCTGTATGTCGGTGAGGCCGGCGTCGGCAAGACTGCCCTGGCTGAAGGTCTCGCCAAGCGCATCGTCGAGGGTCAGGTTCCCGACATCCTCAAGGATGCGACCATCTACGCCCTCGATCTCGGCGCGCTGGTTGCCGGCACGAAATATCGCGGTGATTTCGAGAAGCGTCTCAAGGGTGTCATCACCCAGCTGCGCAAGGAGCCTGGCGCGATCCTTTTCATCGACGAGATCCACACCATCATCGGTGCCGGTTCGGCCTCCGGCGGGACCATGGATGCCTCGAACCTGATCAAGCCGATGCTCGCCTCCGGCGAAATGCGTTGCATCGGCTCGACGACATTCCAGGAATACCGTGGCGTGTTCGAAAAAGATCGCGCGCTGGCGCGTCGTTTCCAGAAGATCGACGTGGTCGAGCCGACCATTGCCGAAAGCATCGAGATCCTCAACGGGCTCAAATCCCGTTTCGAGGAGCACCACCATGTCGAGTACACCGGTGGTGCCTTGAAAGCGGCGGTTGATCTCTCGGTCAAGCACATCACCGACCGTTTGCTGCCCGACAAGGCCATCGATGTCATCGATGAGGCCGGTGCACGTCAGCGCCTGCTACCTGAAGGCGAGCGCACAGGCAAGGTTGATGTGCCCGAGATCGAATACATCGTCGCGCGCATGGCACGCATCCCGCCAAAGCAGGTGTCGGCGTCTGATCGCGACGTGCTGCGCAACCTCGACCGAAATTTGAAGATGGTCGTGTTCGGCCAGGACTCCGCGATCGAGGCTCTGACCAGCGCAATCAAGATGGCTCGATCGGGTCTGGGCGATCCGAACAAGCCGATCGGCAACTTCCTGTTTGCAGGCCCGACCGGTGTCGGCAAGACCGAAGTCACTCGCCAGCTTGCCCTGCAGCTCGGCGTCGAACTCGTCCGCTTCGACATGTCCGAATACATGGAAGCGCATTCGGTCTCGCGTTTGATCGGCGCACCCCCGGGCTATGTCGGCTTCGACCAGGGGGGGCTGCTGACCGAACAGATCGTCAAGCATCCGCACTGCGTGCTTCTGCTCGACGAGATCGAGAAGGCCCACCCGGATGTCTACAACGTGCTGTTGCAGATCATGGATCGCGGCGCGCTGACCGACACCAACGGGCGCGAGGCGAACTTCAAGAATGTGATCGTGGTGATGACGACCAATGCCGGGGCACAGACTGCGGCTCGGCGCACGATTGGTTTCGTCGACCAGAATCACGCTTCCGATGCGATGGAAATCATCCGCAAGGCGTTTACGCCGGAATTCCGCAATCGCCTCGATGCGATCGTGCAGTTCGGCGCGCTCGATTTCGAGCATATCCTGCGGGTCGTCGACAAGTTCCTGATCGAACTCGAAGCGCAACTGCTCGAAAAACACGTCTCGCTCGATATTGATGGTGAAGCGCGCCGATGGCTGGCTGAACACGGTTTCGATCCGCAGATGGGAGCAAGACCGATGGCGCGTGTGATTCAGGACAACATCAAGCGTGCGCTGGCCGACGAGCTTCTGTTCGGGAAACTCGCCGAAGGCGGAAAGGTTCGACTGAGTGTGCGTGAGTCCAGGCTCAAGGTCGAAACCGAAGCCGCACAGAAGCTGCCGGCGGTGGTCGAATAGGCGCTTGAATTTTCGCGCTTCCCAACAATGTCGATTGATGGGGCGATGGTTCGGCGGTATCCCAGACGGGCCACGGGTCAAAGCTGACCCGTGGCCCGCAATTCACGCTCGGCTGCAGTGCAGCATTCCAGCTTCGTATCAGCAGCAGGAAGCGGGCCGATCAATTACGATGGGCGCTTTCCCGTGAATGTCACAAGCGGAGCATGCTGAATGTCTGAACCATTTCCCGACCGCCTTTCGGTCGACCCCAAGAGTCCGTTCCACGACGAAGCGCTGCTCGCGCGTGGCATTGGTATCCGATTCAACGGGGAGGAACGAACCACCGTTGAGGAGTATTGTGTCAGCGAAGGCTGGATTCGCGTGGCCGCAGGCAAGTCGCTCGACCGCCGGGGAAGACCGATCACATTGAAGATCAAGGGTGAAGTGGAGCCGTTCTTTCTCGACGGAGCTTGAGAAGCGGTATCCGATTTACCCGAGGGGGAGTCATGGCAGGGTCGCAGCGCGTTGTTGCGCTGGAGGCAGCGGCGTCGATTCGTCAAAGCTGGAGCAAAAGGAGCGCCGCTGACCGGTATTTCATGCTGGCCGACCTTCTTGCGGAGATTTCCAGTGAAGCCCTGCAGGGCGACTCACTTGAAGCAGTGCTCAAGCGCATCGTCGATTGCATCATTGATCGCCTTCCGGTGACAGTTGCCAGCATCATCCTGCTCGACGAGAGTCATTCGTTCTTTATCGAGGAGGTCTGGTCCGGTCACATCGATCTTGTTCTGCCCAGCGAACTTCCGTGGCCTGTCGAACTTGGCGCAGCCGGACGATGCGTGCGAACCGGTCGCCCCCAGTTGATCCTCGATGTTGCCAATGATCCGGACTATGTCCCCGGCAATAGCCTGGTGTGCTCCGAATATCTGGTGCCGATCAGGCACCGCGACACCTTGCACGGGGTGCTCAATCTGGAAAGCACCAGCACGACGTTTTTCACGAACAAGGTATGTGCTGTTTTCGACGCGGTGGCATTGCAGATCGCGGGCGCCGTGCATCTGGCCAAGGTTGTTCGCGAGTTGGAAATCGCCAATCGCAAGCTTGAGCAGCTCTCGATGTGCGATGGATTGACCAACATCGCCAACCGACGTCACTTCGATGATGCATTGCGGGTTGCGTGGGACCGCCAAAGTTCGAAACGGCGTCCCCTGGGTCTGCTGCTGGTGGACGTTGACTGCTTCAAGCTGCTCAATGATTCTTTCGGTCATCAGGGTGGTGATGAGTGCCTGCGACTTCTGGCCAGTCACTGTGCCGCCCAGTTTGGCCAGGAGACCGATCTCGTCGCACGATTCGGCGGCGAAGAGTTCGCGATTCTCCTGCCAGGCAGGAATCTGCTCGAGGCGCGTCGTCTTGGTGAGCAACTGAGGCAGTCAATTGCCGCTCTCGGAATCGAACATCCCACGTCACCGGTTGCCAATGAGGTGACCGTGAGCATTGGCGTCAGCTCGGTACAGCCGCGAGCGCATCTGCCCAGCAGCGCTTTGGTAGCGGTGGCCGATCGCGCGTTGTATCTGGCCAAGGCCAAGGGGCGCAACGCGGTTGTCGCTCGATCGCGTCGGACCTGATCAGGAAGCTGGCAGGTGTTTGCGGGGACAAAGCAAACAGAAAGTCGCCATGATACAGGGCCAGGCGAACCTTCCTCGCGGCCCGACATTGCGAACTATTGGTTGCGCGGTACTGTTGCTGGACTGATGCCGGCGAACGAGGCATGGTCGCAGGCGAGTTTGCGCTGAACAATCCTAGCGTCGACAAAAATTTTCTGCGTGGCGGTGCAAGTTTGGTCGCCCCGCGGCGTTCTGTTTCATCCTCATGCCCATCGGAGGCTAACCATGTTCCGCTTGATTCTCATCGCACTCTTCTTGTTCAGTTCACCGTTGTTTGCCGCCAATGAGATCGCCGCCTCACCCAATCAAGTGCATCCGCTCCTCCTCGGAACCCAATTGCCCGATGTTGCATTGAAGACGCTGGACGGAAAAGAGACCACGCTATGGAAGCAGATGGATGGCAAGCCTGCGATCCTGGTTTTCTATCGTGGTGGATGGTGTCCTTACTGCAATACTCAATTGAGCGATCTTCGCCTGATCGTCAAGGACGTCGAGGCGCTGGGTTACCAGGTTATCGCGATCAGTCCCGATCGACCGGAAGAGCTGGCCAAGACGATGACCAAGGACAAGCTCGATTACACCTTGATGTCAGACAGCCAGGCTACCGCGATCAAGGCATTTGGAATCGCCTTCCGCGTCGATGATGCGACAATCAAGAAGTACGAGGGGTTTGGCATTGATCTCGAGAAATCATCGGGTGAAACCCATCACGCGCTGCCGGTGCCTTCGGTGTTCATTGTCGACCGAGGACACATTCTGCAGTTTTCGTTTACTCATCCGGACTATCGTGTGCGCGTACCTGGCAGCGTAATCCTGGCGGCGGCTAAAGCGATTGCGGAGCAACGGCAAATGGTAGCTCCGAAGCGCTAGTTCCCGCATGCGACCAAGTGCCCATGACATTTCCCCGATCACTGCTTCAATCTCCCTCCGCCCTGGACCTGACCCGGATCCTGGCTCGTGTTCACGACGACGTGCGTCCACTGATCGGACGCGGCAAGGTGGCCAGCTATATCCCGGGTCTCGCCTGCGTTCCTGCCGATCGCTACGGCATGGCCATCGCCACCCTGGACGGCAAGTTGTACAAGACGGGCGATGCGGATGAGTTGTTCTCGATCCAGAGCATTTCCAAGGTCTTCACCCTGAATCTTGCGCTGGAGGCTTTGGGTGACGATCTCTGGAAGCGAGTAGGGCGCGAGCCATCGGGCAACGCATTCAATTCTCTGGTCCAGCTCGAACGTGAGCGCGGCATCCCGCGAAATCCGTTCATCAACGCCGGTGCGCATGTCATTGCCGACGTAGTCTTGTCGAGCGCGCCCCGTGCACGCGACAGACTGCTCGAATTTGTCCGCGATCGTGCCGACAATCCGGCCGTCATCATGGACGAGGAGGTGGCAAGCTCCGAGCGGGACGCCGGATTCAGGAATTTCGCACTGGCCAACTTCCTGCGCAGCTTCAACAACATCGAGAACAAGGTCGACGACGTTCTCGATTTCTACTTCCACCAATGCGCCCTGCAGATGAGTTGCGTCGACCTCGCCCGTGCTTTCCTGCATCTCGCCAACGGCGGTCGCTGCCAGCGCAGCGACAAGATCGTGATCAAGCCGGATCGGGCCAAGCGCATCAACGCGTTGATGATGACCTGCGGCACCTACGACGCGGCCGGTGAATTCGCGTTTCGCGTCGGGCTACCGGCCAAGAGTGGAGTGGGGGGCGGAATCGTCGCCGTGGTCCCGAATGTAATGACGATCGTGGTTTGGTCGCCAGGACTTGATGAAAAAGGCAATTCACTGGCTGGAGCGGCCGCGCTGGATCGCTTCACGGAGTTGAGCGGATTGTCGGTTTTCTGAGAAAAGCCCTAATAAATGGCAGGGATATCAATAACATGCCTATCATTTCTCAAGTAGAATCGCCCAATGCTGCAAGCCTTCCACTCGGCTGCAGATGATCTTGGTGCAAACGAGTATCGGCACGGCGAGCAGCAGGCCCAGGATTCCCCACATCCAGCCCCAGATCATCAGCCAGAGAATGATGGCGAGCGGATTGAGATTGATCGAGCGCCCGATCGCCAGTGGCGTCACCAACTGGCTCTCGAGCAGATGCAAGCCGAGATATCCTGCGGCTGGCAGCATTGCCGCTCCGAGACTCGGGAATTGCGACAAGCCGACCAGGGCCAACAACGCTGCCATGATCATCGGACCAACATAGGGCGTCAGATTAAGCAGGGCCGCCAGCGCGCCCCAGAGCAAAGGCGTGTCTACCTTTAGCATCCAGAGCAGGAAGGTCGTCGCGCAACCCAGGGCGATGCTGGTCGAACATACGGTCAGGAAATATCGAGAAACGTCGCTCTGGATTGATCGAACGATATCGACCGTCACTCTCTTCTGCTGCCAGGTCGAACGCATCATAAGGACTCGCCGCAGCAGGCTATCTCCATAGAGCAGGAAGAAATAGGTCAACAAGACCACGGCAAGGACGCTGGCGAGTAGTCTCGGCGTGGTCGAAAGCAGACTGGGTCGATCGGGAGCTTGAACCACGACACGCTGGGTTCCTTTCTTTGGCTCTCCCGTTATCTCGTTGAGTGAATCACCCATCTTGTTGGCTTCGTTGATCGGGCGCATCAACGACTTGAGTTTCGGCGTCACGTTGTGGATGACGCGCGGGGCACGACTGACCCATTCCGCCGCCGGCACATACAAGGCGTTGCCAATGCCGACCAAGGTCGCCATCGATATGGCTATCAAAAGGAACGCAGCGATCCAGCGCGGCAACCAGCCGCTGGTCAGGCGCTTCATCACCGGGCTCAACAACAGCGAGAAAAATGCGGCAAGCAGAATCGGCAGGATCAATTCGCTGACGAAATAGCAGGTGTAGAGCGTTCCGAGGACGACCAGGATCCCGAGCATTCGATGAATGCCCGAGTTGACCTCAAGCTGCGACTCGCGGACTGCTCGGCTGAGCGTCGCGCCACTGACCGATCCCTTGCGTGCGGTTGCGCTGAGCGGATCCCTGGCCTCAGCGACATTGACTGACGACTGATCGACTTCAGGTTCGTCTGACTCGTTCGCGATCATCGGTAGGTCCAGGTCGAGGGCATCACGCCATTCTGCACAGGTTTGGGCACAGTTGGTGCGCCTTCGCCGCGGGCGTTCATCCCGCAGTTTGGTCGGGTTGGCTAGTTTGTCGAGGATTCTCGACACTCAGGAGCCGTTGCCATGCGAGAGCATTGGGATTTTTTCAAGGAATCCGATTCATCGATGGGCGTGTTCTATCCGCTTCACTACGTGCTCGCCGCGTTCGACAACGAGACGCGAGCCAAGGAGATACGCCAGCGCTTTCTCGATGCGGGATTTGCCGACGATGACCTTGCCGTCGTCGACGGGCCGTACCTGGTCGACCATCTGGAATCGATCGAAGGCTCGAACCTCGCAGAAAAGGCCGGTCAGAGCCTGGTTCGCGCAGTCGGTACCGAGTTCGGTTATATCGACGACGATCGAAAGACCGCTAAACGTGGAGGTTACTTCCTGTTCGCGTATACGCCCGACCAGGAATCAACGGACAGTGCGATCGAAATCCTCAAGCTCGCTCACCCGATCTACGCGCGGCGCTATAATCTGGCCGGCATTCACCGCATCAGCTATCCGAAACAATCCGTGCTCTGATCAGGGTTGGGGAGATCGATAAACCGCCGAGGCCATGATCGATTGCGCGACGGCTTCGGCGACCTTGATACCGTCCACGGCGGCGGAAAGAATTCCGCCCGCATAGCCTGCACCTTCGCCGGCCGGGAACAGGCCGCGTGTGTTGAGACTCTGCATATCGTCATCGTTGCGCTTGATGCGGATCGGCGAAGAGGTTCGGGTCTCGATCGCGGTCAGCACGGCATCATGCTGGCTGAAACCACGGATTTGCCTGTCGAATGCCGGAATCGCTTCACGCATCGCCTTCACGGCAAAGTCGGGCAGGGTCGGGGCCAGATCGCAAAGATGCATGCCTGGCGTATAGGAAGGCTGCACGCTGCCGAATCCGGTCGACGCGCTGCCCTTGATGAAATCACCAACCAGTTGGCCTGGCGCATCATAGTTCGACCCGCCAAGAACAAATGCCTGCTGCTCCCAGTGGCGCTGGAAGGCGATGCCAGCCAATGGATCACCGGGATAGTCCTCAGGCGTGATGCCGACGACGATCGCGCTGTTGGCATTGCGCTCGTCGCGTGAATACTGGCTCATGCCATTGGTGACGAGTCGACCGGGTTCCGATGCAGCAGCAACTACGGTGCCACCCGGGCACATGCAGAAACTGTAGACCGATCGACCATTGCTCGCGTGATGCACCAGCTTGTAGTCGGCCGCGCCGAGTAACGGGTTTCCGGCACTCGGGCCATACCGGGCGCGGTCGATCAACGATTGCGGGTGCTCGATGCGACAGCCGATCGAAAAGGGTTTGGCCTCGACATAGATGCCACGCGCATGCAGCATTTCGAAGGTGTCGCGCGCGCTGTGGCCGATCGCGAGGATCACATGATCGGCGCGGATCTGCTCGCCACTTGCGAGCGTCAACCCACGCATGTGGCCGTCCTCGACGAGTACATCATCGACCCTGCTCGAAAAACGGAACTCGCCGCCGAGTGATTCGATCGTCGCGCGCATGTGCTCGACCATCTTGACCAACCGGAACGTGCCGATATGCGGCTTGCTGACGTAGAGGATCTCTTCCGGTGCACCGGCCTTGACGAACTCGGTCAGGACCTTGCGTCCATAGTGGCGCGGATCCTTGATCTGACTGTACAGCTTGCCGTCGGAAAACGTTCCGGCGCCGCCTTCACCGAATTGCACGTTCGATTCCGGGTCGAGGATGCTCTTGCGCCAGAAGTCCCAGGTGTCCCTGGTGCGCTCACGCACGGCCTTGCCGCGTTCGAGGATCAGTGGCCGCATTCCCATCTGCGCGAGAACCAGTGCGGCAAGGAGCCCACAGGGGCCAGTCCCGATGACGACCGGGCGCGGAACTCCAGATGGCAGTGAGCCATCACGAACAACGAACTGATACGAAGTATCCGGTGTCGCCACGACGTGCGGATCGGTATCGAATTTCGTCAGCAACTCTTCATCGCGCGTCGTACAGATGTCGAGGGTATAGATGAACTGGATAGTCGATCGTTTTCGCGCATCGACGCCACGACGAAAAATAGTGAAGCGGGTCAGTTCCTCGCGCTTCAAACCGAGGCGCGCGCAAATCGCCTGCGGAATTTCGTCGGCAGCATGATCCAGCGGCAATTTGATTTCAGTCAGTCGCAACATCGGGTTTGTGTCCAATCGCTTGCAGGGTGTCGCTCAGACCGCCGTGCCGGCCGCATGCCCGGAAGCCCAGGCCCACTGGAAATTGTAGCCGCCCAGATGACCGGTCACATCGACTACTTCGCCAATGAAATAGAGACCATCAACATGTTGCGACTGCATCGTGGCTGATGACAGGCCATTCGTGTCGACGCCGCCGAGGGTCACCTCGGCCGTGCGGTATCCCTCGGTGCCACTCGCGACGATCGGCCATGACTTCAATTGTCCGGCAATCTCGCGCAATTCGGCTTGTCGATACTGGCGCATCGGTCTACTGCCGATCCAGAGTTCGCAAAGGCGCTGGGCCAGGCGCTTCGGCAAGACTTCGGCGAGGATCGTTTTCAATTCCGCTGCGCTGCGCTGGCCTTGTTGATCGACCAGAAACGCGAGTACATCGGTGCTCGGCAACAAGTCGATTCGGAGGTCGTCACCGGGCTGCCAATACGAGGAAATCTGCAGGATTGCCGGTCCGCTGATGCCGCGGTGGGTGATCAGCATGTCGACGCGGAACTGCGCTCCATTGCAGCGACTCTCGACCGGAAGGGCGACACCGCTTAAATCCGCAAGACGTTCCTGATGCTTTCCACTCAGAGTCAGTGGGACGAGGCCGGCACGGGTCGGCAGCACCTCATGCCCAAATTGCCGCGCAAGCTCATAGCCGAATCCGCTCGCGCCCATGCTAGGAATCGAAAGACCGCCGCTGGCAACGACAAGGGCTGGGCAGTCGAAACTCCCTTGCGTTGTCTCGATTCGAAATCCACCATCGATCGATTGCACACGCTCGATGCTGCAGCTCGTCTGTACTTTCACGCCTGCATCGGCGCACTCGTCGAGGAGCATGCCCACGATCTGCTTCGATGAAACGTCGCAGAACAGCTGGCCGAGTTCTTTTTCGTGCCACGCGATGCCATGCGCATCGACCATGTCGATGAAGTCGACCGGCGTGAACCTTGCCAGCGCGGATTTGCAGAAATGAGGATTGGCCGAGAGGAAATTGGCCGGCGTGGTCCCGGTATTGGTGAAATTGCAGCGCCCGCCGCCGGACATGAGGATCTTCTTGCCAACCCGATTCGCATGTTCGATCAAGCGAACACGTTTACCGCGCCTGGCCGCAGTCAACGCACACATCAAACCCGCTGCGCCGCCTCCGATGATGGCGACATCGACGCTGTCGGACATCGCTTCAGCGTCCGTCCGACTCGGAGCTCATGCGCGGCTGAGGATCAATGCCGATCACGGTGTCACCGCTGAGAATCTGCACATGCCTATCCTGGATCAGGCATTGCAGCCGCAGTCCGCGTTCGGCAAGCGCAGCGAGCGCATCGACGACATCAACGGGAATATCGAGCACGGTCAGATTTTTCGAGCGCTTCAGATCACTGGCCGACTTCTCCCACCAGATATCCGCGCCACGACCGCCATAATTGACCAGGACGACCTGGTTGGCGCGACCACAAGCCTTGCGAACCCGGGCAGGATCGGGATGGCCCAGATCGATCCACAACGCGATCTCGCCATTCAGTTCCTTGCGCCAGAGATCGGGTTCGTCATCGGCGCTGAGGCCCTTGCCGAACTCGAGTCGCTCATCGGCATACAGCGCAAATGCAAGCACGCGGATCATCATGCGCTCGTCGGTCTCAGACGGATGTCTGGCCAGGGTCAGCGCGTGGGTCGCATAGTAGTGGCGATCCATGTCACTGATCTGCAGCTCAATCTTGTAGATGGTTGCGTTGGGTGCCATGCGCAGGCCGGTCTCGGAAAGTCGGCCATTGTAGTCGGCTCGTCGCTCTCGCGTGGATCGGGGCCCGCCCATCGGACTCGCCGCGTATCGATTGATCGCCGAAACCCCCTGGCCAAAGGATGGCAACCGCTATTGAGTGGGCCCTGAAATCATTCGCGATTTTCCTTTCTCGTCCGGCGTGAGAGGGCCAAAGAAAAGTGCAGCCAACTTCAGATCGTGGTGAGTTGGGCCTGTCCCGAGCTTGTCAAAGGAGGTCATGAACGCAAGTCGCCGAAGCAATCCCTCTATTTGGGATAGCCCTTTCCTTCGGCAGGCTCAGGACAGGCTCGGCTCAGGACGAACGGCTGAAGTAGACCGAGACGTTCACAACGGGATGCTGCCATTCGCTGATTCAATCAAAAGCGCCCTTCGAGGCAAGGCTCAGATAGATGCCAGGTTGTCCAGTTTCACAAAGCTGAGCCTTGATGCGATCAAATGATTCGATTATTCTGGAAACATGGATATCACTGAAGCAACGATTGCTCTCGCAGCGCTTGGCCAGAGCACCCGGCTTTCTATATTTCGCTTGCTTGTCGAGGCGGGCGCGGAAGGTCGAAGGGTAGGAGAGATCGTCGATACCCTCTCATTGCCGGGAGCGACCCTGTCCTTCCACCTCAAGGAGTTGAGCATTGCCGGCTTGATCGAAGGCGAGCAGCGCGGCCGATTCATCTGCTATCGAGCCCGTTTCGAAACAATGAATGCGCTGATCGCCTTTCTGGTCAAGGATTGTTGCGGCGTCGATTCCGACGCCTCATGCCTGCCGGTGCTGAAGGCGGCGACGAAGACATCGAGGAGGAGGGCAGGTGGGTGAGCAACGTCCGATTCCTTTTCTGGCGCATCGTCAGTTGAAACCCAAGCTGCGCGGCACTGCGCATTCCTTCACAGTGACGAGACCCCATTCATGACCCTACGCATCGGCATCAACGGTTTCGGCCGCATGGGACGCCTGACCCTGCGCGCCGCCTGGAACCAGCCCGAACTCAGCTTCGTGCAGATCAACGACCCGGGCGGCGATGCCGAAACCTTCGCGCATTTGCTCAACTTCGACTCGGCGCATGGTCGCTGGCAGCACGAGGCGTCTGCTGATGGCGATGCCATTGTGATCGAAGGAGTCCGCATCCCGTTCGCCCGCAATTCGGAGCTTGCTGCGACCGATTGGTCCCATTGCAACGTGGTCATTGAAGCCTCGGGAAAATTCCGCAAACTCGAGGTACTCCAGCCGTATCTGGAACAGGGCGTCGGGCGAGTCGTCGTTACCGCGCCAATCAAGGCGGTCGGCACACTCGATATCGTGATGGGCGTGAATCATCAACGTTTCGACCCCTGGAAGCATCGCATCGTCTCGGCTGCATCGTGCACAACCAATTGCCTGGCACCCATCGTCAAGGTGATCCACGAAAATATCGGCATCCGCCACGGCAGTCTGACCACGATCCACAGCCTGACCAATACCCAGGTCATCGTCGATGCCGCGCACAAGGACCTTCGCCGCGCCCGTTCCTGCGGCAGCAACCTGATCCCGACCTCAACCGGATCGGCTACCGCAATCGCCGAGATTTTTCCCGAGCTGAAAGGCCGTCTGAATGGTCATGCCGTGCGCGTGCCGATGACCAACGCCTCGCTCACCGATTGCGTGTTCGAGGTCGAACGCGCGACCACGGTCGATGAGGTCAACCAGCTCCTGAGATCTGCGGCAGAAGGCGAGCTCATGGGCATTCTCGGCTACGAAACACGTCCGCTTGTATCGATGGATTACCTGCACGATCCGCGCTCGAGCATTGTCGATGCGCTGTCGACCCTGGTGACCAACGGTACCCAGGTGAAGATTTTCGCCTGGTACGACAACGAGTGGGGATATGTGAATCGCACCGTCGAACTTGTCCGTTTCGTTGGTCGGCCGGACTGAAACGATGATCGCGCGATTATCAGCGGACGTCCGCAGTTATCTGTTGATCACCGGCAATTATTGGGCATTTACCTTGACCGACGGCGCGTTGCGCATGCTGGTCGTCCTGCATTTCCACACGCTGGGATACAGTCCACTGCAAGTGGCGATGCTGTTCCTGTTCTACGAGATCTTCGGCGTCGTCACCAATCTGCTTGGTGGCTGGCTCGGCGCGCGCATCGGACTTAATCGGACGATGAACATCGGCCTGGCGCTGCAGGTCGTCGCCTTGTCGATGCTGCTGGTGCCGGCGACGTGGTTGGTCGTGCCGTGGGTGATGGCGGCGCAGGCGCTGTCTGGCATCGCCAAGGATCTCAACAAGCTCAGCGCCAAGAGCAGCATCAAGATGCTGGTGCCTGCAGATGAGCAGGGCAGATTGTTTCGTTGGGTCGCAGCGCTTACCGGCTCGAAGAATGCGCTCAAGGGCGTCGGCTTCTTTGTCGGCGGCGCCTTGCTGACGAGCGTCGGATTCAAGGCGGCTGTGGCGATCATGGCGCTCGCCCTGTTTTTTGTCTGGTTGCTCAGCGTGGTTGTCCTGAAACGCGATCTGGGCAAGTCGAAGTCAAAACCGAAGTTCCGCGACATCCTATCGAAGAGCCGGGCGATCAACGCGCTGTCGGCAGCGCGCCTGTTTCTGTTTGCTGCGCGTGACATCTGGTTCGTCGTTGCATTGCCGGTGTTCCTGTCCGAATCGCTGGGCTGGGATTTCTGGCAGGTGGGTGGTTTCCTCGCTGCGTGGATCATCGGCTACGGCATCGTGCAGACAATGGTTCCGTACTTCAGCGGTCCCGTCAGCGGCAACAAGCCCGGTCGTCGCGCCGTGATCACATGGGCTCTGATCCTGGCCATCGTCCCGGCACTGATGGCGGTGACTCTGGAATCGGGCTATCCGGCACAGACCGTTTTGCTCATCGGGCTAACGGTGTTCGGGGTGTTCTTCGCAATCAATTCGTCGATGCACAGCTACCTGATCGTGAGCTACGCCACGCAAGACGGCGTCTCTCTGGATGTGGGCTTCTACTACATGGCCAACGCGCTCGGCCGATTGCTTGGCACCTTGCTGTCGGGTTGGGTATTCCAGATAGCCGGACTTGAAGCCTGCTTGATGATCTCCGCCTTGCTCGTCGTCGCCGCGGCAACGGCTTCATTCGGAATTCCGAAACAAAATGCTCCGGAACGAGGTTGAATCTTGGTTCAAAGTGCAGTTCGAGCCTTCAGATCGGCTTTCAATCCCGGCATGGCACATCGTTCACTGGACAATGAATGAAGCGGCGGCGAGCTCGCGATCTTCGTATACGTCAAGAACATGAATTTGTGCAGCGCTCGTCGCGGCGTCAATTCTTTGCTGTTGGGCGATGTTTGCTTCAGGCTCGAGTTTCAATCCGATCCATTGCAATTTGTCGACAACCGCTGCGCGAATGATTGAAGAGTGTGTTCCGATTCCTCCGGAGAACACGAGGTCGTCCATGCCGCCGAGCGTAGTTGCCATGGATGTGATTCCCTGAGCCACTCGATGAACGAATACGGCCACCGCCAATCTGGCTTCAGATGAGTCTGTTGCAAGCAGGCGCTGCATGTCACCCGACGTTCCCGAGAGTCCCAGCAGCCCGCTATTGAGGTTCAATTCGAAATCCAGTGACGCGACGGAAAATCTGTCGCCTCTGAGCAAGTGAAGAATGATCCCTGGATCAAGGCTGCCGCAGCGGGTAGCCATCGGCAGCCCATCCATCGGCGTGAGCCCCATCGTGGTGTCGATACTGCGGCCACCTTGCACGGCACACAGGCTCGAACCGCCGCCGAGATGAGCGAGAACGACGCGGCGAGTGATTGCGTCCATTTGCAGTTCACGCAACTGCCGCCAAACCGATTGATACGCCAATCCGTGAAATCCAAACCGATGCAGCCCTTCGGCGCGAAGCTCTTTGGAAATCGCGAGCGTCCGCGTGAGTTCCGGCAAGGTGCGGTGCCAATCCGTGTCGAACAACGCAACCTGGGCGGCTGACGGCCATCTTGCGGCAACGGCTTCGACCAAAGCGAGCGCCGGTGCCTGGTGTTCTGGTGCCCATTCCGAGAACCCGGATAAAGTGGCGATGTTTTCCGCGTCAAGGAGGCAAGGTCCTTCGAGCGTGCCGCCGTGGACAATTCGATGAACGACGATATGGGGGTCGGCGTCGTTGGTCGACATCCAGCTATCCAGCTCGGCAAGCAATGAAGTCATCGGACCCCTGAGAGGCGCGCCATCTTCGCTGGCGTGCTTTGGCGACACTGAATGAGCCCACTGCTCGGGCGCGATGTGAAACGGCCAGGAGCGCGAACTGCAGGGTGCACTCCAGTCGCCAAGTCTGCTTCGATCGAACAAGCTCACCTTGAGCGAAGTGGAGCCAAGATTCAGGGTAAGGACATAGCTCTTTTTCGCCACGGCGGACTTCCTGTTCGTGAGATCACAATGCAGCGCGAGGTGCTGACACTACGCGCTACTGGCAGCAAGCGTTTCCTCGTGGCGATTTATGGTTCCGTTCGCTGGTGGCCATTATCCCGCCGCGATCACTGCACGGATCGTCCATTACCAGTTTCATTTCGATTGCAAACCAAAAGGGAACCAGCATTCGCCTCTGATGCTTTCGATGACTCTTGCCAGATCGGATCGGCCGGGCAGAGATCAAGTCCGTCAAGAGGTGGCTGAACCAAGAATCGATTCGGCGACAGTCAGATCGTTGCGCTGCCTGAGGTGATCGGCATTCGGATTTTACAGGCGGCGAGGCAAATCGATGTCGTTGCAAAAAAGGGCCTCGCTGGTCGGACGAAAGCGATAGGCTGCAGGCATCCACTGTGAGTCTTTTTCATGACGTTGACCGCGATTCAGTATCTTCTAGGCACTTTCGCCGGCTCTCTTGTCGGTTTTTCGCTGGGCCTGATGGGGGGTGGGGGATCGATACTTGCAGTGCCCTTGATGGTCTATCTGGTCGGCGTGCAAAGCCCGCACATCGCGATTGGCACGAGCGCATTCGCCGTCGCCCTCAACGCCGGGGCCAATCTCGTCAACCATGCGCGCAGCGGCAACGTCAAATGGCGGTGTGCCGGCGTGTTTGCATTCGCCGGTGTCGCCGGGGCCTTCATGGGTTCATCGATCGGCAAGGCTTTCGATGGACAGAAATTGCTCGCCTTGTTCGCCCTTCTCATGCTTGTGGTTGGGGTCCTGATGCTGCGCGGGCGTTCCAGTAGCGGAAATCCGGATGTTGTTCTCGACAAGAGCAACGTGCTGAAGCTGCTGGCGTCCGGAAGCGTGGTTGGCGCGCTGTCAGGCTTCTTCGGAATCGGCGGAGGATTTCTCGCCGTGCCTGGACTGATGGTTTCCGCGCGCATGCCGATACTTTATGCCGTGGGCTCGTCGTTGGTCGCCGTGACCGCTTTCGGTCTGACGACCGCTTTCAATTACGCGCGTGCCGGACTGATCGACTGGCCGCTCGCCGCCGTATTCATCGGTGGGGGTCTCGTCGGTGGCTTGCTTGGAGCACGCTTGGCGACGCGACTCTCGATCAACAAGGGAGCGCTGAACCTGGTTTTTTCAGCGCTGATTTTCGCAGTAGGGCTGTACATGCTCTATCGCAGCGTTGGCGCCCTCGGCCTGCTTTAGACGCCTGTCCGACTTTACTCAGCCGGGTTCCGATTCCGTCTGAACGGTGCGCGTTCGATGGGCGCCTCCGATCCTCACTCGACCCCGCTGACTTCGTGTTCCGTCCACCGTTGTGGCTGGGCACATCGCTGCAGGGAAGTCCGCATTCTTTACGACTCGCACCGGTGCATGCGCTTTCTGCCTGCATGACGCGGTGCAGCGTGATGTCTTTCGCGAGGACCTCTATATATACCCCCTAGGGTATGCATGATTTGCTAATCCCGACGTTCATTCAACGTAGCGAAAAAATCATGAAGACACGACCAATCTGGAATTCGCATGTCGCCGGTGTGCTCTTGGGGCTGGTGCTGTTATTGACCTTTCTGCTTACAGGTCATGGGCTGGGCGCATCAGGCGCACCGACCGCTCTGGCAGCAGTGGCGTCGGATGTGTTGGCGCCTGCCGCGGCTGAGCACAATGGTTATCTTGGGCCAATGCTCGAAGACGGGCGCAATCCGCTGGATGCATGGATTGTCTGGGAGGTCCTCGGTGTCGGCCTCGGCGCGCTGCTGGCGGGCTGGTGGTCCGGCCACCTTCGCATTCGCGTGGAGGGGCCGCCGCGCTTGCGCAATCCGGGGCGACTCACGCTGGCCCTGGTGGGCGGCATTCTTTCCGGATTCGGTGCTCGTGTCGCAGCCGGTTGTACCAGCGGGCTCGGACTATCCGGTTCCGCCGTCCTCGCCACGGCAGGCTTCGTGTTCCTGATCGGATTCTTCGGCGCCGGCGTGATCACCGGCTTCCTCACTCGGAGACTATGGCAATGAATTTTCCGCTCGGGATGATCGATCCGGCCTCTGCGCTGATCAGCGGTGCGCTGTTCGGCTATGTCCTGCAACGCGGCGGGCTTGGCAACGGCTGCCGCCTGACCGCCCAGTTGCGCCTGCGCGACTGGACCGTCTTCAACGTCATGTTCACCGCGATCCTGGTTGCAGCGGCCGGACTTTACTTTTTGCAACTGGCCGGTTTTGTGCAGTGGACATCGCTGTATGTGCCGACCACATTTCTCTGGGCCACCCTGCTCGGCGGCGCATTGATCGGCGTTGGCATGGGCGTGGGTGGCTACTGCCCGGGCACCTCGGTTGTTGGTGCTGCCGCCGGACGCCTCGATGGAATCGTGTTCTTTGTCGGCCTGATCATTGGCGTCATCGCATTCGCGGGAATCTTCAAACAAATTGATCCGTTGCTTCTTGCCGCGGAAGGGCCGGAGGCTCAAACCCTGGGCGATCTGCTCCACCTGCCTACCTGGGCGGTACTCGCCCTGCTCAGCGCCGTCGCAGTCGGAGTCGGTTGGGCGACACGCGGAACCAGCAACGCCGACGCGATTTCCTGCGCCGACTGAACTCGGCAAACCCATCGGGCCAAATCATGAAAATCAAGCAAGACAACACGCACTCCCTGACACGTCGCCTGTCGATCGCAACCTTGGCTCTTGCCGCGATCACGCCGCTCGCCGCAGCCATCGCACATGAGACCGAGGACCCGGCGCCCGTCGAAACGACTGCGTCATCACTGAAACAGAAGGCAGCCCCCACACCGGAAATCACTGGGCAACAGGGGGTTGCGACTGCGGCCGATATCGCGAAGACAGAACAGGCTCAGGCCGCTGCCAAGGCGAAGGACGCCGAACAAGCGAAGGCTGCAAGTGAAGCAGCGAAGAAAAAATGCGAAGAGGACAAGCCGAGAAATCCTTGTGCCCCACGCAAAAAGAAGAAATGTGAATGAGCTTTGCCGCGACAGTTCCAGGCGTGCGCGGACGAGACGATTCGTCCATGTTGCGCATGCGCCCCGCGCAAGTAAGGCGGCACCTGGGTGCGCTTGACCCGATTCGCCGCCAGCAGGCATGTGCCGCCGCATCCACGGTCATCGACGGCCTCGATGACTTCATCGCGCGCGGACGCGCCCCACTTGCGGAGGCGCTTGAGAGAACCGAGGTCAATGAATGGCACCAGTACGGTTCAAGTGATTCCGATGCCGATACGGGCGGAGTCCATTACTTCTATCACTCTCACCCTGCACGATCTACGCCCTCGTCCGAGCACGGCCATTTCCACCTGTTCGCGCGTCTGCCCGGCGCCGCTGAAGCCGAGAGGCTCGTGCACCTGCTCGCCATCGGCGTCGACGCTCACGGCATGCCAGGGCGCCTGTTCACGACCAATCGATGGGTCACCGGAGGCGGCTGGATTACGGCCAACAAGGCCATTGCAATCGCCGAGAAACTTGGCGCGACGTCCGCGCAGCTGAATGATCCGGTCGAGCGCTGGCTATGCGCACAACTGGGCGTGTTCATGCCGCAAGTCGAGGCGTTGCTTGAACACAGGGATCGTCGCATCGAGGTCGGCCCGCGCGGATCGAGCGTACTTGAGGATCGCCGCACCTACATTCTCAGCCAGTGCCGGGTATCGCTCGCTGCACAGATCGCCAGCGTGGAGCAGGCAGTCGCATCGCAACCATGAGGATCACATCGTCCATGAACATCCGAATCGTTCCATTGTTGCTCCTTGCAACCGGGCTGGTGTTCGCCACGGCCGTGCAGGCAATCGAGCTGCCGGGGCCACTGGTCAGTCCCGAGTGGCTTGAACAACATCGCGCTGAAGTAAATGTACTGGACGTGCGCGAAGATATTGCCGCTTTCGTCAAGGCGCCCAAGTTCGCCGAGGAAGACGGCAAGAAAATCCTTGAGACCGTTGGCGGCCACATTCCCGGCGCCTTGCTGCTCGATTTCTCCAAGGCCAGAACCAAGCGCACGATCGACGGACGCGAGGTCAAGGCGATGCTCCCGGAACGGGCGGTATTCGAGAAGCTGATGCGCGAAACCGGAGTCCGTGCCAGCCGTCCAACCGTGATTGTTGCCGATGGAGCGACCGGCAGCGACCTCGACATGGCAGCTCGCGTGTATTGGTCGATGAAGGTTTTTGGCGACGACCGTCTCGCCATACTCGATGGTGGAACGAGCGCGTGGATCAACGCCGGATATACGCTCAGCTCCGAAGCGGCAACACCCACGATGGGTGACTGGAGCGCAAAAGCCGAGCGTCAGCAGTACATGGCCGGCAGCGACGATGTGGCCAAGGCAGCAAATCAGCAGACGCAATTGGTGGATGCGCGACCGATGCCGTTTTACGTCGGACTGGAGCGAAAGTCGACCATCGCCGCGGCAGGGCATATCGGTGCCGCCGTCAATTTTCCACCCGACGTTCGCGCGAAGAAATCTGATGGCAGCCAGCATTTTCTCGGCGCACCCGAATACAAGTCGATCTTCAAGCATCTCGATCTCGATCCCGCCAAGCCAAGCATCACCTATTGCAACACCGGTCATCTGGCATCGGGCGCGTGGTTCGTGCTGAGCGAGTTGATGAAAAATCCGAATGTGCGCCTTTATGACGGCTCGATGACCGAGTGGACTGCGGAATCGCGGCCGGTCGTCGGCTTGCCGTAGGCACGAGCAGGCACAGGAATGGACATTGATTCGACATCCAAACAGGCGGCCGTGGCATGAGTCACCGATCTGAAACCGGGCAGGGGCGTCTGCTCCCGGCGCCTGAGAATTTCCTCGCGCCTTCGGGGCAGGAACGTCGTCGCGCGCTTGGCACCCTGGTCACCGGTGCAGCCGCCTTGCTGGTGGCCACCAAACTGCAGGCCAAGGGCTACGAGGCCAACCCTGCACACCTGCCACCGAATCTGCCGCCATCATCGCGCGTGCTTGGGATGCCGGTCGGATCGGATCCGTATGGTGCGCCATCGCCTTATGAGAAAAGTATCATTCGTCGGCTCAGTCCGGGACTGACCACGACCCCGCACTCCTCGGTTGCGTTTACACCGTTGCAAAACCTGTTCGGCATCATCACGCCAAACGGGCTTCACTTTGAACGCGACCATAACGGTCGACCGGATGTAAACCCCTACGAGCACCGACTGATGATCCATGGCCTGGTCGGCAAGCCGAAGATCTACACGATGGAGGATTTGCTGCGCTTCCCCTCGGTCTCGCGCATTCATTTCCTCGAATGCGGGGCGAACTCGGCAATGGAATGGGGTAACCCGGCCGTGCCGACCGTGCAGTACACGCACGGCATGCTGAGTTGCGCGGAGTGGACCGGCGTACCGCTTTCAACTCTGCTCGACGATGTCGGCTTCGATGCGAAGAAGGTGAAATACATTCTCGCCGAAGGTGCCGATGGCGCCGGACTCACGCGCACGATTCCGATCGAGTTCGCTCTCGACGACGTGCTTGTCGCCTACGGCCAGAATGGCGAAATGCTGCGTCCCGAACAGGGCTATCCGGTCCGCCTGCTGGTGCCAGGCGTGCAGGGGATTTCCTCGGTCAAGTGGTTGCGCCGACTGAAGCTCGGCGACCAGCCGTGGAACACCCGCGAGGAATCTCTCATGTACAGCGACCTCATGCCCGATGGCAGCAGTCGTCAATACACCTGGATACAGGAAGCCAAGTCGGTGATCACCTCACCTTCGGGTGGCCAGCATCTGCTCGACAAGGGTGGCCACTACGAAATCACCGGGCTGGCATGGTCAGGGCGCGGCAAGATCAAACGAGTGGATGTTTCCACCGATGGCGGTCGAAACTGGCGCACAGCGCGCTTGCAGGGGCCAATACTCAGCAAAGCCTTGAGCCGTTTCAGCATCGACTGGAAATGGGACGGCAGTCCGGCTTTGCTGCAAAGCCGCTGCATCGATGAAACCGGATTCGTGCAACCGAAGATGCGCCAACTGCGCGAAGTGCGCGGCACGCGGTCGATCTACCACAACAATGCGATCCAGACCTGGCGGATTGATACCGAAGGGCAGGTACACAATGTCCAGGTCTGAAACTCTTGCCGCCGCCCTGACGCTGATTCTGGCCGCTGCCTGCGCTGGCGCCGTCGCCGCGGACTTTGGTCTCGGCACGGCCGCCACTCCAGAGCAGATCGCCGGTTGGGATATCGACGTGCGACCCGATGGCCAGGGCCTGCCGGATGGACAAGGTTCGGTTGACGAGGGTGAAACAATCTACGAAGCCCAGTGCGCCTCCTGCCACGGAACGTTTGGCGAGAGCAACGAGTACATCGCAATCTCGGGAGGGATCGGCTCGCTGGCGACCAGCCAGCCGGTGCGCACGGTCGGCAGCAAACTCAACTTCGCGCCGACCCTGTTCGACTACATCAATCGGGCGATGCCGTTCCCGAACTCGAAATCGTTGACCCCATCAGAGGTCTATGCGGTCGTGGCCTATGTGCTGAATCTCAGTGAAGTCGTTCCTGCCGAGTTTGTCGCCAACCGCGAATCGCTGGTCGCGGTGAAGATGCCGAATCGCGATGGCTACGTGCAGTTTCCCGGCCTGATGTCCGTTCATGGCAAGTCCGACACGCACAACACTGCGTGCATGAAGGATTGCGAATCGTCGGTCAAGCTCTCTGGCGAGTTGCCGCCCGGATTCATCGCCGGCATGTATGGCGATATTGACGACAATTTCCGGGGTCTGGCCAGCATGAATGGACAAGCACCGCCGGCCAGCGCGCTGCCGTCCGAGCGGGATGCGACGTCAACGGCGATCGCGCCTGCGTCAAGCCTGCTGCAGAAATACGGCTGCAGCGCATGTCACGGGATCGACAAGGACATCGTGGGCCCATCGTTTCAAAGAATCGGCGCCCGCTATCGGGACGATCACGAGAATGCGGTCGCCACGCTTGAAAAGAAGATTCGCGATGGCGGATCGGGCGTCTGGGGCGACTTGCCGATGCCGCCACAGGGTGCGCCGACGGATGCCGATCTGAAAACGCTCATCGAGTGGATTCTGATGGGAGCACCGGACAGATGACTGCGCGCACTTCGGGACCAACCTGCCCGATATTTCGCACAACGTAGATAAATTCAATGTTCGAATTTCAAACCAAGGATCAATCCATGAGCTCAACCCGAAGAAGATTTCTGCAGGCCGGCGCCAGCGGTGGCGTGGCCCTGCTGATGGTGGCATCGGGACTTTCCCCGAGTTTCGTCCTCGCAGCATCGGACAACCCGTTGGCGCCCGGTGACGATCGCAAGCCGTTCGAGGCGATGACTCTCGATGAAGTCGTCAAGCAGCTCGGTGGCGACAAGGCCGAGGCGTCGACAGAAATCGAATTGAGGGCGCCGGAGATCGCGGAAAACGGTGCCGTGGTGCCGATCGAGATCACCAGCAAACTGCCGGGCACGAAGATGATCGCGATTGTCTCCGAGAAGAATCCACACGCGCTGTCAGCGGCGTTTCGGATTCCGGCGGATACCGAAGCGTTCGTCTCGACGCGGGTCAAGGTTGCCGAAACGTCAAAGGTCTTTGCCCTGGTGCAGACCGACAAAGGCTTCTTTTACACCGACCACCTGGTCAAGGTAACCCTTGGCGGTTGCGGCGGCTAAGCAGTATTTCGAGGAACAAAGACAATGTCAGATCCGATGAGAATCCGCGCCTCCATGATGGGTGACGTGGTCAATGTGAAAGTGCTGATGGGACATCCGATGGAAACCGGATTGCGCAAGGATGGCAGTGGCGTGCAGGTACCCGCGCACTACATCAAGACGATCAAGGTGTCATGCAACGAGAAGGACGTCTTGTCCGCGGACTGGGGCCCGGCTGTGTCCAAGAATCCATTCCTCGAGTTTCGCTTCAAGGGCGCCAAGGCAGGCGACAAGGTCATCATCACGTGGTCTGACACCGCCGGCGACAGCCGCAGCGACGAAGCGACGATCAAATGATTGGAAGTCGGCCATGACGAGGAAACGCTGATGCGAATACTTATCCACGCCGTGCTGCTGGCTATGGTGACGTGCGCGGTCCTGCCATTGGCGCGCGCGGCGCAAGCGGATCGGGTGCATGCGGTCTATCACCTCGATGCCGGCATCGAGCAAGCGACCAATGCCTTGCGCAATATCCGCAGCCAGCTCGAGGTCGATCCCGAAGCGGGAATCGTCGTGCTCGGTATCGGCGATGGTGTGGATTTCATGATGCGCGAAAGCAAAACCCGGGGCGGTTATCCATTCGATTTGATGATCGAGGAGTTGCAAGCGCAAGGCGTGCGGTTCGTCGCCTGCGGCAACACGCTGAGCACGCGCAAGATCGACGCAAAACGCCTGGTCGAAGGTGTCGTCGTGATTCGTTCGGGCATGGCCGAGCTGGCCCGGCTGCAGGCTCTGGAAGGCTATGCGTACATCAAACCCTGATTGCCTGAACGCACACGAGGAAACGATATGAACGCCGATACACGACGCGGAACTTGCTGGGCGGTGACAATCGGACTGGCTGTCTGTGCGTTCGCCTCACAGATCAGTCACTCGCAGACAGAACCGGCCAGAGACGAAATCTCGGAGTATCGGACGATGTTCGGCGACGACAACCCGGCCGAACTCTGGGAACTTCGCGGCGAAGACTTGTGGACGTCAGCGCGCGGTCCGAAAAAGGCGACGTTGTCGGCCACTTGCGACCTCGGCCTCGGCGTCGGCGTCGTCAAGGGCGCGTATGCACATCTGCCGCGTTATTTCGCGGATACAAAGCGCGTCCAGGACATGGAGTCGCGCCTGCTCACCTGCATGGTCGGCCAGCAAGGATTCGCCGAGGCCGACATCCTCAAGGCGCGATTCGGTGATGGCGACCGCAAGTCGGATCTCGAGGCGCTCAGCGCTTTCGTAGTCGAACAATCCCGCGGCGTGGCCATCAGCCTGCCATTGTCACGACCGGAAGAACGCAAGGCGTTCGAGGACGGCAAGGCGATTTTCTACTACCGCGCCGGCACCCATGATTTTGGCTGCGTGACCTGTCATGCAACAGCGGGCAAGCGCATTCGGCTGCAGAGCCTTCCTGATCTCGCCAGCGCCGAAGGCGCGCGCGAGTCCTACACGACCTGGCCGGCCTATCGCATCTCGCAGGGTGAAGTTCGCACGATGGAATGGCGACTGGGTGATTGCTTTCGCCAGCAACGATTCCCGGAACTGACCTACGGATCCGATGCGGCTATTGCGCTGACGATGTTCCTGGCCAAGAGCGCCGAAGGTGGCGTCATGGCGGCCCCCGGCCTGAAGCGTTGAGGAGAAGAAGATGTCCAGATTGATGCACGCCATTCCGCTTGCTGTCCTGCTGCCCTTGTTCGCACTGGCTGCCGATCAGCCGGTTCGGGATTCATCGAATGCACGGGCCTTCGCCGTGATGGAAAAATCTTTCACGGCGCATGGCCAGGCCGGCATGGATCGCCTGCAGCAAGACGAGACACAGGCCATCTGCTCACGCTTCCAGGCTGCTGCTCCGCCCGCGGAACAGGCCGCCAGTATCACGGCCGCCAATCGCGCATTGATCAAGTATCCCGCGGACGAAAAGTACCTGGGTGACTGGAAGCGCGGCGAAGCCATCGCCCAGGAAGGCATCGGAATGCAGTACTCGGATGACCCGGCGATTCCTGCCGGCGGCAACTGTTATGCCTGTCATCAGCTTGGCAAGGCGGAAATCGCGTACGGCACGCTCGGACCATCGCTCTACAACTACGGAAAGAATCGCGGCAGTTCCCCGGCGATCCTGAAACTGACCTGGGGCATGCTTTACAACATGAAAGCGATGTTGCCGTGCACGGCAATGCCGCGTTTCGGTGCGAATGACATCCTCAGCGAGGAGCAGCTCAAGGATGTAATGGCCCTGCTGTTCGACGCCGAATCCCCGGTCAACCAGTGACAACCGGAGCATCGGCAACATGAACCTTTCACGTCGCGAATTCGTGCAGATCCTGGCCGCTGCCGCTGCCGCCGGCATGCCCCTGGTTTCGCGTGCATCGGCGCCGGAAGCGGCCGCCAAAAAGCTCTATGACCTGCCACGATTCGGCAACGTCAGCCTGCTGCATTTCACCGATTGCCACGCGCAATTGCTGCCGATCAACTACCGCGAGCCCTCGTACAACATCGGTGTCGGCGCATCGCGCGGAAAGCCGCCGCACCTGGTCGGCAACGAGATGCTCAAGTATTTCGGAATCAGCGCCAACACTCCCGAGGCGCACGCGCTGAGCTGTGTCGATTTCGTCGAGGCCGCGCGTAATTACGGCAAGGTCGGTGGATTCGCCCATCTCGCAACCCTGATCAAGCAACTGCGTGCCAGTCGACCGGGCGCGCTGCTGCTTGACGGCGGCGATACCTGGCAGGGCTCGGCGGTCTCGTTGTGGACGCGCGGGCAGGACATGATCGACGCGCAGCTCGAACTTGGTGTCGACGTCATGACCGGCCACTGGGAATTCACCTATGGCGCGGACCGCGTCATGGAAACCGTCAACGGAGCCTTCAAGGGCAAGATCGACTTCGTCGCGCAGAACGTGCAGACCGCCGACTTCGGCGATTCGGTGTTCTCCGACTATTCCATGCGCAGCGTCAATGGCGTGAATGTCGCCATCATCGGCCAGGCGTTTCCGTACACGCCGATCGCGCATCCGCGCCGCTTCGTCAGCGATTGGACCTTCGGCATCCAGGAAGACCACATGCAGGCGTCGGTCGACAAGGCGCGCAAGGCAGGCGCTGTCGTTGTCGTGCTCCTTTCCCACAATGGAATGGACGTCGACCTGAAACTCGCCTCGCGCATCCGCGGCCTCGATGCGATCCTCGGCGGTCACACGCACGATGCCGTTCCGCGTCCGGTCGTGGTGGCCAATCCAGGCGGGAAGACCCTCGTGACCAATGCAGGCAGCAATGGCAAGTTCGTCGGCGTGCTCGATTTCGACGTGCGCGACGGCAAGCTGCGTGATTCTCGGTACCGGCTGCTTCCTGTTTTCGCGAACCTGCTCGAAGCGGATAGATCGATGCAGGCGCTGATCGATCGCCATCGCGCGCCGTATGCAGAAAAGCTTGCCGAAAAACTCGCGGTCAGTGAAGGGCTGCTGTTCCGTCGAGGCAACTTCAACGGCAGCTTCGATCAGTTGATCGTCAATGCGCTTAACGAAGTGAAGGACACGCAGATTGCATTCTCGCCGGGATTCCGCTGGGGCACGACACTGCTCCCGGGTGAAGCGATCACGCGCGAGCGGCTGATGGACCTGACCGCGATCACCTATCCATCGGTCACGGTCAATTCGTTTAGCGGAACGCAGATCAAGGCCATCCTCGAGGATGTTTGCGACAACCTGTTCAACCCTGATCCGTACTACCAGCAGGGCGGCGACATGGTTCGCACCGGCGGACTGACCTACGCCTGCAAACCAGCCGCCGCATCCGGCGCGCGAATCAGCGACATGCGCCTCGATGGCAAACCGATCGACGCCGACAAGACCTACAAAGTGGCTGGTTGGGCTTCGGTCGCCGACGGGCCTGCCGGGGAACCGGTCTGGGATGTCATCGAGACGTACCTTGAGGCGCATCGCAAGGTGGCGCCGCCCAAGCTCGACGAGCCACGCGTGATCGGCGAACAGGGCAACCCGGGAATCGCCGCATCATGAGCAGTCCTCGCGCAGGGCTTGTTGCAGGAATTGGCGCGATTGCCGATCCGCGCGGGAGCAACGTCAGCGCAATCGGTTCGACGCATTTCCGGCGATCAGGCGAACTTCACCAGCAGACGGGCGAGCTCCTCGGTCGATGCGCGAATGTCGGCGACATCAGTGGCCCCCTCGACCTGAGTGAGCAAACTGCAGGCAAGCATTTCGTAGAAGGCGCGATCGAGCGCACGTCGCGCCGCAGTCATTTGATGCACAACCTCTTCGCAGGTCGCCTCATTCGCGATCATCGTCTTGATGCCGCGAAGCTGCCCTTCGACACGCGACAGTCGCGCGACGATTCGGCGGCGGTCTTCCTCGTGATCCTGCATGCGCGCTCTCCGCTTTACGCCCAATATACAAAGGGCAACTTGTCATTGTGCGATACGCAGACATCAAGGATTCGCTTTCCTGCGCGCCTCCGTGAGCGCGCCGCGACAGCGTATGCGATGCGCTGCGGAATGAAAAGGGACGAAATGTCGCTGCGGTCGATGCTCGCCTGGGCAAGCCGTCAGCGCGTTTCGATTGCTCCACCGTCGGATCGGCATGGCGTCGTCCGATTTTTCGAAACCACCATGTAACAACAGGGGCAGGGCCCCATGGGGAAAAAGTCATGTCACATGAATCCGTTGCGTCATATCGAACCTGCCACACGCAATTCGCCCTCCTGCTTGTCTGCGGGGGTTTCGCCGGCATGGCCGCGGCTCCGTCCGCGCACGCCACCAATGGTTACTTCTCGCATGGCTACGGAATGCAGGCCAAGGGCCGCGGCGGAGCATCGATCGCGATGACCGACGATGCCTTTGGCGGCGCCAACAACCCGGCGACCATGGTCATGGCGGGAGATCGCCTCGAGCTCGGCATTGATTGGTTCAGCCCGGAACGTTCGGCGGAACGCACAGGTCTTGGCCCAGGCCTGGATGGCTCGACCGAGAGCGGCCGCACATCGTTCGGAATTCCAGAGATTGCCTACAACCACATGCTCCGCGACAACCTCTCCTTGGGCGTGACCGTCTATGGCAACGGCGGCATGAATACGGATTATCCCGGCGGCCAGTTCAATTGCGGCCAAGGCCCGTCCAACATGCTCTGCGGCAGCGGTCGCTTGGGCGTCGATCTGAGTCAGCTCGTCATTGCACCCACGCTGGCCTATGCAATCGCGCCAGACCATTCATTCGGCGTCTCGCCGCTGCTGGCCTGCTGGCCTACCAGCGCTTCGAAGCCAGCGGGCTGCAGGCGTTTGCCGGCTTGCCCGGGTTCTCCAGCGATCCTTCCAGCGTGACCAACAATGGCCATGACTCATCGACAGGTGTCGGCGTACGCATCGGCTATTTCGGTCGCATCAGTCCGAACTTCTCGATCGGCGCGACCTACGCGAGCAAGATCGACATGAAGCGCTTCTCCGAATATGCAGGCCTCTTCGCCGGCTCCGGAGATTTCGATATTCCATCAAATTTCGGCGTCGGAATGGCCTGGAAAGCTGCCTCCGGAATGACTGTCGCGCTCGACTACACTCGCATCAACTACAGTGATGTCGACTCGGTGGGCGGACCCAGCCTGGTGCCGGCACAGCTCGGTTCGGCGAATGGTCCCGGCTTCGGCTGGAACGACATTGATGTCTGGAAGCTCGGTGTCGAGTACGCGAGCTCGGAGAACTGGACCTGGCGCGCCGGCTATAACCGTGGCGACAATCCGATCAACGGCAATGACGTAACCTTCAACATCCTCGCGCCGGGAGTGGTTACCGATCACGTCACCTTGGGCGTCACCCATCACTTCAGCAGTGGCGGCGCGCTGACGGTGGCCTACATGCATGCTTTCGAACATTCCACGCAGGGTGCATCCATCCTCCCGGTTTTCTTCGGTGGGGCGCCAGCAGGCAATGAGCGGATCTCGATGTACCAGAATTCCCTGGGCGTCCAGTATTCGTGGAAGATGTAGGAGTGATTCGCGCGTGGGTGCAAGCCATGGTGGCTTGCACCCGTCGCCGGGAGAGACGAAACGATGGGCATTCGTGAAATGTTGCTCGCGCCATGGCCGTGGTACGTGACCGGGCCAATGATCGGATTACTTGTGCCAATGCTGCTGTTGATCGGCAATCGGGCCTTCGGCATTTCGTCGACGTTTCGCCACGTCTGGGCAATCTGCGCGCCTGCTCGGATCCCGTACTTCCAGTATGACTGGCAAAAGGAGATCTGGAATCTGGTCTTCGTTGCCGGCATTGCCTGCGGAGGATTCGTCGCAATGCACTGGATGACAGCGTCGGGAACCCAATCGATGGTGACCCCTGCGTTCGCCAGCCAGCTCGCTGGATACGGCATTGAACCCGGGCAATACCTGTTGCCGCATGAACTGTTCGACTGGCAGCAATACGCTTCATTCTGGCCGCTGTCATTGCTGATCGTCGGGGGATTCCTGATCGGCTTCGGAACCCGCTATGCGGGCGGCTGCACGGGCGGCCACGCGATAACCGGAATCGCCACCTTCCAGCGCGCGTCGATCGTTGCGACGATTGCGTTCATGGCCGGCGGCTTCGTGATGGCCTACCTGGTCCTACCGTCGATTTTGCGAGCCATGCAATGAGCGCGATCAAACCAACCACGAACCCTGCGCAAACGCGGCCTGCGATCGGCGCCGACGCGTTGCGCATGCTCGGCTATCTGCTCGTCGGAGTCTATTTTGGCATCCTGCTCATCAAGGGGCAGGTGGCCGACTGGTTCCGCATCCAGGAAATGTTCCACCTTGCCGCCTTTCATATGTTCGGCATCATCGGCAGTGCCATTGTCGTGGCCGCACTCGGTCACTGGTTGCTGCGCAAGATCGGTGCGCGCTCCAGCGATGGTGCCGCCATCGCGGTTGCTCCCAAGCCGATCAACAAGGGTCAGATCTATGGCGGCATCCTGTTCGGATTCGGCTGGGCGATCACCGGCGCGTGTCCCGGCCCGTTGTACGCACTCCTTGGGGCCGGGTTCCCGGTTGTCATCGTTGTCATCGCCGCTGCGCTTGCGGGGACCTGGACCTACGGCTTGCTGCAGCCGCGTCTGCCACATTGAAACAGGTGCCGTAGTTTCGTCGCGCTAAACGACCCGAAAACGGGGGGCAGTGTGGCTAGTGGTGTCTGGAAAGTCCCCGGTAAAATCACTCGGACAAGAAGTTTATGCGCGGTGATTTCAGTTCCGATCTCTACTGGAGATGATCTCGACGGGGAAACTGCGTGGATTTGCCAGGCACAAACCCGCGCATTCATGTCGTGTGGAGTACAACAAGTGATCATCAATCGTCTCAGCGAGTTGCGATGAGTATTGCCAAACCGGGTCGGCCGGGTAGCGAACAGTTGCCTCAGTTTGCGTCTGGACGACGCGAAAACGAAGGTGGAAAAGAGGCGTATGCGGTCGGCAGCGAATCTGCTGGCGCTGGAAATATTGGCAACTCGTCGCCGAATAGCCTGGTCGGCGCAAGCGATGTACAGATGCCATTGCAGGCTCTGCGCGCGCTCGGGCAAAGCCTGTGGCTGGATAACCTCACGCGGGAAATTCTCGACGACGGCACGCTGCAAGCTTTCCTCGACACGTTCGGCATTACCGGCCTGACCTCAAATCCGACGATCTTCGACAAGGCGATCGGATCCAGCGATGCCTATGATTCCGCCATCCGCGATAAACATGCGAGCGGAAAATCCGGTGAGGACCTGTTTTTCGAACTGGCGCTGGAGGATCTGCGCCGCGCCGCGCTTCTGTTCAGACCGATTTTCCTTGCGACCGGTGGCATCGATGGCTGGGTCTCGATCGAGCTCTCGCCTGTGCTCGCAGACGACGCTAGCGGCAGCATCGCCGCTGCGGCAAAAATCCACGCCGAGGCAGCTACCGAAAATCTGCTGGTCAAGATTCCAGGAACGCCAGCAGGTCTGGCCGCGATTGAGGAATCGATATTCAATGGCATTCCGGTCAACGTCACCTTGTTGTTCTCTGCCGAGCAGTACCTGGCAACGGCGCATGCCTACATGCGCGGTATCGAACGTCGCATCGCCGCCGATCTTGAACCCGCGGTCGGATCGATGGCGTCACTTTTTGTCAGCCGGTGGGACAAGGCAGGCAATGACGAACTGCCGCCTGCGTTTCGTAATCGCTTGGGCATCGCGATGGCACAGCGCACCTATCGAACCTATCGCGAACTGCTGGCGTCCTCCCGCTGGCAAGCGCTTGCGGCTGTCGGCGCGCGACCACAGCGGCTGCTCTGGGCAAGCACCGGCAGCAAGGATGCCAACGCGCCGGACACGCTTTACGTCGAGGCCTTGGCAGCCCCCGATACAATCAACACGATGCCGGAAAAAACCTTGCGTGCCTTCGCTGATCACGGCAACGCCACCACGCCGATGGAGATGGACGGCGGTTCCTGCGAGGTGATCCTGAAGCAGATCTCGGAAGCAGGCATCGATATCGACGCGTTGGCTTCTCGTCTGCAGCGAGAGGGAGCAGCTTCGTTCGTTCACTCATGGGAGCAGCTCTTGCAGCGTGTTGTCGACAAGGCACATTCGGGAAGCAGACCCTGATGAGCCGCCATGCCGCGGGTTTGCGCAACTTTGCCTTTCTCCTCCTCCCGCTGGGGAGAAGCATGCTGTTGCAGCCATCATCGCGCACCATTGACTGCAAGAACATTCCACAATCAAATACTTGGAGCCGTCGGTGGACAAAGTTTGCAAGCATCCGCTGAGTTCGCTCGCGGGTAAACCCGCGCCCAAATCCCTGCTGATCGACGTCAGCGCGTTGCATGACGCCTATTTCAAAGTGCGACCGGATCCGTCGGTTGCGGGGCAGCGAGTTTCGTTTGGCACGTCCGGTCATCGAGGAACATCGCTCGATGCCAGCTTCAACGAGGCGCATGTGCTCGCCATCACCCAGGCCATCTGCAATTTTCGCCGCAGCAAGGGCATCGATGGACCGCTGTTTCTCGGCTTTGACACGCATGCGTTATCGATGCCGGCCTTCGAGACAGCGATTGAAGTCCTCGCAGGCAACGCGGTCGAAGTACGCACGTCGAGCGGGGGAGAGTTCACGCCGACCCCGGCCGTTTCGCACGCGATCCTTGTCCACAACAAGACCCGCGACAGTCATTTGGCCGACGGCATCGTCATCACGCCTTCACACAATCCTCCGGACAGCGGCGGCTTCAAATACAACCCGCCACATGGTGGACCGGCCGATTCGGCGATCACCCGCTGGATCGAGGACGAAGCAAATGCCTTGCTGGAAACGGAACTGCAGGGAGCAAGACGGATGTCGCTCAAACAGGCTCTCGCCGCCTCGACGACACGCGAACACGATTTTCTTGGCAGCTATGTCGCCGATCTCGCCAACGTGCTCGACTTTGATCTTATCCGGTCATCAGGGCTGCGCATGGGCGTCGATCCGCTCGGCGGTGCCGGTGTCCACTACTGGTCGCGCATTGCGGAGCAATACCGGATCGATCTCGACGTGATCAACGATCAAGTCGATCCGACATTCTCGTTCATGAGTGTCGATTGGGACGGCCGGATTCGAATGGACCCGTCATCGGCATACGCCATGCAGCGACTGATAGCGCAGAAGGACCGCTACGACGTCGCGTTTGCCTGCGATACCGACCACGATCGTCATGGCGTCGTCACAGCGGTCGGAGGCTTGCTGCCCACCAATCACTATCTCGCCGTGATGATTGATTACCTCTTTTCAAACAGGCCGGAATGGAGCACCCATGCCGCGATCGGCAAGACCGTGGTCAGCAGCAACATGATCGATCGCGTTGCCTCGCGTCTGGGTCGCCGCCTGTTCGAAGTGCCGGTCGGCTTCAAATGGTTTGCCGAAGGTTTGCACGACGCATCGCTCGGATTCGCCGGGGAAGAAAGCGCCGGTGCCGCATTCCTGCGCAGGGACGGCAGCGTCTGGACCACGGACAAGGATGGCATCGTGCCGGGACTGCTGTCAGCGGAGATCAGCGCCCGCGTCGGCCATGACCCGGCTACGTGTTACGAGCGATTGAGCGCCGAATTCGGCGAACTGTTCACCGATCGCGTCGACGCACTCGCCACAGCGGCACAGAAGCAGAGGTTGTCGAAGCTCCAGCCGGCACAGGTCGACTGCGACTCGCTGGCAGGAGAACGCGTCATCGATGTGATCAGTCGAGCACCTGGCAACGATGCCGAATTCGGTGGAATCAAGATCCGGACTTCCGGCGGCTGGTTTGCTGCAAGACCTTCCGGCACCGAAGACATCTACAAGCTATACGCCGAGAGTTTCCGTAGCGAGGCGCATCTGCAGTCGATCCTCGCCGAGGCCCAGGTCATCGTGGACGCGGCTCTGCAGTCGGAATCGGCAGCGTAGCAGGGTGACGAGGAGGGCAGTCCTCCATCACAATTTTCCTCTACTCGCGCTTCAGGCGCGCGCCATACTGCGTGCGCCGAATTCTGCAGGTCCTTTGGTTCTCGGTTTCGATTTCAGTTGCTGATTGCCGATCCTGCGGTCGCTGCGGATGCCGAATAGGTGGCGTATCAACAATGTCATCGTGCGAAATCTGACCCCATATGTGCGAAACCGCACAGAGCAAGAGTTGCGCACCCGCCACACTCACCGCAATGGAGGTCTAGGGGGGGTGGCGCCATGAGTGATCCCGCGTTCACGGTGCTGCTTGTCTCGGACAACGCCGGGGATATCGTATTGGTGCGAAAGGCGCTGGACGAACCCACTGGCACTTCATGGCATCTGGAACAGGTCACGCGGCTTTCCGAAGCGATCGATCGCGTGGCCAGTGAGAGAATCGACGCGGTCCTGCTCGATCTGCTATTACCCGATAGCCAGGGAACGGCAACATTCGAGATCCTTGTTGCAGCGGCGCCGCTGATACCGATCCTGCTCCTGTTGAGTGGCGAAGACGGGAACTTGGCCGCGAAAGCCACCGAGCTCAGCGCGAACGATCATCTGCTCAAGAATCATCTCGACGCTTACTGGCTACCGCGAACTATCCGGGGCGCTATCGAGCGCAGAAAAACCGAAGACGCGCTGTTCGTGGAATTGGAGCGCGCACGAGTGACGCTGGACTCGATCGGCGATGCGGTTCTGAGCACCGACATCGAGGGTAACGTTTCCTATCTCAATTCAGTCGCGGAGAAATTGACAGGCTGGTCCCGCGATGATGCCATCGGCCGCTCGCTCGCTGAGGTTTTCGTGATCGTCGATGGAATTTCGCGTGAACCAGCACTCGATCCTCTGGCTCTGGCTGTGAGATTGAATCGATCTGTGAGCCTGAGCGCAAATTGCATTCTTGTCCGACCTGACGGAACCGAATTGGCGATCGAGGATTCGGCTGCGCCGATTCACGATCGCAGCGGGCGAAAGGCAGGTGCGGTGATCGTGTTCCGCGACGTCAGTGCGGCTCGCTCGGTCACGCAGAGAATCGCTCATCTCGCCTATCACGATTATCTTACCGATCTGCCGAACCGGTTGCTGTTCATGGACCGCGTTTCGAATTCGGTTGCCCTTGCCCGGCGCAATACGAAGCAATGCTCGGTTCTGTTTCTGGATCTCGACGGTTTCAAGCAGATCAACGACGCACGGGGCCATTCGATTGGCGACGAGCTTCTGCTATCGGTATCGCGTCGCCTGGTGTCCTGTGTTCGCAGTTCGGACACCGTAAGCAGGCAAGGCGGCGACGAATTCGCCTTGCTGCTTTCAGAAGTCGAGGACGTGGCGGCAGCAATCTCTGCTGCACAAAAAGTACTCTTCGCGCTAGCGGCACCGCATCTTGTCGCCGGGGAACAATTGATGGTCAGCGCGAGTATCGGCATCAGCATCTATCCCGCTGACGGCCGGGACGCAGAGACCCTGATCAGGTGTGCGGACAGCGCGATGTATCGGGCAAAACGCACGGGTCGGAACAAATGCAGTCTCTTCAAGGAAGACAGGACCGGCGCTGCTGACCCGGTTGGAGCCACTGCGAACCCCAGACTCCCATTGGGGCAGCTCACCAGCGAGCTTGAGTAATCGGCGGCAAGCAGGATTGGAGGTTTTTTTCAGCGCAAATTTCGAACCCGGTGCCAATGCAGTTCCAAATCATCTTGACTGTCTCGCAGGGATTGTCACCGCGTCGCCGTACAGCATTCGTACATTCATCAGCCGTTTCATTGCGACCGGTTTGAATATGCCGTCGATCGAATTCGCATCCGGGAAAATCCGATCCGGACGATAGATACGGCAATCCCGGCTCGGGATCAGGCGGCTCGGCGCTCCTGCCAAGACGCCACGATCCGAGGTATGTAAAACGGCCTGCAGGTGGAATCCCTCATGCTTCTCAATCCAATCAGTTTCATCTTCAAGTTGGGCAAGCACCAGTCGCTGAAGTTGCAGCCTTTGAGGAAGCTCAGCGCGAACAGCGAAGTCGCATCATTGCCGCTCCCGCCAGCGCTGATGACGCCCAACGTCCCCGACACGAAACGGCAGCCAGAAGACAGCAACCAGATGTCGTCGTAGCGGCATTGATCTGCCGAAATTCGACCACAGGGATCGATGCTTGCCTAGGCTCGAGTTTGCGTCGATGCGGCGAACCAACTGGAGCCGTCAGCGCGCTGATCAACGCGCTGCAACTGCGCATCAAGCGCGCGGCTTCTTGCGCACGCCGAGCACGCGACGATAGATTTCAATGTCGCTCCGATAGCACGCGCAAGCGGCCGCTTCGAGGCCTTTGCGGTCAAGCACGTCCATGTGCCCACGAGAATAGCGGATCAGGTCTTGCGACTGCAGGGTGCGCGCGGCGGCGGTGACACCAACGCGTCGAACGCCGAGCATGAAGGCCAGAAAGTCCTGGGTAACGTCGAACTTTTGCGCATGCGCCCGGTCCTGGGTCATCAGCAGCCATCGTGCAAGCCTCGCCTCGACCATATGAAAGCGCGTGCAGGCAGCGGTCTGCGCGAGTTGGCCGACGAGTACGTGGACGAATCCGAGCATGATGTGACGCAGCGCCAGGCTACTTTCCAGGTGCTGCTTGAAGCTCGACGCGCTGAATCGAAGGCTCTTGCCTGATCCTTGCACCAAGGCGCGCAAGGGTGCGGTATCAACTCCAAGTGCCAGTGAATGCCCGCACATGCCTTCGTTACCGACCATGCCTACCTCAAGCGTGTGATCATCGACGGTAGTGAGCAGTGAAATGAAGCCCGTTGTCGGAAAATAGACATGGCGCATGCGATCACCCTGTTCCCAGAGGGTGCTGGCGAAAGTCAGATCGACCAGCTTGGCGTCTTTGAGAATGCGTTCGCTTTCAGCGGACGGCAGCAAGGCAAGCAATCGATTGCCTTGGCAGGCAAGCGGGACGATGGACATTGGTTTCTCCAGCTAAGGACGGGACGCAATCCCGCGACGGCACTGGAAGGTCGCCGATATGGTCCGGCGGTGGGTTCCGACGAGTTGCCAGGCGCACGACCTGAGTGGAACCTCTCGAATGTGACGACTAATGAGGCGGTTGTCTGTCCGGCAGCGCACTTAGCCGAATCTCGAGGCAGCAACACGACACACTTTATCGAAGCCTTCGGCGCCAAATCGGCTGCTTTCGTGAGACTCGATTTTTTTTGGGAGCCCGATCGCGGGCGAGCCCCTGCGTGAACCGCGTGAGTTCTCCGGACTAGCCGAATATCAAGTACGCATTCGCGCCCGAAGCATGCCGGAACTCAGGCTTCCGCAGGGGAATTTCCATGACTGACACGCTTCGCATTCTCCCAAGGCAGCAACCGCGCGAATTCTGTCTTGACCACCTCATAGCACTCGCAGGCCATCTGCTCCAGCCGTTCTCGATCGAGAACCCGGATGCGACCCCTGCTGTAGCTGATCACGCCCGCGCGTTGCAGTTTTCCGGCGGCCTCGGTGACGCCTTCGCGACGAACGCCGAGCATGTTGGCGATCAGCTCCTGGGTCATTGTCAGCTCATTCGAAGACAACCGGTCGAGGCTCATGAGCAGCCAGCGGCAGAGTTGCTGATCGACGCCATGATGGCGGTTGCAGACGGCGGTCTGTCCCATCTGGGTCAGAAGGGCCTGGGTGTAACGCAAGAACAGAAACTTTACCGGACCGGCGAGGATGAGCTCGTCGCGGATGAATTCCGCACGCATGCGATAGGCTTGTCCGGCGCTCTGCACCACGGCCCTGCTTGGTGTTGTGCCGCCACCCATGAACAGGGAGATGCCGATCAGGCCCTCATTGCCGACGATCGCGATCTCGGCCGAAGAGCCATCTTTCATGACGTACAGCAATGAAACAATGGAGTCTGTTGGAAAGTAGACCCATGGTTGTTCCTTGCCTGACTCGTAGATGATATCGCCGAGGGCGAGCGACACGGGGGTGAGATGCGGTGCGAAGCGCGTCCACTCGATTGCAGGCATCGCTGCGAGCAGGTGGTTGGTTTTCGGATCTGAGGGCTTTGCGCTCATGGGAACCTCGGTTGCAGTCGAAAGTGCTGCGCCGAAAGGATCGGGATAGGCAGGCGTACGCGAGGAAATCCGTGTGTTCGACAGCGCACACAACACCCATGCTACTCCATATTCATCGACGGAGTACGGCAGCTTGGGCGGCTGTCGACAGTCGAAAACTACTGCATGAAACGCGCAAAAAAGTCCGCTCGTGCTGTTCGTCTTGAGAGTGTCGACGCTATGTACGCCAACGCACAGACGAACCTGAACTACACCATCAAACTGAAAGGCGAGCGACTTGTTTAGTAACTCTTCAGCTGAAGAGTCGAGATCGCGAAATCAAGGGAACAGCATGAACGCCGGGTGGATCACCAGTTCGAGTGGGCTTCCTCACGAGGGACAGCAGATCGAGTTCAAACTGGATTGTCGCAGCGTCGCCATGGAGGGTACCTATACTGGCCAATGGTTTCGCTCGCACTGGGCGGGCTACACCGTCGATCGCGTTCGCAGTTGGCGCGATTTGGACCAGCAGCCCGAACTGGCAACTCCCGCTCTCGATCGGTCGGTACGCGATCCCTCCAGCACGCCTCATCGCGACACGAGCGATTACCCCTTGCCTTCAGGCTCAGTGGTTCATGCTGGATAACTCGATTAGCTACATTTCAAGCTGGGCAAGCATCAATCCCTGCGGTTCGAGCCATTGAGGCACCAGCGCCAAAAAGCGAGAGCCCATCATTGCTGCTTCCGAGCCCGTTGATGGGGCACGATGTTCCCGTGCAGATTGAGCAAGCGCAGCATAGCAATTAGAAGTCGTCGTAGCCGTTCCTGGTCGGATCTGCGAAATACCGCTGCATTGCCTCATGCAAACCACGGTGCAAAGCCAGTGGCTGACCAGGCGTGCAAGCAGGCTTGCAAGTACAACGTCCTGGAAACGTGGCTTCGCAACAATTCGTGCAAAAGGCAGACATGACATGAGCATTTCAGAAAGAACCAATTCGGCTCCGTTTCCAACTCCTTCCGTTCGCGCAGACCTGGGCGCGAATCCATCGAATGAGCACAGCTGGAATGAAGTGCTGCACGATGGCCAGTCGGTGCTGATCCGTGAAATTCGCGAGCAGGACATCGAACTCGAGCGCAGCTTCATCGAACGACTGTCGCCGGAATCGCGCCGGTTCCGTTTCCTCGGAACGCTGGTGTCACCGAGCGACAATTTGCTTCGCCAACTCGTAGTCCTCGATCCCGCCCGTGACGTCGCCCTGATCGCCCTGATCAACGATGGAGCGGTGCAATTGGAGATTGGCGTTGCTCGCTTGAGCACGGAAAGTGACGAATCCTGCGAGTTCGCCGTCACCGTCAGTGACGAATGGCAGAACAAGGGACTGGGTACTCTGCTCATGCAGCACCTCATCAACAGCGCGATTGAGCGTGGCATCAAGTCGATGCACTCGTTCGATGCCGCAGACAACGAACACATGCGCCAATTCGCAGCCCATCTCGGTTTCAAGCGCAGCCCCGATCCCGACGACGCGACACGTGTCTTGCACAGCCTTGATCTCTCGGCGCGAAGCGCTCAGAAACTTGCCTGATCGTCGAACCTCAGCACAGGTAATCCTTCTCCCGCCGGGAGATCAATACGGCAGGATTGCCGATTTGAGCAGCGTTGACCGAGAGTATCCCGTCTCGGAAAAACAGGCTCGTCGTCCCTGCGAAGGCAGCACTGCGAAGGCTGGATGCCGAAGCGAATATTCGCATCGCGAATGGCCCGGTGGGCAAGCCCAGGCGCGGCTCGTCGCCCAGCGACTTTGGCGCTCCAGCAGATACTCGGAATCCTCGCGCGCGCAATACCCAAACTCCATGAAGTACTCGGGGGCAGCAAGCGATAAAGATCAGAGCAGAGTCACTGGGCCCCTGCCTGCGCAGGGGCGACGGCAGACTGGAGAGGTGGCGCGATTGCGCCGGATGACGATCTCGTCGAATCGCTTTCCCTTGATCAGAACGTTCGACATTGATCGATGCGAACCGTTTTGCCAGATGTATCGAATCGCGGAAAACGAGTTCCTCGTCCCTGCGCAGGCAGGTCCCTTGATCACATCTCTCTACATCGCTGAATGAGTCCGAAGGAATTTTCGAAAACGTGCCAGGCGCAACATCCAACCCACTCGTCACCCCTGCGAAGGCAGGGGTCCAGTGACTTTGGCTTTTCGCATGATTTGCAGGTGTCTAACGCGCACAATCCAGACGTGTGACTGAGTACTTGCAAGTCAAAACCAGAGGCGCTGGATGACCAGCCTTTCGGCTGTTGTGAAGCGCCTCCTGCCTGCTCAGGGATGACGAGTTCATGGGGGTGCCGCGCACTCAGCTTGCTGTGACGCTTTGCAGGCCCTTCAATTCTGGACGAAAGATGTGATCCAGAGATGCGCCCGCGCAGGAGCGATGGTAGCTTGGAGATGAAGATTGTCAGGCTGACGAATCCTTGCAAACCGTCAATTGCCCAACTGCAGCAAGGCATGCCGAACATTCGACACGCCCGCCGAAGTCCACAGGAAACCGAAGCATGAAAACCTCAACGCTGAGCCCGGACCTGTTGCGGCGCATGCATGCGTACTGGCGTGCGGCCAACTATCTTGCGGTCGGTCAGATCTACCTGTTTGCCAATCCATTGCTCAAGCGTCCGCTGCTGTTGTCGGATGTAAAGCACATGTTGCTTGGCCATTGGGGAAGTACACCGGGGCAGAGCTTCATCTACGTCCATCTGAATCGTGTCATCAAGAAATACGATCTCGACATGATCTACATCTGCGGCCCGGGGCATGGCGCGCCTGCAGTTCTCGCCAACACCTACCTCGAGGGCAGCTACAGCGAAATCTACCCCGAGATTGCCCAGGATGAGGCCGGTCTGCAGAAACTGTTTCTGCAGTTCTCGTTCCCGGGCGGCATTCCAAGCCATGCATCGCCGGAATGTCCGGGTTCGATCCATGAAGGTGGCGAACTCGGCTATTCACTGAGCCATGCATTCGGTGCCGCTTTCGACAATCCTGACCTGATCGTTTCCTGCGTCATCGGCGACGGCGAGGCGGAGACCGGACCGCTGGCGACGGCCTGGCATTCGAACAAGTTCCTCGATGCCGCGACCGATGGCGCGGTGCTGCCGATCCTGCATCTGAATGGCTACAAGATCGCCAATCCGACCGTGCTCGCGCGGATCTGCCACGAGGAACTCGATCAGTTGTTGCGTGGCTATGGCTGGACACCGATCTTCGTCGAGGGCGACGACCCGGCACTCATGCACGAAGCGATGGCAACCGCGCTGGATATGGCCGTCGAACAGATTCGCGAATTCCAGCGCGAAGCACGTGAGAACGGCAATCAGACGCGACCGCGCTGGCCTGTCATTGTGCTGAGATCGCCCAAGGGTTGGACCGGCCCGAAGACGGTTGATGGCCTCCCGAATGAGGACACCTTTCGCTCGCACCAGGTACCGATTTCAATCTCTGCATCGAAGCCTGATCATCTGGCCCAGCTCGAAGCGTGGCTAAGGAGCTACCGGCCCGAGGAGTTGTTCGATGCCGACGGTCGACTGCTGGAGGAACTCGCCGAACTGGCACCCATTGGGTTGCGCCGCATGGGCCTGAATCCGCATGCCAACGGCGGCATTCTCTTGCGCGATCTGGACATGCCCGACTTCCGCGACTACGCCTGCGACGTGCCGACTCCGGGCATCCGCGGCATTGGCGACACGCGTGTCATGGGTCCGTTTCTGCGCGACGTGACGGCGCGCAACATGGCGACCCGCAACTTCCGCGTTTTCGGCCCGGACGAAACGCTGTCGAATGGACTTGGCGCGCTGTTCGACGTGACCGAGCGCCAATGGGATGCCACCACGCTACCGAACGATCAATGGCTGGCACCGACTGGACGTGTCGTGGAGATGCTCAGCGAGCATCAGTGTCAAGGCTGGCTCGAAGGCTATCTGCTGACTGGACGCCACGGCCTCTTCAATTGCTACGAGGCGTTTGTGCATATCGTCGATTCAATGTTCAACCAGCATGCCAAGTGGCTCGACGTTTCGCGTGGTTTGCCTTGGCGGCGCAGGATTGCCTCGCTCAACTATTTGCTCGCTTCGCATGTCTGGCGTCAGGATCACAACGGCTTCTCTCATCAGGACCCGGGCTTCATCGACGTCGTCATGAACAAGAAAGCCTCGGTCGTGCGCATCTACCTGCCACCGGATGCCAATTGCTTGTTGTCGGTCACGGATCACTGCCTGCGCAGTCGCCACTACGTGAACGTCATCATTGCCGGCAAGCATCCGGCGCCGCAGTGGCTGACGATGGAGCAGGCCGTCGTGCATTGCACGAAGGGCATCGACACCTGGGAATGGGCAAGCAGCGATGCCGGTGGCGAACCGGATGTGGTGATGGCCTGTTGCGGCGATGTTCCGACGCTTGAAACGCTTGCGGCTGTCTCGATACTGCGCGAACACTTGCCGTCACTGAAAATCCGCGTGGTCAACATCGTCGACCTCATGCGCCTGCAGCCGCAGAGCGAGCACCCGCATGGACTGAATGATGTCAATTTCGACGCGCTGTTCACCAGCGACAAACCGGTCATATTCGCCTTTCATGCCTATCCGTGGTCGATCCATCGACTGACCTACCGGCGCACCAACCACGTCAACATCCACGTGCGCGGCTACAAGGAGGAGGGCACGATCACCACGCCGTTTGACATGACCGTGCGCAACGAGATCGACCGTTTTCATCTGGTCATGGACACCATCGATCGGCTGCCGCAAACCGGCGACAAGGGCCTGCAGTTGAAGCGGGATCTCGCCGAGAAGCTGGTTGCGCATCGCCAATACATCAATGAACATGGTCAGGACATGCCCGAAGTTCGCGACTGGAAATGGACGCCGTCCGCACCGCCATCGCCGGATCTAGCGGACAATTCATGATCGCCTGAACTTACCGACCATCCAGAACGGAGTACTCCATGAAAATCCAGATCAATACCGACCACAACATCCATGGTCGCGAAGCGCTGGTCGAACGATTGAGCATCGATGTCGCCAGCGCGTTGGCGAACGTCAGCAAGCACGTGACTCGCGTTGAAATCCACCTGAGCGACGAGAACGGCGAAAAAGGCGGGCAGGGCGACAAGCGCTGTCTGATGGAAGCCCGTCTGGAAGGGCGACAGCCGATTGCCGTGACCGAACATGCCTCCTCGCTGGATCTGGCCTTGAGCGGGGCCTGCCAAAAGCTGACCCGCATGATTCGCGGCATCGTCGATGCCCAACGCGACAGCAAGCGACACCCGAATGACATGCCCGCCGATGGGCTGGAGCCTGCGGAAGATTGATAGGCGACATGAGCATCGACTTGCGCGCATTCATTCGTGAATGCCCGCAGGTTTCACTGGTGCGCGCCTGTGCGGAATCGATGGCAGGCGAAAACGCGCGTCGCGTCATCGCGACGCGACACGCCGACCGCAACATCGGTGAACTCTCGAGAATCCCGGCGTGACCTTCCGCAACGCGCGCCGATACGGTGTTGTCGCGGAGTCCATTGAAGTGAGTGCGGGCTGAGCGGTGCTGAACACAACCTGATGTTCGCGTCCGTTGGATTCGGTGCCAGGGCGTTACAGTTTCAGACACACGTTGTGGCGCACACTGCCTCGCGTGCCGACGACATCTGCGTCCCGGCACAAACCTCACGCCAGGCAGTGACGCACAAATGCATGACACATCGACTCGCAGGGGGAGGCGCCGATGAGCCTCAAGTCACTGGTTGCCACATGGCGCCAGGCGATCCATCGTCTGTCCGCGCCAGCGGTACATGCCGAGGATGAATCACCACTGCGTGCTCGCCTGCTCAGCGCGGAGCAGATGCAACGCCATGGCAAGCATCTCGCTCGAAGCCATCGAATCGGCCCTGCAGCCTCGCCTGATCTGCTGCTCGCGCGGCTCAGTGAGAACAGGAACCTGATCGAAAAGGCCTGCAGCCTGCTCGGCGAAGCTGCCCAGTCGAGTAGCCGGCTGACGCCTGCAGATGAGTGGCTGCTCGACAACATCTACCTGATCGAGGAGCAGATTCGAATCGCGCGGCGTCATTTGCCGAAAGGTTACAGTCGCCAGCTTCCGAGGCTGAGCGGCACTGGTTCGGAGATACCGCGCGTCTACGACATTGCACTCGAAGCGATCGCGCATGGCGATGGCCGCATCGATGCCGAAGGACTGCTCCGTTTTGTCGCCGCCTATCAGTCAATCACTCCATTGCAACTCGGCGAGTTGTGGGCGATCCCGATCATGCTGCGTCTGGCACTGATCGAAAATCTGCGCCGTGCCGCAACGCGCATCATCTCCAAGCGAACTGATCGCAACCTGGCCGATCACTGGGCCGATCAATTCGTCGCCATGGCTGCCTCGGATCCGAAAAATCTTGTGCTGGTTGTTGCCGACATGGCGCGATCAGAGCCGCCGGTGGCGACAACGTTCGTGGCCGAACTGGCTCGTCGACTGCAGGGCCAGGGTCCCGTCCTCGCGGTCCCGCTGACATGGATCGAGCAATGGCTGGCGCCGGCCGGACTGACCATCGAGAGAATGGTGCAGTCGGAGAATCAGCAACAGGCAGCGGACCGGGTCTCGATCGCCAACAGCATCGGCAGCCTGCGCTTTCTGCAAGTGCTCGATTGGCGCGAATTCGTGGAATCGCTGAGCGTGGTGGAAGAGCTGCTGCGCAAGGATCCCGACAATACTTACGCGAGGATGGATTTCGCAACGCGCGACAATTATCGCGGCGTCATCGAACGTCTCGCACGTCGCGGTCGACTGGCTGAACGCGATGTCGCTGCCAGCGTGCTGCAGCTGGCACAGACGCAAGCGAGTTCGGAGACGGCGAGTTCGCCCGGCGCGCACGTCGGCTACTACCTGATTGATGAAGGCCTCGCTCAACTCGAATCAGCGCTCGCGATTCGTCCTGGTTTTCGCGCCCGACTGAAGCAGTTGCTCTTGCGTATTCCGTTGTTTGCCTACATTGCACCAACCGCGATCATCGTATCATTGTTCACTTTCGGCATGGTCGCCGAAGCGTTCTCGCAATTGAGCGCATTCGGCCTGGTCTGGCTGGCCGCGATCCTGTCCATGATTGCCTACAGCGAGCTCGGCGTCGCCCTGGTCAATCGGCTTGCGACCCGAATCGTGCGACCCAGTCCATTGCCGCGACTGGATTTCTCGAACGGGATACCGGACGACGCACGCACCCTGGTAGTCGTCCCGACCATGCTTGGCAGTGTGCAGGCAGCGCAAGTCCTCGCCGAGGCGCTGGAGGTTCGCTACCTCGCCAATCGCGATCGCAATCTGCAGTTTGCATTGTTGACGGATTTTCTCGACGCCGATAGCGCCGAACTACCTGAAGACTCCGCCATTCTCGACACTGCGCAGCGCGAGATCGAAGTCCTCAACGTACGCTATGCCGAAAATGGCAGGGATGTTTTTTTCCTCATGCATCGGCCGCGTCTGTGGAATCCCAAAGAACGAAAATGGATGGGCTACGAGCGCAAGCGCGGAAAACTGGCCGCACTGAACGCGTTGCTGCGCGACGACGGAGCGGGCGAATCGTTCATGCGCCTGATCGGTGATCGTCGATCGCTCGAGCGCATCCGCTACGTGATTACGCTGGATACCGATACCCGATTGCCGCGTGAAGCCGCCGGCAAGCTGATCGGAACTCTGGCGCATCCACTCAATCGTGCGCGCTTCGATGCGCGCAGACGCGTGGTGACCCGCGGCTACGCGATCCTGCAACCGAGAATCGACATCTACGTCGGCGCGGGCAAGCGCTCCTGGTATGCACGCCTGGATGGCAGCGAACCCGGAATTGATCCGTACACGCGTCTGGTCTCGGATGTCTATCAGGATGTGTTCGGCGAAGGCTCCTTCATTGGCAAGGGCATTTACGATGTCGATGCGTTCGAGCTGGCGCTGAAAGATCGCTTCCCTGCAGGCCGCATCCTGAGCCACGACTTGCTCGAAGGCAGCTATGCCCGCGCCGGGCTGGTCAGCGACGTCACCCTCTACGAGGATTCGCCAACTCGCTATTCGGTGGACGTCAAACGTCGACAACGCTGGATCCGCGGTGACTGGCAGTTGCTTCCGTGGCTGTTGCCGTGGACGCCGTTGCCAAACGGATCGCGCGAGCGCAATCCGCTCTCGATCCTGTCGCGCAGCAAATTGCTCGACAATTTGCGTCGCAGCCTGGTGCCAGCATCGATATTGGCGATGTTCCTGATCGGATGGCTGTTGTCACCGGAGCCCGGTGTATGGACGCTCTGGGTCCTCTCGATCCTGCTGGTTCCAGCCTTTGTCATTACCTTGCACGACATTTCGAGCCGACCGGCCGGAATGCCGCTATCGGCGCATCTGCGCCATGTCGTGGTAGCCACCGGACGCACGGTTTCACCGATCCCGCTGAAACTTGCCTGTCTGCCGTTCGAGGCGATGTTCAGTCTCGATGCCATCGTGCGGACGCTGTGGCGAATGCTCGTATCAAAGCGTCACCTGCTGCTGTGGAATCCATCCAGCGAGGTCGAAAGAACCCTCGGCGACGGTTTTCTGGCCTCGCTCAGGTTGATGTGGATCGGCCCGTTTTCTGCCATCGCCACAGCTGCCGCGCTGATTCAACTCGGCGGCCACGCGGCATTGATCGCCAGCCCGATCCTCTTGCTTTGGCTGTTGTCACCCGCGTTGATGTGGTGGCTCGGGCGACCCGTATCGCGCAAGCCGATTCACCTCTCGGCCGAGCAGACGCGTTTTCTCGGACGCCTGTCGCGACGCACCTGGAGCTTTTTCGAAACCTGGGTAACGGCAGACGATCACTGGTTGCCACCGGACAACGTGCAGGAGCATCCGCACCTGCAGGTGGCCCGGCGCACATCACCTACCAACATCGGCCTTTCGCTGCTGGCAACCCTGGCGGCTTACGATTTTGGCTATTTGCAGTTGACCCAATTGATCGAGCGCACCGCGAACACGCTGCGAACCCTGGAGTCACTGCCGCGCTATCGCGGGCACTACTACAACTGGTACGACACGGAAACGCTTGAAGTCCTCACGCCGGCCTACATTTCGACAGTCGACAGTGGCAATCTCGCAGGTCATCTGCTGACTCTGCGTCAAGGCTTGCTCGCCCTGGTCGATGCGCCCGTGCTCGCCGCATCGACATGGGCGGGGTTGCGCGATGCGGCCGATGTGCTCGCCGAAGTCATCGCCGACGGACTTGGCGTGGAGAGATTGCGCAAGATCAACAGGCTGCTCGACGCCGCGTGCGCGGACCCCATGATGACGCTGACGGAGGCCGGGCAGGTTCTTGCCGAGTTGCAACTCCTGGTCGCCGGCCTCGATGGTGAATACGCACTGCAGCCGGGCCAGCCAACTCATTGGATTCTCGCGCTCGCGCAACAGATCCAGGTTGCCCAGGACGAGATGGCTGTGTCCCCGAACGAAGCCACGTCCGGCGCGCACGAAATCGACTATCCCGTAACGGATGGCCATCCTGCGCAATCGTTGGCGCGGATCACCGAGCTGCAACGCCTCGCCCATATCGCCGGTCAATGCGCGCAGATGGATTTCGCGTTTCTCTACGACAGCGGGCGCCACCTGCTCAGCATCGGCTACAACACGACCGAGCGCCGCCTCGATACCGGTCACTACGATCTGCTCGCCTCCGAGGCACGACTGGCCAATTTCATCGCGATTGCACAAAACCAGTTGCCGCAGGAAAGCTGGTTTGCACTCGGTCGCCTGATCACCGAGGTCGACGGCGATGCGGCGCTGCTGTCGTGGAGCGGCTCGATGTTCGAGTACCTGATGCCGCAACTGGTCATGCCGAGCTACGAAGACACCTTGCTCGAGCGCACAGCGCAAGCCTCGGTGCGCCGACAGATCGAATACGGCAGGCAGCGCAACGTGCCGTGGGGAATTTCCGAGTCGGCCTACAACATGGTCGATGCCCATTCCAACTACCAGTATCGCGCATTCGGGGTGCCCGGACTCGGCTTGCGCCGTGGTCTTGCCAGTGATCTCGTCATCGCGCCGTATGCGAGCATGATGGCCTTGATGGTCGCGCCGGATGCTGCTTGCGAGAATCTGCAGCAGCTCAGCGATTCCGGTTTCGCCGGCCGTTATGGATTGTATGAAGCGATTGACTACACGCCCGAGCGTCTGCCACGTGGGCAGACGCATGCACTGATCCGTTCCTACATGGCGCATCACCAGGGCATGGGCCTGCTGTCGCTGGCGTACTTGCTGCGCGATCAGCCGATGCAGAAACGCTTCAGCGCCGATACCGAATTCCAGGCGACGCTGTTGTTGTTGCAGGAGCGGATTCCGCGCACCGGTGCCTACCATCCGCATGTGCAGGAGGCGGCCGCGACTGACGTCGACACCAGTATCGACGAGACGCGCCTGCGCATCCTGCGCAACGTCGACAACCCGCGGCCGGCGGTGCATCTGCTTTCGAATGGCCGCTATCGAGTCATGCTGACAAGCGCGGGAGGCGGCTACAGCCGTTGCGGAGATCTGTCGGTAACTCGTTGGCGTGAAGACAGCACGCGCGATCACTGGGGAAGCTTCTGCTATCTGCGCGATATCGAGACCGGTGCGGTTTGGTCGAATGCCTATCAACCCGTAGGCGCCGAAGTCGAGAACTACGAAGCGATCTTCTCGGATGGCAAAGCCGAATTCCGCGGCAGCAAGCGCGGCTTCGATACCCACACCGAGATTGCCGTCTCGCCCGAGGATGATATCGAGCTGCGCCGCCTGACCATCAGCAACCGCTCGCGCGGAACCCGAACTATCGAAATCACTACCTATTCCGAACTGGTTCTGGCAGCGGGCATTTCCGATGAACTGCATCCGGCTTTCAGCAACCTGTTCGTACAGACCGAACTGTTGCCGGCCCAGCAAGCCATCATTGCAACGCGCCGGCCACGCGCCGTGCACGAGAAGCCACCGTGGAGCGTGCATCTGCTGGCCGTTCACGGTGCCGATGTCGACGCCATTTCCTATGAGACCGATCGGGCCCGATTCATCGGTCGCGGCAACGACCTGCGCAGCCCGCAGGCGCTTGGCGCCGATGAGGCATTGTCCAATAGTGCAGGTTCGGTGCTTGATCCGATCTTTGCGATCCGCTGTCGGGTCACGCTGAAGAGGGAACAGAAGGTCACCATCGACATGGTCACCGGTGTCGCCTTCAACCGCGAGGATTGCACCGGCCTGATCGACAAGTATCGCGATCGTCACCTCGCTGATCGCGTGTTCGATCTGGCCTGGACCCATAGCCAGGTGGTCAGGCGCCAGATCAATGCGTCGCAAGTCGATGCGCAGGTGTATGAGCGTCTCGCCGGCATGTTGATCTATGCGCACGCCGCGATGCGCGCCGATCCGGCGATCCTGCTGCTCAACAGCCATGGTCAATCCGGACTCTGGGGGCAGGGCATTTCGGGCGATCACCCAATCGTGGTCGTGAAGATTGCCGATCCGACCAACATCGAGCTGGTCCGGCAGATGGTCCAGGCGCATGCCTATTGGCACCTGAAGGGATTGACCGTGGACCTGGTGATCTGGAACGACGACCAGACCGGTTACCGCCAGCAGTTGCAGGACCAGATCATGGGCATGATTTCGGCTGGCGTCGAAGCCAACATCATTGATCGTCCAGGCGGCATCTTCGTGCGCGCCGCCTCGCTGATTTCCCAGGACGAACGCATCCTTCTGCAAACCGTGGCGCGAATCATTGTCAGCGACAAGGCAGGCAGTCTGAAAGATCAGGTCCAGCACAAGATGCCTGATCCACTCTCGGTTCCGCTGCTGTCGCTGAACACCAAAGCGCGCGTGTCACCGATCACGCCACGCGCGATCGCCGCCGCGCATGCTGCCGACCCCATCGACGAGCAGGGGCTGCACACCCAGTCCGTGATTGCGACCGGGCCGACGCCCTACCATGCGCTGGCCGGACCCATCGCAACTGACAACGGCATCGGTGGCTTCTCCGCCGATGGCCGCGAATACGTCATCGATCTGCAGCCCGGTCAGACGACACCGGCACCGTGGGCCAACGTGATCGCGAATGCCGAATTCGGCACCGTATTGAGCGAGAGTTCACTCGGCTACACCTGGGGCGAGAATGCGCACGAGTTTCGCCTCACGCCGTGGCACAACGATCCGGTGCTCGAACCCTGCGGCGAAGCCTTCTACCTGCGTGACGAGGAGACCGGCCAGGTCTGGTCACCGACACCACTGCCGCGTCGCGGAAATACGTCGTATCGAACCCGGCATGGATTCGGCTACAGCGTCTATGAGCATGTCGAACACGGCATCGCCAGCGAACTCTGGGTTTTCGTCGATCGCGACAAGGCGATCAAATTCAGCGTGCTCAAGCTGCGCAATCTCGATGGTCGTCGTCGGCGTCTTTCGGCGACCGGTTATGTCGAATGGATTCTTGGCGATCGTCATGCCGCAACCCAGATGACGATCATCACCGAGCGCGATCAGGACAGTGGCGTGTTGCTGGCGCGCAATCCGTACAATCAGGAGTTTGTCGGTCGCGTGGCGTTTTTCGATGTCGACGAGCCCGGCCATGATCCAGACGAAATCAGCATCAGCGGAGACCGTGCGGAATTCATCGGCCGCAACGGCAGCCTGCGTGCACCCGAAGCATTGCTGCGCGAACGGCTCTCGAACCGGCTCGGCGCAGGGCTCGATCCCTGCGCAGCCATCCAGGTCCAGTGGCAGCTCGAGCCCGGCGAAGAAAGTGAACGCGTGTTCCGGCTTGGTCTCGGACGAGACCGCGGTGCCGCGCTCGCGCTGGCCTGTGCCGCACGAGGCAGCACATCGGCAGCGCAGGCGCTGTCCCGGGTGCATGAGTACTGGCAAAGGACACTCGGCGCGGTCGAGGTGGAAACACCGGATCGATCGGTCGATCTGCTCGCCAATGGCTGGCTCCTGTATCAGACCATCGCCTGTCGCTATTTCGCGCGCAGCGGCTACTACCAATCCGGCGGTGCATTCGGCTTTCGCGATCAGCTGCAAGACAGCATGGCGATGTTGCATGCCGAGCCGCAGTTGTCGCGCAATCATCTGCTGCTATGTGCTGCGCATCAGTTCCCTCAAGGCGACGTCCAGCATTGGTGGCACCCGCCGCTCGATCGCGGCGTGCGCACGCGCTGCTCGGACGACTACCTCTGGCTGCCGCTGGCGACCTGTCGCTATGTTGAGCTGACCGGTGATCGCAGTGTGCTCGATGAGAAGGTTTCCTACATCGAGGGCCGACCGCTGAATGCCGATGAAGAGTCCTACTACGATCTTCCTGTGCATTCCGCGCTGCGCGAGGATCTGTATCGCCATTGCGTGCGCGCGCTCGAGCGCGGCTGGGGTCTGCTCGGCGAGCGCGGTCTGCCGCTGATGGGCAGCGGCGACTGGAATGACGGCATGAACCGGGTCGGCGATGGCGGCAAGGGCGAGAGCGTATGGCTCGGCTTCTTCCTGTTCGATGTGACCAAGCGCTTCGCCCCGGTCGCACAAGCGCGCGGTGATTATCTGATCGCCGATCGCTGCGAGGAAATGGCCAAACGACTGCGTAAAAACATCGAGAAACATGCCTGGGATGGCGACTGGTATCGACGCGCCTGGTATGACGATGGTGTGCCGCTAGGCTCGGCGCAGAACGATGAATGCCGCATCGATTCGATCTCGCAAAGCTGGTCTGTGCTATCCGGCGCCGGCGATCCGCAACGCTCGCGCCAGGCCATGTCTTCATTGGATACCCATCTCGTGCGCCGCGATGCCGGCCTGATCCAGTTGCTCGAACCGCCATTCGACAAGACCAGCCATGACCCCGGCTACATCCGCGGCTACGTGCCCGGCGTACGTGAGAACGGCGGTCAGTACACCCACGCCGCGATCTGGACGGTCATGGCCTTCGCCGAACTCGGCGATCACGAACGCGCCTGGGAACTACTGCGCCTGATCAATCCGCTACACCACGCCGACACACCCGAGCGACTGGCCGTTTACAAGATTGAACCTTATGTGGTCGCGGCGGATGTTTATGGCGTCGCGCCACATACCGGGCGCGGGGGATGGTCTTGGTACACCGGCTCGGCTGGCTGGATGTATCGCTTGATGATTGAGTCGCTGTTGGGTTTGAAGCGGGAGGGGCAGGGGTTGCGGATTGAGCCTTGTATTCCGGCTGATTGGCCTGGGTATTCGATTCGGTATCGGTTTGGGGAGACGGTTTATCAGATTGAGGTGACGCAGACGTTAGATGCGGGTGCGGTGAACAGCGTTCGGGTTGATGGGGTTGTGCAGGGGGATGGGTTGATTCGGTTGGTGGATGATGGGGTGGGGCGGTTTGTTGAGGTTTTTTGTGGCGCTGGGTAGATGGGAATGCGTTGGGTCTCCTGGAGATCGATATGAGTGCGCGGCTGTCCGATCGTTGAAAGTGTACTCTGACCCGAATGCCACTTACTTAAGCCCGTCATCCCCGCGAAGGCGGGGATCCAGCGCCTTTGGGGTCCAAAAAGTGTCGAAGTCACTGGATTGACCAGCCATGCGGCTGTTGAAAAGCACTTCTGCCTTCGCAGGAATGACGAGATCGAGGCTTTTTGCCCACGTTGCGCTTAAGTCAGTGCCATTCTACTCTGACCCGCGTTTTGCTCGAGCGCGAGCATGGTCAAGCAATCTCGGCGCCAGCCCTTAGACGCTTGCATCGAATGGTGGAGAATGTGAATATTCCATGCTCGGGATCCAATTCGTGGGAAGGATCTCAAGATTAGACACAAGGAATAGACACCACTATCGCCATAATCCGATGATATTTTCAGGAAAAGACCTGCAACACGGCCCCAGAAATTGGGATTAGACACAAGGAATAGACACCACGACTTGGTGTCGAATAGTAGTTGGGCGCCAAAGAATTAGCCGTAACTCAGGAGCAATTATGGGCGGTTTCTCTATATTTCACTGGCTCATCGTTCTAGCGATTGTCGGCGGTCCTGTTTGGCTTATCGTCACCATATCGCGGAGAAAGGCACCGTCTTCCCCTAGTGCGCAAAGTTCGCTGAGTGGGTCATTGCCAGCAAGTGCGGATAGCCGTCTTAAAAATCTTGGTGAGCTTCGCGCGAAAGGACTTATCGACGAAAATGAGTACCAAAAGCAACGCGCCTCAATCATTGCGGGTGTCTAGGTAGGCGCCCAACTATTCGTCCAAGCCGACCGCTAACGCGGCGGCTTA
>JBBRBU010000002.1:0-97573 GCA_038205505.1 Lysobacterales bacterium | reverse complement strand
ATGAAAACTGTAGGGACGGTGCAGGGTACGGGTGTAAAGGGTCTCGCCGATTTGCGCGCCGAGTCCGTTGGCGAAACGAATATTGGCCCACAGCAATACCAGCCTGGTGCACGCCGCAACCAGCACCAGCGCCGCAAAAAGCACGCTGACCGCCATCGGCAATTGCGATGGCTCAAGGTTGAAGGTTGTCATCAATGCAGCCACCACGTCGTTCCGTGCCGCGGCGTCCGGATTGGCCAGGACGGTAACGAACGGAATCACCGCGCCCAGCGAAAGGAGTTCCGCCGCAGCACCGAGCAGGGTCAGTATCAGCAGCAGGATCAGCTGGCGCTTTCGTCGTGAGGTCAGCTGACCGAGAAGAGCACTCAGGCTGTGTCGAAGGGTGTTGGGGTTCATCGCGGTGTTGTGGTTGCTGCGCGCCTGGCCGGCGCCTGCCCGGGGACGATCATCCTGCGTCCGCGCTGCGATGGGATGATCCTCGCAACCGGATTTCGCGACGTGCAGCTGATTTCAACCACTTTGACTCCGTGCCGGGCTTGGTGCTGGATGGCTAAGGATAGTGGCATGCGCCAACGCATGCGTCATCCCGCGCTTGCTCTGCTCGGGAAACAAATCGCGCCCATCAGGCCAATGATTCTAGAATGGCTGCGGTTGCACGAGCAGCTCGACGGCCAACTTCCGGGTTCGAAGCGAACCTCTACTTGTCTTGATTCATGATCAGCATTGGCACACGAGGAATCAGCATGCGTGTCCTGGTACCCGGTGGTTGCGGCTCTATCGGTAGTCACACATCCGTGACCCCGGCGGAGTCGTGCGCCGATCCGGGCTTGCTGACTCAAAGCCTGAAGTGGGACGCTCGACACGGTGCGCAGCGGAATTTTGAACACGCATGGCGCTGGCAAGTGACGTACGCGAGCAGGTATGCCTGAGTCGCCCATCGTGGCCAACATGCAATCCGACTCGGCGAATGCGGGGGGCCAGCGTCGCCTCGCACCTGTCGTATTGTTCGCAAACACGGACTGGTACCTCTACAACTTCCGGCGCTCGCTGGCGTTGGCCTTGCGCGAAGCGGGGAATGAGCTGTTGCTGATATCGCCGCCCGGTCCGTATGGCGAAAAGCTGCGTGAGTTGGGCTTCCGATGGGAGCCGTTGCCGATGGATCGACGCAGTCTGAATCCGCTGCGCGAGGCGGCTTTGCTGTGGCATCTGTGGCGCCTGTTTCGCCGCGAGCGTCCGGCACTGGTGCATGGCTTCACGATCAAGTGTGCGGTTTACGGTTCTCTGGCTGCTCGCCTCGCGGGTGTACCGGCACGAATCAATGCCGTCGCCGGAATGGGTTATGTGTTCACCAGCAGCGATGCCAGGGCGCGTCTGCTGCGGCCGTTGGTCCGCGCACTCCTGCAACTGGCCCTCGGTGGACGCAACGCGCGCCTGATCCTGCAGAATCCCGATGACGTTGCCTTGTTTGAGCGCGCCGGCTTGGTCGACGCGAGCCAGGTGCGTTTGATCGCGGGCTCGGGAGTGGATTGCTCACGGTTTGTTGCGCGTCAGGGTGCAGGAGAGAGCAACGGGCCGCCGCGCGTCCTGCTTGCTGCACGCATGCTGTGGGACAAGGGCATCGCCGAGTTCGTCAGTGCAGCGCGGCAGCTACGCGCGCAGGGCAGGGTGATCGAATTCCTGCTTGCCGGTGACCCGGATCCGGGCAATCCGGCCGCGGTACCCGAAGCCACGCTAAGCGGTTGGGTCGAGGAAGGGATCGTGCAGTGGCTTGGGCATGTCGATGACATCCCGGCATTGTTTGGCACCGTTCACGTGGTTGTGCTGCCAAGCTACCGCGAGGGATTGCCCAAAGGTTTGATCGAGGCGGCTGCGTGCGCGTTGCCGTTGGTCACCACGGATGTGCCTGGTTGTCGCGAAGTGGTCACCGATGGTCTGGATGGCTTGATGGTGCCAGTGCGTAATGCCGAAGCACTTGCGCTTGCCATTGCGCGTCTGCTCGACGATCCGTCGCTGGCGCGCAAGTTGGGAGCGGCAGCGCGCGCCAAGGTACTTGAACAATTCGATGAGCGAATCGTCATCGAACGCACGTTGGCGGTGTACGGGGAGTTGGCTGCAGCGCCAGACAAGGCGGCGGGGAAATGAAACCCATCGTCGCCATTTGCGGGAAGGTTGGCACCAAGCAAATGCTTGTCGCCGCAGCACTGGTGACGGTGGTCATCATTGCCATGATGCTCTCTTCGCACGCGATGGCCGATTTGCGGATGGCGATACCGCCGCTGAGCCGAATGATGAGCTGGCTGGAGCGCCTTGAAACGCCGTTCGACATGGATCATGTCGCGTTTTTCACGGTAGTGGTTTTGCTGGCGCGAATGATCCTGCCGCGCGCACGCTGGTGGTGGATTGCGCTGGTCGTGGGCGTGTTGGCCGTGGGTACTGAACTTCTGCAATTCTGGGTGCCGGGGCGAACACCAAAACTGCTCGATGTCCGCGATGATCTGCTTGGCGGCGCGATCGGTCTGCTCGTGGGCACTGGTTTGCTCGCACTCTGGCGTTCATTGCGTCGCGAGCACGATCAATAGGACTGCCAAGGACTGCATCCGGCGAAGCGGGTGACCTTTGAAACGCCTTGGGACCTCGCGCGTCTTCGCGACCGTCCGACAGGCGCAACTTCGTCACCCCTGCGCAGGCAGGGGTCCATGACTCTGGCTTTGCCGGCGCACGGCGCTGGACTCTTGGCCTGGCGAAGCCGGGCCTGTCTTGAGCTTGTCAAAGACCAGGATGGCGGTGTTTTGGAAGTTGGTGGGGGGGATGTGACCTGGGGGTTCCCGGCGCTTGCCGTCAGAAGTACCAATTGATCGATGACCCGTTTATTCCCTGAATTTGCGCTTCGCTTTATTCGGACCGCATTTTGGGCGCAATATGGCGACGATCGACACTGCACCAACCGGAGAACACCATGTTCCGAATACTTTGCAGATTGGCCGACACATGCTTCACGACGAGCCGCATCGTTTCCTCTGCTCTTGCGCTGGCACTGCTCGCAACGGCTGCCAATCAAGAGGGAATCGCTCAAACCGCACAACCCAACAATGAAGACCCGGACGCGCCAGCAGACGTTCTTCGCGGACGACAGCTCAACAAGGCTGAATACCTTGAAAGCAGATCCAGGCAGATCGGGCTTTATCGAGGCGTCGATGGTTTGAAACCGTTCGATCCTCACCTACGCATGAACGCCGTTGAGTTGCTCAACCAGGAGGTCAGTCGAGGCACTCCCGGGCCTGCCTGGCAACAAATAGGACCAATGCCGATTCCGAACGGACAAACTTCTGGAGCCGTTACGCCTGTGTCCGGCCGGACCATCGCCATCGCGATACATCCGACCAATCCGAACATCGTTTATGTGGGCACCGCCAATGGCGGGCTCTATCGCAGCATCAACGGCGGCATCAACTGGACGCCGATGATGGATCAGACTGCAAGTCTGGCCATTAGTGCCTTGGCGATCGCACCGTCACAGCCCGATACACTTTATGTAGGAACCGGCGAGCACAATTTTTCGGCAGACAGCTTTTTTGGCGTTGGCATCTATCGAATCGACAATGCCAGCACATTGCTTCCGATGATTACCGGCCCTTTCAACCGGAATGCGCTCAATGAAGACATCATGTCGGGGCGCGGGGTAGGGCGTATCCAGGTGCATCCCACCAATCCCGATATCATTTTCGTCGCCACGACTTCTGGCGTCGCCGGAATTGGTGGGTCCGGACCACCCAATTTCCCCAGTCGTGGCGTGTATCGATCCAGCAATGCGACCTCATCGAGTCCGATCTTCGAGAAAATGAGTGGATTGGCGGCGGATGTGAATGCCAGCGTGCGTGACATCATCATTGACCCGTTGAATCCGAATCTTCTGGTCGCCAATGTGGTCACCAGCGGTGGTGCCGGCGGCATCCATGTATCCACCAACGCCCTGGCCGTCGCACCGACATTTACCCAGCGCGTGGTTTTCAATTCCAGTTCCACGAGTGAACTGACCGCAGAATTTGCGTTGCACAATGGTGCCGGCCCTAATCCGACGATCTACGCTGCTGTTGGCAATCTGGGCGGCCGCGTACTCGTCAATACCGATGGTGGCACTACCTGGACCCAGCGAGTCGACAACGATTTCTGCTCCCCCCAGTGCTTCTACGACATCGCGATTGCGGTTGATCCGACCAATGCAAACCGCGTTTATCTGGGTGGCTCACCCGCCTTGGCGTTTGGCATATCGACCAATGGCGGAACATCGTTCACATCAAGCTCCAATGGCTTGCATGTCGACTCACACGTCATCGCGGTGTCCCCATCGACTCCCTCAACGATCTATTTCGGCTCGGATGGTGGAATCTACAAGTCCACCGACAGCGGCGTCACGTGGGTTTCGTTGAACAACGCCCAGTTCAGTGCCACCCAGTTCATGGGTCTCGCTGTGCATCCCCGCGATCATCAATTCCTGATCGGCGGCACCCAGGACAATGGCACCAATTTTCTGCAGCCTGATGCGAGTTGGACGCGGGCCGACTTTGGCGACGGGGGTTTCGCGGGAATCGACCAGAATGCGACGGACAACGTCCTGGTGCGCATGTACCACACGTACTTCAACGCTCCGACCCTTCAGGGCTATGGAACCGTGGCGGGTCCCGCCCAGGCAGGCGATGGACTATGGACTTTCCGCGGTTGCCAGTCGGGGGGGGCAACAACAAACGGCATCAGCTGCAACGGAAGCGTTCTGTTCTACGCACCACTGGTTCTTGGGCCGGGTACGCCAAACACGGTCTACTACGGCAGTGATCGGCTCTATCGCTCTGCTGACCTCGGCGTGACGCATAGTGTTGTCAGCCAGAATCCGATTGTGACAGGCGTTCCCATTTCCGCCATCGGTATTGCCTCCAACAACGACAACGTTCGTATCGTCGGGCTCAGCAATGGCGGCCTGTTCGCCACGACCAGCGGCGCCGGGACCTTGGTATCGGTTGACCCAATCGGTGCTGGCGGCGCCATACCCGATTTTTACGTATCGCGGATCGTGATTGACCCGGCCGACAACAACAAGGTCTTTGTCAGTCTCGCCGGGTTTCCCGGCGCAGGTCAAAGCATCTGGAAGAGCAGCAATTTCCTCGCTGCAACCCCAACCTGGACGGTCGCAGCCAGCGGTATTCCAAACGTCCCTGTCAACGTCATTACTCTGGATCCTGACAATCCCACGCATGTCTACGCGGGCACGGATATCGGCGTCTACCGTTCAACCGACAGTGGCGCTAGCTGGAGCTCCCGAAGCAACGGTCTGCCACGCGTCCCGGTTTTCGGAATGGCGTTCCAGGCTCCACTGAATCCGGGCGGCAAGGGCGCATTGCGCATCGCCACGCATGGACGTGGCATATGGGAGCTGCAATCGGACGTCATCTTCGCGGACGGGTTTGACTGATCGTTTCAACCCGGGCGTTGCTGCGGCTCATCTTTCGACGTGATCCGCAGTGACGCGCATCCGGCAAATGCCGAGGCGGCTGAAGTTGTTCGCTAGTCGCGGATACTGGTTGTCGTCAGCATCGATCCCTTGAATCAAGAATTACGTTTGTGAACATCATGCCCAGGTTCGTCATCCCCGCGCAGGCAGGGGTCCACTGACTCTGGCGTTTCCGGCACAGGACACTGCGCCTCTGCCCCGACCAAGCCTGGCCAGTGCTGAGCTTGTCGGAGGGCGGGGAGACGGGGAAGTGTGTATGGGCGCTTTTGGTGTGTGCTGCGTATCGCCGTGAGAAACATGATTCGACGCGACGCGACCTCGGAAGCAGTTGGAAGCCTCGTTTGTCGTTCATGTTCCGAGCTTGTCGAAGCCCGGCAGCGACGGGTTACGGAATGAATGGTCGGTTTTGCTAAGCTGCGTTGCCGTAACTCCATCGACATGGCGAGCGTATGTTAGATCTGCATTGCCACATGTTGCCTGGTATCGATGACGGCGCGGTTGATCTCGAGATGGCGTTGAGGATGGCGCGCATGGCGGTTGCAGACGGTGTGCATACCCTGGCATGCACCCCGCACATCTATCCGGGGCTTTACGAAAACACCGCATCCGGTATTCGCACGGCGGTCGATGATCTGCAGGCGAAGCTCAATGCGCGAGACATCAAGCTGCGCCTGCTGGTCGGTGCGGATGTGCATCTTGAGCCAGGCCTGTCCGAATCCATTCGTGGCGGTCGGATTCCGACCCTGGCCGGTTCACGCTATCTTCTGCTTGAGCCGCCGCATCATGTCGCACCCCCACGGTTCGAGGAATCCGTTTTTGAACTGATGGCGAGTGGATTTGTTCCGGTCATTACGCATCCGGAGCGCTTGAGCTGGATAGAAGATCACTACCCGACTTTCAAGCGTCTGGTCGAGCGCGGTGCGTGGATGCAGCTGACCGCGGCGAGCGTCGCGGGAAAATTCGGACGACGGCCTCGCTATTGGTCGGATCGCATGCTTGATGACGGTTGCGTGCACATCCTCGCATCCGACGGACATCACCCCGATCGCAGGCCGCCGATTCTCTCTGAAGGGCGTGACGCGGCCGCCGCGAGGGTCGGCGAGATCGAGGCAATTCATCTCGTGCTGACGCGCCCACGAGGCATTGTAGAAAACATCGCACCTGAACAATTGCCGCCATTGCCTGAGGGCGAGAAGGCTTCGGATCGACCTGGAGGTTTCTGGAAGCGCCTGATTGGCGCACAATAGCCTGCGATTACGTGGGCAAAAATATATGCGTGGAACGGATGGAAGGGTGAGTCGATTGCTGCCGAGAAAAATTGCCGGTCTTTTGTTGTTGATCACCTTGGCCGGATGCGGATCGGGCCCATCCGTGCGCAATGCCACAACCGGCGGCGGTTTGCCGCCATCCGACACAACCACGGCAACCGGAGCCTATGAGGGAAAGACCGACTATCGGCTCGGGGCCCAGGATGTGCTCGAAATAGCGGTCTTTGGCGTGCCGGACCTTTCCCGGACAGCCCGGGTCAATTCGGACGGTCAGATATCCTTGCCCCTGGTCGGCGGCATCAGGGCCGGTGGGCGAACGATTCCGGAACTCGAAAAGGATATCGCCGCAAGTCTTTCCAAGAACTTCCTGCAGAATCCGCAGGTGACGATTTTCGTGAAAGAGTACGCCAGCCAGCGAATAACGCTCGAGGGGTCGTTCAATCGGCCGGGCATCTATCCGTTGACCGGCAAGACCAGTTTGCTCCAGGCCATGGCTATCGGTGGTGGCTTCAATGAGCTCGCCGAACAAGGCAGCGTGGTCATTTTTCGGCAAGTCGACGGAAAGAAGATGGCCGCCAAGTTCGACGTGCGCGCGATCAGAGATGGAAACGCCGAGGACCCGCAGGTGTATGGCGACGACATTGTGGTCATCCAGGACGCGGCCGGAAAATCGGCATTCAAGAATCTGATCAAGTCCTTGCCCCTGGTCGGCTTGTTCTTCCTGCTCTAGCGTGAAAATCAGTCGACGAAGGAAATTGAATCCCCATGGCGCCTGACAATCTTCCGGCGAAGGCAGGTGGCAAGGGCAACTTGCTCCCGGCGGTAAATCCAGCTCGGCAATTGTCTGCGCGCAATGAAAACCGCGCGGTGCTGGCGTTGCCCGTTGACGACGGAAATGCCGCCGATGACGGACTGGATCTGCTCACCTACTGGCGCATGCTGGTCAAGCGCCGATGGTTGATCGTCGGCATCGTTGCCGTCGTCGTGGCGATCGCCCTGATTCGCACCTTGATGACGCCGCCAAGTTATCGCGCCACCGTCGTCATGCAGATCGAAGCCGAAACCATGCAGATCATGCAGGTTCAGGGCATATCTCCGTATCAGGGAGGCTACGATCCGAATTTCAATCGAACCCAAATCCAGTTGTTGCAGAGTCGCTCGCTCGCGGAACGTGTTGCCGGTGATCTCAAGCTGAATGGCAGCAGTGCCTTGCAGCTTCTCAAGCCACCCAGTTGGAGTGAGCGTCTCAGCGAACTTCTTGATCCCGATTCGCGCCGAAAGGAGTCGCAATCGGTTGCGGTGACCGACGCCGATGCGGGTGCAGGCGAGGGTGCCAACGTGCTTGCGCAACGGCGTCAAGTGGCTGGCTTGCTCCAGCAGGGGGTCAGCGTCGATCCAGTGCGTGACTCGCATCTGGTGCAGGTCAGCTTTACGAGCATGTCGCCGACGTTTGCGGCCCGTGTGGCGAATGCGCTGGCAGACAGTTTCATCGCCTCGAGCATGGATCGCCAATTCGGCGCGTCGTCCTACGCGAAGAAATATCTTGAAGACCAACTCGCCCAATTGAAATCTCGTCTCGAGGAATCCGAGCGAGCCCTGGTCGCTTTTGCGCAAAAGGAAGAAATCGTTCCCACCGCCGACGGAACCTCGCTGGTTGGCAGGAATCTCGTGGATCTCAACGCGTCGCTCGCTCAGGCTCAGCAACAGCGAATTCGTGCCGAATCGCGCTGGCGCGGTGTGAGTAGTGCCGGCGGAACATCGCTGCCAGCCGACATACTCGTCGGCTCGATCCTGAGCACCCTGCAGCAACAACGCGCGGAGTTACAGGGCCAGTACCAGCAGAAATTGCAGGTCTTCAAGCCTGAATATCCTGAGATGCAGGCACTCAAGGGTCAGATTGAAGAGTCATCCAGGCAGATCGCCACCGAGGTGAAGAATCTGCGCGCGACCGTCAAGGCGGAGTACGACTCGGCAGTCGCGCAGGACGAGTTGCTCAGGACTGAGCTGGACAGTTTGCGGGCACAAACACTTGAAGCGGATGGTCGCAGCATCCAGTACAACATCTTCAAGCGCGATGTCGATACCAATCGACAGCTCTACGACGCCTTGTTGCAGCGCTACAAGGAAGTCGGCATGGCCAGCGGAGTCAAGCCAAGCAATATCTCCATCATTGATCGGGCCGAGGTGCCGAGCTCGCGTTTCGCGCCGAGCCTCGCTCGAAATCTCATGATCGGCCTGCTCATCGGCCTAGTGCTGGGTGTCATGATCGCCCTGTTGCTTGAGTATATCGACGACACCCTGAAGTCCCCGCAGGATGTTGAGTATCACCTCAAGCTGGCCGTGCTCGGCATCATTCCAAAACTGACAAAACAGACGCCAAGCGAGGCGCTGAACGATCCGCGATCCGCGTTCTCGGAGAGCTATCGATCAGTGCGGACGGCATTGCAGTTCTCTACCGATCACGGTGTGCCGAAGGTGCTCTTGATCACCAGCCCGGCGGCGACCGAAGGCAAGTCAACCTCCGCATTGACCCTTGCACACAATTTTGTGCATCTTGGCAAGCGTGTACTTCTGATTGAGGGAGATCTGCGCAACCCCTCGCTCGGCAAAGCCATGGGTTTGATCGGCGGAAATGGATTGAGCAACCTCCTTTCTGGTGCAAAGACGCTCGCCCAGTCGGTGACCAAGTCCGGCACCGCGAATCTGGATGTGATCCTTTCTGGCCCGCTGCCACCGAGCCCCACCGAATTGCTGGCCGGTTCGCGGCTGGTTTCGCTGTTGCTGATCGCTTCGCAGATGTACGACCAGATCATCATCGATGGGCCGCCCGTTCTCGGGATTGCCGATGCGCCGATTCTGGCCAATGCAGCCGGCGGCACCTTGCTGATCGTGCGTTCGGGGCTATCGCGGATCAGTTCGGCCCAGGCGGCGATCAAGCGCCTGCGTGTCACCCATGCACGGCTGATTGGATGCCTGCTGACGCAATACGATGCCAAAGCCAGTGGCTACGGTTACGAATATGAGGGCTACTACGCATACGGTGGTTCGCCCAAGCTGCTGGAATTCGGCCGCAAGGCACGCAGATGAGTACGGATGCGCTGGAATTGGCGCTGGCCCTGCACCAGGCCCCCATACAGCGATTTTCCCTGCGCGACCGGCCGTTGCCGGAAAACATCGATGAAGCACTGCAACTGGCTTCAGAGATGCAGCCGCAGTTGGAGATGACCGCTGCGCGTTTCCAGGAATCCGAAGCCACCATCGTCGAGGCCGTCCGCTTCTATCTGCATCAAGTTCTTTTCGAGCCTGGCACGGATGCTTATCGGATTCTCGGCCTGACTCCGCAAGCCGATATCAAGCAGATTCGGCAGCACCACATCTGGCTGCAACGCTGGCTTCACCCGGATCGCCGCGGCGAAGACTGGGAGGCCGTGTTCACGACCAAGGTGAACTGGGCATGGCAACAACTTCGCAATGAGACTTCGCGAGGCGAATACAATCAGACGCGGTTGGACAGCGTTCCTGACCTCGAGATCGTCGATGATGGCGAAGCCCTGGTGCAGGCACCCGCCTGGAACACTCAGCCGATCGAGAGCAATCCGCGGAGTTGGCCAAGGCGTATCACCATTGGTGGTTTGCTCGTCCTCTGTGCCGGTCTTTTCTACCTGGCCGCGAGCATCGAGGATCGGGTCGATCCGATCAGCTTCCCGCAGCAAACCGAAGATGTGAACGCTTCCGCTCAAGCCGACTTCCCGTTGGCCGCGGAGGCGGCCCAGCAATCGGAGGATGAATTCAGTACCAGTTCCGAAGAGCGGTCAGCCAAGGCGCTTGAGGAAGATCAAAACCCGGAAGGCGCGATTTTCACCGAAAGTGATGCTTCCATAGCCCCGCTGATCGATGATCGGGACTTGGCGCAGGCAGGATTGAGTGTTGCGCCTGCCGCCGCGACGATAGAAGCGCTCAAGGCAGACCCGGAACGCCGCCGTAGCAGCAAGGACTCGCCCGCCAGCGAGGCAGGCAGGACGGTCATGGCGGATGGCTCGGTGGGAGCGCGTCTTGATGACCCGGCGTCGATTGCGGAAAACGATGTCGGTAACCGAATCGCGCCGCAAAAGGCCGTCGAGCGGGTAGCAGCGACTCCGACACCAGGGCACGTTGCTTCGCGCGCGTCGCGCGATGCGGGCATGCCGACTGAACCGGATCCGGCGGTCGTCACAGTGGGACCCGGCAAGGCCGCGGTGTCAGCAAATTCCGGACGGAAGTCGAACGGTGAATTGCCGGCAATCGCTCGACAGGGTGAGGGTGGTCGTGCGCAACATCGAGACCGGAGTGACCGCGCGCCGCGTGTGGTCGACATTCCGCAGGGCCGGAAAGCGGCGACTGAAGATGCCGTGGGAGCCGAACCTGCACGATTTGCCGCGCGTACCAATGCATCCTCCAACCTGCAGGCTGAAAGCGCCGGAGCCGTTGAGGCGGAGCGCTCGCCTCCGCAGAGCCTCGGTACGCTCCCGCGGTTCGAACTTGCGCGCAAACGTGTGCGTTCCCTGGTCAGTTATTTTCGCAGCGAGAAAGAAGATTTCGCGGAGTGGAAGGATGATCAAGGCCAGCTTGCGGCTGAGCTTGAGCGTGATGCCCTGCAAGAGAGACTCGGGCGAGTCAGTATCGATCGATTCGCCCTCGACCCACCCGCGTGGCGAGTCTCGGACACCATCGTGGCCATGCAGGCGTCCTACCGTGTCAATGCGAATCGCGCCGTCATCGAGTCTGGCAAATTCAATCTTGATATGGCTTGGCGCGAAGGCGGCTGGAAGATCACGCGCATCGAGATGTTGCCTTCGCCATGAAAACGGGGGCGCGCCTGCTGGCATTGAGCATGCTGCTGGCGCTGGCTCTCCTGACCTCCTGGCGAGTCGTCGCAACGGCCATGTCCGACCGCCTCGCCGCTGAGCATCCGCAGCAGGCGCTCGAATGGGATCACGACAATCCGCTTGCCTTGGCGGCGCTTGCCCAACAGCAGTTGGATCAACGCCAAACGCGCGCTGCACAGGAAACTGCGCTCCGCTTGTTGGCGCACGAGCCGCTCGCCGGGCAAGGCTTCGTGTTGCTCAGCGAAGTCGCCCAAGCGGACGGAGACGAGGCGCGATCGATGCGTTTTTCCCGCATAGCCATCCGCCACGCGCCGAGCGCCGCGGGGCCACGCGCATGGGTAATCGGTGAGCAACTGCGACAGGGTCACTACACGGAAGCCCTCGAAAATCTGAGTCGCATGTTGCGCAGCTCGCCTGGAAAAGGCGGACTCCTCTCTCCGCTGCTGATTCAACTTGCGGACAATCCGGAATTTGCCGATGCGTTGGCTTCTGAATTGGCTGAAGAGCCTGCATGGCGAAAGGGCTTTATCAGCGTCGTCACCAGCAAGGGCAGTGCGCAAGCGGTCAACCAGCTACTGACAGGCGTGCAACGACGCAGCGGTCTTGACCCTGCCGAAATGGAACGATGGATTGCTCGCCTCGCCAGAGACGGCAAGTGGAGCGAGGCGTATGCGCGCTGGGTGGGCGAGATCGAGGGAGGCGTGCCGAATCGATTGACCAGGGTCTACAACGGCGGATTTGAGATACCTCCGAGCGGGGCTGGCTTCGATTGGCGTATAGCCGACTCGGCGGGCGTTGTCATTGATCGCGATACCCCTCCAGGCGCAGAGGGATCTTTCGCGCTCAGGCTGACCTTTATGGGTCGACGCATCGATGCCATTCCCTTGCATCAATGGCTATTGCTTGCGCCGGGCTCATATCGCCTCCGATTTCGCGCCAATTTGAACGATCTGCGCAGTGATCGGGGTCTGCAATGGCTGATTCGCTGTCAGGGTAGTCGCACCGAACTTGCTGCGTCAGGGCTTTTGAACGGAAACTTCGGTTGGCAGGCACATGACTTCGAATTCGAAATTCCGCAGCAGGGCTGCCTGGGCCAAGATCTCTCGCTGCGCAATACCGGCTCAGAAGGCGCGGGCAAGGTCGTCCTCGGCACGATCTGGTTTGATGAAGTTGCAATCGATCGAATCGACGGTTCTCACTGATCCGACTCCGTTCACGGTGCCTGCGAATGCATTCCTGAGTAGGGGTTGGAATCGCGGCAAGCCTCGCTGCCGAGGGGGCGATGACAGGAAATTGCCTTGACAGGGGGCGTGCCCTACACTATGTGGGCCTGATTCCCTTTGAGGGGGACTACCATGAACAAGTCCATGATTCATTCGATGCTTTTCGGCATCGCCGTTACTGCCGTCGCAATGCCGCTGCAGGCGCAAATGATGGCGGATCCGCCCGCGCCGTCCCGCGAGACTGCGGAAACAGTCGCCAAGGTGCAGACCGATGGTGGCGTCATCATGATCAGCAGCGATGGCGGAGAGTATCTGACCGCCGACCCGGAACAGCGGGTCAAGTCGACGGCTCGCTTGATGGTTTCGAAGGAAAGCTCGGCGACCGTCGTTTATGACGATGGCTGCGAGCAGAAATACGATCAACCGGGTATCTACGAGATTTCCGAAAACTGTGTCTTGCCCGTGGCCGCTGTTGGTGGCGGCCCGTCAAAGGCGCTGATTGTGGGTGGAATACTGCTCGGCGGCGCCGCGTTGTACGCGATCATTGATGACTACAACGACCGAGATCGTCCTCCGGTCAGTCGTTGAGTCGACATGAGCTTGAGCTGTGGCTGCCAACCGGCAGCCTGGTGAATCCGAAAGGCCTGGCCAGTGCGCCAGGCCTTTTTTTGTCTGCATCACCAGGATGCGTGCACACCTTCTGATTGCAAAAGCGCGTATCGAACCTTGCCACTCGAATTGATGAAACGAGCATCGAACGTTGAAATCCGAAGATGATCTGAAGCAAGGAGACATCATTCCGCTGGTTTTGGCGGCTTCTCTGCTGGTTCTTTGCTTTGTCTGCGGTGGCGATTCTGCGAAGAGCAATCCGGGATGGATGGCAGCGCAGCTATTCTCGATACCCCTGCTCGTACTTGCGCTGGTTCAATGCGTCCGACGCGAACGCTTTCAATCTGCCGCTGTGCGCTGGGGCCTCGCCGCTGTCGCCATGATCATCCTGCTGCCGTTGCTCCAGCTTCTGCCTGTGCCGAATTCGCTATGGAGTTTGCCGGCTGGACGAATATCACTGCTTCAAGACCTTGAGGCGGTTGGCGTAGCGTCGGTTGATCAACGCTGGACGCTGTCGCCAGCCGCCACCGAGCGAGACTTGCTGTTCTTGCTCCCGGGACTGGCCCTGTTTTTCTGCATGCTCGCTCTTGGACGCGACGCCTGGAGTCGCATGCTTGGGTTGATCGTCGCCTTGTGCATCGGCAATCTGATATTCGCGATCATGCAGGTCGCAGCAGGCAAGGACAGCATCCTCAACCTGTATCCGGACTTTGCGCCGGCGTTGGCTGGCGTCTTCGCCAACAGCAACCATCAGGCGAGTCTGCTCGCGATCGGATTGATGCTGGTAGCTGTATTCCTGCTGGCTGCCTGGAAGCGAATGCGGGAGAGTGGTCGCTCGGGTGTCAAAGTCGGAGCGCTGCTTCTCATCGCCCTGATTTTCGTGGCCATTCTGCCATTGGTTGGTTCGCGGGCCGGCGTCATCGTTGCCATGATCATGCTCATGGGCGTGCTACTGAGCTCGGGGTTGCCCTCAATGCAGACGTTTCGCGAAAATCGCCTGCTGCAGATCGGAACGACACTGTCGCTGATTGTCTTCGTCATCGGACTGCAAGCAGCGCTGGCATGGATGAGCAGCGAAGCGAATGGCGACGTGGTCAAGGGATCTCGTTTCAGGATTTCCACCGAGACGCTGAGTATCGGCGGGGAACATGCCCCGCTGGGCGCAGGCATCGGCACGTTCATTCCAGCATTCCAGCAAGGGGCCGGCGAGGATTTCCTCATGAATGCCTACGTCAACAATGCCCACAACGAATACGCGCAATGGTGGTTGGAGGGTGGTTACTTTGGCGTGCTCGTCGTTCTGCTCGCACTGGCTGTGCTGGCCAGGACCCTGATCACGCTGTTGCGTCTGCGTCCGGAATCGCGAACCCGGGTCTGCGGAATGGCGGCCATGATGGGAATTGGCGTGATCGCCCTGCACTCGACCGTCGATTATCCATTGCGAACGCCAGCATTGATGGCGATATTCGCGGTGCTGGCGGGGGTCGCCATCGCAGCGGCCAGCTCAGGATCATCGAGGACGCAAAGGACGATTCGCCCGAGCTGAATCATCGGGCCGGCAAGGGATTCCCGCGTTGGATGTCCCCTGTCTTATTCTGCAGTAATTACGTTAGCTACATTGCGTAACTGATCGAGGTCAGCGCCACGCAGCTCGGCGACGTCGCATATGAGCTACTGCAGCGGAATGGACGCAGGTCAGGAGCGGCGAGATTACCGCCAGAATCGACATGATCTCGGCACCACGCGAGTTGCCGCGATCGCCTGTACTGAGCCAGTGTGCATTTTTGTCCATGAGTCACCAAGCCCGGCGCTTGGTCCTGATTATTTGTGGGCCATATCGAGGGGGAGTAGGATTGGGGCAATGCTCGTCCACGGCTCGAATCTCAGGAGCGAAGCGATCATCCTGCCGGAAATTTTCGGCCGCTCCCAACGTGGGAAACGTCGGAGTGCGTCAAGCGCAGAATCCAGAAGCTGATTTCTAGACGACACCAACAACGATCAGCCAGAACCCGCTCTTTTCCTGGGTTCTCGCATGCAAACCGGTCAATGGTGGAACGACATGTCTCTGCACGGAACTTCGCAAGATAAATTGAACGCAGGCGTTTATCACAGCGCCGGCGTGGAAGGGGTATATCGCGATCGCACGCTGACCCGAGTGGAAACGATGGCGTTGCTGAAGTATCAGCGCGAGTTCTCGCAGAAAGACATCCTGGATATCGGCGTGGGAACGGGGCGCACGACGGAATTTCTCGCGCCGCTGGCAAGGCGCTACGAGGGCATCGACTATTCGCCCGTGATGGTGCAATACATGCACACGACCCAGCCGGGAATTTCGGTGCACCTGGCTGACATGAGGAATATTGCGGAGTTTCCAGACGACAGCTTTGATTTCGTTTTTGCTCCGAACAACGTCATTGATGCGGTCGGCCACGTTGACCGATTGCGCACATTGGTGGAACTCCGACGCGTGATACGACCCTGCGGGATGCTCGCATTCTCGACGCACAACCGCCACTTCGTCAGGGCACTGGAAAATCCGCATCTGCACCTGGCGAGGGATCCGCTGAGGATGGTGCACGAAGTCAGTGTATGGGTTCGCCAGATGTTGAATCACGCGCAGGTCAAGACGCTGCGGGAGGTGCACAACGATTACGCCCTGTTAAACGACGAGGGCCATGACTACGCCTTGCTGCATTATTACGTTACACAAAACGAGCAGCGGCACCAGCTCGCCGAGCACAACTTCGATCTCGAAGACGTGTTCGGCATTGACGGTCGTGCACTTGACGCCACGAACTCTGCTCCAGAGAGCCCCAGCCTCATGTACATGGCCAGGCGGAGGCAGTGATGAAACAACTTGTCGAAGCGAGGCGGGAATCCCTGCCTTTTGGGGGTCTGAGCAAGTGTGCACCGCCGGGATAACAAGACCAGGGCAATGTCGCGGATCAACCCTCAGGCCGCCGCGGATTCGCGGGTCATCTGCTTGTCGATTGTCGCTACCAGCCGTCCAGTGCGTCGTTGAATTGGACCGCGGGTTCGTGCGCAAGGATTTGCTTGTACTTTCCGCTGTAGAAGATCAGCGGCTTGGCTTCGGCGCCCTGCCAAAGATGTTCAATCGCCGCGATGTAGAGAAAATGATCACCGGCCTCGTGTACATCGACAACGCGGGCCACGATGTGCGCCAGACTGCCGGGCAAAAGCGGCGTGTCACCCTGGTACTGGAATGACAGACTGATGTCGTCAATTGGCTTTCCGGCAAAATGGGTGCTGAGATCCTGCTGGGCTTCGGAAAGGAAATTCACGCCATAACACACACCCTTGCACAGGTGGCTGGCGACGCTCGACTCCCTGCGCAAGGAGACCAGAACCAGTGGCGGCTCGGCTGACACGGAAAGAAACGAATTCACCGTGATGCCAGCCGGTTGTCCATCGCGCATGAAGGTGACCACTGCGACGCCGGTGGGAAATCGCCCCATGACATTGCGGAAGACACGCGCCGCCGACACATTTGAACTCATGTTTTCCGGCATTCGCGTAATTCCGTGGTGGCGCTCATTCGTTGCGCGACCGTACCATGTTACGACGCTTGTTCCGTTGAGATCAAAGTCGACGTCGCGCTCGTTTCCACAGCGGTCTGGCGTCCACGGAAGGCGACTGTTTGCGTTGACAGGCTCAGTAAATCAGAATCAGAGAGTATCCTGTGCCGGGGAAATGCAGCGGAGAGGTCTGCACTTTTCCATTCGTCACTCCAGAATCCAGGGGCAAGACATGACGACACGTTCCAGCGTGAAGAAACGCGAAACCATTCTCGAGACCAGGAAAATCGCCACTGAAGTGGCCGCAATGCATGCGGCGGACGTGGATACGAACAGTCGGTTTCCGCGCGAAACAGTTGAAGCCCTGCAGGGCGCCAAACTACTTTCCTCGGCCGTGCCGAAAGAGTTTGGAGGCGCCGGTGCCGGCATGCTCGAACTGGCCACCCAGTGCGCGACGCTGGCTCAGGGATGCGGATCCTCGGCGATGGTCCTGGCGATGCATCACATCCAGGTTGCTTGTCTCGCAAGACATGGCTCCGGATCGGCGTACTTCGAAAACTTCATGCGCGGGAACCTGGTCGAACACCAGCAGCTGATTGCCTCGATCACGTCGGAGAACGGCACGTTCGGCGATACCCGCACGAGCATTTGTGCGGTCGAGGTTGATGGCGATCGCATGCAATTGTCCAAGGACGCGACGACCATGTCCTACGGCGAGCACGCCGATGCGCAGCTGGTCACCTGCCGGCGCGCGGCCGACGCCGCTGCGAGTGACCAGGTACTCGTACTGTTCGAGAAGGGCAACTTCACACTGAGTGATGTGGGTGGTTGGGACACGCTCGGAATGCGCGGCACCTGCAGTCCGGGAGCGAAATTTTTCGGAAACGGCAGCAAGGATCAGATCCTGCCGGGCACGTTCGCCGATTCCTCGGCCCTGACCATGGTGCCGTATTCGCACATCCTCTGGTCCGCCTTGTGGTGGGGTATTGCGGCCAATGCCGTCGATCGCGCCGCCCAGTTCGTGCGAGGTCAGGCGCGCCGGATGCCGGGATCGGTGCCGCCAAGCGCGACACGTCTGGCGCGCGTGCATGTCGAATTGCAGGCGATGCGAAACAACTGGGAGAGTTGCGCTGTTGAATTCGATGAGCTGGTGGCCGAAGGCGAGGCCGCGCAGCGCGATGTGCTGACCTCGCTCGGCTGGGCCCTGCAGATGAATCAGCTCAAGATGAGTTCGTCGGAAATGGCACCGAAGCTCGTCCACGAGACGCTCCAGATCATCGGCATCCTGGCCTACAAGAACGATACCCCGTTCAGCGTCGGTCGCCACTACCGCGATGTCCTCTCCGGCTCACTGATGGTGTCCAACGAACGCATCGCCGGCAAGAGCGCCTCGATGCTCCTCGTCTTCAAGGGGGACTGAACATGTCGGCAACCGATTACGACGCGCAGAAATTCCACGATGGACTCGTCGCCAACGGCCTGATCATTCCGGTGGGAGTGCAGGGTGTCTTCGGTCGCGGTCAGGTATTCGAAGATGTTCTTGAACACTTCAACGCCCTTGTATCCGAGATCGCCAAGGACGATGGCGCCGAATACTTCGTGTTTCCTCCGGTCATCGATCGCAAGGTGCTCGAATGCAGCGACTACATGGATTCGTTTCCGCATCTGGCCGGAACCGTATTCAGCTTTTTTGGCAAGGAGCTCGATGCGCGAAAGCTCAGCGCACGCATCCACGCCTGCGAACCCTGGGGTGATACCCAGGGCATGACCGACGTCGTGCTCAATCCCGCTGCCTGCTATCCGGTCTATCCGAGCTTCACTGGTACGGTGCCGGCAGAAGGTCGCCTGGTAACCATGATGAACTGGGTCTACCGGCACGAGCCCTCGCCCGAACCCACGCGCATGCAGTCCTTCCGCGTGCGTGAATTCGTCCGCTGCGGCACGCCCGATCAGGTTATCGAATGGCGCGACATGTGGCTTGATCGTGGCGTTGCCTTGCTCAAGTCGCTCGGCCTGGATGCAGTCAGCGATGTCGCCTCGGATCCGTTCTTCGGCAAGGGCGGCAAGATGCTCGCAGTCAGCCAGAAGGAACAGCAGCTCAAGTTCGAAGTCCTGGTGCCGGTGATCTCCACCGAGAACCCGACCGCGGTTTGCTCGTTCAATTTCCACCAGGAGCACTTCGGCGAAGCCTTCCATATCAAGACTGCCGACGGTGCCGTGGCGAACACAGCCTGTCTCGGATTCGGCCTCGAGCGCATCGTCATGGCCTTGTTCCAGGCGCACGGATTCGACCCGAAAGCCTGGCCGGCCGAGGTGCGCGCGCGGCTCTGGCGCTGAGGCGACGATGAACGTCCTCGGTCTCAATGCCGCGGCCTACAGCCGCCACACCCTGCATGCGGAAGATCGCGTCTGGGTGGAAAAGAACTGCTACGTCGACATCTGGATCGAGCTCATCCATGCGTTGGGCTGCGAGCCGATGGCGATCTTGCCGTTTGTCGCGGCGATCGATTTCGAAGGCGACCAGTGGACATTCTTCAAGCCTCCGCACGACGAACTGCGTGATCTCTACGGCATTGACGTGCAGGAGCTCAATTGCTGGAGGCCGTTGATCGAGCATGCGCAGGAGTTTCTCGCTGCCGGCAAGCTGATCTCAACCGAAGCCGACGCCTGGTGGCTGCCTGATACTCAGGGCACCGATTATCGCCACCAGCACACCAAGTCGACCATCGTGCTCGCCGATCTCGATGTCGAGGCTCGCCGCCTCGGCTATTTCCACAACGCCGGTTATTTCGAACTCGACGGCGAGGATTTCGTGCGCACGTTCCGGCTCGATGCAGCGCCTGACCCGGCCTTCATGCCACTGTTCGCCGAATACGTTCGCATTGACGGCGTCATTCGGCGTGACAGTGAAACCCTTGCGGCACGATCGCGCGCGTTGCTCGCGCGCCATGTACGCAGGATGCCGAGCGATAAGCCGGTCGCCCGATTCGGCCGGCGATTCGCAGACGATCTGCCGGACTTGCAGGAAAAGGGACTGGCCCACTACCACGCCTGGGCATTCGCCAGCGTGCGCCAGTTGGGTGCCGCTGCCGAGCTGCTGGCGATCTACCTGCGCTGGCTGGCTGCACAACCGGGCACCTCATCGGCGAATGCTGGAGCCATGCTCGAGATTTCGCAGGCTTACGAAAGCTTGTCGAGCGGGGCCAAGACCTTCATTCTGAAAGCGGCGCGTGCGGTCAACAGCCGGCGCACACTCGACGCCGAGCCGATGTTCGAAGAATGGAGCGCACTCTGGGAAGCTGGCCGCCTTGGCCTGCTCGGACTCGACCTGTGAGCGCGCTACGATCGGTATCAAGATAAGCATCGATTTGGCCCGTAGTCTGGGCCATTGCCGGATGCAACCTGCCGACTTGGGCCGCGATCGAACTGGAGTCCGAAGCCCTTGTTGTTAGATCATAGCCACGAACTACACGCCACCCGGTAATCAACCCATGAGCATTGCCAGCAAGATTCGAATGATTCTCAAGGAGCATGGCCGACTCGGCACGGATGTCGAGACCATGGCCGAAAGCACCGATCTGTATCAGGCCGGCATGACTTCGCATGCGAGTGTCAACGTCATGCTCGCCCTCGAAGGCGAATTCGATATTGAATTTCCGGACCATATGCTCAAGCGCAGCGTGTTCGAAAGCATTGCCGCCATCAGCGACGCCATAACCGAGTTGACCGCGGCCAGCGCATGACTTGTGTTCGCAGCGTTGCCGGCAACGATCGCGTCGAATTGCGCGATGGCTGGCAGTTTGCGGCTGCCCCGGCTGGATCCGCGCCGGAGCAGCAGGAACAATGGACCTGGTTGCCTGCCAGCCTGCCCGCGACAGCAGCCAGCGCGCTGCGCGATGCGGGTCTCTGGAGCTGGGACGACACGCGCAATCTTGATGCCGAGGATTTCTGGTGGCGTGTGCAGATAACGGGCACCGGCGCGGCCGTACTTGGGTTCGACGGGCTCGCCACCCTCGCCGACGTCTGGCTCGATGACCAGCACCTGCTCGGCAGCGAGAACATGTTCGTTGCTCACGAGCTACCGGTCCAATTGCAAGGCGAGCACGTAGTGCTGATTCGCTGCCGGGCGCTGGCCCCCGAGTTGGCGGAACGGCGTCCACGCCCGCGTTGGCGCGTGCCGATGTTGCGCGAGCAGCAATTGCGCTGGTTCCGCACCAGTCTGCTCGGGCGTACGCCGGGATGGTCGCCGGCCTGCCCGCCGATCGGACCTTGGCGACCGGTCTGGATCGAACACCGGAGCCTGGAGATTGGGGTGCCCAATCTGCGCGTCGACGTCGAAGGCGGCAACGGCGTCGTCGAGATAGTTTTCGATACCGACGTCGGTATCCATTCCGGCAGACTGTTGGTATCCAGGAATGGCCGATGTGTGGACGCCCCACTGGCAAGGGACGGACAACGCTGGCACGCCTGCGTCAGGGTCGAAACGCCGGATCTTTGGTGGCCACATACACATGGCGAGCCCGCGCTGTATGACGTGTCGGTCGAGGCGCTGGTTGATGAAGCATCGGTGTCGATCGATCTCGGCAAGCGCGGCTTTCGCAGCGTGACCATTGATCGCGAGGACGGCGATTTCAACGTGCGCGTCAACGATGTGCCCGTGTTCTGCCGCGGCGCATGCTGGACGCCGCTTGATGTGGTGTCGCTCAACTCACCCGCGGAAAGTTACGACGCTGCAGTCCTGCAGGTCCGGGACGCCGGCATGAACATGCTGCGTATCGCCGGGCCGCTGGTCTACGAAGCGGATGCCCTGTTCGACGCCATGGACCGCAATGGCATCCTGCTCTGGCAAGACCTCATGTTTGCCAACATGGACTATCCGGACGAGCCGGCATTCGTCGAAAGCGTCATGGTCGAAGTTCGCCAGCAACTGGCGCGCCTGCAAGCACGCGCATGTCTTGCCCTGGTCTGTGGCAACAGCGAGGGCGAACAGCAGGCCGCGATGGGCAGCGCGCCGGTTGAGCGCTGGTCGCCGCCATTGTTCCACGACACCCTGGCCAACCTGGTGCGATCGTCTGGAATCGCCTACACGCCGTCGAGTGCCCATGGTGGAGCGTTTCCGCATGCAGCCAACAGCGGCGCATCGTCGTACTACGGTGTCGGCGCCTATCTGCGTCCGCTGGAGGATGCGCGCCGTGCCGAGGTGCGCTTTGCCTCCGAATGCCTGGCCTTTGCCAACATTCCGGAAGACTCGGGGTTGCCCGGCGGGCCAGCTGCGCGAGTCCATCATCCGGCATGGAAATCTCGCTCGCCGCGCGATCTCGGCGCGGGCTGGGACTTCGACGATGTCCGTGATCACTACGTGCAGCGCCTGTTCGGCGTTGATCCGACGACCCTGCGCATCAGCGACCACGAACGCCACATCGCTCTCGGTCGAATCGCGACGGGTGAAGTGATGGCCCAGGTATTCGCGGAATGGCGACGTCGGCGATCACCTACGCGTGGCGGACTGATCTGGTTTCTGCGTGATCTCTGGCCTGGCGCCGGCTGGGGCGTCATTGACGCCAACGGCCTGCCCAAGCCGTGCTACTACGCGCTGCGTCGTGCGCTCGCTCCGGTGGCTATCTCGATCAGCGATGAAGGCGTCAATGGCCTTGCCATCCAGATCGTCAACGAGCGCGCCGGTGCACTGGACGCGCGCGTCGAAATCTCGTTGTTTCGCGATGGCTTCATCGAGGTCGGGCGAGGTGACTCGGAGGTCCGCGTCGAGGCACGCTCGGCGCTTGAATTGCCCGCCACTTCGTTGCTGGACGGGTTCTTCGATCTCTCCTTCGCCTATCGCTTCGGACCACCGATCGCGCAACTGGTGCGGGTCGCACTTGTTGATCGCGCGACTGATGCCGAGATTGCCGAGGCGTTCTGGTTTCCAGTGGGCATTCCAGTGGCGCGGGATTCGGCAATCGAGTTGCAGACGCATGCCGTGACTGGTGCTGACGGCATCGGATACCTGCTAAGTATCCAGAGCACGCGCTTCGCCCAGTCGGTCTGCATCGATGTGCCGGGTTACCGGCCTGCGGACAATTATTTCCATCTTGCACCGGGCCAGGGGCGCGAGATTGCGCTGATCCGACATGCGCAGGCACGGCCCGGCAGCCCCCGCGGCTCCGTTTCGGCATTGAACTCGACGATCCAGGCACGTATCGAATTCACATGACGGATTCTGCCTCGATCGATTTGGCGGATTCGCGCACCCTCGTCGCGCGTGCCGAAGCCGGTTTCCTCGGCGATGACGAGAGACCGCAGTTCGCATGGCTGCATCGGCCTGCAGGTGGTAACGCAACCGTAGCGCTGGTGATCGTCCCTCCGTTCGGCTACGAAGCGATCTGTTCGAAGCGTGCCCTGCGTCACCTGGCCGAGGATGCGGCGCGGGCCGGACTGCTGGCGCTGCGGTTTGATCCGGACGGAACCGGCAACAGTGCAGGCAATGATTTGGACGACGATCGACTGCGTGCATGGATCAACAGCGTGCATCGCGCTTGCGAGCTGGCCCACGGCGAAGGTGCGCAGCGTATTGTCCTCGCGGGCGTGCGTTTTGGCGCAATGCTGGCGACCCTCGCTGCTGCCGAACGCAACGACGTCTCGGGTCTCATCGCCATAGCCGGCGTAACCAGCGGCAAGGCTTACATGCGCGAGTGCCGGATGTTGCAGATATCGCTCAACCTGGCGCCGGCGTTCGGAGCGCAAACCGAAGCGACAAGTCAGTCAGTGCACGAGGTCGTCGGATTCGCGCTGTCCGCCGAAACGCGCACGGCACTGGCCGCCATCGACCTCTGCGCGGGGCAGTCGCAACCCGCACCACGCGTGCTGCTGATCGAACGCAATGACATGCCGCAAAACAAGGCGTGGGCGGAACAGCTCGCCAGCCTCGGGGTGGCGGTCGAGGCAACGCAGTTGCCCGGCTATGCGGAAATGATGCTGGATCCGCATCACGCAGCGATTCCGCAGGCGATGCTCGATGCAGCGATTGCGTTCGCCGTGGCTACAGCGCACTCGACTCCGGCGTCACCGGCGGCGCCGACCGCAAGTGCTTCGTTGCGTACGCGCGTCGACATGCCTTTCGAAGGAGCGGTGCTTCGTGAAGAGGTAGTGGTTCTCGATCAACACATGACCGGCATCGCGACATATCCGCGCTCGGCAATCGAGCATGCGGTCATTCTTTTGAACGCCGGTGCGATTGGCATGGCGGGCCCGAATCGACTGTACGTGGAGCTCGCCCGTCGTCTCGCCAGTAGAGGCGATCTCGTGCTGCGCTTCGACTTGTCGGGCATCGCGGACAGTGCGACCCCCTCCGCTGAAATCGAAAACACCGTTTATTCTGGCAATGCCATCGCCGAAGTGGCTATGGCGGTTGCCTGGGCGCAACGTGTCGGCGCCCGCTTCGTGTCGGTCGCCGGACTTTGCTCAGGCGCGTATCACGCGCTCAGGGCCGCCCTGGCCGGGCAGCCGATAGACCGCATCGTCGTGATCAATCCGCTGACCTTCCACTATCGGCCCGGCATGCCTCTCGATTACAGCGCCGCTCGCGTGACCGAGGACGTCAGGCGGTATGCGCGTTCGGTGAAGCGCACCGATTCGTGGAAAAAACTTCTGCACGGCGAGGTCAACGTGTTGCACCTGGCTCGCAATCTGCTGCTGCGCGGTCGCATGGTTCTGTGGAACAAGCTCAGGGACATCTCGCGCGGCCTGCCAATTCGACTCGGCGACGATCTCGGGCGCGATTTGCTGGATGTGGCCCAACGCGGAGTCATCATGCGATTTGTTTTTTCCGCAAGCGACCCCGGTCATGCGATGTTGCGTGAGCAGGGTGGCTCCGTCGTCGAGCAGTTGATGGTCCGAGGCGAGCTCGGCATCACGATCATTGATGGGGCCGATCACACGTTTACGGCGCGCTGGACACATGAGCCGATGTTGACAGCGGTGGCCGGAGCGCTGGATCGGTGAATCGAATCGCTAAGGCATTGAGCGGCCATGTTCCTGCGCTCGATGGCTTGCGCGGAATCGCCATCCTGCTTGTCCTCGTGCACGCGTTTGACGTGATCGTGCCGGGCGGAACGTTAGCGGCAGTCGTCGACATGTTTCTCAACATCGGCTGGATCGGCGTACAGCTTTTCTTCGTGCTGTCCGGTTTCCTGATTACCGGGATCCTGCTGGATACGTCGGGTTCGCCAGGCTATTACCGCAACTTCATGGCGCGCCGCATCCTGCGCATCTTCCCGCTGTACTACGGAGTGCTGATCGCCGCCTTCGTGGTGCTGCCTCTGATCGTGACCGTTCCGCCCAGCCATGGAGAGCATCAGCTCTGGTTATGGCTGTATGTGGAAAATTTCACCGCTCCGTTCGGAGGTTCCGAAGCGTTGTTCCCGCATTTCTGGACCTTGTGCGTCGAGGAGCAGTTCTACCTGCTGTGGCCGCTGCTGGTCTGGCTGGGAGGCCGCCGCGGCGTACTCGCAATTGGCGCAATCCTGGTCGCAATGGCCGTTGTGGCGCGCATCTGGGTGCGCCATCGATATCCTGGCGAAGTCGGCGCCCACGCCGCCTATGTCTTCACATTCTGTCGCATGGATGCCCTGGTCATTGGTGCGATGACGGCAGCCTTGTTGCGCGACACGCGCGTGCAGGAGTGGCTGCAATGGCGCAGCGGCATACGCATGGAAATCGGAGCGGCGGTCGTTCTCATCGGCGGTTGCGTAATCGGCCAGTTCCAGCGCACCGGCGCGTCGATGCAATGGTTCGGCTACACGATCATCGCTCTCGGCTTCGCCGGCATGATCGTCGCAACGTTGCAGTCCTCATCTTTCAGCAGCCGCCTGCTGGCATGGAGGCCGTTGCGCAGCGTCGGCACATACAGCTACGGCATGTATGTCTTCCATGCGCCGCTGCACCTGTTGATCGGATTGCCGCTGCTCGGACGCCTGACCTGGAGCCCGGGAATCCTGACCAATCTGATCTACACCCTGCTGATGATTGCACTCACCTATGCGCTCGGTGCGCTCTCATATCATCTCTACGAACGACGCTTCCTTGTATTGAAGAGCCGCTTTTCCCGCCAGGTCGAGGCGAAGCTTCCGTGATTGAACGACGAATAGAATGCGCGGGTCTGTCAGTGTTGGCGATCGGCGATCCGCGTGCGGAGCGAGTGGTGATTTTCCTGCACGGGCGCTCGATGGAAGCCGCCGATCTGGCACCCTTTGCACACGCGCTCGGCATTGATGCCTACTTTCTTTTTCCTGATGCACCTCTGCCGATGTCCCCGCACGGCTATTCCTGGTGGCCCGTGGATCCTGAAATGCGCGCGGCGCGACTTGCCGCAGGGCCCTCGGATCTATTCGAGGTCGATCCTCCCGAACGTGAGCCTGCTCGTGCGGCCCTGGCCGAGTTGTGTGCGGCGCAAGGGGACGCCAGACGCATCGTGCTGGTGGGTTTTTCCCAGGGCGGCATGCTGGCCATGGACAGCGTGCTGCATGGCTTGCGTCCGTTGGCCATGGCCTTGCTGTCGACCTCACGCATTGCGTTCGACGACTGGATTCCGCGATTGCCGTTGCTAAAGGGTCTTCCGGTTCTGGTCAGCCATGGCAAGGCGGACCGCGAGCTGGCCTTTGCCGCGGGCGAAGCGGTCTGCGCGGCCGCGAGGCGTGGCGGCGCCGAGGTGACTTGGCACGCCCACGATGAGGGGCATGAGATTCCCCTGCGCACCTGGCGAGCGCTGAAGCGTTTCATCGTTGCCGATTTTGGATTCGGTAACGGAGGGACGGCGTAACGTCGCCCAGTCGTCGCCAACCAGAAACCGCGCGTGGAACGCAATAAGGATAGAGCGCGTCTGAGGGAGGCTTCGACCAGGCTGACAAACTTGATTGCTTTTCGCGATGCAGTCGTGAGAATTCCCGCACGCCATTGAGCCTCTGGCCCAAAGCGCAGCAGCGCTTTGGGTAGTCTCGAGCATTAATTAGTTAGAGAGTGAGATAGCGGCATAAACCGCGCCCATATAAGCCTGACTAGTCACTTATTTACGTGCTCAATTTTCCAACCGGCCCATCCCCATGCAGCAACATTGGTTCGCAAAATAGGTTGACTTTGTGCCGAAACATCGACCGCAATGCTCGAATTCGGCCCATTGTCTGCCGTAGCTTTCGATGCCACGCCGATAATATGTCGCCCATCTTCTATATAAAGTGTAATGGTTTGGCCGCCTCCAATATGTGCAACTTCCTCGCCATCTACAAAGATGATCAACGGGGTGCTATCGATGCCAAGGTGTTTACCGCGCTCGACGCTAACTGCATGAGATCCAGGCGCTGCACTTGAGAATCGCGGGTTCAGGTACTTAGGGGAAACGGATGCGCAACCAGTCAAAAGCAATGCGAATAATGCAAGCGAAATTAGTTTCATAAATGCCTCAATTATTGTTTACGAATGCTGTAGAAAAGCCTCCAGAATCTTACTGCAATTGGGTTCCACCCCGTTTTCGCGGACTGTTGAGTTGAGGCTAAATACTTCTGATAGATGCGGTCAACACGACGCTGCATTCGTGGGTTGTGGAATCGCTCGATGTAATCGAAAACATCGGATCGTGCATCGGCCCGTGTGAGATAGCGCCTACGGTTGATCCGCTCGCGTTTTAGCAAGCCAAAGAATCCTTCGGCAGCGAGACGGAGCAAGCGATCAGCAACCTCCGATCGGTTGCCGGAAGCATATGTAGACACAAGAGATGGTGAGTTGCCAGCCGACCTGCTGAACCATACCGCTGTGGTCACCTCATCCCATACGAATTCCAGAATCTGCGCTGCCAACTCTGGTTCGTCCTCGAGAAATACATGCCAGATTTAGACACAGGATTTGATGTAGTTTGCGCTGGCAACTTCGTGCGCCAAGAATGCGGTACCGACGTGGGGCATTCAGGAAAGGAGTTTATTCCCCAGGAAAGAACTCTATTCCCTAAAGGGCGACTTTATTCCCTGTCGACACAACGCTTCACAGGACCACTATGCGCTATTCGACGGTCACTGATTTGGCCAGATTGCGAGGCTGATCGACGTCAGTGCCACGCAGCACGGCGACGTGATAAGCGAGCAACTGAAGGGGAATCGTGAACAGGACCGGAGAGGCCAGATCACCGCCCGAATCGATCTTGATCACGGCACCGCGCGAGTCGACATTTGATATCTCGACTTCGTTGTCGGCAAACACGAACAATTCACCGCCGCGCGCGCGCACTTCCTCGAGGTTTGACTTGAGTTTTTCCAGCAGGGCGTTGTTCGGCGCCACTGCGATCACCGGCATGTCCTCGTCGACAAGCGCCAGAGGACCATGTTTGAGCTCTCCGGCCGGATAGGCCTCGGCATGGATATAGGAAATTTCCTTGAGCTTGAGTGCGCCTTCGAGGGCGACCGGATAGTTCGCGCCGCGACCGAGAAACAGGGCGTGATTCTTGTGCACGAAGCGTTCCGCAAGGGTCGCGATTGCCGGGGCTAGCTCCAGCGCTTCCGCCACGCGCCGGGGCAGGCTGGACAGGTCATTGACCAGTTCCTTGTAACGGTCTGGCGCGAGGCCGTTCATGCGCGCCAGTTCGAGCGCAAACAAGGCCAGCGCACTGAGCTGGGTGGTGAAGGCCTTGGTCGAGGCGACACCGATTTCAGGTCCGGCGCGCGTCATCAGCACAAGGTCGGATTCACGCACCAGACTCGATTCGGGCACATTGCAGATGCCGAACGAGCCGAGATAGCCGCGACGTTTGGCTTCGCGAAGGGCGGCCAGCGTGTCGGCTGTTTCACCGGATTGCGAAATGGCGAGGAACAGGCTGTTCTCAGGCACGACGCTTTGTCGATAGCGATACTCACTGGCTACCTCGACGCTGCACGGGATCCCGGCGAGCGCTTCGAGCCAGTAACGTGCGACCAGACCGGCGTGGTAGCTGGTGCCGCAGGCGATGATCTGCACATGCCGCACGCGCTTGAGCAAGACATCGGAATCAACGCCAAAGATGTTCGGAAGTACATGTCCGCCGATGATGCGACCTTCGAGCGTATCGGCAATTGCGCGCGGCTGCTCGAAGATCTCCTTGAGCATGTAGTGGCGATATTCGCCGCGCTCGACCGCATCAGCGGAAAGTTCGCTGGTGTGGGCGCTGCGCTCGACAGCATTTCCTTCAGCGTCTTCAACCGAGACCGTTGTGCGCGTAATCTCGACCAGATCGCCTTCTTCGAGATAACAGAACTGGTTGGTGACCTTGATCAGGGCTTGAACATCCGATCCGAGGAAATTCTCGCCGATGCCAAGCCCGACCACGAGCGGGCTGCCACGCCGTGCCCCGATCACAGTTCCGGGTTGCTCGCGGGAGATCACGGCAATTGCGAACGCGCCTTCGAGCCTCGTGATGGCAGCGCGCACCGCGCCGAGGAGCCCCGATCCCTGCTTGCTCAAGTGATGGACCAGGTGCGCAATGACTTCGGTGTCGGTATCAGAATCAAACCGATAGCCAAGACCTTTCAACTCTTCGCGCAACGCGACGTAATTCTCGATGATGCCGTTGTGGACGACGCTGATCGAATCGACCGAAGAATGCGGGTGCGCGTTGGCCTCGCTGGGTACGCCATGGGTGGCCCAGCGCGTATGCGCGATTCCGGTCACGCCGGAAAGCGGACTTGAGGCAAGCCGCCCTTCCAGTTCGCGGACCTTGCCGACTGTTCGTGTGCGCTGGATCTGCTCACCATCGTGAATGGATACGCCAGCCGAATCGTAGCCGCGATACTCAAGGGCTCTAAGGCCGGCTATCAGGATCGCGACGACATCACGTTCGGCGGTTGCGGCGACAATTCCACACATGGTTTGATCCTTGGGTTTGGGGAATGGAATTCACGGCCCAGCCATGAAATCCGATCAAATCTAGAGTACAGATTAATGGCCGTCGACAGCAATGCCGGCAAAGAAGCTTCGGGCCACAGATATTCGATGGTGGCTCTCGAGCGACTACGGCCTGAAAGTTGCAAGGCTTTGCTCTGCAGATGGCGCAACACGCTGCTATCCTTGTCGCCGCTGTCCTGGAAACGTGCTGCGCGCGCGCGGATAGTCAATGCGTGAGACATGCCTGACGGTGCAGGAGCTGACCCGTCCGTCGGGCGTGGACGCGACGACGGAACTTTGCCCTTGGAGGCAATTCGGCCCGATTCAGGGATGTGGCAGGTGTAATTTCTGGACCGCAGCATCAAGGCTGCGGGCCGATGGAGGGGGGAATGTTTCGAACGTTGCGCGAACAGGGAGCACGCTGGCTCTTGTTGCTGGCCGTTGTTGAGCTGGTGATCCTGACCTGCGCGCTGCTGATCTCGATGCCTTTGCGCTATTGGAACGATCCCGAGAGTCTGGCGTTGTTCTCGCCGTGGATCGAACTGCGGGCAATCATTTTCGGCGTTGCCATGGTCACCGCGATCGGTGCGGTGGGCTTGTATCACCCGAATCTTCGCCAAAACTGGCTTGGCTTGCTCGCACGCCAGGCAGTCGGCTTTGTGATGGGCGGCATCGCGGTCGCCATCGTCTTCTATGTCTTCCCGCAGGCCTATGTCGGCCGCAGCGTCATCGGCATTGCGCTGATCATCAGCTTTCCGGTGATAACGCTGGTCCGCGGCCTGTTCGCGCGCGTGCTCGATATCGACGAGCTCAAGCGGCGCGTCCTCGTTCTCGGCTCGGGTCGGCGCGCGGCCAAGATCGTGCACGGTATGCGCCGGCGCGTTGATCGCCGCGGGTTCAAGGTTGTCGGGTTTCTCGCATTGCCCGGCGAGGTAGCTGCCGTGCCCGAAGACGAGTTGGTCAAGCATCCCGGTTCGCTGGCGGAAATCGCCGAGCGGATGCAGGTCAATGAGATCGTGATCGCGCCAGAAGACCGCCGCGGCAAGATGCCGATGCACGATCTGCTGCTCTGCAAGCAGCGCGGAATCAGCATCACGAGCTTGATCACCTTCTTCGAGCGTGAGCAAGGAAAGGTCAAGTTGAGCCTGATTGATCCTTCATGGCTCATTTTCTCAAGCGGCTTTGACGCATCGCCGATGCGAAAAATCAGCAAGCGGCTGTTCGATTGCACAACAACCTTGCTCATTCTTGCACTGACCTGGCCGATGATCGTGCTGACCGCACTTGCCATCTGGATCGAATCCGACACCGGTGCACCGATTCTCTATCGGCAGGAGCGAGTCGGTGAAGATGGCCGGACATTCAAGCTGATCAAATTCCGCAGCATGCGAACCGACGCCGAGCAGGATGGTGTCGCGCGCTGGGCCAGCCAGCACGATGACCGTGTCACCCGAGTTGGTCGTTTCATTCGCAAGGTACGGCTCGACGAACTACCGCAACTCTGGAACGTGGTGCGCGGCGACATGAGCCTGATCGGGCCACGACCGGAGCGTCCGGAGTTCGTTGTCGAACTGGAAAAGAAGATCAAGTATTACGAGCTTCGACATTGCGTGAAGCCCGGGCTGGCCGGATGGGCTCAACTGAATTATCCGTACGGAGCCGGCGAAAAGGATGCGGCGGAAAAGCTCAAATACGACCTGTTTTATGTCAAGAACCATACGCTCACGCTGGATCTGGTCATCCTGATCCAGACCGTCGAGGTTGTATTGTTTCGACGCGGAGCGCGTTGAACACGGCATCCCGGAGTTGGCCGATGGCGCGCATGCCCGGGATACTGATCGAACGTGCGCTCCGCGCAATCAGGCGCGTTGCATTCAGTCGAAACTGGCCTGGAAAAGCGGGTCTGCGTTGACTCGCCAGTAGTCGAGCAGATCCTTCAGAGCCTGCGGCATGTTTTGCGCCGGCGCATGTCCGGCTTGATCGCTGGTATTGACGCCGTGACAGCCCCCGCAAGCGCGAACCTCACCCGGTTTCACTGAAATCCAGTAACGCTCGCGAACCACCGGGGTGCCATTGGCATCGGTCGATTGCCATGCCATGGCGCGTTGCGCCGGCACGATCGCGGCGACCGAGCCGTCACTGGCAATCCTGACCGAGCCGGGAGGGGCATCAGGCGCCGATGCGGGCATGAACAGCAAGGCGTTGGCATCGTGGAGTGGCTGGGCGAGAACACGGCGACCTCGGTCCGGCGTGCTGGCGCCGCCCATTCCCCGGATCTGATCGCCCTGCAGAAACTGCATGAACTTGATGTCCTGACTCGGGCCATTGTTGGCAGTTGACTGGACTCCGCCAGGAACACGGAGGTTGTAAGGTTGCTGCCGGTCGCCAACGTCACGCGTGGTGACGTTTCGGCTGACCAGTACGCCCAGGCCGCGTGCGGCAAGAAAACTCTGGAACGCGCTGAGATCCACGTTTGCGGCGGCGAAAGCCTGCGCCTCCGGGGCCTCCGGTGCAGCTTCAGCGGTGTTCGGTGGAACCGCGCGAGCGCGAACTTCAACCGCGGAGAGCTCCCACAACGGACCGTTGTAGGTCACGCGGACATCCGGATCCCACCAGGACACCGATTTGGTGATGCCATTGGTCAGGGCACCATTTGGATCGGTCTGCCGAAAGCCGTTGGCGCCGTTGGCCAGGCTGTAGAGGCGGAACTTGTAGCGTGAAATCGGATTGGCGCGGGTTCCATCGTTCGCCGACAGACGTGGCTCGGCTACCCATGAAGCAACCATGCCACCATTCGAGAGTGGCAGCGGGTTGCGGTAGTGTCCGGTGAAGTCGGCTGGCACGGTTCCCGAATGGAAATCATGCGTGCTGCGTGGCGTCTGGTAGTCAACCAGCATGTTCGACGGATTGGTGCCTGGCGAACCGTTTATCGAAATGATCTGGCCTGAGGAATGGGTATAGAACTCGGGCGCGTCGATCGCGAAGTAGCGACCCGGCGTGGTCGGATCCTCCGCGATCTGCAGCCAGTTCTCCGCGACGTTGGCGTTCGGGCGCGGCGGCGTGGCCGCGTCGGAGAAATCCGTCAGCGTCGCGTCGTTCGTCAAACTGCGGTTGAAGTACGCGAACAACTCATGGCGTCCGACGTGGTTGAGGGTCTCCTCGGCACTGCCATCCTGGTTGATCATCCAGGGGAAAAAGTGGTTCAGGCGCAGGCCAAAGGTCGTTGCGGTGTCGCCACGCGGCTCGGGAAACACGTCCACCGCTGCACTTGTCGGCGCTGCCCCCGATTCGGATGCCCAATTGAAAGTGCCGTAGCTGGAGTTTTCCGATTGCTGATCGCGCTGCAAATGATCCCAGCGGGTGAAGATGACCCGGCCGAAACTGTCGACGAATGGCCGGAACGAGCCCGATGGGGAGTGTTGCAACAAGGCCAGGCTGCCAGTGGCCGGGTTGAGCTTCCAGAGTCCGCTCGGCGTGGGGGTCGACTCGTACTCGTCGAGTTGCGGATAAAGGTGGCGTTGTCCATCGCGCGAACGGTCGCTGACGAAAATGATGTTGCCATCGGAGGCATAGGTCGGCTCGACGTTGTTGGTGTCAGCAGGCTGGTTGGCGACGCGCGTGATGCTCACCGCCTGGCCACTGCCAAGACCGCTTATTTCGTAGAGCTGCCAATAGGTCGTGATTTGCTGGTACTGGGAAGTTGGCGCGCCAATGACCATGCTGAAGACGGCCTTCTGGCCATTGAAATGGACGGCTGGATCGCGCACGGCGATGGCATTGGCACCCTGCATGCCGGTGCTGCCGTAGCCCGCTTCGGCGGTCAGGTTGCGCAGCGTGCCGTTCGGGTAGCGGATCCACAGATCGCCACCGCGGGCCGCGCTTTGCATGTCAGCCATATGGTTGGCGAAGACCGAGCCGATCGTCGCAAAATCCTGCGGCACCGGCACCTGGGTCACGAACAGAATAGGGTTTGGAAGATTCGGCGCAGCGCTTGCGGTGGATGCCGCCATCACGCAGGCGAGCAACGCTGCGCGGGTGATTTTCGAGAGGCGTGAAGCGAGGGGAGCGAATGACATGGCAGGAGCCGTAGTGCGAGCAGGGGAGCGGATGCTGGCTGAACGGCTATGCGGAATAGGTGACTGCAGTCACACCTAAGCTGTTGATGTGGCAAATGATTGTCCAAACTGGTAACCACCGCACACTTACCTGAACGATGTGCGAACGCGATCACAGGCGAATTGGTTTGCGCTGGCGGTCGATGTCCGTCGAACCGGTCGGCTGGCTTCATTGAGCGGGTTCAAACGATAATCAATGTCCTCGTCGTCAATCTCCTCGCCGCCTCGACGTAGGCTAAGGTTCGACGGCTCTTCACGGGATCCATGCATGGTTGCCAAGTTCCGCCACTGGGCGTCCCGCTCGACCCACCCAGTTGCCAGGGTTGTGCGTGCCGTTCGCAAGCAATGGAACGGTTTCAGTTTGCCCGCGCCGCGTGTCGTCGTCGTGCCGATGCTGTACGTCTTCCTTTTCCTGCGCGCGATCGTGTTTTTCCTGCGCCGCCGATTCCTCGCCGAGCCCCTGCTCAAGGCGTATTGCACGAAACACGGGCGAGGTGTGACGACCGGTATCTATGTCCCGTGGATCAAGGGCCGCGGCGAGCTGATCCTCGGCGATCACGTTTGCCTCAACGGCAAGATCAGCGTTGCCTTCGCCGCCAGCTTCGTACCCAATCCGCGACTGAGCATTGGTGATCATTGCGATATCGGTCACAACACCAGTTTCGTGGTCGGTCGAGAAATCACCATTGGCGCCCATGTGCAGATCGCCAGCGGTGTGTCGTTCCGTGATTCGGCCGGGCACGCAAGTGACCCGGCAATGCGACTCGCCGGAGCGCCGCCCGATCCCACCGAGGTCAAGCCGATCATCGTTCACGACAATGTCTGGATCGGTACCGGCGCAATGATTCTTCCCGGCGCGGTCATCGGTGAAGGCTGCATCATCGCGGCAAACTCGATTGTGTCAGGAGTCGTGGCGCCGAATACCGTGATCGCCGGCAATCCGGCGCGCCGGGTCAGTGTCTTGACACCGGTGTCCCGGCCCGAGCCGGAAGCGTCAGCGACGGGTCCGCTTGACTCCTGAGCGTTGCCCTATCGATTTGGCCCGCAAAAGTACGACTTTGCACTTCAAGGATTCGTCCAGCCTCATCCGTTCACCCTGAGCCTGTCGAAAGCATTTCCGGATTGCGCCGCCGCTCAGGCCGCTTCCGATCATGGTTCCCCTTCGTCCGGCTCAGGACAGGCCTCCGACAAGCTCAGGCCAGGCTCGGCCCACCTCGAACGGAAAACTACGGAACGTCCCTTGATATTGCTCACGTCCGTCATGGAAAAAAGATCGCGACAATTTGCGGGCCGAATCAATCGCGGGCCAAATCAGTTTCCGCGCTTCTGAATTCTTGATTCAACCGACAAATCCGACAGGCAGATCTGGTCCGCGCTGGCGGATATCGCGACGGACTACAGCTTCACTACGATGCCGCTCTTTCCCGTGGCGGGATACTTCGTGCGGAATTTCGAACCTGCTTCGAGAGCCTTGTCTTTCCACTCGATATTGTGGTCGGAGCGGTAGTTGAAGCAGAGCGTCGGTTTGCGGCGCGAACCCTGGATTACGGCTTCGATGGCTTCGCTGTTCGGGTGGCCAAACTTGTCGCCGTTGGAGCTTACGAGATAGAGCTTCGCATCGACGAGTTCGAGCAGCTCGGGCGTGATGTTGTTCTTGCTGCCATGGTGGGCCATTTTCAGCGCGTCGACCTTGAGCGGCGCTTCCTTCGTGTAGCCATGGTTGCGCAAGGATTCGCAGACGACTTTTGGATGTGCGTCAGCAAGCAACAGGCAGGACTTGCCACCGAACTCGGCGAGGAAGGCAATGCTGCTGCCGTTGGCAGCGCCAGAGTCCCTGCCTTTGAGCAGATCGCGCAATTTCTCCGAGAGATCATCCGGGCCAAGCGTCAGTTCCTCGCCCGGGTGAAACTTGTTGGCGTCGACGAGTTGGTCCCAGGCAGCGTCAAGGTCGCCGGGATCGATCTCCCACTTGTCGACGTTTTTCTCCCAGTCCTTCGTCAGGGCCGCCAACGATTCCGCGTTCGGTGAAACCAGGGTCAGACGCATGCCGTCGGCCAGTTCGACCACGTCGCCCGGCAGCTTGCCCGTGCACACTGCCTTGCCATCGAAACTCGTGTTCCAGAGATCGAACGCGCGTCGATGGATCAGCGCGCTGAGGAACTCACCCTCGCGTCCGCCGAGTGTGTTGGCTTCCTCGATGTGGCGCCAACCATTGAACCAGATTTCCGCCGGTGCGATCGGCCAGCGATTCTCGGGTTCGGCCATCAGGCGGATCAGGCCTTCAATGTGGTCGGTATCGACGTGGCTGATGACGACCAGTTCGACTCCCTGGTCGCCGGGCGGCAATTGTTCAAGTCGTGCCGACACTTCGGGCCAGGCGTTGATCGGCCCTCCGTCGATCATGATCCGCCGCGTTCGCGCCGGCGTGCCGTATTCGATCCAGAGTGCGTCACCGTGCTTTGCCGGCAGCATTTCGATGTGGAAGAATTTGTCGGACATGGAGCCTCCGTCAGTTTGACAACAACCAGTCGGCATCACCGAAGCCGACCAGGCACAGCGGCATGAGTTCGCCATCGAGCAGGGCGCTGCGCTTGAGATCGCGCATCGCCTCGCCGAGGCGGCGCGTAGATGTGCGATCGGCGAAGGTCAGCCCCTGCATGAGCCGCGCGGCGACGTCGGCGGAGTCCTCCGCCAGCACCGTGGCGATCGTGCCGATCACGGCAGCGGCACCGCGCATGCTGAAAACTGCCACCGGATTTGCGTAGTCGTCGTCGGTCCCGGCCATGTCGCAGCCGAGCAAGGCGACCAGCGGTCGCTCGCCACTGTCGGCTTGCGCGCGGATGTGGGCGGCGGTGATACCGATCGTGTTGATTGCTTCACCTCCGATTTCTACCGTCGCGCCGAATCCACCTCCATCGGAGTGGGCGAGTGCGATCAACACCGATGGGCTGTTGTTGCCGACGAGCTTCGCCCAATCTTTCCAGTCGCTGGCCTGACTCGCATTCATTTGTGCTGCGATCAGCCGCTGTCGCAGCGGTTCGAGATGCGCATCAGTTACGCGCTTGCTGCAGCCGAAAAGCGCCGCACCGGTAATTTTCAAGGTGTCGCGGCCGGCGACCGGTTCGGATTGCACGCCGACTTCGCCTTCGCGCGCGAGTTCCGCTTGCAGCGTGTGCCTCTCGATCACCTTGCTCAGGCCCCAGAAGCCCATCGGGCAGAACGAGGCGGCTGCATGCTTGCAGGTTTTTGGACACTTTCCTGCCTTCACCGCATCGCGCCACTTCGGGCACAGCGTGGCATCGTTGTCCGGCGCAACGTACTCGTAGATGAACTCAAACGGGATGACAATCGCATCGCTGCGCGTGCTGACGATCTGCAGGAATTCGCCGTTGAGCACGTCGCTTGCGGCGCCCGCGCCGGCACCACTCTGTTGCGACTCGACCAGATACAAGTGGAGATAGTTGCCGATCTGCGCAAGCTTGCGCAACAAGTCCCGGCCCTTGTCGCTGTCGAGGCCACCGACGTAGTCCTGGGCGGTGCGCGTGAGCTGGCTCAGCACCTTGTTCAGCGCAACAACGGTCTTCTCGACGACACGCAGGTTGGCCATCCAGGCGCGCTCGCCACCCATCGCATGCGCAGTCGGCTGATCGGTACCGGCATGGTTGAGCACGATGGCCAAATCGAAGCGACGCCGTTGCAGATCGGCCAGATTCCGTTTCACCTGGAGGACGCTCTCGAATTTCGGCGCGGCGGCATCTGCGGAGACGACATCGTCCGCGCTCACGCTCGCGCGCAAGGCGGCGGTCTGGATGACCCGGCCCCGATGCAGAACGCTGATGCGGCCATTGAATGGAACCGCTGTTTCCGGGGTGAACTCGAATTCACAAGTAGTGCTGACACCGACCCGACGCAAGTGGATGCTGCCGTGTAAAGGTTGTTTCAAATGTGTCGGATCGCTCAGCCAGACATCGAGGTCCCAACTGGCCAGCTCCTGCGGCAGGGCATTGACGGGAAACGCCTGGTCGAGCACATCCGATTCGCGCTCGGGTGGCCCGATGTGGACACGCAGCCGAGCGAGATAGCCAACCAGGAATCCGCTAGCCGCCTTTTCCTCGTGACCGTCGCGCACGACATACGATCGCTGTTGCAGATAACGGTTCGACGACAACGCGGCTTCCGCGCGATCGATTGCGTCGGCCGCTTCCACGAGCGTGCTGGCGCCGCTCGATTCGTGATCGTAGGGAGCTTCGAGGCGCTCGTAATCCGGCATGTGTGCCGCCGGTATCTCCCCGGGTATCGGTGCGGACGCGGCATCGCCTTCGCTCGAATAGCCTGCCTCATCGCCGCCGCCGAGCGACTCGAGGCCAGCGGATCGTTCACCGGCTTCCTCGCCCAGCGACTCGAGGCCACCCGGCAGGCGTACCGGTTCCCCGCCTGCCGCCCCGGGGGCAGGTGAATCCCTCCAGGCACGATGCACAGCCACGGGAACCCTCGGCATGATCGCATCGAGTTCGCGTCGCGCCATGGCCGGAAGCGCGGCTACGCGATCGAGATTCCTTGATCGCGTCTGCAGGCGGTCGGCGACTTCGCGGATCGTGAAGCGAGCCAATGCATCATCGAGCGCGACAAGCCATTGCCGCGACACGTCCTGGAAAGCCAGGCAGGCGGCGACATCGACCCGCCGCGCATGCGAAAGCTCTTCGACAAAGCGGTTGATCCGGCCGGGCAGATCATACCTGTCAGTTGATTCGACAACGACATATCCGCTGGCATGACTTGCCGCGACCAGCGCATCGAGAATGGCGAAATCTGCCGCCAACAACGGGCGCTGCGGGCACAACAGCAGGAGACTGGCTGCAATCCCGGCGCTGCCAAGCCGCGCCAGCAATGCATCGAATTCACCACAGCACAAAAGCAGGTCGCAGGCGAAACATTGATCCTCACCGCCAGCGATGCGCGACAACGTATCGGCGGGCCACATGCCTCTCGCCTGTGCGAGCGCCGCGCGATCTTCCTCGCCGAGGCCGGCCATGCGCAGTGGCCAGCCGAGCATCTGCTTGCCGCCGACTGGCAGGCGCAACGAAGCGATCGCTGCCGCGCGAGTGAGTACGGCCAGCCATGCATCGGCGGGTTCGTCGCGGGTCCAGTCGACGACACGCACCGGAGTCCTCGCCAGCTTGTTACCGATATCGGCATCCCAAGCTTGGAGCCACAGGCTCGCCTGGAGACTCGTCAGATTCGGCGTCTCGACATCGCCAAGCCGCGGCAGTGACCATTTCAACTCGCGTGCGCGCAGCACCTCAGGCAGCACGCGGCCGATGCGGTCGAAGGGTGCCCCATCGAAACGCAGCGCCGTCACGGCGCCAATCGCCATCCACAACCGCGAAAACTCGACGTCATCGAGGCCGCCGGCCCAGCTGCGCCACTGTTCGAGATCGCTCATCAGTCAGGTTTCAGCGGTGTTGGGCTCTGCGCCTGGGTAGCCAGTCGTGAGGCCAGGCCTGCGCGCGATTCGTCGCCGACAACACGGAACAGTACGGCCAGGTTCTCGAGCAGTTCGGCGTTGCGCGGATCATCCTGCGAGGCCTGCGCCAGACCATGCGCGATTTTCCGAACGTCCTCATCGCGCAAGCGGATCGTGTCGTAGGCCTGGTCGCGATGTTCCTGCAAGTGAGCCGCCAGGGTGCTGAGGGCCAACACATCGGCATACGGCGCTCCGAAATCCCGGGCATCGCGATCGCCCCAGCGCTCCAGGTAATAGCTGGCCGGACGGAACTCCTTTTTGCGCAGACTGGTGAGCACGGCGAGCTGGCGCGCAACTACCGCTGTATCGCGCGACAGGTCGTTCGAAATCTTCGGAACGGGTCCACCACCCCCGAAGTTGAGCAGGGCACCGACGAATTCGGCGGTCGCGAGCAATGGTGAGCATTCGCGCTGGCACTTCACGGCGCGGCGCACCCAACCCGATTCGCCGTTGATGACGAATTTCGCCCAATCGCCGCGCACTTCCTGCACCGTGTAGGTCGTGTCCTTGGGCAGTCGCGCGACCATGCGCGCGTTGTCGCTGGGTCCCTCACGCACAACGTCGACCGCCTCGGCCATTCGCTTCAGTGCCGGTATGAAGCGGGCCGGCAAGCGGGCGCGCTGGACCCTCATCCGCGTGGGCCAAACCCTGGCCTGCAGTGTTTCGCCACCCATCGCCCGCGGCAGCGTGAGTTTCCATGTGAAATATTTCTCGACCGTGGCGTCGGGGATTTGCGCCTGCACGTCGACCACGATGTCATCGCCATCGCGACGAATCATTCCCCACACGGCGAGGCTCGCGTGCTGCGCGCCGACGACGAGATCGACCTTGTCGAAATAGCTCTGCGGATGTTCCCGGGTCGGCTCCAGCGAGCCGAAGTAGCGCAGCACGCCGAGCGATCGCAGTCCGCTGCTCAGGAGAATCTCCCGGCCGATCAGGGCGGAGACTGCGCTGCCCAGCCCGGTACGGTCGGGGTCCTCGAACTCGAACACTGCAATGCGGTATTTCGCGTTGGGGATGCGTTCCGGCAAGGTGCGGCCAGCCAGGATGCTGTCGACATCCTCCTTCAACCCCGGCACCACCTTGGCCTGGATGCCGAGTTCCTTGAGCCGACGCAGTTCCTCGTTGACGTCGACGCGCACTTCGGCCAGGCCGGCATGGGTGACGAACAACCCGACCATCAGTAGTAAAAGCTTGGCGGCGCGCATCACAGCAGCCCCCGGTTCGGCAACACCGACTGGCAGTCTTCCCGAAGCCGGACCAGCGCTTCCGGCAACTCGGGCAACAGGCGCTCGGAAACCGCGATAAGTTCGACGCATTCGGCTGGTCGGTTGGCCAACTTGTAGCCGACTGCCAGTCCCGTCATCACGGTGGTCATCGCTTCAGGTGCCAACCTGGACAGACTTGGGTCGTTGAGGTCCACGCCTTCGCTTACCACCAGCTTTGGCTCGGCCATGAATCCATGGCCATCCGCCAGAAACATCTGGACCTTGACGTTGGTGGAACCAGGACTTGACACAATACCGCCGACAAAAACGTCCACACCGAGATACTTGGCGAACCTGCCATAGCGTTGCAGCAGTTTCGGTTCGACTTCGCCGCAGGCAAAGATCTCGGGTTGCTTGGACTTGACCAGTTGCGTGGTTTGCACCGTTGAAACGAGAACAGATCGGAGCGAATCCGCGATTCGGGCGGAGAGAGCCGAATCCGGCTGCCCCAGTGGCGCGCGGAAGTGACCGACGACCACGGAAGGGCTGACGCCCCGCGCGCAGGATGCGATCGCTTTCGATTCAAGTCGAATCGGATAGCTGTTCTCAGTAGTCCTTCCTTTGACAACCATCACTGATTCCGGAGTAGAAATATAGCCTTCAAGACTGGCAGAAAGAGCAAGCACCTTTTGGTCGTTCCCGAGAGGCGTGTCGAACTGCAACTGGAAGTTTCCATCCTTGTCGCTGACTGCGGTCGCCTTGGGATCCGATCCGGATTGCAGCAGCACTTCAGCACCTCCCAACGGGACACCGGATGCGCCATCCGTGATGGTCCCGATGACCACGGTAACGGTCTGCACCGGTTTGCCGGGACAGGCCGACAGGCAAGCCAGCACCACGCAGAGCGCGCTATTGCGGAGCCAGATCAACATGCGCTTCCTCCAATGTGTGTTCGACGGGAGCAACCGGACATCCCGTGAGTTTGATTGCTTTCGAGACAGACCCGCCGATGCGCAGGCTGAAACTCCAGAGTTCGTTTCGTGCCATGCGCTGCAGTGTGAACTGGGCGCGTCCGCTTGCCGTGAGCACCTGGGAATGCGTGAACCCGTTCTCGCGTACGACGTCGATCGCCTGCGCCTTCCTGTCGGCTGCCTGCATGCGGACTTCGACCTGCAGCGCACAGTCACGCGGGCGCGCCAGCCACCAGAACGCTGCCGCGAGCGCGGCAATGGCCAGGACAGTCGCAATCACCCTGATCACGCGCCGCCGGTCGAAATCGTTGGCGTCGTCCGGACTGGGCTCTGTCGGACTGGCCTGATGGTGCGACCTGAGACTGTCGCGGACGGACTCGATCGCGATCGCATTGCGTTGCATGGCCATGTCGTCGGCTGCGCGATGCAAGCCGACCAGGGCGCTGCTGGCGTCGAAGATGCCTCCACCGCTCATGCCCGGGCGAGTCTCATCGACACCAGACAGGCTCAACATTCCCGGCTCGGGCGTATGTTCCTGACCGAATGGCCCGTTGACGAGGTTCTCGACGATGCTGCCGTTGACCCAGAAACGTGTTCCTGCCGCATGTCTCGTCAACCCTGCGCCTCCAGGATAGCCAACGATCCGGATTTCCGTGCCTTCTTCAAGTTCGCTCCAACGCAGGGGTCGGCCTTCCTGCTGGAAAGCCGGATCCTCGATATCGAGCAGGACCCAGTCGTGCGGTCCGTTGCGCAATTCATCGGGCAGACTGTCGGGGCGTCCACCGCAAGGGGAAAGTTCGCTGAGCCTCGCACGGTAGATGTCCGGATGATCGCCGAGGTGACGCTTGTCCTTGTAAGTGCGCGTGTAGCCCTGTCCTGGTCGCCAGCAGAGGATCTCGTCGTAGACCGGTCCGCCCCAGTCACCCGACCCGTCAAGTTTGCGACGAACGACATGCGCGCAGGTCAGCAGGTAGCGACGGAACTTGCGTGGCTCCTTGCGATGTTCGATCTCGACGAGCACAGCGCTGCCCATCGACGCGGCGTCTTCGGATGCGTAGTCGCCGTCATTGCCGGCACGGGCCTCGATGTACCAGACCCGACGCCGAATATCGGTAAGCATCCTGCTCAAGGTTTGCGTCCGCGCGCGATCCTCGTGGTTTCGGCAATGCGGATCAGGCCGTTGTCGATGCAGTCTTTCAGGTTGACCGGCTGATACGCACACTTCGCCTCTTTGAAGCGATCAACGGCGGAACGATGCACGGCCTCGCCATGATCACCGTGGGCTCCAATCTCGCGGATGTTCCGTCCCATCACTCGATAGGCGGTCGTCATCGAATCCTTCAGTTCCGAGTAAAAGACCGGCGCGAAAAACTCGAGATAGGTGGCGTTGAATTGCAGGCCGAAGCCTTCCGCCTTTTCGATCATCCAATGCAGGGCTTCATTGGCCAGACCATCCGGTGTGTAACCACCGCCAATATTGCTGTGCACGCCAGCGAACCAGGCCTGCTCCAGCTGGCCAGTCCAGTCCACCGGACGAATCCACAGATCGGGGGCGAATGGAGAGCGCTGCTCATCGATCGCCAGGGCGTGGAATGCGTTCTCGACATGCCGGTTGAGGGTAATGTCGTGGTACTTGTACTTGCCACGATTGACGACGCTGCCGAGCAGTCCGGGTGCACCGAGCGATCCGACCGTATCCCAGACACCGATCATGCGGATAGGTGGACATTCTCGTTGCGTCTTCACGTTATGGAAGCATTTCAGCCAGCGATCGGAACCCGGCTTGTCGTTCTTCTCGTAGCAGGAAAAGACATCCGGCACGTAGTAGTCGTCGCCCTTGTCGAGCAGGCCGACGCGATTCATGAATCCGACCAGGGTGCGCACGGTGAATGCGCCACGACTGAATCCGAACAGGTAGACCTCGTCGCCCTGCTCGTAGTTGTAGCTGAGGAAACGGTAGATGTCTCGAACGTTGCGCTCGATGCCGCGACCGAACGCACCACCGGTCACCTTGTCGAGGCCGCCACTGGTTCCGACGCCCTCGTCGTAGAAGACGATCTGATCGACTCCATCACGGGCACGCGGCAACACGGCGCGGGCCAGCTTGGTCACGTTGGTCGGGCGGCGCTTGCCGGTTTTCTCGTCGAGCTGGTCGCGTTCGTTCCAGGTGCCATCGGCACAGATGACGATCCGTTTCATGCGTTCCTCCTATTCCGATTCCGTTCGACTTGCGTCGAGGGGGCGGACAAATACGAGAGCTTCGAAAGCGGTCAAGTTCCACCATGTATAATATACTTTTTAGATCCAGAGTCAAACCTTCCGCGCTTGCCAGTCCGGACTTTCCGAGGCCCTCTGTTGCAGTCGGCGCCCGTGCGATTGGACAGGCACACCCCAACTTCCAGTGCGTCGATTCAACCCACTTCGCCAGGGATTCATGCAGCCATCGCGCGATCTTCGTGACTGCCGTGACTCGAAATTGGCTGAATCGCTGTCGGGATCACACAATCCATCATTTGATGTCGTCGCTGCTTCGTTCTGGCAAACTGCACGGCCGGTAGCGCTGAAGACTCCAGTCTTGACGCGGGCCATGTTTCCAGGAATACCCAGAGTGGCGCATGCACACGATTGAAGCCCGAATCCGCGATTTCGTCCGCGAAACGTTTCCTTCCCCGGATCATGACGATCTCGCCGCCGAACAGAGCCTGTTTGATGCCGGCATCCTCGATTCGATCGGTGTACTCAGCCTGGTCACCTGGCTGGAATCCGAATTCGAGATCATCGTTGACGATGATGATGTCATTCCCGAAAACATCGACGGCATCGGTCCGCTGGTTCGCTACGTCGAAAGCAAGCACGCCGAGGCGAGTCAGCCGGGATGATTCGCTACGAGGAACTGCTGCGTCGCGCCGCTCAGCGCGATCCGGATCGTATCGCTCTCGTTGCCCAGGGAAAGCGCACAAGTTATGCGCAGTTCCATGCCGAGTCCGAGCGCTTTGCCGCCGGCCTCGTGGGAAACGCTGCCTTGCGCAATGGCGAGCGTTGCGTGTTGTTCATCGACAATCGCCTCGAGGCCGCGATCGGCATCTTCGGAACCCTGCGTGCCGGTGGTGTTTTCAGCGTCATCAATCCGACCACCAAGGCCGACAAGCTCGCTTATGTGTTGAACAATTGCGAGGCGTCGGTGCTGGTCACCCAGGCGGCCTTGTTGCCGGTCGCCCGCGCCGCTGCTGCCCAGGCAGCGAGCGTGCGTCGAATCATCGTCGTCGATTCCGAAAGCGACACGACAGGCGAGGACATCGGCTGGAACGATTTCATGGTGGCGGCGCCGGCCCGACTCGATTCCGCTGCGCGCGGCATCGACATCGATCTGGCCATGCTCGTCTATACCTCGGGTTCGACCGGCCAGCCCAAGGGCGTGATGATGACGCACCGGAACATGGTTTTCGCGGCGACATCGATCACGACCTATCTCGAAGCAAGCGCTGACGATGTAATCCTCAGCGTATTGCCGCTGGCATTCGACTACGGCCTGTACCAGTTGCTCATGTGCGTGATGATGGGCTCGACCCTGGTGCTGGAAAAATCGTTCGCGTTTCCGCAGAAGATCCTGCCGATGCTTGCCAGCGAAAAGGTCACCGGCTTTCCTCTGGTGCCAACCATGGCGGCACTGATCGTGCAACTGCGCAATTTCAAGCCCGAATGGGCCGCCAGCGTCCGCTTCCTTACCAATACTGCGGCGGCTCTGCCGCCCGCACATATCCAGAAGCTGCAGGATCAGTTTGATCAGGCGCGCGTCTATTCGATGTATGGCATGACCGAATCCAAGCGATGCACCTGGCTGCCACCGGCACAGCTGTCGAAGCGTCCGGACAGCGTCGGCATCGCCATTCCGGGAACCGAGGTCTGGGTTGCCGATGATCAGGGCAGGCCGGTTGCGGCCAATGTCGTCGGCGAGCTGGTCGTGCGCGGTGGGCATGTCATGCAAGGCTATTGGCGCAACGAGGAAGCCACCGCGAAAACCCTCAAGGCCGGACGTTACCCCTGGGAAAAGGTGTTGCACACTGGCGACCTATTCCGTATGGACGAAGAAGGCTTCTGCTATTTCGTCGGACGCAAGGACGACATCATCAAGTCGCGTGGCGAGAAAGTCAGTCCGAAAGAAGTCGAGAACGTGATTTATGCGCTGGCCGGGATCAAGGAGGCTGCGGTCGTCGGCGTACCTGACGAAGTGCTCGGTCGTGCGCTCAAGGCACTCATCGTGAAAGCTGACGATGTCGAGATCGAGGCGCGTGAAATCATCGCCCATTGTCTTTCGCGACTTGAGGATTTCATGGTGCCGCGATTGATCGAGTTTCGCGAATCCCTGCCGAAAACGAATACCGGCAAGATCCGCCGCGCCGTGCTTCAGGCCGAGGCCGAAGGGCGCACAATTCCCGGCGACGAGGAATAGGCTTGTCCGAACTTTTCCGGGCCTGAATTTTGCAGGAGTCCGTTTACGGGCGAGTTTTTTGGCTGGGGATGGCGCCCCTGAATTGGCTTTTGCGAATCTGCCTCGCTTGATCAAGCTGCGCCGGAAGCCTGCCCCAGAATCGCGGCCAGCCACTCGGATTTCTTCGGAGGTTGAAATATTCTGCGAATCGAATCAGATCAGCGCCTCGATCACGTCGGCGTGGCCGAGGAAATCGCGCGGGCTGGCGGATCGACCGTAAGCTCCGGATTGAAAGACCACGACCAGGTCGCCCACTTCAGCGATCGTCAGCGGTACGCGATCGGCGAGCAGATCCAGCGGTGTACACAACGGACCGACCACGCTCGCCGTCTCGGTTTCCGTATTGCGCCGGTTGACCTCGACCGGATAGTTCTTGCGCATGACCTGACCGAAATTTCCCGATGCGGCGAGGTGCTGGTGCATGCCGCCATCGACGACGAGGAACACCTGTCCGCGTGAAATCTTGCGATCAATGACGCGGGCCACGTAGAGCCCAGCCTCGCCAACCAGGTAGCGGCCAAGTTCGATGACCAGATGCGCACCGGGCAGGTCTGCGCGCGCGCGCGCGCCCAGCTCAGCAAGATTGGCCAGGATTGGATCGGTATCCAGCGGCACATCGTTGACCGTATACGGAATGCCGAAGCCGCCACCGAGATTGAGCGTCCGCAGCGGAGCGGGGAACCGGTCTCGCCATTCCAGAGCAAGCTCATAGCAACGCAGTTGTGACTCGATGATGGCAGCCGGACGCAGGTTCTGCGAACCGGCGTACATGTGGAAGCCCTCGAAGGCGAGTCCGGTGCTGGTGATCTCTGTGAGCATGTCGGCGACTCGATCGGCATCGATACCGAACTGACGCGCACCGCCGGCCATCTTCATGCCCGATGCCTTGAGCTCGAAGGGCAGGTTCACGCGCACCGCGACGCGGGCCGGCAGGCCCAGTTGCCGGCTGGCGTCGGCGAGGATGCCGACTTCGCGGAACGATTCGATATTGACCAGGATGCCGGCAGCAACGGCCTGCTTCAATTCACTCGCGGACTTTCCCGGGCCTGCGAAACTGATGTGTTCGGGCGACATCCCGCTGTCGAGGGCGACACGCAACTCGCCACGCGAAGCGACATCAATGCCATCAACCTCGTTGGCCATGTGACAAACCAGGGCGGGCATCGGGTTGGCCTTCATCGCATAGTGCAGCAGCACTTCCGCAGGCAGGCGGGATCGCAGATCCCTTGCTCGCGCGCTCAGACGCGAGCGGTCATACAAGTAGCACGGCGTCGAACCGACCGACTCCACAGTTTGCGTAAGTGTCCGACCGCCAACCAGCAGTTCGCCGTCACTGCTTCGTTGCCATGGATCGCGACTGGCCCAGTTTTCGGGATGAATCGCAATGGCTGCTGTGGCGTGGTCGGTCATCTGTTTCCGTCGACTGGTGCGATGCAGATCAGCATTCTACGGACTGCCTCCCTGCCTCGCATCCGCTGCATGAAAAAATCACGCGCAGCGAACGACTCCGTGGCATGTTATGGCGTGGGCTTCGACATCTCAGCCAGCGATCAGGCAAGAAATCCAGGCATCGATGTCAGGCGGGAAAAAACCGTGCTTGCGGCGGGAACTGGGTAGCAAAATTCGGGTTTCCCCGGATTTCGACCCTTTAACTGGGATAAACATCACGAAAATCAGCTATTTAAGCCCTTATTCTGCACTGCAGCAAACGGCGTGGCCCTGAATCCACGCTTGCAAAACGAGATCCAGGCCAAGCTGCGTTCGGCGTGGTTCTCTGCTCCAAAAAAGCCCGCAAAATTTAGTGAAAAAATTATGTCCAGAGTATTGATGATCCTGCTTATTCTCGCCAGCCTGCCGGCGACTGCCAAGGAATGGTTTGTCTCTCCGAGCGGAAGCAACAGCGCGAGCGGGACGCTGGCCTCTCCGTTCCGGACGGTCCGGCATGTCCTCGACACCTCGCTCAACATGACGCTTCCGGGTGACGTGATCACCTTGCGCGCCGGCACCTACAACGAGTGTGACGTGCGCCTGCGCAAACCGCTCACCTTGCGTTCCTACGGCACCGAGCGCGCGCGTATCCACTGCAACATGTCGGTCAATGACAGCGTCACGATCCAGATCGATACCGCTGCGAGCGGCAGCACCTTGCGCCAACTCGAGATCAGCGGTGGCCAGTACTACGGCATACAACTGCAGACGAATTGGTATCCGGACCCCTGCTGCGCGACCGCATCCGGGCCCTCCAACATCCTTCTCGACGATTTGAAGATCCACGATACCGGCCGTGATGGCATCAAGCTCACGCCAAAATCCAATAATGTGACGATTCGCAACAGCGAGATCTGGAACACCGGCGCAATCTATCCGCCGGGTACGAGTCTTGATAACCGCAATGCGGATGGTATCGACAGCGTCAACGTCTCCAACCTGGTGATCGAGGACAACTACATCCACGACATCTCGACGACGGGTCTGTACTTCAAGGGTGGCTCCAGCGACGTGCTGGTCCAGCGCAACCGGATCGAGAACACCGGTATGGCCGGCATTCTCGTCGGCTTCGACACCAGCGTCGAATTCTTCGACCTTTCGATCAACCCGCAGTTCTATGAATCGATCCGCGGCACGGTACGCAACAACATCATCCGCAACACGGTTTACGAAGGCATTGGCCTGTACTCGGCCAAGGATGCCGTGGTCGTCAACAACACGATCATCGATACCGCGCAGGCCGGACATGCGGCCATCTATTTTGGTGTCCCGGCACAGGATTGGGATCCGGTTGCTGGACGTCCGCCAAGCATCAATCCCTTGATCCGCAACAATCTGGTCATGCAGTACGGCGGCAGTTGCGTGGAAGTCCGTCATTGGAACGAATTCGGCGGAATCTCCGGTCTGACTGGCAGCCCGAATACCAACTTCAACCTGTATTCGAACAACAACGGCGCCTGCGTGTTCCGCGATGCGCGCCCAGGTAGTCCGATTTCCGGTGGTGGATCCCTTGCTCAGTGGCGTGCCTACGAGGGAACCGACCTGCAGAGCATCTATGCTGTTCCGGGCATGGATTCGAGCGGTCACCTGCTGGCCGGCAGCCCGGCCATCAACGCCGGCACGACGCTGACCCAGGTCAGTGACGACTTCGACAAGCAGCAGCGCTATCCGGCCTACGACATCGGTGCCGATGAATTTGATGCGCCGCCACCGAACGCGATCTTCTCGGCCAGTTTCGACTGAAACAGCGCGCACGCAGGGTTCTGGGACGACAAGGCCACGATCACCTGCGATCTGAAATCGCGCCAATCATTGATTTGGCGTGGTCCTCTCGGCGCATGATCACCACGCCGAGAACAGGATCTGGCCGGCACCATCGATGGATACGGATTGCGGGATTCCTCCCTCCCTCGCCAACGTGTCGATTGATCGATCGGGGCATCGATTCTGCCCCGGCGGCGTCTTTGCATTAGACTCGATCGATCCGTCATCGAGTGCCGGTCGCCCGAACTGGCCAGGGAAAGCCCTCTTGTTCCGATTTCTGTTGTTGGTTGTCGTGCTCTTTTCCGCACCGGTCGCGGCTCGCGACTGGTATGTCGCTCCTGACGGTGACAACGCGCTCGGCGATGGAAGCCGGACGCAACCGTTTCGCACCGTCACCCACGTGCTCGACACCTCGATCGATCTGACCAGGGAAGGCGATACGATCATCCTGCGCAATGGGGTTTACCACGAGTGTGATGTCCGTCTGCGCAAGCGCCTGACCCTGCGCTCGGAGACGGGCGAGCGCGCGCACATCCAGTGCAGCATGAAGGTCAAGGACAGCGTCGTCGTCCAGATCGACCCGGAAGCCAGCGGCACTCGGATCGCCGATCTCGAACTCAGCGGGAGCATGTACTACGGCATCCAATTGCAAACTGGCTGGTATCGCGGCGAGGGGCAGCATGAGTCCGGTGCCAGCAACATCATGCTCGAGAACCTCAAAATCCACGACACCGGTCGCGACGGCATCAAGATCACGCCAAAGTGCGATCACGTAACCATAAGAAAAAGCGAAATATGGAATACCGGAGCAGCGGATCCTCCCGGCACGCCACTCGAACAACGCAACGCCGAGGGCATCGACAACGTCGGTGGCTCGCACATGCTGGTCGAGGACAACCATATCCACGACACCGCCACGACCGGGCTCTACTTCAAGGGCGGCGCCAGTCACGTCGTGGTCCAGCGCAACCGCATCGAGAACACGGGAATGGCGGGCATCCTGGTCGGCTTCGATACCAGCGAGGAATACTTCGACCTGGAGACGAATCCGCAATACTACGAATCGATCGGCGCCATTGTGCGCAACAATATCGTGCGCTACACCGGCTATGCCGGCATCGGCCTGTACGCGGCACGTAGTGCGCAGATCATGAACAATACGATCACCGATGCGGCCCGTATCGGGCATGCGGCGATCTATTTCGGCATTCCGTTTCAGGATTGGAACCCAAAGGCGGGCCGCCCGCCGAGCGTGAACCCGACCATTCGCAACAACCTGATCGTCCAGGATGGCGGTACCTGCATTGAAGTTCGCTGGTCGCGAGAGCTTGGAGGTCTGTCTGCATTGAGCGGCGCACCAGGCACCGACTACAACGGTTATCAGAATCGTCGTGGCGACTGCCGTTTCGTCGACATGCGCCCACAGAGTTCGTTGCGAAGTGGGGATCTCGAAGAGTGGCAAGCGCTTGAGCACAGCGACGCCCACAGCCTGAGTGCCGATTTCAAGCTTGATCCACAAGCAAGGCCGGCTCCGAGCAGCCCGGCCATCGGCGCAGGAATTTCAAGCGGTGAGATCGAGCTCGACATCAGCAAGCGTCCTCGCTCGGGCTCCAACGACCTGGGTGCGTTGCAGTCCTCACGGCCTTGATCGACTCGTCAGCGAAACCGCGGAGCGTTACCTGATCGTCTATTCGTCTTCATCGGCCGAGGTCAGGTGCATTTCATCAAGTGGTGCGGGTTTGCCAGGATCGCCCGACCAGCGCGCCACCAACGAGCGCCGACTGCGCTCGACGAAGCCCGCGGCGCGCCACCCTTCCAGCGCGGCCTCTTTGCCGAAAAACTCGAACGATATGGAAGCGTAGCCAGCCTGGTAGGCTGCGTGAAGCAAAGCGTTGATGTGCTCGTGGGCAAGTCCGTCGAGGCCGGCATCCGACCAGCAGTCGCGCACATGCAGTACCTGCGCCTGGCTCTGGCAGGCAAACCAGGCCTTGAGATCGCCGTCGTTCGCATCGTCGAGCAGGAAAAATCGCGTCGGGGTTGGCGATTGCTCGAAACGCCAGCGCAGGAACTGTGCGTCGCGCACGGTCAGAATGCCGTCACTCGGCACCGACTTCCGCCAAAGCAAGTCGACTCTTGGATCGACTGAGTCGCTCCAGCCTGTACGCAGACGACGATGATGCGAACGAGCGGAATTGATTCTCCAGGACAGATCCATCAGCCATCCAAAGGCATTCGCCAGAGCCTTCGGCATGCTGCGCGCGGCGTATCCGCGATAACGCAGGACCCGTGCATAGCGCACGATCTCGCCCGGAGTCTGGTAGGCACCGATGCGCTTGAAAAGTGGCGCTGCCTTTGAGTTCGGGAAGCCGTAAAGCAAATCGAAGCGTTGCCCTCCGAGCTCGGCAAGCTCGCGTTGAAGCATCAAGGCAGGGCCGAGTGAGCGATGTTCCGCGACGACGGCCAGATCGACGAGGACACCAGCGAGGATCTCCCTGCCGTGTACGCACATGCGCCTCGGCCCGGCGGCGGCAACACCAATGCTAGCCTCGGTGCTGGAGTACTTCAGAATCAGCAACAACGGCGCGCCGTAAGGACAGGCTTCGTAAAACCACGCAAATTTCGCTTGCATATGTGGTCCGTCGCCCAGATTGTCGCGCCAGATGCCGATGACAGCATCCTTGTCGCGATCCACGTCGCCGACGCTGATTCGGTATCGCGTGGCATCCGCTGGTGAGTTCATCGACGCATGCTCAAGGAGAGTCGGTCACGACGATCGGAGCCAGATGCAGGTAGCGGGTCGTGCGACGCTTGCCCTTAATATCCTTGTACACCGCTTCGGCCTGCTCCAGATCGAGGTCAAGAACAGCGCAAAGATCCTGCGCCGGCAGATCATGATTCAGTGCCCACAAGGCAAGATCCATCGATCGGTACGGCAGCGCAAAATAGAACTCATCCTGGCCTTGGTCAAGGCTGTAGGTATCAGTTGTCGGCTGCGCGTTGCACAGGCGCTCGGGCAGGCCGAGATGCCGGGCCATGGCGTAGACCTGGCTTTTGTACAAGTGTGCGATCGGCTTGATATCGGCTGCGCCATCACCGTTCTTGACGAAAAAACCCTGATCGTACTCGAGCCTGTTTGGGGTGCCGACCACGGCGTAGTTGAGACGATCGGCATGAAAGTACTCGAGCATCTTGCGCGTGCGCTGTTTGAAGCTGGTCGCGGCGACGATGGTCAGGTAATCGTTGAGACGCAACTCGCGCTCATGCTGCACGCCGGCACCATCCTCTGCGATCAGGCGAAAGCGATTGATTGAGCCTTGCCGGGCGCCAACGATGGAAAGCTTCATCTTCCACGCGCTGGTGTATTCGGGCAGTACCCGACGCACCGCATCGTCCCTTGCCGAATAACAACCGAGCGCCTCCAATGCCGGGGCAATATCGAATCGTTCCACGTTGACGCCAAGATGCCCGGCGAGCAACTGTGCACGCGCGGCGCTGTCCGGGTCGGAGTCGCGCTCGGGCAGGATCAGGCAGAGCACGCGCTGAGCACCTATCGCGCGTACGGCCAGCGCCGCACAAACCGAGCTGTCGATGCCGCCCGATATCGCCACGACCAAACCGCGCCGATGCAGTTGTGTCGCCAGCGCTTCGCGCAGCTGCTCGGCGATGCGCTCGGCTTCTGCCGCGCAATCCAGGTCCAGGACGCTCCAGTCAAGGTTCGACACGGGATGCCTCCGCTGCACTGCGTCGGGCCAGCAGGACGCGGGTCGCACCCTCGGCGTTGTGGATTTCGCGGACTTCGTCGTAGTCGGCATTGCGCTCAAGACGTCGTGCCATTGAACGACCCTGGCCGAGGCCGACTTCGAATGCAAGCCAGCCACCGGGACGCAGCCAGAGCGGCGCCTCGTCGATCAGGCGCATCAGGATAGACACGCCGAGCGGGCCACCGTCGAATGCAACTCGAGGCTCGTGAGCGGAAATCTCCGTTGGCATCTGTACGACCTTGGCACTGCTGATGTACGGAGGATTGCAGGTGAGCAGATCGACCGACTGGATGAACGCTGGCTGGTCCAGTGGTGCAAGCAAATCACCGTTGCGAAAGCTGACCCGTGCATCAAGATCAAGGCGATGCGCGTTGGCCTTCGCAAGCTCGATGGCTTCCGCGTCGATATCTGTGCCGAACACTTGCGCTGCAGGGCAATGCTTCGCAATCGCGAGTGCCACGTTGCCGGAGCCGGTGCAGACATCGATCACCAGGATTCCGTCTTGTCCGCTACCCAGCTCATTGCCGAGCACAATCGCAGCCTTGGCCAACAGCTCGGTTTCGCGGCGTGGCACCAAGGCGGTTCCGGCAGCCAATAGTTCGAGTCCGCAAAAGTCCTGACGTCCGCTGAGGTGTGCAAGGGGCTCGCCGTGCAGACGTCGGTTGATCAGCGAATCAAGCTGGTCGAGCTGTGTGGCATCCAGATCCGGCAGTGGCGCAGCCTGGGCCGAAATCAGCGAACGCGGGTCGGCGGCGGCCAGCCACCACAACACGCGCAGGGTCGCCTCGGCAGTTTCGTCAGGCTTGTCCGCAGGAGTTTCGAACGCAGCGTTGACCGTCGCAAGACGCTTCGCGAATTCGACATCCATCGTCATTTCCCGGCGAGCGCGATTCGGATCACGCCGCTGCCTGCAGACGCAGGACAAAGGCGACCAGCTTGTCCACGGAGTCAAAATTTTCGGGCAGCATTTCACTGTCCTTGATCTTGATGGCGAATTCATCTTCCAGGAACATCACGATCTCGAGTACGCCGGTCGAATCGATCACGCCGCGATCGAGCAGCGAGGCATCGTTCGGCAGGCGCGACTCATCGTCGGTGAACATCAGGTTCTCAAGGATGTAATGGCGGATCTTGGTTTCGATAGACATGGTTGAGTGGGCTCAAGAGCGGATCTCCTGCTGATTCAGGACGATCCTTGACTGACAAACTGATCATCGAGCAGCATTGTGGAAAGGATACCGACAAAGGCCTGGTTGTCGGCAAATCCATTCGCCCGACCCGCTCGACACTTTTCAAACAGGAGCCCCACGCGAACCGCATCGAAATATCCTGCGCGGCGGATCCTGTCGCCACCAAGCAGGTCGGCGACATAGTCGAGCGGCTTGCCTTGGGTGAAGAAACTTGAGCTATCCGGTGCGCGGTACGGTTGCTTGCTGCGATTGAGGATGCTTTCAGGAAGCAGGTCGGCAACCGCCCTGCGCAGGATGTGTTTTTCAGTCAGGCCGCGGATCTTCCACTGCGGCGGCAGTCGGCTGCCGAATTCGATCAGGCGATGATCGAGGAACGGATAGCGGCCCTCGACGGAATTGGCCATGGCTGCACGGTCCCCCTGCGCGCTGAGCAAATAGCCCCCCATCAGGGACTTCGCTTCGACGTACTGATCGCGTGAAAGCGGCGACCAACGCATGATTTCGGGCGGCAACGTTTTTTCATGGAAGGCGGCGGCGTCCCAGTCACCGACGCTGGCGCGCACTTCATCGGAGAGGAAACCAAGCGCGCGCTGCGAAGTCGTCCAGCGCGGCATATGCGCGAACACCGGACGATCGAGATAATCCATACCCTGGCCGAAGAAAGCTCGTGCGAAAGCGGGATTCGCCACTGGGGAACTTTCAAGATAGCCGTAAAGGCGTCCGAGCAACTTCGGACGCAGGCGTGATTCGGGCTGCCGCGCCCAGAAGCGGCGGACCTTGGCCTCCTTGAACAGGTCGTAGCCGGCAAAGACTTCATCGGCCCCTTCCCCGGTCAGGACAACCTTGTAGCCGGCTTCGCGAACGCGCGCGGAGAGCAACATCAATGGTACGGCTGCCGTGCGCAGCACCGGTGCCTCCGCGTGTGAGACCAGGCGTGGAAAAGCCGCGCCAATGTCCTCGCGCCGGCAATTCAGCATCGTGTGTTCGGTGCCGAGATGCCGCACCATGGTTTGCTGGTGGCTGCTTTCGTCGAACTCGGCATCCTCGAAGGCAACCGAGAAGGTGCGCAGTGGTGTATCGGTGTAGTTTCGGATCAGGGCAACGATGGCTGACGAGTCGAGACCGCCGCTCAAATAGGCGCCGACCGGCACGTCGGCTCGCAGTTGCAGGCGCACGGCGTCGACCAGCAGTTCGCGCAGCGATCCAACTGCTTGGTCGAAAGAGGCAAACGGTGCGGGGGTGCCGTGCTCGGGAAAGCTCCAATCCCAATAGCGGGTCAGCTTCTCGCGACCGTCGTTGTCGATCGCCAGCAGATGCCCGGGCGGCAGGTTGCGGACGCCGGCAAACACCGTATCCGGTTCGACCGCAGCCCAGAACGTCAGCGCCTGGACCAGCCCGTGCACATCGATGCGCGCCTGCTCGGGTTGCGTCGCATGCAGCGCCTTGATTTCCGATGCGAACCAGAGGCGTCCGCCACTGCGCCGGTAAAAAAGCGGGCGAATACCGACACGGTCGCGAACCAGCAGCAGGCGCTTGCGTCCGGCATCCCACAGCGCGATGGCGAACTGGCCATTCAGATGCTCGACGAAACGATCGCCGTATCGATCGTAAAGATGCACGATGACTTCGGTGTCGGACTCGGTGCGGAAATGATGTCCCATCGCCTGGAGCGATTTGCGCAGCTCGATGTAGTTGAAGATTTCGCCGTTGAAGGTAATCCACACGTTTCCGCGCGGATTGCTCATCGGCTGGTCGCCGTTGACCAGATCAATGACGGCAAGACGCGAATGGGCCAGCCCGATACCCTCATCGACATGAAATCCGCTGGCGTCCGGGCCCCGATGCGAAAGCGTCGCGATCATCGTTTCAAGATCGCTGCGCGCCGCGTGTGACGACACCGCCGATCCCAGAAAGCCGGCTATTCCGCACATGGGCGGGGAATCGGCAAGTCAGCAAACTGGCATTTCATTCGATCTGAATTCGCAAAGTGATCGGCAAGATGTCCCTCGAGTCGTGGAGCTTCCTGAATATTATTCCACGATCAGAAGGTTGCCGGCGCGTGCCGGACACGCGCCCAGGAGGTGATTCGTTGTCACGATGTGCTGGCAATGGAGGTACTCCGGCGTGCGCGCGGCGCCCATGATTTCGCAGGGAATTCTCGCCGATGCGCAGGTGTCGCGGCACGCGCTTTATCTGCCGGAATCAGGCCATGGACTTTTGCGCGCGGCCAAAAATGCGCGGCAATTGGACGATGGCTCGAAACCAGTTCTGATCGACGTAGGGTTCGATGGCAACTCTGGGCATGTCATAGCGATCCGCGTCAGCTTCAGCGAATCCTCCATAGTAGGAAAACGCATAGCGAACCCCCAGCTTGCGCAGGCAATCGATGGAATCCGAATTAAACGAGTTGCGGTTGCCGACGGGATAGGCGAAGTACTCCATGCGCTTGCCGACCTCAGCCTCGATGCGCGCGGCACAGGTGGATATTTCCTCCCACTGGTCTTCGGGCGAAGCCATGGAAAGTACGACGTGATTGACGGTGTGACCGCCAATCGTCATGCCTGCCGCATCCATCTCGCGAATCATGTCCCAGCTCATCCAGAGATCGTCTTGATGCAGGGATGTCGCGCTGGTTTGGGTTGCGTCGCGCAGATCGGCCATGAAGCGGTCTGAGCCATCGCCTGGCAGTGACTTGAACTTGCGCAGCAGAGTGCGGATAACCGATTCGCGCTGGCCGACAATCAGCGGCATCGGCTCGGGCAGCCACTCCGGCAGGTCGATCGTGTCGAGATCGGTGCAACGGATCTGGCTGGCGATTTCATCCCACCACGGCAGGCGTGGGTCGTCGATGAAACCGGTGGCAATGAAAAAGGTTGCCGGCAGACCGTGCCTTCGCAGTGCGGAAAAGGCGAGATCGAAGTTGTCCTGATAGCCGTCGTCGAAAGTGATCAATACGTGGCGGTTGCGGGAATCCTTGCGTGCCATGTCGATGTCGGCCGGCGAAATGACCTCGCTATTGAGCTTCAGCCAGGCTAACTGCTGATCGAATCCTTCCTCGCTCGCGCTCCAGAGTCCACGATCGAGGTCGGAATGGCTGCCGTCGCCGATACGGTGATAGTTGAGGCCGACGATTCCGCGCGCAGGCATGCACGCGGAGAGCAGAGGTCGCAATCGACTTCGTTCGAGGAGGCTGGCGAGTCTGCGAAGTTTCATGTCGCTCCTTGTGCGTAAATCAGGAATGCGAATGACCATCCGCCACTTGCGGCACAGAAAGTCGAGATGCCCCAAAGCTCATTCAGTTTCGATTATCGACGCATCGCCCGACATTGCAAGCCGGGCTAGCTTTCTTTCAGTCCGTCGCGCCAGCGCATCAGCCAGGGTGTGATCCAGCCGAGCATGGTGGGGTAGCGTTTTGCCAGCATCAGGATTTCATTGGCGTCGCGATGATTCCACGCGCGCAGGCGCAGCGTCATGCCGACATATACCACGGCATAGATGATGCCCGCAGCGAACTCAATCCATGCCACCGGGCGCAACCAGACAATGGAACCGGCCGCGACTGCGGCAACCGTCGCCGAGAAGAACAACAGATTGATTTCCCGCCAAGGCAGGCGCAGGGAAAGGAAGCGCACGATGCCAGCCAGGGTCAGGATGAAGACCAGGCTGCGGGAAATCGCATGCGCGGCAACGGCACCATAGAGGCCGTAGCTCGGGATCAGCGCGAACGCGGCAATCGCCGTGAACACGATTGAGAGCGAGGCGAAGATCGCGCGAACGCGCTGGTTGTCTGTCGTTGAAAGCAGCGCACCGAATGCCCCCTCCGACAGGGTCAGGCCGCCGACCAGGACCATGATGCGCAACACGTCGACCACGTCCGCATAGCGCGGGCCGTACATCAGCGAGACCGCAGGATCCGACCAGAACACGCCTACGCCTGCCAGCATCAATCCGAGAAAATGGAAATAGCGCATCGAGTTCGAAAGAATCTCATTGACTCGCTTTTGTCCGCTGGCTCCAAACGCGTGCGCCATCGACGGCATGAGTACCGTATTGAGGCCCGATGAGAGCAGATCCAGTCCGCCACGCGTCAAGGCGGCAGCGATGGTGAAATAGGCGACCTCTGCCGCGCCGAACTGATCGTTGAGCATCCAGGTTTCGATCGACTTGTTGCTGAACACTGCGGCTACGGTCAATACCACCGTCCACAACAAGTGATGGCGGAGCCGCTTGAGCAGGGCGGCGTCGAGTGGCTGGAAACGAGCGCGGATGCCGCTGCGGCGCAGTTTCATGGCCGCATACGCGGCGTAGGCGACACAGGTGCAGGCAAACAGGATCAGGTACGCCAGCAGCGCCGCTTGCGTCCACCACAGGATGAAAACGGCAATTGCATTGAGCAGGCTGATCACGATCGCCGAGTAGGCTTCGACGTCAAAACGCCCATGCCCCTTGGCGATCGATATGTTGAACAGGTACATCGCCTTGGCCGTACTGCTGACCAGCACTATGGCGGCGAACAGCCACAGGCTTCCTGCCTCCCAGCCGGCCGGGCGGAAGTAGGGCATGGCGAATAGATACAGGGTCGAGACCACGGCGATGCAGACAAGCTGGCGCTTGAGCAACCAGCCATGCACATTGGCTGCATCGGCCGGTGAGTCGCGGCCGAGGCTCTCGGACACAAAACGGATGCCGGAGGTCGTCAACCCGTTGTTGCTGATCAGGATCAGTACACCGGCCAGCCACACAAGGTACGAATATCGCCCGAATTCGTCAGGGCCGATGCTGCGTGCGATCAGCGCGCTGACGATCAGCCCGGCGGCATAAATGACGTAGGTTGAGCCCGTCATCTGCAAAGCCGCGCGCAGGGCGGTGCCGGGGCCAAACGCCTGCTTCATCTTGGGCTGGATTCCGATTTTGCGGCTGCTGCAGTGCTGGGTCGAATCATGGTCGCGGGAGGCGCGCTGGTCGGGCACCGTGATGATACGGTCATTCGACCGCAGCGGCTAACTCGCCACAGACGCAGGCCATGCGAATCCTGCCCGCGGCCTGATAGAGTCCGGTTTGCGCCAGACGTTCGCCGCAGCTGATGGAAAACCACACAGAACCCAAAACGATCCGCCTGCCGGCCGTGCTTCATGTGGTCGACACGCTCGAAATGGGAGGTCTTGAACGCGTCGTAAGCGACCTCGCGATCGCGCAGCATGCGCGAGGCCAGCATTGTCTCGTTTTCAGTCTGCTCGCGACCAACGGATTTCGTCGTGAGCTCGAGGAAGCCGGTGTGCCCGTCGTCCTCGGCAACAAGCAGGGCACGCTCGATCGGTCGGTACTGACGCGCCTTCGGCAAACCCTGGTTGGCCATTCGATCGACATCCTGCATACGCACAACTTCGTGCCCAACTACTACGCCGCTTTGGCATCGTTTGCATTGCCGGTCGCGCCAACGCTGGTCAATACCTGCCACAACATGGGCACGCGCTTGCACAAGCGGCGCTTGCGCTGGCTGTATCGTGCGTCTTTGTTGCGAACCGCGCGGGTTGCCCTGGTAGGCGACCAGGTGCGCGATCAACTGGTCAACAGCGGGATCGTGCCAGCAGCTCGAGCGGTGACCGTGCTCAACGGCATCCCGGTCGAGCGATTCGGCGCGTCGCCCGCACGCCGACAGCTTGCACGCGCAATGCTTGGCCTTGACGAAGACGATCTGGCAATCGGTTGCGTTGGTCGTCTGGTGGCTTTGAAAAACCACATCCAGTTGATTGGGTTGATGCCCGATCTGCTGCTGCGGCATCCTCGCCTGAAACTGGTCCTGATCGGGGATGGCCCGCTCGCCGATGAACTCGCAGTGCGAGCGGCAACAGCCGGCGTGAGTGATCAAGTTATCCTGGCCGGCGCGCAGTCCGACATTGCCGCCTTGTTGCCGGCCTTCGACGTATTCGCCCAGCCTTCCCTGACCGAAGGCATCTCGATCGCCTTGCTCGAAGCGGGTGCGAGTGGCTTGGCGATGGTAGCCAGTGATGTCGGCGGCAATGCCGAGATCATCGGCGACAACGAGACCGGCTTGCTGGTGCCAGTGGCTGATGACGCAGCGCTGGCCTTTGCGCTTGATCGATTGCTCGGTGATGCCGCACTGCGCCGAAGGTTGGGCGGCGCGGCCTCGAACTGGGTACGCGGACATGCCTCGATTGAGGTCATGCGTGATGCCTATGATGCCTTCTACCGAGCAGCGAGCTGTTCGCGCAGGTAGCGGAATGTTCGTTGCAGCGCCTCGCTTGTGGCGACACCCTGATTCCAGCCGAGCGCCTTGAGCGCGGCATTGCTGTAGTGCAAGGGCCGGTACATCGAGCGCACCACGTAGGGTGTGAACACGGCCGGCAATTGACCCTTCGACTTGCGGTGGTAACGTTTCAGGAAGCGTGAGCCAAGCAGGAACGCCCAGTACGGAACCGGCACGACGCGCAAACGGGCGACGTTGCGCCGGTAGTCGCGCAGATAGCGACGACAAGTCGGCAAGTCATCATCGACGACATTGAATGCACTTCCGGGCTTTGCGCGCAGCGCGGCGATTGCAATTGCATCGGCACAGTTTTCGACGTAGCTCAGCGGCAAGCGTGCACCGCGACCGAGGGAGAAGAACATTCCCATCGCCTGGATGCCGACACGCGACGAAAATGCACCGCCGCCGGGCCCGTAGATCACGCCGGGCCGCAGGACCACCGATTCGAATCCGAACTCCTCGCGGTATTCCATGAACAATTGTTCCTGGCGCGTCTTGGCATGGGCATACGGGCCTTTGTCGACGCCATCGGCCTCGAGTGCGACCGATTCGTCATGTACGGCACCGCGCGCCAGCGGTTCGGTGCAGTACACCGAGAATGAGCTGATCAGGACAATCCGGCGAACTCGGGCCACGCCGGCGGCCTCAAGCAGGTTGCGTGTGCCGATCACGGTATTGGCGAACATGTCGGCGGCCGAGCCGCGCATCGCGGCGGCGGCGTGAATCATGCAGTCGACATCGGCGACCATTTCGCCGAGATTGCCGCGATCGAGCAGATTCGCCGCCACGGCTTCTATGTGCGCCTGTGGAAATCGCTGGCGCAAATCGGTCATCAATGAATCCGGCGCCGTTGCACGGAAATGCAGGCGCAGGTCAGCAACGCCCGCTGCCAGCAAACTGGCGCAGATACGACGGCCGAGAAATCCGCCCGCTCCGGTTACCAGCACCTTCATCGAGTCACCTTCGAGGCAGCCACGATGCTCTCGATGAGGCGGCTGGTACGCAGGACATGTTCGGCCGGTACCGGATCGGGCCCACGGCCTTCGATCGCATCGTAGTAGCGATTGAGCAAAACCCGCATGCCCTCGAAATAGTGGAATTCGTGGCGTCGGAATCGGCCCAGATTGCGCCAACCATTGCCTGCAAAACGGCGCGCCTGGGCCCACGCCGGAAACAGGCGACCGATGGCGCTGGGCTGGGTCTGTCGGGCGCTGCGCACGAGCGTGCGTGTCGCGTAGTCGAGTTCGACGGTGTCGCGGGTTCCATAAACCTTCAACGCATGCGATACGGGTCGCGCATGCGCACTGACCACGCCGGATACGGTCACGATTCCGCTGCGAATCAGAAAACGCAGCTCATCCGGCATGGCATCGACGATGTCATCACCGCTGACTTCCCGGCGACGAAACGATTCGACCTGGACCGAACAGTCGTCATCGAGATGGGCGACGACCTTGGCAAGTACGTGGTCAAGCACGTTGTGGAATAGCTTGCCCGGCAAACCATGCACCCAATGGCGCGGGTCGGCCATCACCGCGAGGCCATAGTCGCCGCCGAGGTTGTAGCCATAACTGGTGTCCAGATGCACGATTTCGCCTAGCGACCCTTCGGCCAGCAGCTTTTCCAGTTCGAGACCCGGGCTTTCAAAGTTGTACAGATAGTTGACTCCAACGCGCCGATCATTCTCACGGGCGCAATCGAAGATCGCCTGTGCCTCGTGTGTTGTCGGTGCGAATGGTTTCTCGACGAACACATGGCAGCCGGCGGCGAGCGCTTCGCATGCGATCGCGACATGCGCGGCCGGTGGCGTGGCGATGTGCACGACATCAAGACGTTGTTCGTCGAGCATGCGCGAAAGCTCGGTGTAGCGCGCCGGGATCTTCATGCGCGCGGCGAGCTGCTCGGCCATCAGCGCCTCGCGGTCGCAAACGGCAACCACTTCACCGCGCCCGATCGCGCGGATCTGTTCGACATGGCCATCGGCGATCTTGCCGCAGCCGACAATTCCTATTCTCAAGGTGCGAGTTTCCTGAGCCTGTTGGTAGCAGCGGAACGCTGGTCCGCCAGTGGCGCGAACAAGCGCGTCGCCAGCGCTGCTCGGCGTATTCTAGACCAACCAGGGAATTCCCCAGCCGATCCCTTTTTTCTGAGCATGTCGTTTGCCATCCCATCGCGGAACGGCAGAACGCTTTGGCATGGTCGCGGACGCCGTGGCAAATGAGCTCGTCTTCGCTGCCTTCGACGGGCGCAGGACAGGCCTGGCTTTGCCGAGGGAGGTGCGCCGAGAGAGGAAGAGGTCGTTGCGCTTGACGCGCTACCTCAAATTCCTCCGAAATCACCTCTGGATGACGAATTTTCGATCAGGTGACAAGGCCTTGCCAAGGATTCTTGCTTGAGCAAATCATCGAAGGTCCGGAACGCGCCGTTGAGATCACTTCGAGCGCCACCGATGCGCATCACGGTTGCCGAGGTATTCAATCAGGCCAAGCACGACAAAGCCATTCAACTGGAAGAATGCGGCGAGCAGGCGCAACAGGCGGGCGCGGCGCAGACGCGCGGACAAAATCGCTGCGATGGCAAGCCCATAGACCAAGGCCTGGACCAGCAGGACCAACCCCCAGAACCCGCCCTGTGCAGCGAGCATGGCGTTGCTGAGCAGCGCCACGAGCATCATCAGCGGCACGACCAGACGCAACACCTTGTGGCAGAGCATCTGCACAAACAGCGGGTTCCGCCACGGCACAAGGAATCGCGGATGTTGCAGGAACAACTGGAAATTTCCGGCCAGCGTGCGCACCTTGCGCCGCTTCTCCTCGGTGGCTGCACTTGAAGGGCGATCCCAGGCGATCGCGCGCTGATCGAAAACGACGCGGTGTCCCTGCATGATCACGTTCATCGGGATCAGTACGTCATCGAGAATGGTGGAATCGGGGATCGGCTGCCAGAGCTCGCGCCGCATCGCGTACAAGGCGCCGCTGACACCGACCACCGAGTCAAACACGGCCTCGTTCTGGCGGATGAATTTCTCGTAGCGCCAGTAGGCGTCGACGCCTTCGCCAAAATCGCTGATTTCGTCGTTGCGGAACGCCAGCTCGCCGCTGACCGCGCCGACTTCCTTGTCTGCGAAATTCTCAAGCAGATGCGCGACGGCATCGATCTCCAGGGTTTGACGCACATCGCAGAAGACGAGGAACTCGTCGCTGCTTGCAGCAACCGCATCATTCAGGCAAGCCGCCTTGCCACGCCGCTCGGCGAATGCGAGCAAGCGCACCCCGTCAGCGGCGAATCCTTCCACGATTGCATTGGTGCGATCGTCGCTGCCATCGGAGACCACGAGCAGGCGCAGCAAGCTGCTCGGATGACTTTGCGCCAGGCAGTTGCGGATCTTTTCGCCGATCCGATTCTCCTCGTTGAACGCCACCATGATGATCGTTGTGCCGAATTCAAGCGTCGATCGGGTAACCCGATGCGGGCGCAAGCGGGCGAGCATGGCGATCAGTAGCGGATAGCCGGCGTAGGTGAAAATAATTCCGCATGCGCAGGCGAAGAACAGGATTTCGAGCATGGTCCTGATCTGTCCGGTCGGCTCAGCTGGCCACGGCACGCGGCGCATAGGCCGGGCGCGAGATCAGGTGATCACGATACTGCCCAGGATCGCCGGTCAAACCTGCTTCGGCGGCCTTGATGATGTTGTACATCTCGCGCGCGCTGACGTAGTGCAGTTTCCAGTCCTTGCCATCGTTGTAGCGGGTTTCCAGATGGCTGAATGCGGCCTCCATCGGGGCGCCGAGCAAGGTATCCAGATCACACTCCTGAGTGCCGTGGGTGTGGATCTTGACGAAGGTCCACTCCGGCCGCCCCTCGACGTGGATGCCGGTATCGACCCAGGCATCGATGCGGTCGGGGCTTGGCGGACTGACCGCGCGTATATCCGAATTCTCGATGCGCGGAATCAGGCCGAACTTCCGGCTGCGCCAACGGAATCCGAGCGGGCCCTGGATGATCATCAGATCGCCGCAAGCTTCACCGTTGACGCGCACGCGGACGCCGCGATCATGGGATTTCGGTTGGGACGGGTCATCGGTTGCATAGTAAATGCGGTTGACCGTACTCGGCTGGCACGGATCCGGGGCTGCCGGAAACGTGAAGTCGGCGTAGCAGCCTTCTTCGCGCAGGATGATCAATTCATTGTTGACGCCACAGCCGAATCCGGTCGGATGACTGTTGTCCAGCGCCCAGTTGCCGTGGATGAAAGCCCAGCGCGGCTGACCGGTTTCCGCATCTTTCGGCAGCGCGTCATGGCGCTCAGCGAGCATTTCGGTGAAGCCACGCAGCGTGGCACGAAGATTCTTCTCGGTGTCCTGGTCGTGGTGCAGATGGATTTCGATCTCGCCAAGTTGCAGACGACACATCTCGACCAGCGCGTCGAGGTGTTCCGGGCGGTACTCCTCTTCCGGATAGAAAAAGGTATGCACGGGCGGACGGCCATCCGCGTCGCGATGTTTCGCGCACAGTTTCGGATAGTCCTGGCGCCAGCGCGCAACGCGTTGGCATTCAATTGCATAGCCTGGCTTGCCCCAGCCTGGCTCGTAATGATCGACGAAGCAGAACATCAGGTGGCGGGTAGTGCCTTCAGGCGACGAGCTTCGCCAATCTTGACGCAGCCATCCCATCAACCAGCCGCTGACGTTTCGTTTGCGCATTTGCTGGAGGACGAGGGCGATCACAACGAGGAAGGTGACGACCAGCGCGATCAGGATCATGTTCATAGAGTGAATCGACTGCCAGAAATTGGGGGCCAGATACTACGGTTCAAATCACGAAGGCGTTCTGGAAACGGACGATCAGGTAGATGGCGACGATGCTGACAATCATCATTCGGAGCGTGGAGCCGACCCAGGGCACCACTGGCGATTGCGTTTCGATATCTTCGCTCCAGGTCTTCTCGGCGCAATGCCAACTGGCGATGCACAGCCCCAGCAGGATATAGAGCGTTGGTTGATAGGTTCGCGAGAGGAACAGTGCGCAGGTCAGGAAGCCCAGCAAGGACAGGCGCAATAGCACGGCCCAGCGCCTCTCGGGACTTTCCTCTGGCGCGAGTTCAGCCGCCTGGCTCATCTCCTTCAGCGCAATCACGATCAATCCGATCCAGAAGAAATAGCCGAGCAGGCCCAGTTCGGCAAAGCAGAGAACGAACGAGTTGTGTGCGGTGTACCAGAAATGATCGGTGAAGTTGCCGTAGCCGACTCCAAAGACCGGGTTGGCCCCAAGCATCGTCAGGCCCTCGCTCCACGCGGCGATTCGTCCCCCTGCCGACGCTTCTCCTGAAGAAAAGCTTCGCCCTCCGGTAAAGCCGACGAAAGCAACCGCCACCGCGAAAATACCGAGCAGGAGGCCGGCGCGGACCCGTCCCAATCTGCGCATCAGCCCGAACAGCATGACGACGCCGAGACCAAGGATCGCTCCTCTTGAATGAGTCAGGTAGCTGGCATAGATGAGCAGGGCGCAAGGCACCCAGATTCGAACCAGGTTGCGTAGCGGCCTGCGCCGCAACCAGGCGCCCATGAGCATTGGCAGGACCATCACGATCGCCTGCGAAAAATCATTGGGATCGCTCAGGAAGCCCCAGCTATGGATTCGCCAAAGTCGGGTTCCGGAGTCGTCGTGGGCAGGAACGACGTCGGCGGGAACAACAATCGATGCGTCTTCGACCTCACCGTGCTCGGCGACGACGAGTTCATCGCGCATGAATCCATCGTGATACGCCGCGATGCCGGCAATCGAGAGCAGAACCATGCACAGGACGAGTACACCGCAGGTAATGCGCAGACGTTCGATGGTGGTCACGACGAGGATCGTGACCACAAACAACAAGGCCGGGGCGCTGAACTCGATCAGCGCCGGCACGGCGCCGCCAGCCCAGCCGGTGGCCACGCGCGAGATCATGATCACCAGCGTCAACGCGCCGAGCAGGATCAAATGGCGCGGCCGCGCAGCCATGACCCGCGTACGCACGGCATTGAAAACCGAAATGGCGAGGACCAGCAGGGAAAGAATCAGGACCAGTCGGTACTCAGCGAGTTCCGGTGCAAACGCCTCGATCGGATGAAGAATCGTCAGCGTGAGCAAGAGCAGGTACGACGAGAAGATCATGGTGGAGGCTGGCCATCAGCGGTAGGTGAAGGAGTCAGCGCATTTGATGGCTGTTTGCCGAATCTTTCCTTGAGCGCCAGGAATGGTCGCTCGACCAGAAAATACGAGGCGCTGGCGGCGGCGAACGCGAGCACGACGTTCTGCGGAAACGCAGTAAACCAGCTGGTCCCGCGAAAGTACAGGAATGGCTCCTGCCAGAGATACAGCGAATAACTGAGCACGCCGAGCGCAATCAGCGGACGCGTGTTGAGCACGCGTCCGGCCAGCCCTTTCGGATGGGTGATGACATGCAGCAGCAGCAAGACAATGCCGATATTGGCAAGGGTCTGGCCGGCAATATAAGCCAGCGGCCGCGATACATAGGCAGCGCTGTAACCGGCCGCGATGCAAAGACCTCCGATCGGAATCGCCGGCCAGCGGATCAGTTTTTGAACGAGCGGGCTTTCGATCAGGCGATTGTAGGAAATCGCGGTCAGGCAGCCCATCGCCAGGGAGTCGCAAACGGCCTGGAATTCTCGGCTCAAGGCCAGTTCGGGACGATCGATCAGGTACATGCCGAGGCGCACGAAAGGAACAATCAGGATGGTCGCGACAACTCCGCGAAAGCCGTAACGCACGCCGAAGAAATACAGAGCGAATGGCCAGACGAAATAAAATTGCTCCTCGACTGAAAGCGACCATTGGTGATTGAAATACCAGTTGTAGTCGAGTTGATAGTTGGCGGTGAACGTCAATACGTGGATCAGATCCGGAATTGCTGTGGCCGCGTGGGTTTCCGAAAGGTGGTGGTAGGTGAGGTCGATGAATCCGCCGAGGTAGAAAAGCCAGATGATGCCGATATAGACCAGCGCCGCAGGCAGGATGCGCAAAGACCTGCGGATATAGAAAAGCTTGATCCGGATGCCGCCATGGCGGTCGATGTCCCGCAACAGCAAGGTGGTAATCAGGAAGCCGGAAATGACGAAAAAGAAGCGGACCCCGACGTTGCCGAGCGACGTGAATGCGGGGCGATCCAGAAACGCAGGTGCCAAGCGGGTGGATGCCGCATGTGCGAAGATCACAAGCGCAATTGAAATCGCGCGCATGCCATCCAGCGAAGGAATGTGCAGGGGAAGCCTTGGCGCGCCCTGATTGGCCGTGGTCTTCATGTTTCCTGCCTGTGTGGCGTCTTCTTGATGGTGTTGAGCCAGTCGCATGACGTTAGCAGATCAGCTTGGGGTTGTATTCTTCGCGGCTGTGGTTGAATTGCTCGCCGGGGCCCGGCGCGGCACCGTGATTGATTGAAATGGACAAATAGACGATGTCGGATTCGCCTTCCGCTTCCAGCGCCAGACATATTCTTTACCATCATCGCACTCAGGGAAAGGCGGTCGAAGGCGTGCATATTCGCGGTATCACCGATGCCCTTCGCGCGGATGGGCACGAGGTCGACATCATGTCGCTACCCGGTGCAGATCCTTACGCCAGCCCCAAGGCGATGTCGCCGACGCGCCAGGCCAATTGGTGGATGCGTCTGGTTTCGAGGTTGCCGGAACCGTTTTTCGAGCTCGCGGAAGTGGCCTACAACGCGGTGGTCGCCTGGCGCATCCTGCGGTGGTTGCGAAGCAATCCCGATGTCGACTTCATCTACGAGCGTTACTCGTTGTTCCTTTTCGCGACGGTCTGGATTGCGCGTATCCGCAAGCTTCCAATCATTCTCGAAGTCAACGATTCGGCCATCGTCGCACGCGTTCGCCCGCTGTTTTTCCAGCGCCTGGCGATGGCCATCGAGCACTGGATTTTTCGCAAGGCCAACGGCCTGGTTTTCGTATCCAGTGTATTTCGCGATCGCGCCTTGGCTGCCCACGGCGAGTTGGCGCCGTCCATCATCACGCCGAATGCGGCCAACATCGACAAGTTCAGCTTCACCCGTGAACAACGCGATCGCGCGCGCGCGCAGCGGAATCTTGAAGGCGCCGTCGTGTGCGGTTACCTCGGTGCCTTTGTACCCTGGCATGCAATCGACGCGTTCGTGCACAAAATCACGCCCCGACTTGCCGAAGCGCCTCATCTGAAACTGCTGCTGGTCGGTGACGGCGCAACTTATCCGGCACTCAAGCAATTCGTTGCCGACAAGGATATCGGCGACCGGGTCGTTCTCGCCGGTCGCGTTTCCCACGATGAAGTGCCCGGACTGCTTGCCGCAATGGACATGGCCATTCTTCCGAGCGCCGGCGACTATACCTCGCCGGTGAAGCTGTTCGAGTTCATGGCTTGTTCGATCGCCCCGATTGCTCCGGACTTCGATCCGATCCGGGAGGTCCTGGAGGAAGGACGCACGGGCTGGATGTTCAAGGCGGGCGATCTTGATGCGGCGGTCGAGAAAGTGCTTGCACACAGCCGAGAGCCGGCGGAACTCGAGCGGGTGGGACTGGCAGCCCGCACCTATGTCACCAACGAGAGGCAGTGGAAACACAACATTCGACAGTTGATCGAATTTCGCGACTCGTTGCGAACAGACTGATTGGAGGGTCAGCGTCGATCCCTGATCACCTGCTCACAGACAGCCAGGGTCTCGCGCCCGACATCGTCCCAGGTCCGTCGCATCGCGGCCGCGATGGCCGCGTGATTCCATGGGCGATTGAGCGCTGCATCGAGTGCGTGTTCCAACGCATCGACGTCACGTGGGGGGATCAGGAGGCCGTTTGATGAATTGATGATTTCACGCGTGCCACCGACGTCGGTGGCGACGACCGGGCGGCCGCAGGCAATCGCCTCGACAACAACATTCGGATAACCCTCGGACCAGCTTGGCAGGGTCAGCAGATCGGCAGCGGCGATCCATTCGGCAACCTGCGTCGGTTCACGACCACCGATTAGCATGACACTGGCGTGAAGCCCGAAAGCAGAGACCAGAGCGCCGAGTTGTTCGCGCATGACGCCATCGCCGATCAACGCAAGGCGCAGATTCGGGTCTCGCTGGGCGAGTCGACCGTGAGCCTCGATCAGCTCACGCATGCCCTTGCTTTCAACCAGACGGCCGACATAGATGACCAGCTTCGTTTCAGGCCTGATGCTCAGCTTCTCGCGCATCGCGGCACGATCAAGAGGGTGGAAGATCGCGGTATTGAAACCGTTGCTGATGGTCAGCGTGCGATCTGCGCGGGCTCCGAACTGATCGATCGCGGCTATGCGCATGGCCTTGCTCACGGTCAACAGACAATCGACGCCTGCGATCGTGCGTCGGGTCATCAGTGCATTGATTCCCGAACGTACGTGGATGTCCGAACCTCGCGCGCCCACGATGCAGGGCACGTCGAGGTTCCTGGCCGTACGCAGAGCGGCATAGCCATCGGGGTAGACCCAGTAGGCGAGTATTAAGTCGGGTGCGAATCGCCGCACCTGCGGGGTCAGCAGGCGACTGGCAACGAAACCGTTGAGCACACGCGAAAGGCCCGGTATGGCCGGGTAGCTGAAGGCCTCGACATCGAGACCGTCGATGCGATAGTCCGGGCCGACGTCATCGTGCAGGAAGCTGCGCGGAGAAAGCCCCGGCAAACGCGGGTAGCGCGGCTGGATGAACCAGGTGCGGACCTCGGCCAGACGCGACAAGGCACGCGCGGTTTCGTAGATGTAGCGCCCGCGGGTCTGGTCGTGGGCCACCGGCAGCATCGGTGTGACCAGGGCAATCCTCGGCGGACTCACGAGCGGTTGTCGAACACGAGAAAAACGATGTCCGGGCAACGCGGTCCGGTCTGCAGGAAATGACTGTCAGGCATCGGCCAACTTCCGTTCCCAGTCCAGCGCGGTTGACACAATGAAGTCGAGATTGTCATGCCGTGGTTGCCAATCGAGCGTTGTTCTCAACCTGTCGCAGCGTGCGATGAGCGATGGTGGATCGCCAGCGCGGCGCGGTTGCTCGATGACATTCAGCGGATTGCCATGGACCCTTTCCACCGCATTGATCACTTCGCGCACGCTGTATCCGTGGCCGTAGCCGCAGTTGAGCGTGACCGACTCACCGCCAGCGCGAAGGTAGTCGAGCGATTTCAGATGCGCGTCGGCGAGGTCGTCAACGTGGATGTAGTCGCGGATGCAGGTTCCATCCGCTGTGTCGTAGTCCGTACCGAAGACCAGCAACTGTTTGCGCTTGCCTAACGCATGCTCACAGGCGACCTTGATCAACAGGGTCGCGTTCGGGGTCGACTGGCCTATGCGGCCGCCGGGATCGCAACCGGCGACGTTGAAATAGCGCAGGACGACATGGCGCATTGGCGTGGCTGCCGCCAGATCGCGCAGCATCCATTCGCTCATCAGCTTCGAACTGCCGTAGGGATTGATTGGCCGGGTCGGCGTATCTTCGTCAGCCTCTCCAGTGTCCGGCATGCCGTAGACAGCCGCTGTCGAGGAGAACACGAACCGTTCGATGCCGGCGGCGGAGCAAGCGGCGAGCAGGTTGCGCGTCGCGCACGTGTTGTTGGCGTAGTACTTCAGCGGGTTGCTGACCGATTCGGGCACGATCGTATGGGCCGCGAAATGCATGACCGTATCGATTCCGTGACGCGTCAAGAGATCGTCGACGAGGCTTCTGTCGGCAGTGTCACCGACCACCAGTTCCGCGCCGATAACGGCTTCGCGGAAGCCAGTGCTCAAGTTGTCGAGTACGATCACGCGTTCGCCGCGTCCGCTGAGTTGGCGCACGACATGACTGCCGATGTAGCCGGCACCGCCGGTGACCAGGATCGCCTTCACGTCGGTGTCCGCTCCGCGGCGGGATTCGCTGCCATGGGACTTGCCATCATCGGGTATAGATCAGCCGCACATAGGCGGCATCCTCATTGTAGGAAAGGCTGTCTCCTCTACCCTCGCGCTCGTTGCGACCGAGATCCATGCGCCAGCCCCAGTGGCGACTCATTTGCTGGCGCAGGTAGGCGCCGAACAAGGTATCTTTCGTGTCGACGTCACCGATCAGATAGTCGCGTCTTGCAAATCCGGCCAGCAAGCCCATGGTTAGATTGGGTCGCAACTTGTAGCCAATATCCAGTTGAGCCCCAAATTCATTTCGGTCGGAATCGATGGCCGTGTCGCGCACGTAGCGGATTCGACCGGCCGACACCACGGATGTCAGGCTGATTCGTGTCGTTTCCAACGCGTAGCGCGCCTCAGCGCGATGACTCGTGTAGACATCCGGACTGATGGTCACCCCACCGACACTGATGCCGCCGAATCCGTTGATCAGCGCAGCGTCACCGCTGGCAAGGCTGGTCGCAGCGTCGGAAATATCCCGATAGAGGCCAAGTCCGAACGTGCTTTGGGGACTCGCGCGCCAATCCAGGCGGGTGCGAACAAGAGCTCCGCTGGCATGCTCGCCCTGTTCGAAATCAAGCCAGGTGTAGCCCACGGCGACATCCAGATCCAGTTGCGACAGTTTCTGCGCATAGCCGGCGAATCCCGCGTAACGGTTGTAATCCGATTGCAGGGTGGGGTTATCGTATTTGATTGTCGATGCTTCGAAGTTTCCGCTCAGGCGTCGTGTCGGATCGAGATCCTTGAGTGCGCGCAACGCCGCACTGGTGCGCCCTGAATTGAACGCATCGGTGTCTTCAGCGTAGCTGTCGGTGTATCTCAGCTCGGCCAATCCGGTCGTGCTCTGGCCAAGACGAAATTGCAGTGTCGGCCCGGTCGTGAACACGTTGGTTTGCTGCAGGTTGTCAGGCGTACCGGGTTCTCTGAGATTGACAGGATTGAGCCCCAGATTATCGGCGAAGCTCCATTTCAGTCGCTCGGATATCAGGGTCCAGTCGACAGCCCCATCCAGGGTGCCGCGAAGTTCGTTGCCGAATGCTCCGCCGAGGTAATTTCTGTATTCGATCAGACCGCTCACTTGCGCCTGTACATTCGAACCCGCTTCGCTGAAGCGGAAAGCGAAGCGCGGAATCAGCAGGTCTTCGTCGACCGGATCGACCGAACTGAGGTTGATGTTGTCGCTGTGCAGGTAGCCGATCTCCGCCGTGTAGTCGAGGCGAGCGGCCATTGCCGCAGGCGATACGATGACGATCAGAAATGCGGGCGCCAGAAAACGGAAGATGCGCATGTCAGAACCTCCTCCCACTCCTGCCAGTCAAGGCAGTTGATTGACAACGACTCCGACAAGTTTCCGCGGGTCGAAATCTGCGACGTGCTTTCGAATAAGACTAGGAGTGTCGTGACCACTGCCGGTCACCAGAACGACGAAATCAGCGAGCTCGGAGAGTATGCGCGCGTCGGGCGAGCCCTTGACCGCAGGACCATCAAGAAAAATATACCGATCGGCGTAGCGGTCGCGCAACGAGTTGAGCAGATCTCGCATTCCGAACGAAGAAAAATACTCGCCACTCATCTCTCGTTTGCGCGTATTGGGTATCAACCGCAGTCGAGGAATCCCGGTGTGGCGAAGGATCTTCTCCACGCCGATGTCGGGACGTTCGAGATAGTCAATCAGATCGGAATCCCGGGTTTCCACACCTAGCGCCAAATGCTGCGAAGGGTTGCGCAAGTTGCAGTCGACCAGCAAGGCAGTCCGCGCCTCGTCGAAGGCGAAGGCTATGGCGAGGTTGCGCGCGACGAAACTGCCGCCAGAACCGGGGCTGATCGGAGCGACCATGGTGATGAAATTGGATTCGCCGCCAAGCGCGAGCAGACGCGTGCGGATTTCGCGAAATGCATCGGTCTGGGCGCGCACCGCTTGTTCGGGATGTATCAACCGACGATCTTCGAGCATCTTGCGAGAGAGCGCATAGGGCTCAGCCATTCTCGCAATCGAACGCGAGGCACTGGCGCGACGGGCGATGCCACTGCCAACCGTTTCCGCTGACGCGCCAACAGGATGGATTGAATCCGGTTCTTCGCGCGAGCTGCTCATGAGTACTTCATCACTCTGGACCAATAGACCAAACCATAGGTTGCAATCACGGCGACCACAAGCAGGAAGGAAAATGCCAGGCGCGCGCGATTGCGAATTTTTTCGCGCGTGGTGGCAAAGGTCGGGATGCTGACCAGTGCGACCAGGCCAGTCGTGCGTTCGAGATGGCGCGCGCTGCGAATGCGTGGATCAAACTGGACCAACGCATAAAGCAGGGCGAACGGGATGGCTATGGCAAGGACGATGCCGCCGAGTGCGAAATGAACCAGGCGCAGTCCAGAGGGTCGCAGTGGCAGGATGGCCGGATCCTGGATGCGGAATGTCAGACCACGCTGCTCTTCGTCCAGAACCATCGACACGCGCGCATTTTCGCGACGCTTGAGCAGGTCCTGGTAGATGTCGCGATTGACCTCATAGTCGCGAGTCAGTTCGGCCAACGCGCTCTCCGATGCAGCGATCCGTCGGCTGCGATCGAGCTCGTCATTGAGCATGGTTTCGTTGGAGTTCATGCGCGATCGCGTCGCCGCCATCTCCTGGCGCAGATTGGCCAGTTGCGCCTTGAGCGTCTGGTAGAGCGGATTGAACTGGGCATCATCGGAAAGGGTCTGCTTACCGTCCTTTGCACGACTGTTTCGAACCTGCTGCTGCGTGATCTGTTTCTTGATGTCCTCCATCTGCATGCGTGTGCGCACGACATCCGGATATTTGTCGGTGTAGGTCAACAGCAACCGATCCAACTGATTCTGCAGGTCGATCAGCTGAGCCCGGTACAAACCCTCGCGGGTCTGCACGGCAGTCACTTCCGACTCTCCTGAAAGCTGCGAGAGCAGGGCACTTTCGCGTGATTGCTGTTCCATCAGATCGGTGCGCGCCTGTTCTACCTGGGAACGCAGGGCGCTGATTCTGGAATTGGCGTCGGCGGCGCTGCCGGGTTGGGCATCCGCGTTCGCGGAACGATACTTGAGCAGACCTGCCTCGGCCGAGGTCAGCTTCCTGTGGTAGTTGGTGACCTGGTTGTCGATGAATTCGAACGCGTCGCGACTCTCGCGCTCCTTGGCGGCACGACTTTCCTCGATGAACAGGTGGGCGAATCGCTGAGTCACCTTGAACGTGCGCTCGGGATCCGAATCGCGATAGGTGATCTGGACAAGCTCCGGTCGCGGGCTGGCGATCTCGGTGTGGTCCTTGATCTGCTCCATGATCCGGTCTTGCTCGATAGGAGTCGGATGCGATTTCGTCCAGCCGCCGACGGCGAGCACGTCGGTCAGCACCTTGCGACCGAATATGACCTGACGCGCCATGCCGGCCCGGTCTGTTACCCCGGTGGGGACGGCACGACCCTCGAGCAGGGGCGTGATGATGTCACTGCTCTGGGCCAGTATCGAGGTCGTTGCCACGTAGGATTTTGGCCACAGCACGCCGACCACCAGCGCGGTTATCGCGATGAACGCGAAAATCAGGGTGAGGGTCAAACTGTAGCGGCGGCCTTCGCGAGCGAAGATCGGCAACATCTCTACGATCGGAGGGGGTGCGCTATTCAGCATGCTTGCTTCGACATTCCGTCCTGGTGCTTTCATTGCGGATCAAAACGCCCGCTCGGGCACCGTGATCACATCGCCGGGCTGTACCGGATAATTTGATTCGAGATCACCCTTCTGAAGAATGCGATCCAGACGAACAGCAAAAGCGCGCGTCGTGTCGCCTTCCTTGCGATAGAGTTCGGTCCGGTCTGCGGCGGCAAACTCATTGGTTCCGCCTGCGGCGAGAACCGCGTCGAGGATCGTCATGCCCTGGCGGTAGGGCACTGAAATAGGTGTCCTGACGGCGCCGGTGACGCGAACGCGCGACAAATACTCATGGCTGCGCAACTGATCGATGATCACAGTCACCTGCGGATTGCGCACGAACTGCTCAAGCGCGGTCTTGATCTCGGCAGAAACTTCTTCGGGAGTGCGTCCGCCCGCTTCCACATCGCCAGCCAACGGCACTGAAATGCGTCCATCCGGGCGCACCGGAACCGTCACATTCAGATCGGGGTTTTGCCAGACCGCTACGCGGACGACATCGTCAACGCCGATTCGATACGCGTCGACCGCCTGAGCCTCGGGATTGATCGTGGGTGCTGTGCCCGGCCTTGGTCCCGTGGCGCAAGCGGCAAGCAGCGAGATCAGGGCGATGACAAGAAGCCTGCTCATGATTTTCATGGAAGTTCCTTTGTGCACAGGATTTTCAAAGTGTGAAATCTATCACATTCGGAGGTCGTCACCGGAGTTTCATGTCCGATAATACTCGCGATACCAGTCGACGAATCGCGCGACACCCTCCTCGACGCTGGTCGCCGGGGCGTATCCCGTATCCCGCGTCAGTTCGGTCACGTCGGCAAAAGTGTCGGGAACATCGCCCGGTTGCAATGGCAGCAGGTTCTTTTCAGCCTTGCGCCCCACGCATTGTTCGATGACCTCGATATAGTGGGACAGCTCGACCGGTTGATGATTGCCGATATTGTAGAGCCGGTATGGGGCAGAGGAACTCGCCGGAGTTGGTTGCAGCGGGTCATAGCTGGCATCGCCTGATGGTACCCGGTCAAGCGTGCGCATGACGCCTTCGACGATATCGTCGATGTAGGTGAAATCCCGCGTGTGATTTCCATGATTGAATACGTCGATTGGCTCGCCCGCGAGGATCTTGCGCGTGAACAGAAATAGCGCCATGTCCGGTCGACCCCACGGTCCGTAGACGGTGAAAAAGCGCAGTCCCGTGGTCGGCAGCTGGAACAGATGGCTGTAGGTGTGCGCCATCAACTCGTTCGCTTTCTTGGTCGCCGCGTACAGGCTGACCGGATGGTCGACCGGGTCCTGCACCGAGAACGGCAGCTTGCGATTTGCCCCGTAGACCGAGCTGGAAGATGCATAGACCAGATGTTCGACACCGCCATGTCGGCAGGCTTCGAGGATGTTGGTGAAACCAATGATGTTGCTGTTGATATAGGCGTGCGGATTTTCCAGCGAGTAGCGAACGCCGGCCTGGGCGGCGAGGTTGACCACGCGTTCTGGTCGAAAACTTGCAAACGCCGCATCGAGCGACTGACGATCCTCGAGATCGGCACGGACCAGGCTGAAGCCCGACTGCGGAGTCAATCGCTCAAGCCGTGATTCCTTCAGCGTGGGGTCGTAGTAGTCGTTGACGTTGTCATAGCCAAGCACCTCGTCGCCGCGCGCGAGCAGACGCTCACTCAAGGCCGATCCAATGAATCCGGCTGCGCCGGTAACCAGTACGCGCATGTGCTAACTCCTTGTCAAAGTCGATCGTCGACCGCATCGCGCGGCAAAACCTGCTTCACATCGAAGACGATGCAGCCAGGCTTGCCGAGGGCACGGATACCCTCCCCGCCCATCTCGATGAACTGGCGATGGGAAACGGCGAGCACGACGGCATCGTAGTGACCCTGGACAGGTTCGGTGAGCAGATCAAGTCCGTATTCGTCTTTGGCATCGCTGGCGCTTACCCAAGGGTCGTAGACGTCGACATTGGCGTGGAATTTGCGAAATTCGCTGATTACATCGACGACGCGGGTGTTGCGCAAATCCGGGCAGTTTTCCTTGAACGCGAGGCCGAGGATGAGCACCTTCGAGTCGGACACATGAACGCGACGCTGGATCATCTTCTTGATCACGCGTTGGGCGACATGACTGCCCATGCTGTCATTGATGCGCCGTCCGGACAGAATCACCTCGGGGTGATAGCCGATCTGCTGGGCCTTGTAAGTCAGGTAGTAGGGATCAACGCCGATGCAGTGACCGCCGACCAGGCCCGGTCGAAACGGCAGGAAATTCCATTTGGTGCCCGCAGCGGCAAGCACTTCACTGGTATCGATGCCGAGGCGATCAAAAATCAGGGCCAACTCGTTGACGAGGGCGATGTTGAGATCGCGCTGGGTATTCTCGATGACCTTGGCCGCCTCGGCGACGCGGATGCTTGATGCCTTGTGCGTACCCGCAGTGATCACGCGACGATACAGCGCGTCGACAAAGTCAGCAGCGTCGGCGGTCGACCCGGAGGTCACTTTCATGATCGATTCGAGGCGATGTTGCTTGTCGCCCGGATTGATGCGTTCGGGACTATAGCCGACGTGGAAATCCTCGTTGAAACGCAATCCGGATTCACGCTCGATGATCGGCACGCAGACCTCTTCTGTCGCACCCGGAAAGACAGTGGATTCGAAAATTGCCACACCGCCACGACGAATGGCACGACCCACCGTCTTGCTTGCGGCTTCAAGCGGACGCAGGTCGGGGCGCTTCGCGTCGTCGATCGGAGTTGGCACGGTAACGATGAAGACGTTGCATCGGGTGAGATCGTCCGCGTCGGCTGAAAACGTCAGACGCGTGGTCGCCTCGAGCTCGGCGGTAGTGACCTCCAGAGTGTGGTCACGATGTGCCCTGAGCTCGTCGACGCGTGCAAGGTCGATGTCGAATCCAAGGGTTTCGAGCTGACGACCGAAGCCAACCGCGAGTGGCAGACCGACATAGCCGAGGCCAATGATGGCCGGGCGCACGTCGTCAGATGTGGGCAAAGCGGCAACTGCCATGGTTTGCTTCCTGCGAGTTCGAGACGCAAGTTTAGCAATCGTGCGCAGGTTTGCGGTTGCCGGCACCCCGAGACGCTCAGCGTCAGCTCGTTCGGAGCCGGGGTCGAGGGGCGTTGCGAGCTACTCGATTCTCTCCCGATGCTTGGTCTGGTTCGACGTCGCTAGCTCTTTTTCGGACGATTCCATCCCTGGATCGTGGTCTGGCGCGCGCGCGCCATCGTCAATGCATCGTCCGGCGCAGTTCGCGTGATGACCGATCCTGCTCCGATGGTTGCGTTGTTGCCTATCTTGACCGGGGCAACCAGTGCTGAATTCGAGCCGATGAAGGCGCCGTCGCCAATTTCGGTACGGTGCTTCTGAGCGCCATCGTAATTGCAGGTGATGGTTCCAGCTCCGATGTTGGCCTTGCTGCCGACCGTGGTGTCGCCGACGTAACTCAGGTGATTGATCTTGGAACCATCGCCGAGCTGGGTATTCTTGGTTTCGACGAAGTTGCCGATTCGCGAGCCGGCGCCGAGTTCGGTTCCTGGGCGCAGCCGGGCAAACGGGCCGATCACGCAGGGGCCGTGGGTAATGACGCCATCGATGTCGCAATGGGCGCGGACCACGGTGCCGGCAGCCAATCGGGAATTCGCGATCCGTGTGAATGGACCAATCGTCACTTCATCGCCGAGCATCACCTCGCCTTCGAGAATGACATCGACATCGATTTCGACATCGCGCCCGACGATTGCCGAACCGCGCAGGTCGAATCGTACCGGATCGGCAAAGCGCACACCTTGAGTAGCCAGCTCGGTTGCGCGAATGCGCTGGTATTGGCGCTCGAGTGACGCAAGCTGCCACGGATCGTTGGCGCCAAATACCTCCTGCGGATTCAGGCAATGACTGGATTCGGCGGGTTCACCCTCCTCACTGGCCTGGGCAAAGATGTCGGTGAGGTAATACTCGCCCTGGGCGTTGTCGCTGGACAGGTTGTTGAGCCAGACGCGAAGCCGTCGTGCCTCGGCAGCGAGAATGCCGCTGTTGACCCAGGTAATGGCACGCTGCTCGATGGTGCAGTCTTTCTCCTCAATGATTGCATGCACCCTGCCGATCCCGTCGCGCACGATGCGACCGTAGCCGTAGGGCTGCTCAAGCTGCGTCACCAAGGCAGTCAAGGCGCCGGAACTGGCCAGCAGGCCTTCAATCGTGTCGCGTCGGATCAGTGGAACGTCGCCGTAGAGAACGAGCACACGCGCGTCTTCGGGTACCGCGTCCATAGCCAGTTTGACCGCGTGACCGGTGCCGCGTTGCTCGGCTTGATGAACCCAGGAAAGATCCGGATCGGCAAACGCGGCCCGGACTTGATCGCCGCCGTGTCCGTAGACGATATGGATCGCGGCCGGCTCGAGCGCGCGCGCAACCTCGAGCACATGGCCCAGCATGGGTTTGCCAGCCAGCGGCATGAGGACTTTGGGCCGGGCTGAACGCATCCGCTTGCCTTCGCCGGCAGCGAGTATCACGACATGCAACGAAGCAGCAGCCATCGACGGTATCCCCTGGAAAGAGGCGAAACCTTAACGGAATTTTGCGAGCCGGGAAACGGGCATGTACATGCAGGCAGGCTGGCCAGTCAAAGCCAAGCGTCGAAACACCCCCGGAACATGTCGCTTGTTGCGAAACTGAACGGAAGCCATGTTCAATTCGTGTTGTTCACCATTCGTGAATCTACGGGCCTCAATACTGGTGAAACGTTAGATGCAGCCGAGTGGCTCGCGCATTGTCTCGCGCTTCTAAACCTAACCCCTTGGGGCCCAGAAATCACAGGAGATGTTTATGAATTTCATGAAACGCAATTTGCTCGTTGGTGCCATCGCCATGTCATTTGCCGCCGCCTCTGTTTCCGCGCTTGCGGACTCACCCATGAAAATGGGCGAGACGATGTCGCACGACAAGATGATGAATCACGACGATGCGATCAAGCACGACAAGATCGTGAAGCACGACATCGCGGAAAAGGAAGCAGCAGCCAAGAAGCAGGCCGCCGCCCATGATCGCGAAATGGAGAAAAATGCGATGGCGGCAAAGAAGGACACCATGGAGGCCAAGGAGGACGCGATCGAAGCCAAGCAGGACCGCATGAACGACACCATGGAGGCCAAGAAGGACATGGTGGAGGCGAAGATGGATGCGAAGGATGCCCATGACGACGCCCATCATGAAGTCCTTGAGAACAAGGCTGAAGCGAAGAAGGACAAGGTTGATGAACTCGAGTCCGCTCAGCCGGTCACCGACAGCTGGATCACTACCAAGGTGAAATCCGAACTGGCGATCACCGAAGGCGTCAGCAGCCTCAAGATCACCGTTGACACGGTTGATGGTGTGGTCTTCCTGACCGGCGTCGTCGACACCGCCGACAACGCGGCAAAGGCCAAAGCGGCCGCGAAGACGGTCCAGGGCGTGAAGAGCGTCGATGCGAGCGGTCTGAAATCGATGTAACCGTTTCGCCGAAGCGTTGACGAAAAAGCCCGGTCTCGCGACCGGGCTTTTTTTGTTCTTGTCTCGAGTACCTGCGAGAGCCGCGGATGGCGGAATCAGACGCATCGATCAGATCATGATCTGATAGAGGGAGTGGTTTACTCCGTCAGATTGGCGCCGATCATTCAGTGCTTCAGATTGCGGCGCAGATGCTCAAGGGCCTGCAGCTGAGCCATGGCCTGGGCGAGCTGGTTTTGCGCTTCGGCGATATCCATCGCATCACTGCGATTGGCCAGCGCGCGTTCGGCTTCTTCCTTCGCCTTGCGTGCCGCAGCTTCATCGAGATCGGCGGCACGTGCCGCTGTGTCGGCGAGGACCGTGACAACCTGCGGCTGCACTTCGAGAATGCCGCCGGAAACATAGAAGAACTGCTCGTCACCATTCTCGAGCTTGAGACGCACCTGTCCCGGCTTGAGTCGAGTGATCAACGGCGCATGCCGCGGCGCGATGCCAAGCTCGCCCATTTCGCCGGTCGCGATGACCATGCTCACATTGCCGTGGAAAATTTCCTGCTCGGCACTGACGATGTCGCAACGGATGGTGCTCATTTGATCTCTCTCATTTCATTCGGTCGACGGGTATAGAGAATGGGGAATAAAGAATGGTTAGGAGCAAGATCGAAGCGGAATTCGCTTCTACCAATTCCTATTCCCCATTCCCTATTCCCGGCCGCCATCAGGCGGCCTTCTTGCCCATCTCTTCAGCCTTGGCGAAGGCTTCGTCAATGCCGCCGACCATGTAGAAGGCCTGTTCCGGCAGGTGGTCGCACTCGCCGTCGCAGATCATCTTGAAGCCGCGGATGGTTTCCTTCAACGTCACGTACTTGCCGGGGGCGCCGGTGAAGACCTGGGCGACCGTGAATGGCTGCGAGAAGAACTTCTCGATCTTGCGCGCGCGGTAGACGGTGTTGCGGTCGTCTTCGCTGAGCTCGTCCATGCCGAGGATGGCGATGATGTCCTTGAGTTCCTTGTAACGCTGCAAGGTGCCCTGGACGCGTCGCGCGGTGTCGTAATGTTCGTTGCCGATGACCAGCGGATCGAGCTGGCGACTGGTCGAGGCGAGCGGATCGACGGCCGGATAGATACCGAGGCTGGCGATGTCGCGCGACAGGGCAACGGTCGAATCCAGATGGGCGAATGTGGTCGCCGGCGACGGATCGGTGTAGTCATCGGCGGGAACGTACACAGCCTGGATCGAGGTGATCGAGCCGGTCTTGGTCGAGGTGATGCGCTCCTGCAGGCGGCCCATCTCGTCGGCCAGGGTCGGCTGGTAACCGACGGCTGACGGCATGCGGCCGAGCAGAGCCGAGACTTCGGTGCCGGCCAGCGTGTAACGGTAGATGTTGTCGACAAAGAACAGGATGTCCTTGCCCTTGCCGGTTGCCGGATCAATGTCGTCGCGGAAGTACTCGGCCATGGTCAAACCGGTCAGGGCGACGCGCAGACGATTGCCCGGCGGCTCGTTCATCTGGCCATAGACCATGGCCACTTTCGACTCCTGGATGTTGTCGAGCTTGACCACGCCCGCTTCGATCATCTCGTGGTAGAAGTCGTTGCCTTCGCGGGTGCGCTCGCCGACGCCGGCAAACACCGAGAGGCCGGCGTGCTGGGTGGCAATGTTGTTGATCAGCTCAAGCATGTTGACGGTCTTGCCGACGCCGGCGCCGCCGAACAGGCCGACCTTGCCGCCCTTGGCGAACGGACAAACCAGATCGATAACCTTGATGCCGGTTTCGAGCAGGTCGTCGCTCGAGGCCTGCTCGTCATAGGCAGGAGCTTCGCGATGGATGACCCAGCGCTCTTTCTCGCCAATCGGACCGGCTTCATCGATTGGATTGCCGAGCACGTCCATGATGCGGCCAAGCGTTTCCTTGCCGACCGGTACCTTGATGCCTTCGCCGGTGTTGTTGGCGATGAGGCCGCGCTTGAGGCCGTCGGTCGAGCCGAGCGCAATCGTGCGCACGACGCCATCACCGAGCTGCTGCTGCACCTCAAGCGTGATCGCCATACCGGCGATGGTCAGCGCGTCATAGATCTTGGGCACTGAATCGCGCGGGAATTCGACGTCGACGACGGCGCCAATGATTTGTACGACTTTGCCTTGGTTCATGGTGGTGACTCCGGTAACTTTTTGAGCGTTTCGTATCGAGAATGGGGAATAGGGAATGGAGAATGGGTAGATCGGGAGCGGCGTTTTCGCTTTGCCGATTCCCTATTCCCGACTCTCTATTCCCGGCCTTTCAAACCGCTGCCGCGCCGCCGACGATCTCCGAGATTTCCTGGGTGATCGCGGCCTGGCGGGCCTTGTTGTAGATCAGGGTCAGATTGCCGATGGCCTTGGTCGCGTTGTCCGACGCGCTCTTCATGGCCACCATGCGGGCGGCGTGCTCGCTGGCGAGGTTTTCGAGAGTCGCTTGATATACCAGCGATTCGACGTAGCGCGTCAGCACATGGTCAAGGACGGTGGCTGCGTCAGGTTCGTAGAGATAATCCCAGGCGTGCGCAGTCGGCAACTCGTCAGACGGCGGCAGCGGAAGCAACTGATCGATCGTTGCCTTTTGCGTCATCGTGTTGACGAAATCGTTGTAGACCAGCGACAGGCGGTCGATCTTGCCGTCGGTGTAAGCGTCGAGCATGACCTTGATCACACCGATCAGCTTGTCGACCTGCGGCTTCTCGCCGAGATGGGTGACGCTGCCGAGCATGTTGACCTTGAGACGACGGAAGTACGAGGTCGCCTTCTGGCCGATGCAAACCAGGTCGACTTCAACGCCCTTGTCCTGCCATTCGCGAATTCGCGGAAGCAGGGCTCGGAACAGATTGGTGTTGAGCCCGCCGCAAAGACCGCGATCGGTCGATACGATCACGAAACCGACGCGCTTGACCTCGCTGCGCTCAACCATGAACGGATGCTTGTATTCGCTGTTTGCATGCGCGATGTGGCCGATCGCCTGGCGCATCAGTCGTGCATAGGGGCGCGAGGACTTCATCATGTCCTGCGCCTTGCGAATTTTCGATGCCGAGACCATTTCCAGCGCACGCGTCACCTTGCGGGTGTTCTGCACGCTCTTGATCTTGGTTTTGATCTCTCTGCCGCTGGCCATGCGCTTGCTCGCTTTACTCGCTGAGTGGGAATCGGGAATGGGGAATGGAGAATGGTGAGAAGCAAAGGCGTGCCGATGTGCCTGTCGCTTCTAGCTTGCCGATTCTCTATTCGCTCTTAACCGATTCTCTATTCCCGATTCTCTATTCCCGCTGGGTCCTACCAGGACCCAGTCGTCTTGAACTCGTCCAGGCCCGCCTTGAACTTGCCTTCGATGTCGCTGTTCCAGTCACCGGTGTCGACGATGTTCTTCATCAGATCGGCGTAATTGTTGTGGAAATGCTGATGCAGGGCCGCTTCGAACGGCAGGATCTTGGCGATCGGCAGATCGTCGAGGTAGCCCTTCTCCGCGGCGTACACCGACAACGCAAGCTCGGCGATCGACAGCGGCGCGTACTGCTTCTGCTTCATCAGTTCGGTGACGCGCTGGCCGCGCTCCAACTGCGCGCGTGTCGCCGCATCGAGATCCGAAGCGAACTGCGCGAACGCGGCGAGCTCACGGAACTGGGCGAGAGCGAGCTTCACGCCGCCGGACAGCTTCTTGACGATCTTGGTTTGCGCGGCGCCACCGACGCGCGACACCGAGACGCCGGCGTTGACGGCGGGTCGGATACCGGCATTGAAAAGGTCGGTTTCGAGGAAGATCTGACCGTCGGTGATCGAGATCACGTTGGTCGGAACGAACGCTGAAACGTCGCCGGCCTGGGTTTCGATGATCGGCAGGGCAGTCAGAGAACCGGTCTTGCCGGTGACCGCACCATTGGTCTGCTTTTCAACCCATTCTTCGTTGACGCGAGCAGCACGCTCGAGCAAGCGGGAATGCAGGTAGAAAACGTCACCGGGATACGCTTCGCGGCCCGGCGGGCGCTTGAGCAGCAGCGAGATCTGGCGGTAGGCCCAGGCCTGCTTGGTCAGATCGTCATAAATGATCAGCGCGTCTTCGCCGATATCACGGAAGAACTCGCCCATCGAGCAGCCCGAGTAGGGCGCGATGTACTGCATGGCGGCCGATTCGGAAGCCGAGGCAGCCACGATGATCGTGTGTGCCAGCGCATCGTTCTCTTCAAGCTTGCGTACGACGTTGGCGATCGAGCTCTGCTTCTGGCCGATCGCAACGTAGATACATTTGATGCCGGAATCTTTCTGGTTGATGATCGCGTCGATCGCCAGCGCGGTCTTGCCGGTCTGGCGGTCGCCGATGATCAGCTCGCGCTGGCCGCGACCGATCGGAATCATCGAGTCGACTGACTTGTAGCCGGTCTGCACGGGCTGATCGACCGATTTGCGCCAGATCACGCCCGGCGCGACTTTCTCGATCGGCGCGGTGTGCTTGGCGTTGATCGGACCCTTGCCGTCGATCGGGTTGCCGAGCGCGTCGACGACGCGGCCGAGCAGTTCGCGGCCGACCGGCACTTCGAGGATCTTGCCCGTGGTCTTGACCGTTTCACCTTCGCGCAGATGCTCGTAGCCACCAAGGACCACGCAACCGACCGAATCGCGCTCAAGGTTCAGAGCGAGCGCAATCGTGTCGCCCGGCATCTCGACCATCTCGCCGGACATCACGTCGTTGAGGCCGTGCACGCGCACGATGCCGTCGGACACGCTGGTGATCGTGCCTTCATTGCGTGCATCGGCACTGAGCTTGAACTCTTCGATGCGATGCTTGATGAGTTCGCTGATTTCGGATGGATTGATTGTGGTGGCCATGGTCGTTTCCCGGTTCGTGCTCGATGTGTGTCGTGCGCGGATATTTCAGAATTTTGGGTAAGCAGCTAGCGTTGAGCGGTTGGCGGAGAGTGCAGCTGCGCGAATGGCTGACGCACTCACTGCTGACTGCTCACCGTTCACTGGACAAGCGCCTGCTCGAGTCGCGCCAGACGGCCGCGTACCGAGCCGTCGATAACGATCTCGCCGGCATCAATGATGGCGCCGCCGAGCATTTTCGGATCGATCGACTGGCTGATCTCGATGTCCCTGTCGAAGCGACGCTTGAGGGCGGCGGCGATCTTTTCGAGTTCGCCCGCTTCGACGCGAATTGCCGTGCGCAAACGTACCTTGAGGGTGCGTTCCGATTCGAGCTTCAACTGTTCGAACAGCGCAGCGATTTCCGGCAGTACGGGCAGGCGACCGTTCTCGGTCAGCAAGCCGATGAAGCGGCCGAATTCGGAATCGGATTTCTCGCCGTGTGGAAGAAACAGCGAGGCCAGCTCACTGGTGCTCAGGCGTGGATTGCCAAACAGCGCAACGATGCGTGCATCGGCCGCCACGTCGGCGGCAAAGGCGAGTTTCTCGGCCCAGCCGGCCAGAGCCGCATGCGAATGCGCCGTCTCGAAAGCGGCACGTGCGTACGGTCGGGCCAGAGTCAGTGCGCTCGACATGGGTCAGATCTCGCCCACGAGCTGATCGAGCAGATCCTTGTGCGCGTTGGCGTCAATTTCGCGCTTGAGGATCTTCTCGGCACCGGCGATCGCCAGCGTGGCTACCTTTCCGCGCAATTCCTCGCGGGCACGATGCGCCATGCTTTCGATTTCGGCGGCCGCAATGGCCTTCTGCTTGGTGCCTTCGACAATCGCGTCAGTACGCGCCTTGTCAACGATCTGATTGGCCTGGCTGGTGGCTTTGTCGATGATCGCGACGGCGTCGACGCGAGCCTTGCGGATCTCGTCAGCCACGCGGGCATCGGCGTCGGCCAGTTCCTGACGGGCACGATCGGCCGCAGCCAGACCTTCGGCGATCTTGGCCTGGCGCTCTTCGATGGCCGCAATGATCGGCGGCCAGATAAACTTCATGACGAGCAGGGTGACGGCGAAAAACACCAGACCCTGGATCACCAGAGTGATATTGGGAATCATTGAACTGCTCCTGCGGTACGGCGGCCGGGTGGCCGCCGCGCGGATGCCGAGTGACTAAAGATGCTTACTGAACGCCAAGCGTGGCGAGCAGCGGGTTCGCGAACAGCAGCAGCAAGGCGATGGCGACGCCGATGATCGGCACCGCGTCGAGCAAGCCCGCGACGATGAACATCTTGGTCTGCAGCATCGGGGTGAGTTCCGGCTGACGCGAAGCGCCTTCAAGGAACTTGCCGCCGAGGAGGGCGAAGCCGATCGCCGTTCCGAGTGCGCCGAGTCCGATCAGGAGGGCGGCGGCGATGACCGTCATGCTGAGCAGGTCGCCGACCTGGGCAACGTTTGCGATGGTTTCCATGGTTCTCTCCGAATATCTGAAGTTAATTGAAAAAGGGAACAACGTTTACTTGAACTATGCAGGCACGAATGCCTGCCGATTGGGTTTTGCGATCAAGAAAAGATCGCGGTGCTTTTGGTAGAGCGGTGCGGGCAGGATGCTCGCTGTTTGATTCCAGCGATCACGGATGATCGCAATAACTAGTGATGCTCTGCAGCCATGCTCAGGTAAACAATCGAGAGCACCATGAAGATGAAAGCCTGCAGGGTGATGATAAGGATATGGAACGCAGTCCAGACGAAGCCGGCAATGAACTGGCTGGCGCCGAGCAGATAAGTCGAGAAATGATCGAGCGAGGCACCCAGAGTCAGCACCGCGATGAGGATGAAGATCAGCTCACCCGCGTACATGTTGCCGAACAATCGCAGCGACAGCGACAGCGGGCGTACCGCTTCCTCGATCAGGCGCAGCAGCAGGTTGGCCGGTGCAAACCACGGTCCGAATGGCGCCGTGAAGAATTCCTTGAAGAAACCGAAGACGCCCTTGTGCTTGATGCCGATGTACTGGATCAGCAGGAAGACCGTGATCGCCATGCCGAAGGTGGTGTTGATATCGGCAGTCGGCACGACGCGCAGGAAGGCATGCGCGGGATCGTGACCGGCCAGTTCATGACCGTTGCCCCAAAGCCAGGGCAGCAGGTCGACCGGAATCATGTCCATGAAATTCATCAGGAACACAAGGCAGAAGATCGTCAGCGACAGCGGGCCAATCAGCTTGCTGCGGCCGTGGAAGGTTTCGCGGACCATGCCATCCACCGACGACAGGACCATTTCGATCGCACATTGCAACTTGCCCGGAACTCCGGACGTCGCGCGCCGCGCAACCCGCAAGAAGATCCATACGAACACCAGCACCAGCAACAGCTTGAACAGGATGCTGTCGATGTTGATCAGGAAGAACTGACTCTCGGTACCCGGCATCTGCACCTGCCAATGGTGCAGATGATGCTTGATGTACTCGGTCATGTTCGGCGATTCGCTGGCCATCGGGCTACCTGATTGCAATGAGGGCGATCCAGAATGAAAACTGTGCTGCCAATATGCCGGCGATCAACCCGACAAAAGGCAGTTTCAGGACTGCGATGGCCAGTGTCAGCGCCAGGAGCAGCCAGAACCACTTGATGATTTCCGCCGCGTAGACGGAGTGCAACACATTGCGTGCCGGGGCGATCCCCCGCCCGAACAAGCGTATTGCGAACAAACCATTTCCGACTGCAATGATGGCGCCGCCCGCGAGGGTGGCCATGCCGATCCGCCAGCCCAGCATCGAGGCGATCAAGGCGACCACGACGGTCACACCGATCTGCAATAGCGTGGTGCGAACTGCCACCCGCCGACCGTTGGCGATGGAATTGCGCACCTTGAACCTGCCCGAATGCTTGATGGAATCACTGTCTGGCAAAAAAGCTGCCTGCAGAGCCGACAAATGATATCAGTAGGGCTTTGACCGTCGCAACTGGATTGGTCGGTCGAGTCGACGTGTCGGGATCGGCGGCGGCAATCGCAGAGTCTTCGCAGGGAAGCGCAGCAGGCGCTCGGCATCGCCACAGGAATACTTGCATCTCTCACAGCGTCAATGCCATTGATAGCGTGTGCAGTTGCGTCCAAATGCCGCAGCAAATGTCGGGCAGCGTCGGGATTATCGCGCGGTGCAGGAGATGGGCGGTTGCCGCTGATGGTGCGCGCTCGGCATAATCAGGAGTCCGGGCTGATCCCTGCCGAGCCAGAGTTGTCATGCGATGAGTCAAGCTGCCGACGCCTTTATCGACATACCTTCCGGTAAAACGGTGTTCGCCGAGGGCGACGCCGGGCAGACGATGTACATCATCGAGTCCGGCAGCATCGATCTGCTGGTCGAAGCGCGCGGCAAGGAGGCAATCGCCAGCTTTGGTCCGGGCGAATTCTTTGGTGAACTGTCGCTGCTCGATGACCAGCCGCGATTCGCCACGGCCATCGCACGCAAACCGACGCGATTGCTGAAGATCGAGCGAGACGGGTTTTCCGGCTTGTTACAGGAAAACGTCGAGATTGCCGTGCGTCTGCTGCGCTGCCTCGCGCAACGTCACCAGCAGTGCGAGATGCGCCTTGCTTCCGCGCTGATCGAAAGCGGCGCAAAGAAGCGCAAGCCGGTGCCCGCCGGCGCACCGATCGAGGCGACTCAGCAGTCGCCTGCCAAGGCAGCCCCCACTGCGGCAGAGCCGTCAAAAACCACCATCGAGCCTCAAGCGCCGCTGGCGGCGAAGCCGAGATCGAGGGCCACCTGTGTGCTTCGTCATGCCGAGGGGGAGGTGTTTCCGCTCGACGCGGCTCTGAACGAGTTCCTCGTCGGTCGTCCGGATCCCGCCTCAGGCATCAACCCCGAAGTGAATCTGAGCACCGTCGATCCGACGCGCAGCCTGAGCCGACGTCATGCCAAGCTGATTCGCCAGGGACAATTGTTCTTCGTGCGCGAAGAAACGAGTACCGTGAATGGCACGTTCCTGAACAATGTTCGTATCAAGACTGGAGAGGATGTCCCGGTAAAACCCGGTGACAAGCTGCGGTTTGGTGCGGTTGAGATCGAATTTTCTGCCGCATAGGCGGCTCGGAGAGCAAAAATGGTGAACGCCCGTGAATTGCCTGAGTCCCTGTCCGGGGTTGATCTCGGTGTAATCGACGCCCTCAAGGCGCTCAAGGAGGAGGCGGATATCCTTCGCCAGCGCCTGTCAGGGCTGGAAGCAGTCAAGGCCGACTTCGATCCTGCCGTGTTCGGACGCGTCAATGCCGACTACGTCAGGCAGGTTTCCGATATCGAAGCCAAGGCGGAGCCGCTGCGTCAGCAGGCTCGCGAATCCTACGCACGCCTGCGCGGTGCGCTCGCCGAGATCAGCAACGCACACGAAGCAGTCAAGCTCGATCGGCAGGAAATTGAATTGCGCCGCAAGCTTGGCGAATTCAACGACGAGGAATACCGCGTTCGTCTCGAGGCGATCGAGACTTCGCTGAGTGAACGTGCGGCAGCTCACAAGCAGGGCGAGGCTCTCAAGAAGCGATTCCTGGAAGTCTTCTCCAGCGAGGAAGAGTTGGCGCAGACACCTGTGCCGAGCCCGGCAAGCACGCAGGAAATGCCGGCTGCCGAGGATGTCGATATTCCGATGGACCTCGATGCGCTCGATATTCCGGCGGCCCAGACCCAGATCCTGCAAGTGCTCAAATTGCCGGAGCCTCCGAAGGTGCCTTCAGCACCGAGCGCTCCTGGCATCAAGCCCGCTTTCGGGGCCAATTCCACCATGTCGCTGCGGACCGCGCGCCTGGTTCCACAAAATCCCGAAGCAGGCCGCACGGCCATTCCCTTGCCTCCCAAGCCGGTCATCCTTGGTGCGGACTCGAACAACGAAATTCGTATTGGCGGGCCGGGTGTCGAGCCGAGGCATGCCCGCATCACGGTCGACTCGCAGGGCTACACCTTGTCAGATCTCGACAGCAAGTCCGGAACCCGCGTGAATGCCGAAGCGGTCAAGCAACGTTTGTTGCGTCATGAAGACGTGATCCAGATCGGCATGGCCCGCTTCGTCTTCCGCGAGGGCTGAGGTGGCACTCGAAGTCAAAGAGGAAACGGTCGGCGAGGTCCGTGTTCTCGGACTGGAAGGACGTCTTGATACCGATACATCGGCCGATCTTGAACTCGCCGTGCAGGATCTGATTGACGCTGGTGCCAATCATTTCATCGTCGATCTGGCTGGCGTGGGCTATGTCAGCAGCGCCGGCTTGCGTGTGCTGTTGATGCTGGCGAAGAAGATCGATGGCAGCGGCAGTCTGCGTCTTTGTGGCCTTAATCCTACCGTTCGACAGGTCTTCGATGTCGCAGGCTTCACTCAATTGTTCAGGATCTCGACGAATCGCGAAGCAATTCTCGGCGAGGCCGCAGCCCCAGCCAGGCCCGCTGCATCTGCCAAGCCCAAGGAACCAGCCAAGTCCTTGGAGCCAGCGAAAGCGGCCGTTCAAGCCAAACCCGAGCCGGTCGCGGTCGTAGCCAGAAGCGGCAGTACACTGGCGGCGACGGCGTCAAAACTGCTTGGCATCAGGGCAGGCAAGGCGGCGACGTCCAAGGTCGACGCGAAAACGGTATCCGAGGTGCTGCGCGTGCTCGGCATATCCGCCTCGCGGTGAACCTCGTGGCGAGACCGATCGCCGGTTAAACTGCGCTCCGATCAGACTGGCGAGTTCAAATCGTCGCGGCTGATCACGAGCATGGTCAGATCGTCGGCCGCTTTGGCGGAGCCGACGAAGTCGCCCAGCTGCTGGTTGATTTTCGCCAGGATTCCGGGCGCATCCGCAGCCAGTTTCATCGCCGCAGTCGCTCGCTCGATACCGAACTGGAGGCCATCCTCATTTTCGGCTTCATCGAGGCCGTCGGTGTAGAACAGCAGGCTGGAGCCCGCTTGCAGTTTGACCGTCGATGCGCCGAAACGTGTTTGCGCGCTTGCACCCAGCGGCGCGCCCGATTCAAGAGTCAGGGCTTTGACCCGGCCATCCGCGGTTCGCATCAGCGGCGAAGGATGACCCGCATTGGCGATGTGGATATCGCCGCTCGCCGCGTCAATGCCGATAATCTGCGCGGTCACGAACATCCCTGCCTCAAGCTCATCCAGCATCAGGATGTTGAGCGTGACCAGCAAGTCGAGCGGATTGTCGGCCTGACTGGCGAGCAGGCGCACGGCCATTCCAAAACGCGCCATGACCAGAGCCGCAGATACCGCCTTGCCGGAGACATCGCCGATCACGATGCCAACGCGGTCATCGGAAAAACGGAAATAATCGTAATGGTCACCGCCAACCACGCGCGCCGGAACATAGGCTTCGGCCAACTGGTAACCAGGCAGGCGAATCGTGTTCTGCGGCAGAAAATGTTGCTGCACCCGCCGCGCAAGCAACAGATCGCGCTCGGCCCCGCGTCGATCAGGATGGCTGCCGCGTTCGGCTTCGAGCAGGCCGGCGATGACACTGGCGATGCCCTTGCCGAGTGAGCGATCCAGGGGACTCCACGTGTCGGAGCGTTCCGATTCGGCGACCAGGACGCCGAGCGTTTCTCCGCCAAGGATCACCGGCGCGGCAAGAATTCCAGCGGGGGCATCGACGACACCGAGCGGCTCGATCGCCGAGGCACCTCCGGCAACCCCGTCGACGTGGCGCTGGCAAGCCTGGGCGAGTGCGGCGGAACGTAGCTCAGCCTTTGAAGATTCGTCTTTCGCTCGCACATAGGGCAGCAGTTTGCTGTTGCCCGGCCGAGTGACAAAGAGACTGACCCGCGTACAACCTGAAAAACCGTCGCGCAGGGTGTCGAGAATCTGCTCGATCAGCTCGGCCGGGCTCTCGCGTCGAGCAGGCAAGGCGGCAACCCAGGCGAGCAATTCCAATCGATCCAGCAGGTGCGGGAATGAACTGTTGTCGCCTCGCCGCGCATCCTCTGCATCCGCCATGGCGAGTCTGACCGGAACTTCGCCGATGACCAGGTCGAGGGTCCCTTCGAGGAGCAACTCGCCGTGAATCTGACGCCCTTTGAGCAGGCTGCCATTGGCGCTGCCGAGATCGTGAAAATGCCAGGCGCCCTGATTGTCAGCGCTGATTTCGGCGTGGCGTCGCGAGACAGTCGAATCATCGATGCGGATGTCGCAATACGCACCGCGTCCGATGACAACCGAGGCGCTGAAGCTGAATTGCTGGCCGCTGAGCGGTCCGCCGGTAATGGTCAGGCTGGGCATGATCAGCCCGCGAATCGCGCAAGGTGGAAGAAAGTCGATAGACGTGCTGTCTTCTCGATGATCATCATTTCGTCCCTCCGCTGAAAGACATGGTCGTCGCGATCCCGCGCTGGTGCTTCGCGTTCCGGGTCCTGATGGATCCACGCCGCGGGCGTGATCGTGCTCGCGCCTGGCCCGATTTCGGATTGCAGTGTCGCATGGTCCTCGACTAGGGTGAATCCTCGTGCTGCGGGTAATCGCCTGCGTGCCCGGCAACTGCTCCTGCATCCGTGCAGTCGTCCTGCATTGCCGGCAAACATGCCAGCCATGGCAATCGCCTGTAACTGCTCGGCAACTGCTCGGCAACTGCTCCTGCGTTGTGCTGCACATGGATGTGCAAATGCCGCGAGCGCAGGCGACGGCATGGATGCCGGAGGTAGAGCAACGCAGGAGCAGTTGCCGGATGCGCTGGAGCGGCCTCTACCTCCTGCATCCATGCAGTCGTCCTGCGTTACAGCCATACATGCCATCCCTGGCAATCGCCTGTAACTGCTCCTGCGTTACAGCCATACATGCCATCCCTGGCAATCGCCTGTAACTGCTCCTGCGTTACAGCCATACATGCCATCCCTGGCAATAAAAAAACCGGACGGCGAACCGTCCGGTTTGAGTGCGCTGCGGCCAATCCTGGGAAAGGCTGCTGCGCAATACCTGCGCTTGAAAGCGAGGTTATTACTTGCCCGAAGCAGCCTTCTTGACCGAATTGACCTGCTTGGTCACGACGTCATTGGTGGCTTCGAACGAACCCTTGATCAAGTTGCCAAGCTGTTCGTTGGTCTGCAGGGTCATGCCGATGACTTCCTGGTTGGTCGCGTACATCTTCTCTGCCGATTCCTTGGCCAGCTGGATGCCCTTCGGCCAGATCGCCTTGGCGCCTTCGAAATCACGCACTTCGGACGCTTCGGCCCAGAATGCGTTGGACGCGTTGACGTGGTTCTCGACTGCCTTGAACTGCAGGCCGGCGATGCTTTCGAAGCTGGCCAGAGCAACGCTCTGAGCCTTGGCGGCTGCGTCGGCAAAGTTCTTGCCGAGGGAAAGGAACTGCGAATTCATTTGCTCGTACATGGAAAATTCCTTATCTAAGAGGGTTGGTGAGGCGTACTCTAGCAAGGAGTTTGGTGCAGCGCAACATAATTTCACGCAGATCGTTGCCAACCGTTCATAAAGCCTTTGTCATCAATACGTTGACGAGACGAATCTTGATGTGCGAATGCAATATTAACGGCTACTCTCAGGATTGTGGACCCGCGTAGGAGCAGCCCGAGGTGCAGGTTTCGTGGATGACCACGCGCGCCAGCAGGGGCAGGCGCGGCTTGAGCGCATTCCAGATCCACACCGCGAGGTTTTCGCTGGTCGGATTGTCGAGGCCCGGAACGTCATTGAGATAGTGATGATCGAGTTGCTCGAACAGGGGAGCGAATGCGGCTTTGACGTCAGAGAAATCGCAGACCCAGCCGAGCGTCGGATCGATCGCCCCGCTCAGATGAATCTCGATCTCGAATGAATGCCCGTGCACGCGCGCGCACTTATGACCTTCCGGTACATGGGGCAGGCGATGGGCCGCCTCGATGCGAAACTTCTTGAAGATTTCCATTGAATCGCCGTGTTTCGAGTGAGTGGCGACATTCGCCAACGTTTAAGGATAACGTCGATGGCGCCCTGGCGCATGCGTTGGTCCTTGCCGGAAACGACGAAAGCGGGATGCGGACTCGGGACGCCGTTTTCAGGAACCCGCTTGAGCTGCCCCGGAAACGGGACTTCCTGCGGTCGCGATGCGTTTCGGCAGGTCGCGGCAAAGCCATCGCGGCTAAACACCGATTGCCATGAGATCCGGGGGCTTCGCGCTTTCGATCCAAGCCACGACCATTCTATTGGTAGTGTCGAGCAATGGCGCAGGCCATGTCGTATGCCTCGGTGTCGTCATTCAATCGGAACGTCATAGATCGACTCCGGTGAAGGCTCGGGCTCGAAGCGGTAGTGCCACCATTCCATTGGATAATTATCGAAACCGGCCGCTTGCATGGATTCACGCAGGCGCAATCGGTTTGCGCGGTGCGCATCGCTGACCAATGTCGAATCGGTATGCGCGCGCGGATCGAAGAAGTCGAAATCCGTACCCATGTCGAGCGCCTGACAATGCGTTCCCCGCTTGTCGCACTGCTGCAGGGTCAGGTCGATCGTCGCACCGCGGCTATGCCCCGACACCGGCGCGATGTAGTCGCCGAGCAATTCGGTCTTTTCAAGGTTCGGGTAGTACTGCGCCTTGGTCTTCCGATCATCGGAATCGCCAGCCCATTCGACAAAGCGCTGCACGGCGCGCGCCGGTCGATAGCAATCGTAGATCTTGAGTCGCAACGAGCGCTTGCGCAGATCATGTTCAAGCTCAGCCAGCGCTTGCGCAACCCGCGACTTGAGCAGGCAACGCGCGACATCGTAGCCATCAATCGGCTCGCCAACAAAATTGTTCTTTCCGGCGTAGCGCATGTCGAGAGCAATATCGGGGACCAGTGACGTGACGTCGACAAGATCCGCTTCGCGCGACGTTGTTGCCTGCGACAACACAGGTTTGGCGGCAAATGCCTCGTGGCCGCTTTGCACAGCAAGTCCAACGCAGAGCGCGAGCTTGAGAACGCGGCGGTCAATCACAATCGCCGACTCGCTTGAACGCGAGATCCTCGTAGTCGAAACTGAAATCTGCGTCCGGGTCGACCTTGCTCATGTGCAATGTAGGTGTACCGCCCGGCGTGAAATCGAGCCAGGCCTCCACATCGACACTGTCAGCATCCCAGTCGACGAGATCGCGCTCGCCGACACGCATCAGCGTGCCGAGCAGGCGTGGCGACTTCGCCGAGCGAAAGCGGACATCTTCCTTCTCCGCGCAAATCGTGACGTCACCAAACCACGGATCGCGCCAGACGCCGAGCCATCCCCTCAGGAGCTTGGCTGTCGTCGGATTGCGTGCACGAGTGTCGCGAGCGGCGGGGTCAGTTTTCGAGGAGCGATCGGCGGCGAGATCGGCCGCGTATTCGGCGACGCCGCGCGTGTCATCAGCTGCGGTGAACTGCTTGACCAGCACCTCGGCGAGTACCGTTCTCGCCTCGCTGGCCTCGCCATTGATCAGGATGACGAAACCCGATTTGCGATCCGGCAACAGCATCATCATTGAATACATGCCTGATAGCGTGCCGGTATGCGAGACGGTCCATTCGCCATCGACATCGCCAAGGCGGAAGCCGAATGCATACAACCATGCATGGGTGTTGTCCCAGGCGCGCTTTCGCACCGAAATCGGCATGGGCGTATTCGGCGTCCACATCGCCGCGCGTTGTTTTTCGGACAACCAATCTTTCTGTTTTGCATCGGGCGTCAGCCAGTTGCCAGCCCAGCGCAGCATGTCTTCGAGACTGCAACGTATCCCGCCGGCTGCGGCCGAGGTAATTTCGGAGACTGCTTCGCGATCGGCACCGACGACGACGTTGCGTCCCTCGTCACGCCCATGCGGTTGCGCGATATCGTCATCTGGATTCGATTTCCACGAGCCAACACGACAATTCAATCCTAGCGGGACGAAGACCTCCGAACGGACCAGTTCCTCGTAGCTTGCCCCTGCCGCCGCCGCGGCGACTTCGCCGGCGACGACATAGAGCAGATTGTCGTAGGCATATCCTGCGCGAAAACTGTACTTCGGTTTGATGTGGCCGAGCCCGGCGAGGATGTCGGCGCGCGTGAAATGATTCGGCTCGGGCCACAGCATGAGATCACCGCCGCCCTCCGGCAGACCGCTGTTGTGAACGAGCAAGTCGCGCACCTGCATGTTCTTCGTGACCCAGGGATCGAACATGCGAAATTGCGGCAGGTGCTTGATGACCGGATCATCCCAGCGCAGCTGGCCGGCATCGACGAGCCGCGCAAGCACGCTTGCAGTCATCGCCTTGCTGTTCGAGGCGATCTTGAACAGAGTCTGCGGCGTGATCCTTTTTTCGGAACCCGCTTCGCGTTCGCCGGCCGTTCGCGTGTAGACGATCTCACCGTTGTCGATCACGCCGACAGCAAGACCGGGCAGGTGATAGCGCTGAACCACTGCATCGAAGGCCTGGTCGAGGCGCTCGTAGCCTGGAGCAGCAAAAGCCGAGGTGGCCGACAGCAAACATGCGGAGACGGCGATTCGAACCTTGTGCATGAGTATCAAGTCTCCAACCAGTCAAGTGCCGGCAATTCGCCCATGCACATTTCGGCGTGGTCCTGGCGTCTGCGCACCATTGCCCAGCGTCCGTCGTCGACGAATACTTCGGCGGCGAGTGGCCTTGAATTGTAGGTCGAAGCCATCGATGCGGCATAGGCGCCGGTGGTGCGGATCATCATCAGATCACCGGCGATGCATTCGGGCAGCGCGCGCCCGCGGGCGAAGGTATCACCGGTTTCGCAAACCGGACCAACTACGTCGTAATCGACCCTCGGACGAGGATTCGGCGACAGCGAGACGATGTCATGCCAGGCGTCATAGAGGCTTGGTCGCGGAAGGTCGTTCATCGCCGCATCGAGAATCAGGAAGTCTCGCTCGTCGCCACGCTTGACCCGGATCACCCGGGTCAGCAGGACGCCTGCTTCGGCAACCAGCCAGCGTCCCGGTTCAAG
>JBBRBU010000001.1:0-115926 GCA_038205505.1 Lysobacterales bacterium | reverse complement strand
TGCGCAGGCGGCGGGCGATCCGCCATTCGTCCTCGGCGTCGCGCGCACACCTGCCCGCGACCGAACTGGAACGAAAGTGACCGTTGTCGCAATTGTGGCGGCAATGATCATTGCGCTGCTGTCGCTGGTCACCCATAGGCAACAAGCCGGAACAGCGGCTCCGCTCTCGAACTGGCCTGAGAACCCAAAGGCGAAGGAACTAGCCGAGTCAGCGCTGCTCGCTGCGCGGCATTTCAATATCGGCGAGGCGCTGGATGGTCTGGAAAAAGCTCGCAAGATCGAGGACGTTCCGAGGCTGGCCTTGTGGCAATCAGGCTTGCTGCTGATGCGCGGTGAGCGCTTGCACGCGACCCAGGTTCTCTCGGTTCTCGAATCTCGACGTGAATCCCTGCAACGCGTCGATCAGTTGATGCTCGATGCAATCCAGAACGAGGTGACCGGGCGCTTCGGACCCGCGCTGGAGGCCTGGCGCATCGCCTATGAAATGGATCCCGATGACATCGACGTAGGCCTGGCTTTCTACGCCGCACAAGTGCACGAGGCATCGCCCGAATTGCGCACGACATTTGAACGTGTAGCGAAGCTGGACGATGTTCCGCCTCCAAGACGCCTGTTGATGTCGGCGCAGCTCGCCCATCGTGAAAATGACATTGATCGCCAGGCGAACCAGGCGCAGGCTGCGGAACTTGCTTCTGCAACAGGTTGGCCCGTGATGGCCGCGCTGGCGCAGATCGAAATGGCACGCGCCCTGAAAGCCATGGGACAGGTTGGCGAGTCGCGCGAGAAATTTTCAGAAGCGATCAAGACACTCGAACAGAGCGATGTCCTGCGTCCCGCTATCGAGGCGCGTCTTGACCAGATGGATCCGGCGCTCGTGCAAGGCGACATGGCCCACGTCGACAGCGGACTCGACGCGCTGCAGGCGCGCGTCCTCAAGGCTGGCGACAACTACGCCATCGGTCGCCTCCTGCACGCGCGTGGACGATTGGCACGAAGGCTCGGTGACAACGATCGGGCTGTGGCCTACTACACCGCGGCTGCCGAGCAGCATGAAAGTGCACGTAATCCGGATGGTGTGGCAAGCGCGCTGAGTGCAGCGTCGGGGCCGTTACGGCGCATCGGACGCAACGATGAAGCACGCGAAGTGCTCGATCGCGCGCTGCGTCTCGCCGAGCAATCGGGCACTCCTTCGATTCTCGCCAATGTGCACGGAAATCTCGCCAACCTGGCCGCAACGGAAGCACGCTATGCGGAGGCAAGAAAGCACTACGAGGCGTCGCTGACCCTGTTCCGTGAGCTGCACGATCAACGCATGGAAGCCGTGACACTCGGTCATCTGGCCAACGTGTCCGTTTACGAAGGTGATCTGCGTGCAGCAGACAAGCTCAATCGCGAGGCTCTCGCGCTGTTTCGAACCTTGCAACAGCCTCCCGATATCGCCCGTATCCTGACCAGCCTCTCGACAGCGGCACTGGACAGTGGCGACCTTTCCAATGCCTCGGAATTTTCCGAAGAGGCAGTCGTCATTTTCGAACGGATCAAGGATCCCAACCGCCTCGCCAATGCACTGACCCTGCGTGCGGATGTTCGTCTGCATGCTGCCGACCTGGCCGGCGCGACTTCCCTGCTCGAAAAAACCGAGGCCACCGGCAATCTCGATGACGAGAAGCAGGCGATCGTCGCGACCCTGCGCGGAAGAATCGCCGTGTTGCGCAACCAGTCAAAGGCGGCGCGTCAGGCATTCGGCATCGCCCTGGCCAAACGCGAAGCCACCGAAACGCGGGCCTTGCAACGCGCCAGTCGCCTGGATCTGGCCCGGGTCGAGCTGATGGACGGTCGACTTGCGGTCGCCGAGCAGACCGCGATCGAAGTCGCGGTCCAGGGCAAGGAAGACTCCGAGCTCTCGAGCGAACGCGATGCGCGGCTGCTGCTCGCCAGAATACTGCTCGATCAGAATCGACACAGCGATGCCGAGCGTGAAATGGCAGCTGCGCGCGCCCTGCTGGACGGCACGCCACATTTCGATGGCGAAGCGACATGGACTTTGCTGAGATCACGCATGGATTCGAACCCTGACCGCACGCAGAGGCTGCGCTGGCTGATCGAGCACGCGCGCACACACGGTCAACGTCTGCTCGAGTTGCGTGTCACAGGAATGCTCTACGCGGAAACCAATGATCCGAAGCTGAGCGAGTGGCGCGAACAGGTACGCTCATTGGGTCTGCTGTCCTTGCTGGGTCCGATGCTTGTGCTGGGTTCCTGAGCGACAATTGGGTTCGACAGATTGTCGTTACTCCAGGATCTACGGCCACAACAACGCGCCTGCATTCGTACTCGAGCAGTTACAACGATAGGCGTCGTGAGGTAGCGTGCGGCGTTCGCTGGCGGCATGCCATGCAGTCGCGTCACAATGGCGCTTGTCTCAAGGAGTCGCCATGGATATCCAGCATCCCGATCTGCACCCATTGTTCGCCGCCCATATCAATACGCTCAAGCAGCGCAGCGATGCCGCGCTCGCTCGCGGCGGCTTCGATCATCTGGTCGTTCCGGCAGGCGTTCCGCGGCTACAGTTTCTCGATGACATGCACTACCCGTTTCATGTCAATCCGCATTTCAAACACTGGCTTCCGGTGACCAGGGCGCCGGGTTCATGGATTGTCTATTCCCCCGGACGCCGGCCAAAGCTGATCTACCTTCAACCCGCCGACTATTGGCACGTGGTACCCGACGCGCCGGCCGGCTACTGGGTCGAGCATTTCGATATTGTCGTCATCCGTGAAGCCGAAGATGCACAGGCTGAGTTGCCACCGGATATTTCGCGCTGCGCGATCCTCGGTGAGGACAACGCCGCGCTCGGGGACTTCATCCCGAACAACCCGCAAGGCGTTCTCGACTACCTGCACTATCACCGCGTCATCAAGACTGCCTACGAGCTGGCCATGATGCGCGTGGCCAACAAGATCGGCGTTCGCGCCCATCGCGCCGCTGAACACGCTTTCCGGGCTGGCGATTCGGAATTCGACATCCACATCGCCTATCTCGCGGCGGCCCGCCAGGGCGACAATGATCTGCCCTACAACAACATCATCGCGCTCAACGAACACGCCGCCGTGCTCCACTACATGCAGGTGCAGCACGCTCCGCCCGCGCGCTCACATTCGTTCCTGATCGATGCCGGGGCCAGTTTCCACGGCTACGCCAGCGACATCACGCGCACCTACGCGGCCGATACCAACAGCGAATTCCAGTCGATGATCAATGCCGTCGATGCGGTGCAGAAACGCCTCTGCGCCGCGGTCGTTGCCGACAAGGACTACGCGGATCTGCACATCGAAGCCCACCACCTGCTCGCAGGCGTGCTCAAGGATTTCGGCTTCATCCGCATGAGCGCCGAGAGCGCGGTCGAATCGGGTGTCTCGGCGGTGTTCTTTCCGCACGGTCTTGGCCATCCAATCGGCCTGCAGGTCCACGATGTCGCCGGCTTTGCCGCCGACGATTCCGGGCGTACGATCGACCGGCCGAATGGCCATCCCTACCTGCGCATGACGCGGACGATCCAGCCAGATGTCGTGGTCACGATCGAACCGGGCCTTTATTTCATCGACATGTTGCTGGCGACCCTGAAGGACAAGCCATTCGCGAGGGACATTGCCTGGGAACGCGTCGACGCGTTCCGTCACTACGGCGGCATTCGCATCGAGGATGACGTCGCCTGCACCGACGCCGAACCGGAAAACCTGACCCGTGCCGCGTTCGCGCAGATTGGAGCTTGACGGGCAAGCTGAATGCGCGAGCAACCACGATTGCGTGAATGCAACCAAATCACGCCCGGCGCCGTCATTTAGAATCGCGCGGTGTCATTCACCGGCACCCAGAATTGGAGAGTGAAATGAACAGATCCGAATCAAGTCGTCGCCTATTCCGTGGGCTCGTGATTGGAGTCTTGATGTTCGGCACATCCCTGTCGGCGATTGCCAGGGACGTCGACAAGAAGGACTACAACAGCGATCAGGTCCATGTGACCTGGACCGATCCTGCCGAATTCACCGAGATGAAGTTTGGTTTTCAGTTTCAGCAGCCGAAGCCCGAAATCTGGCTCACCGAGTTCCAGAAGTCCCTGGTCAAACGGGGCGAAAAGGTGCTGATGCCCGGCCAGCGTCTCGACGTGACCATTACCGATGTGAAACTCGCAGGGCGCATCGAACCGTTTCGTGGTGGCGCTGGTGGCGACGTGCGCATCGTCAAGTCAGTCTATCCGCCGGAAGTGAATCTCAGCTTCACATTGACCGGTGCCGATGGCCAGGTCATCGACAGCGGCGAACGAAAGTTGCGCGATGTCGCGTTTCTCGATCGCGGAGCACGCAATCGCAGCGACCCGTATCGTTTTGAAACCCGCATGCTGACCGACTGGCTGGAAAGGGAGTTCGGCCAGCGCTCCGGTTCCTGATCGCTGACACCAACTACAGTCGATGTCCGAGACTGATGCTCGAAATCCCGGTCGGCAAGGCTTCTGAGGTTACGTTCCTGGCCAAAATCATTGCCTGGAATTTCTCGCCCATTTCGCCCGGCAGCGTCAGTCTCTTGACTTGCTGGGCGAGTCTGTAGCCGCTCACTTCATCGGCATCCACGCGAGCCTGCTCAAATCTCTGCGCCAACCCGGATGCGATCAGCAGCTGCGCCTGGGCAACATAGCCCACGACCGCAAACCCTGCGTGGTTGCCGGCTTCGGCCAAGGCGGTGAAATCGACGAACGCGGTGATGTCCTGAAGCCCCGGCATGACCAGTGCATCGGCGTGCGCGCGGTGGCGATAGTGGCATATCAGGGTACCGTCGTTACGCTCAGGGAGATAAAACTCCGTGCGCGGATAGCCATAGTCAACGAACATCGCGACTCCCTTCTCCAGACTGCCGAGCACGGCCTGCATCCAGTACGGCAACTGCGGCAGGATCTCGGATCGATAGCCGTCCGCGAAAGCAGCGCCAAGATCGCGTTCGACATGACGCACGGCGCCCGCAACGAGCGCATCGGCGGGTCGGTCGGTGCGGACGAAACCTCCCGACTCGTCGATTTCGACAAATTCCTCGAAAACTTCCTCATCGCGCAGCGTGAAACGCGTCGCCGGCAGCGCATCGATCACTTCGTTGGCAAACAGTACGCCACGCCAGTTTTCCTCAGGCGGTCGATCCAGCCATTCGACTCTTGAATAAAGTTCGGTTGGCAAGGCCTTGAGCAGGCGATCGCGCTGGCGTTCGCGCAGATCCGCACTGGGCTCGAGAATACGATAGCGTCGCGGCACAACGCCCGCTTCGGCGAACGCCAGCATGGCCACTTCAGCGAAGGCCCCACTGCCGCCGCCAAGCTCGCAGAAATCCGCCTCTGTGCCCAGATCACGCAAACAAGGCATCAAGGCATCGGCAATGCATTGCGCGAATAGCGATCCGAGCTCCGGTGCGGTGACAAAATCGCCGGCAGCACCGAATTTCGTGCGACCCGCGCTGTAGTAGCCGAGCCCCGGCGCATACAGGCATCGCTCCATGAAGCGCGAAAACGGCATCGGCCCCTGAGCGGCAATTTCGGCACGGATCAGCGCAACGAGTTGCGCGGAATGGGCAAGTTCATCATCACTCGGGGCAGGCACGGAGAGCTTCACTGGTTCGTTGCGTCGTCTTGCGGCACTCTTGGCAGGATACCGACGTGACAAGAGAACACCAATGACGGATTTACCGAATGCCCGACCCGTTGTGCTGATCACCGGCGCAGCGCGGCGCGTCGGCGCGACGATCGCACGCGCCCTGCATGCCGCCGGCTACGATCTTGCCCTGCACTGCCGCAATTCACGCGACGAACTTGATGTCCTGATTGATCAACTCGAACAAGTTCGCTCATCGAGTACGCTGGCCTTGCAGGCTGAACTGGCCGACGTCGATGGTCTGCCCGATCTGGTCAATGACACGGTGGCGCGCTTCGGTCGCCTCGATGGTCTCGTCAACAATGCATCGGCGTTCTATCCGACCGCGCTTTGCAACGCGACGACCGCCGAATGGGATGAGTTGTTCGCATCGAATGCACGTGCGCCGTTCTTCCTCACCCAGGCCGCTGCCCGACATCTGCGTGATCGCGGCGGAGCAGTCGTCAACCTGCTCGATATTTATGCCGAGCACCCGTTGCCTGGTTATTCAATTTATTGCATGGCCAAGGCCGCGCAACTGGCGATGACCCGGGCACTGGCGCATGAGCTTGGCCCCGAGGTGCGCGTCAATGGCGTCGCACCGGGGGCCGTAATGTGGCCGGAATCCGGCAAGGCCTATGCCAATAGGGACGAGATTGTCGCGCGCACACCGCTCAAACGCGCCGGCACACCGGAGGATGTTGCCGATGCGGTGTTGTGGTTGATGCGCGATGCGAGGTTTGTGACCGGTCAGGTGATCCGCGTTGATGGCGGGCGCTCACTGGCGATCTGATCGGCATTTGGTTTACGACGCCGTTCTTGACCGGATCGGTATCCGGTGTCTTGATCACAGATTTCATCGTTGAAAGTTGGATTCGCCCAGCGTAGCGACAAGGTTTCTGGCGCAGCAGCAATCGAGTTCCTGGTCCCTGCACAGACCGAAACGCGTGGCTTCACTGTGCCTTTTTACTCGCCTTCGGAGCGCGGACCAGCAAATCACCGAGCACCGCCGCCAGCGGCGCTCGGTGAAGTTGGATCAGGCTTTAACCTTGAACGCGTCGGCAACGAGGGCCTGGTCGAAACCTTCGCGGGCTTCGCCCTCGGTGGCGTAGCGATACAACGCCGCTGCATAGACACCCTGCAATGCGGCCTGGATCAGGATCAGCAGCAGCAAGGCAACCGCAACCGCAACAACCGCCGTGATCGTGATCGCGAGGATGCCGCTCGATACCGCGAGGTAGATGAGTCCAGCACCCGCGAAAATCAGGGCGAAGATGGCCAGCCCGAAGACGAGTCCGATGCCGCCGGTTCCAATGAGATTCTGGCCCCAGGTCTTCTTGAGCAATTCGGCGCTGCGCTTGACCGCATCAATCGGGCCGATGTCCTGGCTGACCAGTACCGGCACGACGAGGAACGAGGCCACTGTCCAGGCCAGGCCGATCATGCCGATGACGAGGCGACCGATGAAACCCGCGCGATCCTGCAGCGCGCGCAGAATCACGCCGACGGTCGCCGCGATCACGGCATAGCCGAGGATCGCCGGCAATTTCGACATGGCGATGCGAAATCCATCGGCGACGGTTGGATCGCCGCCGTTGAGGCGGATCATCGCCGCGCCGATCAGCGCCGAGTTGAAGAAGATGATGACGGAATACTGGACCACGTAAAAAGCGAACAGGAAAACATAGAACAGCGGACTCATGCTCTCCCGGTCCAGGCCGCTGAACACGCCGGCGAACATCGCCGGCACGAAGAAAGTCGCGGCAACAAGGATGCAACTGATCGCCGAAAGCAGCGGGAAAATGAGCAATTCCTTGTCGGATCGCAACACGGATGCACTGGCCTTGACCAGCGACCAGCTATGGGAAAATTTTTCGAACATGGGGAATTCCTGAATTCGGGATTGAAATTGTCGATCAACGGAGGAGGTCAGTATAGCGGGCTGAAGTCGCCGACCTGATGTCAATACGAGCGCGCGCATCGGCAGCGCAGGGCTTCGGGCGTAGAATGACGATCTGATCCTCACGTCCGGTTATCGCCATGGCTGTCAGCGTTTTCGACCTGTTCAAGATCGGCATCGGTCCTTCGTCCTCGCACACGGTGGGGCCGATGCGTGCGGCCGCGCGCTTCACCAATCGCTGGCTCGATGAGCGCGATCTCCTCGAAAAAACCACGCGAATCCGCGCCGAGCTGTTCGGCTCGCTGGCGCTGACCGGTCGTGGCCACGGTACCGACAAGGCCGTGCTCTGCGGATTCGAAGGCGAATGGCCCGACAGCATTGATCCGGACGTCATCGCCGAAAAGCTTTCGCGCATTCGCAGCAGCAAACGCATCTGCCTGCTCGGCAAGCACGAAATTGATTTCGACGAGAAGACCGACCTGATATTCAACAAGCGCCAGAAGCTGCCGTACCACAGCAACGGCATGCGTTTTGCCGCCTTTGATGCCGATGGCAACGAACTGGCGACACGTGAGTACTACTCGGTTGGTGGCGGATTTGTCGTCAATCACGACGAAGCAGCGGACGATCGCATTGTCGCCGACACCACCAAGATGCCTTATCCGTACAACAGCGGCGACGAGTTGCTCGCGCGTTGTGAGGAATCCGGGCTCAGCATCGCCGGCGTCATCCTCGCCAACGAGCAGGCCTGGCGCAGCGAGGCCGAGATTCGGGAAGGCCTGTTGAAGCTGTGGAGCGCGATGCAGGACTGCGTCGCGCGTGGCATGCGCGCATCCGGCGTTTTGCCCGGCGGGCTCAAGGTGGCGCGCCGAGCGCCTTCGATGGTCGCCGAATTGCGGGAGCGCCCCGAAATGGCGTTGCGCGATCCATTGACAATTCTCGATTGGGTCAACCTGTATGCGCTGGCCGTCAACGAGGAGAACGCAGCCGGTGGCCGCGTCGTCACCGCACCGACCAATGGCGCGGCCGGCATCCTGCCTGCCGTGATGCATTACTACGACCGCTTCTGCCCCAGTTCGAACGAGGCGGGAATCATCGATTTCCTGCTCACCGCAGGCGCGATCGGTATTCTGTACAAGGAAAACGCCTCGATTTCAGGTGCCGAAGTTGGCTGCCAGGGTGAAGTCGGCGTGGCTTGCTCGATGGCTGCTGGCGGCCTCACCGCAGCACTCGGCGGCAGTATCTACCAGGTCGAAAACGCGGCCGAGATCGGCATGGAGCACAACCTCGGCCTGACCTGTGATCCAATCGGTGGCCTCGTGCAGATTCCGTGCATCGAACGCAATGCGATGGGTTCGGTCAAGGCGATCAACGCCCAGCGCATGGCTATGCGCGGAGACGGCAAGCACCGCGTCTCACTGGACAAGGTGATCAAGACCATGCGCGACAAATACAAGGAAACCTCGCGCGGCGGCCTCGCCGTGAACGTTATCGAATGCTGAGATGACGGCGTCCAATCGGTCCTCCAAAACACGAGACATCCGTATTGACCCGTCTCGAGAATAGGCGTCGATGCTCGCTTCTCCTGCCACCTGGAGGAGCAACAGCCCAAATTTTCCGGGCGCTCTCTCTAGCGAAAGTCAGGGCCAGTCCAATGCCCGGTCTCGATCGCATGCTGCAGGATTTCATGCCACGGCTTCACATCGACACCCCGTGACGCCAGCCAAGCCGTATCGAATAGCGTTTCGCGATAGCGCTCACCTCGATCTCCAAGCAAAGTAACGATGCTGCCGCTTTCGCCGCGCTCGCGCATCGCACTTGCAAGTTGCATGCAGGCGACGAGATTGGTGCCCGAGGATCCGCCATAGCGATGGCCGAGCAGGGATTCGAGCTGCAATGCGGCGGCAATCGAGGCGCCATCGTCCACTTCGCAGACGTGATCGACAATCTCGAACAGGAATCCAGGCTCGACCTCGGGACGACCGATGCCTTCGATCAAGGTCGACTGACTGGCACGTCCAAGCCGATCTCCCGACTTCCAACCTTCGGCGAAAGCACCCCCACGCGGCTCGGCAACACACAGCCGGGTCGACAACCGGCGATAGCGCACGAAGCGGCCGATCGTCGCCGACGTGCCGCCAGTGCCTGCTCCGCAAACGATCCAGCGTGGCTCGGGGTGCGCCTCCTTGCACATCTGGCCAATGATGGATTCGGCGATATTGTTGTTGCCTCGCCAGTCGGTTGCGCGTTCCGCGAGACCGAACTGGTCCAGATGACAGGCTCCGTTGGCCGCGATCTCGCGGGCACGCGCATGCACCTGAGCGGGATCCTCAACCAGATCGCAGCGGCCGCCGAGCGCTTGAACGTCACGAATCTTGACTGGTGTTGTGCAGGCCGGCATCACCGCAGTAAAAGTGAGACCCAGCAGCCGCGCAAACCATGCCTCCGAAATTGCCGTACTGCCGGACGACGCATCGACCACCGTCTGGTTTTCACCGAGTCGGCCATTGCACAAGGCATACAAATACAGCGATCGGGCCAGTCGATGCTTGAGGCTCCCCGAGGCATGCGCCGACTCATCCTTGAAGTAGAAGTCGATGCCCGGGAATCCAGGCAACGACAGATGCAACAGATGAGTATCGGCCGAACGGGTGGCCTCGCTTTCCAATCGGGCGATGGCTTGCTGGCTCCAGGCGCGGGCAAGGTCTCCAGATTCCTCGTCTGAAACACTCCGTGCCCCGTGTCTGGCCAACGCATGATGTTCGGAAGCAACCGGAGTCGATATCTGTTCCGGATCCCGCTTGGTCGTGTTCGCTGCGCTACTCATCTTGTTCAGTCCTCCATGCCGCTCAGCGCCGCCGTAAGGCGATGCTTCTTTGCCGATTGCCGCTCCGCGTTGCGGATTGATCCGCAGTCGCGCCGCGTACGAGATGAACAACAGCACGCCGATAGACGGCGATTGGGGACATGGCGTATTCCCGATTGAATGAGGTCCATCATTGTCTGAGTACCGGCGTAATCAATCCATGACGCGGATCAAGCGCTGCGTAGAAAGACCATGGAAAGTGATGCAGGAGTGCCCTCACGGGCGAGCCTTTCGCGCCCAGAACGATCGAGAGAGCGCCAACAAACAGGCCCTTGCGGTTTTGCGATCCCCGACCCCTCAGCCGGGCAGGATGCAGCGTGCGAGCTGGCGCAGTTGGCCGGGCTGCAGCAGTTCGACGTCACGCTCGTCGACGCGAATCAAACCTTGATCCTGGAATCGGCGCAGTATCCGACTGACCGTTTCCGGCGCGAGTCGCAAATGGTTGGCGATGTCGCCTCTCGGCATGCTCAATCGAAAACGCGTCGCCGAAAACCCGCGCGCGGCGAACCGATCGGCAAGCAGGACCAGAAACGCGGCCATGCGCTCATTGGCGTTGTGATCGCCTGCGAGCAAGGCCGCCTTGCCGATATCAGCGCTGAGCAAACGAAACAGCTGCTGCTGGATTTCGGGCATGCGCGTGGCCAGCGTCGCCAATGCCGGAAACGAAAATCGGCACAGATAGACAGTGTCGAGCGCGATCGCATCGCAAGGGTAGCGCGCCGGATGGATCGCATTGAGTCCGACCATTTCGCCCGGCAGATGAAAACCAAGGATCTGCTCGCGCCCTTCCTCGTCGATCATCGAGGTTTTCACCGTGCCGGCACGCACGGCGAATATCGTTTCAAACTTCTCGCCGCTACGGAAGATATGGTCGCCCGCATGCAGAGGACCGACATGCTCGACCAGGCAATGCAAATCCATGAGCGCGGGTTTGTCATAGCCCACGGGCAGGCAAACCTCGCCGAATGCACAGGTCGAACAGAAGCGGACCTCGTCGCCATCCCCGTCACCGGGGTTGCTCGGCGCGAATCGCCCTATCGGCTTGATGTTGCTCATTGCCACCATCAGGTTCGCGCCAAAGCGGCACGTTTCGGCCCTCTCGTGATCGTTGTTTCACGAAGCAAGGCAGACTGGATGATACGCAGGAAGCAGCGGCGCCGGGAACTTCGGGGCCGGGGCGCAAAGGGGCCCAAGGTCCAGCGCGCGCTTGGGGCAATGCCTGGGGTGACGCTCAGTCGCGATCGAGAACAGCCTTGATCGCGGTGATGAACTCGGGATCGATCTTGCCCATGATCTCGCTGCGTGCCGCGATACGGCCTTCAGCATCAAGCAAGATCAGCACGCTTGTGTGATTGAATTCACCATCATCGAGCTGGCGGTACTGGATTCCCAGGATCGCAGCGAGTTTGCGCACATTGGCGGCATCAGTTCGAGCAAGCGTCCAGCGACCGGTATTGATCTTGCGTTTTTCCGCCTGCGCCTTGAGCGCGGCCGGATCGTCACGCTTGGCATCGAAACTGGCCATCAGCACGAACAATTTCGCACGTTGCTTGGCGTCCAGTTCGCGCTCGGTCATGCGCGCCGTATCGATGATAAGCGGACACATATACGGACAAGAGGTATAGAACATCGTGATCAGTCGCGGTTCTCCGCGCAGACTGGCGAAATCGAAATTCTTTCCATCCTGGTCGACCATCGGAACCTGCAACTGGTAGACCGAATCGCCGGGCAACTCGGCCGCCAGCGTCAAGGTCACACCAGTCGACGCAAGCAGCAGTCCAAGCAGGACAATGCGAGCGATGACGTGTGTTTGGCGGATCATGGGGTTGCTCCCGAGTTCGAGTTCGGACGGACACAGCGGAAACCGAGGTTGCCGGTGACATCAGCCCCTTTCAATGAAGACAGCATGGCGATGCGCATCAGGATTGCGTAGTTGTCACGATCCTGCATCGACAGTGCGCCGGCTCCACAGAACTTGAGCAAATCCGGATCGCCCTGATTGCGATTGTCGGCACTGATGAACAGTGCGTTGAAGTCATCGACCCATTCCCAGATCAGCCCATGCAGATCACGAACGCCGTAGGCATTTGGTTCACCCCCGATCTGCGCAGGATCACCGCTTGATGTCTGCGAGTACCAACCAAGAATCCGGTTGCGCCAAGCCGGATCCTTGCGCGCATCGCGTCGCGTGGCATCGGCAGCGGCGACGAATTCCCACTCGTGCCAGCTCGGCAGACGGGCATTTTCGCTCTCGCAATACGCCTGTGCGGCGAACCAGCTGACCTTGACCACGGGCTGGCTCGCTTGCGTTTCGTCAATGGCATCAGCAGCGGGCCATTGATCGAGATAGCGGGATTCGGCAAACACGCCGGCCACCTGGTCTCGCTGCCATTGCGGGTTGTTCTTCACGAACGCCAGAAACTCGGCATTCGTCACCGGCTCACTGCGCATCGACATCGCTTCAATCGCCACATCGAGCGGCGTGTCGGCTGTCGGCAGAACCGATTGGTACTTTCCGCCCGGAATGTCGATGTATTCCGCGGCGGCCACATTCATCGCCAACCCCAATGCAATTGCTCCTGCAGCCAGCCGGGATCCTTGCCGGCTGGCTGCACGCTTCACGCTGGAGTTGAAGAACTTCATCAGTGCGCCGCCCCTTCGGCACGAGGGGTTTCCTTGCGCACCTTGTCAACCTGCTCGGCACTGATTCGACCATCATCGTTGCCCCAGCTGTTGAACACATAGGTCAGGATGTTGGCGATCTCGTCATTGTTGAGCTGGCTCATCGGCGGCATGACCGAATCGTAGTCCTTGCCGTTGACCGTGATCTTGCCGGTCAAACCGTTGAGCACGTAGCGAATGGCTGCCTCGGGGTCCTTGCTCATGAAATCCGATTTCGCCAGTGGCGGGAACACACCGCCAAGCCCTTCGCCGTTGTCCTGATGACAAACCGAGCAGGTGCCTGTGTAGTGGGCCTTGCCCGCGGCGATCTGTTGTTCGAGGGTCAAGGTTCCGCTGACAGCCGCCTCACGCGCTTCGGAAACCGGCTCGAGGTTGGCCGCCTTGTCGCCGAGATAGACCGAATCGACCTCCTTGCCCGAATAAATTGCCTTGTTCTCTTCACCATCGACCTTGAGGATGGCCAACGCGCCCTTGTTGAAGGCACGGAAGATCGAATGGTCGACGATCACATAACTGCCCGGAACCTCGACATGGAAGTCGGCCATCATCGCGCCGCCCGAAGGAATCAATGTGGTCTGCACGTTTTCCTGGAAGTGCGTGCCGCCCTCGTACCAGACCTTGTCGAAAATCTCGCCGATGACGTGGAAACTCGACACCAGATTCGGGCCGCCATTGCCGACAAACAGGCGTACGTTTTCACCGGTCTTCGCCTTCAATGCCTTTTCATTGATCAGCGCACCTTCCGAGCCATTGAACAACACGTAGGTCGGGTTCTCATCGATCGCCTTCTGCATGTCGAACGGCTGCAGGCCCTTTTCACGATATTTTCCAACCGTGTAGAAATCGCCCTGCATCACGTAGTACTCGTGATCGACCGGCGGCAACCCTTCGGGCGGCTCGACCAGGATCAGGCCATACATGCCATTGGCGATATGCATGCCGACCGGGGCCGTCGCGCAGTGATAGACGTAGAGACCGTGGTTGAGTGCCTTGAAGGTGAACTGCGACTCGTGGCCTGGTGCGGTAAAGCTCGATGCGGCGCCACCACCCGGCCCGGTTACGCCGTGCAGGTCGATGTTATGCGGCATTTTCGAATCCGGATGGTTCTTCAGATGGAACTCAACCGTGTCGCCCTGGCGTACACGAATGAAACTGCCTGGCACGGTGCCGCCGAAGGTCCAGAAGGTGTAGCGCACGCCTTCGGAGATTTCCAGATCGAGCTCGCGAACTTCAAGCTCGACAATGACCTTGGCCGGTGCCGTGCGCCCTGTTGCCGGCGGCACTTCGGGAGGACTGGTCAGCACGGCCTTTACCGGCTCGCCCTGCGGCGGGCCAAAGTCTCCCCTGGCAGATCCACCCGTCTCCGGTTTAACCGAGGTGGGGGAAACGGCATTCGCGACGGGCGACTGGGTTTCCGATGAACAGGCCCCGATCAGCAATGCAGCCATGGCTAGCGCGATCAACTTCGGTTTCATCAGCGTTCCTTGAATTCCGGATTCGGAATGAGCCCCAGCCTACAGTGTTACTCAATCAAGTCCTTGATCCTGATCAAGCCGGCACCCCGACAGGCGGGCCTGCGACACGCTGCCACAAGCCTGGAAAGGCTTGATCTGCGCGCCCTTGCGCCTCCAGACAGCCTGGCGGGCTTGCATCCCGCTCATGCCTGCGTGACGCTGTGCCGTGATCATCTTTCCGTCCGCGCTTTTCCGAACTTCATCCTCGATTGGCCTCGTCGCCCAAGCGGGTGTCAACGCAATCGCCATGGCTCGATGAACGGCTCTCTCACGATCGCAGCCGCCTTGCTGCTCGGCCTGCTTGCCAGTGGCCATTGCATGCTCATGTGTGGCGGCATCTCGATGGCCCTCGGCGTGGCCACGGCCAAGGACGAAAACGGTCGACCACGACGCAGTCTGCTGCTCGGCTATCAGCTCGGCAGAATCTCTTCCTACACATTGGCCGGCCTGCTGATCGGCACGATTGGCGGTGGCTTGATCGCGTTTCTCGACATCGAGCGCGTACGTCTGGCCCTGCGCCTTGCCAGTGCGGCCGCCTTGTTGCTCGCGGCCCTGGTCATGCTCGGCGTGCTGCGTGATCCTGGTTCGGCGATCGGCAAGCGTCTGTGGTCGAAGATCGCCCCACTCGGCCGACGCCTGATGCCGGTATCGAACCTGCCGCGAGCGTTCGCCTTCGGCGCGCTGTGGGGCTGGATGCCGTGTGGATTGGTCTACACGGTGCTGCTGATCGCCGCCCTCAACGCCCAGGCCGGGTCCTCGGCGGCGATCATGGCCGCCTTCGGCCTCGGCACTTTGCCGGCGATGCTGATGACATCCTGGGGTGCGCCGCGTCTGATGGGTATTTTCTCGAACACCAAAGTGCGCCGATCCGCTGGAATCGTCCTGCTGATCAGTGCGGCGCTGACGATGGCGGCACCGCTGCTGATCGGGCATGCACCCTGGCTGCAGGGATGGTTGCCGTTTGATTGCAGCCCGGCAGGTTCGACGCAAACGATGGACTGATCTGCGATCAGAGCGCGTTCGAGTAGACCGGCTTGACCTCGCCGGCAGAAACACCGAGGTAGGCATCGAAACACATCGCTACAATGCGCAGAAGGAAGCGGCCGCGTGGCGTAATGCGAATTTCGGCTGGCGAGAGCTCGACAAGACCATCTGCCTGCAGCGCTTTCAGACGCACCAATTCCGCCGAAAAATACTCGCCGAACTCGATACCGTAATGCTGGCCGAATGCGCGCATGTCGAGATTGCCATCACACATGAGATGCTGGATCACGTCGGCGCGGATCACGTCATCATTGCTGAGCAACATGCCGCGCTGCATCGGCAGATGATCGTGATCGATCGCCAGATAGTAGCCCTGCAAGCTGCGTTCATTCTGGTGGAAACTGCGCCCGACATGGCCAATTGAACTCATGCCGAGGCCGATCAGGTCGCAATCGCCATGCGTCGAATAGCCCTGAAAATTCCGCTGCATCGTGCCCTGGCGCTGGGCGTGCGCGAGATCGTCATCGGGCATCGCGAAGTGATCGAGTCCGATATAGCGGAACCCTGCTGCGGCAAGGGTCTCAACCGTCTGGCCAATCAGCGCGAGACGGGTCGCCGCATCAGGAAGATCAACCGCATTGATCTGGTTCTGCGCGCGAAAGCGTTCGGGCATGTGCGCATAGGCGTAGGTCGCGATTCGATCGGGATGCAGGGCGATGACCTCATCCAGAGTGCGCGCGAACTTCGCGATCGTCTGCTTGGGCAGACCATGAATCAGATCGACGCTGACCGAGCGAAAGCCAACCTCACGTGCAGTTTCGACGATTTCGCGTGTCTGCTCGACACTTTGCACGCGATTGACCGCCAACTGCACTTCGTGGTCGAAATCCTGGATGCCCAGCGAAAGTCGATTAAATCCGGCGTCCGCCAGCATGCGTACCGTGCTGGCATCGGCATAGCGCGGGTCGACTTCGATACCGAACTCGCGATCTGGCTCCTCGGACAGATTGAACCCTTCACGCAGCGCATTCAGCAGCCGGGTCATCTGTTCGGCATCAAGGAAATTTGGCGTGCCACCACCCAGATGCAGCTGATTGACGCGACGATCCCGATCGAACATCGGAGCAGTCAATTCGATCTCGCGCAGCAAGCGTCCGAGATAATCGTCGGCACGACCTTTGTCGCGCGTGATGATGCGCGTGCAACCGCAATAGAAGCACGGACTCAGGCAAAACGGGATATGCACGTAGATCGACAGCGCGCGAGGTATCGGATCCTCGTTCGATGAACGAATGATTTCGCGCAACTCAATTTCGGAAAATCTTTCGTGGAACTGTGGTGCTGTCGGATATGAGGTATAGCGCGGGCCGCGAATGTCGTACCGCGCGACAAGCTCCGCATCGAACACCTGGGTGCTGGCGGAGATCGGAGACGCCTTTGGATGAGCATGCATGGTCATGCTTGAATGCTGCGCGAGGATGGCCCTGCCTGCATTGATCCAGGTCAACCAGGAGTGCCGTGATTCCAGACTTGGCGGGGAATCCTCCAAGTCCGCCGTGCCCCGACCAGACCTGACCTGACCATTCCAGGCAACCCGATCCTCCTCTGACCGTCGCCTCTGAACGGGCAGTGGCTCCTGGTCGCGGATATCATCGATGAGGGATCGATTCGGATGGCTTCTCGGCAACGCGCCAAGTGCAATAACCAACCCGCTCGCGATCGCTGCCCTACGACGAGCTCAGGACTGGCTCGGCTCCGCCGAGGCAGTGGTGACGGCAATCTGGAAATCAGGGAATATGGAGTGGATTGGCAGCCCGATCTTCATGGATTCACGAAGTATGCATGGGGGGATCACCCGAACTCACAGTCAGTTTGCCTCGTATTTGTCGATTCGGAAAAGTGACCGAGATTGGGCCGCAGGCACGGTCGACGACCAGATTGGTATGTCGAGGCACAAAATCAGAATCAAGACTCTCAGTATTGGAGCGGGCCAACGCACCAGCGCATCCAGAGACCAGGAAAATGCGGCCTTTGATCACGGATTTCGTCACCAATCCGGAATCCAGTGCAGGGCTTCGAATTCTGTTTTCAGGCCGTAGCAAGCGATCGAATAACCGATAATGACGGCTGACGGATTCTCCGCATGAGGCGATGCCTGGAACGACAGATTCCCAAGCAGCCAGTTACCGGAAAACGGATGCAATGCATAAAACCAACCTGCCTCATGTGCTGATTCTTGGCGGCGGATTCGGTGGTCTGGCGGCCACTCGTGCGCTCGCGTCGGCTGCGGTTCGTATCACCCTGGTCGACCGCAGCAATCACCACCTGTTTCAGCCATTGCTCTACCAGGTCGCGATGGCCGGTTTGTCGGCGCCCGATATCGCTGCACCGTTGCGCCACATTCTGCGCCGGCAGCGCAACGTCAGCGTGATCATGGACGAGGCGCACAGCATCGATGTCGCGGCGCAGCGGGTAATGCTTGTCGATGCCACGATTGACTACGACTACCTGATCGTCGCGACCGGATCCTGCGACGCCTATTTCGGTCACGACGATTGGGCTGCCGATGCACCGGGGCTCAAGACGCTTGACGACGCATTGCGCATACGGCGTCGCGTGCTTGAGGCGTTTGAACGTGCCGAGCGCGAACCCGATGCTGCCGCGCAAGCCGAATGGCTCAATTTCGTGATCATTGGCGGTGGTCCTACAGGTGTCGAACTCGCGGGCACCCTCGCCGAAATTGCTCGCCACACTTTGCCGCGCGAATTTCGCCATAGCGATCCACGGCGCGCGCACATCCATCTGGTCGAGGCCGGGCCGCGAATCCTGTCGGCCATGCCCGAGTCCTTGTCACGAAAAGCCAAAACTCAGCTTGAGAAACTCGGGGTCAATGTCGAGCTCGACCAATCGGTGACCGGAATCGACGCGCGTGGCGTCAACATCGGCGGGCGACGTATCGCTGCGCGGACGGTTCTGTGGGCTGCGGGTGTTGCCGCGTCGCCACTCGGCAAACAACTCAATGCGAATACCGATCGAGCGGGCCGGGTCGAGGTTGGTACGGATCTCTCATTGACGAACCATCCGGAAGTGTTCGTCATCGGCGATCTCGCAAGCATCAGTCAGGATGGCGAGCGCGTGCCTGGTGTCGCACCGGCAGCCAAGCAGATGGGAAAACACGCTGCACAGATGATCCGCAATCGCCTCGCCGGGCGTGAATCAAGACGGTTCCACTATCGCGATTTCGGTGTGCTCGCCACGATCGGTCGCATGGCTGCGGTGGTCAATCTGCGCGGCTTCAAATTCTCAGGCGCACCGGCATGGCTGTTCTGGTTGCTCGCACACATCTTCTTTCTGATCGGCTTCCGCAATCGCCTGATCGTGATGATCGACTGGATCTGGGCGTATTTCACCTATCAGCGCAGCGCGCGCATCATTGTCGGTAGCGACAAACGCGACAACCCACGACTTTGACCACGCATGCCTTTCGACGAATGAATCACATCGCCGAGCACTGCGAGCGGGATGTCAGGATCAGATAGTCCGCATTGAGTCGAACGCCGCCGTGCGCTGATCCCGATGCCGTCCGTGTCGCCGTCGGCATCAGGACGCTTCAGCCCTGGCCCCGACTCGCATCAAGATGCGTCAGATAGAGGCGCAGATCGAACTCGAGCTCGTGGTAGTCCGGCTCCATGTGCGTGCACAGTCGGTAGAACGATTTGTCATGTTCGGCTTCCTTCAGGTGCGCCAGTTCATGCACGACGATCATTTTCAGGAACTCGGCGGGCGCATCGCGAAACACCGCGGCAATGCGAATCTCGCGACTGGCTTTGAGCTTGCCGCCATGGATCCGGGAAATGCTGGTATGAGTGCCGAGTGCATGCTTCATGACCTGCAATTTGCCGTCATAGATCACCTTGCCGAGCGGCACCGATTTGCGCAGATGACGGTCCTTGAGCGCCTGCACGTAGTCATACAGTTGGCCATCATTGCGTACGGTGTGCAGCTCGCCGTACTTGTCGTCAAGAACCGCCCCCAACCGACCTTGATCGATCAACGCACGCACTTTTTCCAGCACCTGGGGTGAGTAGCCAGCGAGATATTTGAAAGGTTCCATCAGCGGAAGGGCAAGAAGCGTGGAAGACGGCGGGTATGATGGGCCGGAAATCCCGAATGTGAAACTCGAGACATGGCGAAGGCGAATCCACTCCAGGAACAATTGCTCAAGGCTGGCCTGGTCAAGAAATCCAAAGTTGCCGAGGTGGCCCGCGAGCAGAACAAGGCCCGGCATGGCAAAGGGCCCTCGGAACTCAGCGAAATCCAGGTCGAAGCGGAGCGCTCGCGGGCCGAAAAGGCCGAGCGGGATCGAGCGCTAGCCGCCGAGCACAAAGCCAAGGTCCGGATCACTGAACTTGCTGCCCAGGCGCGACAGATCATCGATGACAAGAAAGTGCCGCGTTCGGGCGAGATCGAGTACCGATTCACTGCCGACGGCGCCATCCGGACCCTGCTCGTCAATGAAGAACTGCGCAAGATGCTGTCTTCCGGCGCACTGGTAATTGCCCGACTCGGCGACCGTTACGAATTGCTGCCGCGCGCGGCTGGCGACAAGGTACGCGAACGCGACGCCAGCATGATCGTGCTCGACCACTCGCAGGAAGCAGGCGCCGAGCCCGCCATCGGAACCTCGGAAGACGATGCGTACTACGCGCAGTTCAAGGTGCCTGACGACCTGGACTGGTAACCGCGCGAGTCCGGCCGAGCCGCTTTTCCGAAGAGCGCACCCCGATTACCCGCCGCCCACGGCGAAGGGTCCGCTTTCGGCTTTGGATTCGATCGAGCGAAAGTCCGGGCCGGATCACACTTGCAGCCCCCGACCAAACGTATGCGAGCCAAACGCGCAATCCAGGGGCGCGCAGACTTTGGTCGAATGCGTGCAGCACCGGATTGAGCACAATGCGTGGTGGGCCCACCAGGACTTGAACCTGGAACCAACGGATTATGAGTCCGCTGCTCTAACCAATTGAGCTATAGGCCCGATACGGGTGTCAACGGTTGCAATGTCGGCGACGTGGATTCGGTCGCCGATCGAGCGATCGTCGCAGATCTGGACGATCGAACATCGCAACGGCCATCACGTTGCCGTCGAGGCGCGCGATTGTAACGGCATCGAGGCCCGCTTGGGCAGCGTTGGCACTTCGCTTGGTCAGTATTATGAGGTGTTGGACGTCACCGTTGCTTGTCGGGACAATGGCCACCACCGATCACAGTCGCGGAAATCCGGTCTCGCATGCGCATCTTTTCGCTGGAAGGCAAGCTCGCCGCCGCGCTGACCCTGTGGTCGGTATTGAGCGCCACCTGTGTTGCGATCCTTGTCAGCTGGCTCGAAACGCCGATCATCGCAGTGGCGATTGGTGTGCTGATCCTGAGCTTGCCCGGCTTGTGGTTGGCACGTCGACTGGCGCGACCGGTGGCCGCCCTGATCCGCGCGCTTTCCGGCAGCGTGACGGCATTCGGCGATGGCGATTTCAGTTTCTCGATCCGCAACACGCGACGCGATGAAGTCGGCGATCTGGTCGATGCGCACAACGAACTCGGACGCGTGTTGCGCGAACAGCGCCAGAACCTGTTCCAGCGCGAACTGCTGCTCGACACCGTCGTTCAGAACACACCGACCGCGCTGACCTTGATCGAGCCGGGCGGGCATGTGGTCTATGCCAACCTCGCGGCGCGCGCCTTGTTGAATGGTGGCCGTGCGATGAACGGCACGCGCATCGACACCATCATCAGCGAGGCACCGCCACAACTGGCCGAAGCATTGTCCGCCGGAGCGGACTCGTTGTTCAGCGTCGAGCTCGACAACGAAGAGGAAACCTTCCACCTCTCGCAACGGACTTTCAAATTGCAGGGAAGGACGCATCGCATGATCATGTTGCGACGCATGACCCGCGAATTGTCGCGACAGGAAGTGGCGACCTGGAAAAAGGTCATCCGCGTGGTCAGCCACGAGCTCAACAATTCGCTGGCACCGATCCGCTCGTTATCGCATTCGGGTCGCGAGTTGGCGCGGCGCGGTGAGCTGGAACGTCTCGGACAGGTGTTCGGCACGATCGAGGAACGCGCCGAACATCTGGGCAACTTTGTCCAGGGCTACGCACATTTCGCCAAGCTGCCTACACCCCTGCCGTCCTTCGTTGACTGGGCACCGTTTATTGACGCGCTGGGGCAGCACTCGCAGTTCACGATGATCGGTTCGCCGCCGACGAATCCGGGCTGGTTCGATCGGGCGCAGATCGAGCAGATGCTGATCAACCTGCTCAAGAATGCTCACGAGGCCGGCGGCGATCCCGAAGCCGTCGAACTGGCCATCGATGGGCGCGGACGCGAACTTCGAATCGATGTCCGCGATCGCGGCCCGGGCATGACTGATACGGTTTTGTCGAATGCATTGCTGCCGTTTTATTCAACCAAACGCAGCGGTAGTGGTCTCGGTTTGGCCCTGGCCCGCGAAATCGCCGATGCCCATGCTGGCCGCCTGCAATTGGCAAATCGTGCCAATGGCGGTTTGCAGGTCAGCCTGTTCCTGCCGCGTCGTGCCGACTCCGCTGTCGATTGATACCTTTGTGCTTGCACTCCTGCTAGATTGGTTCGATCTGAATTCGCTGGGAGTGCGAGATGGGTGGTGGTTTTATTGGTCTGGTCGTCGTTGTTGTCGTGTTCATCATGCTCGCCAAGCTCGTGCGCATCGTTCCGCAAGGTTACGAATGGACGGTGCAGCGTTGGGGCAAGTACACGCATACGCTGACACCTGGCTTCCATCTGCTGGTGCCGGTTGTGCAGACCGTCGGCCACAAGATCAACATGATGGAGCAGGTCCTCGATGTGCCTTCGCAGGAAGTAATCACCAAGGACAATGCGGTCGTTCGCGTCGATGGCGTCGTTTTCTACCAGGTGCTCGATGCGGCCAAGGCGGCTTACGAGGTTTCGAATCTTGAACAGGCTTCGCTGGCGTTGGTAATGACCAATATCCGAACTGTACTCGGTTCGATGGATCTCGATGAATCCTTGAGCAAGCGCGATGTCATCAACGCCAAGCTGCTTACCGTTGTCGACGAGGCGACCCATCCCTGGGGCGTCAAAGTCACGCGAATCGAGATCAAGGATATTTCGCCACCGCGCGATCTGATTGATTCGATGGCGCGGCAAATGAAGGCCGAACGCGAGAAGCGCGCCAACATCCTCGAGGCCGAAGGTTTCCGTCAGGCCGCGATCCTCAAGGCCGACGGTGAGAAACAGGCAGCGATCCTCGAAGCTGAGGGTGAGCGCGAAGCCGCGTTCCGTGAAGCCGAAGCCCGCGAGCGCCTCGCCGAAGCCGAAGCCAAGGCGACGACGATGGTGTCCGATGCGATTGCCGGTGGCGACATCAACGCAATCAATTACTTCGTCGCCATGAAGTATGTCGAGGCACTCAAGGAGATGGCCAACTCGCCGAACCAGAAGATGCTGCTGATGCCGTTCGAGGCTAGCGGAATCATCGGCTCACTGGCCGGAATCGCCGAGATCGCCAAGAACGCATTTGACAAGACACCGCCATCTCCACCGCCGCCGCCGCCGCGCGGTAGTCCACCCATCATGCGCTGACCGGCAAGCCGATATGGACGAGACCGTTTCCAACCTTTTGGCCAGCTACGGCTGGTGGTTGCTGGCTCTGTTGCTGATTGCGGCAGAACTGATTGCGCCCGGCTATTTTCTGCTCTGGATTGGACTCGCCTCGGCAGTGATGGGTCTGGTCATGCTGGTGTTTCCGAACCTCGTTTTTCTGGCCCAGACAATGCTCTTTGCCGTGCTGTCTGTAGCGATGTGCTTCATTTACTGGAAGTACATCCGCCCAGCGGCCGAATTGCGCGACGATCAGCCGTTGCTCAATCGCAAAGGCGATCGCATGATCGGTCGTCGGGTGACGATCGTCGATGCCATCGTCAATGGTCGGGGCAAGGCCAAGGTCGGCGATTCGGTATGGCTGGTTGAAGGCAACGATTGTGCAGCCGGTACTTCAGTGATCGTCACTTCGGTGAATGGCACAACCTTGCAAGTTGCGATTGACGGGTCGCATTGATCCGACTGTTTTCTGATTGCGGTATGCGCGCGCCGACCCGGCCCTCGACCCGGGTCGGGATCAGGCGGCCAACCGTGAGCGCTCGATTCACCTTGCGCCGTTTCCCGAATCAAGGACCCGGCTGCGTCCTGTCTCTTGATCAAGACCTTCGAAGTTGACCGGTTGATGGCTGTGCAGAGCGCTGCCGCAACGAATCTGGTCCAGGAGTACCTGTGCATGTCGTCCCGAATACTGCCGAGCCGCAGCAAGCGCGCGCCGCAGTCACAAGTATCCACATGACGCTTGATTTGATTTCCTTTACTGAAACGTCGTGACCAGCGCCGGGCCGGATTCGTCGCCGATGCGACTCGTTGCCTATAATCGCCCTACTCCCTCCAGGCTGATGACATGACCCGTAAAACGATTCTCAATGAGTCGCATCGCGCACTCGGTGCAAAAATGGTTGATTTCGGTGGCTGGGACATGCCGCTGAATTACGGCTCGCAGATCGACGAGCATCACGCGGTGCGCCGCGATGCCGGCATGTTCGATGTCTCGCATATGACCGTGGTCGACATGCGCGGACCGCGCACACGGGAATTCCTCGGCCATTTGCTGGCCAACAGCGTCGACAAGCTCAAGAAGCCTGGCAAGGCGCTTTACTCATGCATGCTCAATGCCGAAGGTGGAGTGATCGACGATCTCATCGTCTATTTCGTCGAGGAAGGTTTCTTCCGCACCGTCGTCAATGCCTCGACCCGGGAGAAGGACCTGGCCTGGATCAACCAGCAGGCTGGCGCTTTCGCTGTCGAGGTCAGTGAACGCGACGATCTCGCCATGATCGCGGTGCAGGGGCCCGAAGCTCGCGCCAAGGCAGCATCCGTTTTCAATGGCGAAGTAGCCGACAAAGCGCTCAAGCTTGGCAAGTTCGTCGCCATGCAGGATGGCGAGCTGTTCGTCGCCCGAACTGGCTACACCGGAGAGGATGGTTTCGAGATCATGGTGGCTGAATCCGCTGCGGTTGATCTGTGGGATCGGTTCGCCGCCGCCGGAATCAAGCCGGCAGGCCTCGGCGCTCGCGATACGTTGCGACTCGAAGCCGGGATGAATCTGTATGGCCAGGACATGGACGAAACCATCACGCCGTGGGAGGCCGGCCTGGCGTGGACGGTATCGCTAGACGAAGGGCGCAACTTCATCGGTCGCTCCGCACTGGAAGCTGAAAAGTCGGCCGGCGCTCAGCGCAAGATGGTTGGCATCGTGATGGACGAGAAAGGCGTACTTCGGCACGGTCAGACGGTGATCACTGACGCGGGCGAAGGCGAAGTTCTCTCAGGCACCTTTTCACCAACTCTCGGCAAGGCGATCGGCTTTGTCCGCATCCCTGGCGCAGCGAGCGACCGCGTTGAAGTCGATATCCGCGGACGCAGGCATCCGGTCCGCGTGGTCAAGTACCCGTTCGTACGCGACGGTCAGGCCGTTGTCAGCTGAACATCTCGCCCTGCTCCGGCTGCTAGAATCTCGATTCAGCTTTTTCTCACCGCGACTCCTCATTCAGGCCATAAGACATGAAAGAAATTCCCGGCGATCTGATGTTCCTCAAATCCCACGAGTGGGTGCGCGTCGAAGATGACGGCACGGCTACCGTCGGCATTTCCGACCATGCCCAGGGCCTGCTCGGTGACCTCGTATATGTCGAATTGCCGAACGTCGGCGACAGCGTCAAAGCCGGAACGGCTGCGGCCGTTGTTGAATCCGTCAAGGCTGCATCGGATGTCTACTCGCCCGTGAGCGGGGAGATCGTCGCTGTGAACGAGGCGCTCGGCGATTCTCCCGAAACGATCAACGAGGATGCTTACGGCGAAGGCTGGATTTTCGTGGTCAAACTCGAAGATCGCGAGGAGCTCGATGACATGCTCGGGCCAGATGCATACGCCGAAGAAATCGAAAACGAAGACAGCTGATTCATTCGAGACGTGACGCAATGAGTGAACGAAGGCGGACCAGTTAAAGCTGGTCCGCTTTTTTTTGTGCCCGCTTCCAGCGCGAGATCGACGATTTTGTCGACATCAATCGAAAATATTCTTGCCCGTGTTGGGGTGCCGTTTAACTTCGCGCAGCCGGTATTTCCTGCCCCTGGTCAAACGATGAAAACAGGAATGAAACGATCTCGATCGCAATTAATCATGCAATCGAAAATGCAGGCGAGAACCCGCATAGCGCGCCATATCTAGCTGTCCGGTCTCAAGCACGTTTTTCAATTAGCCGCTTAGACGTCTATATGTCTAACGCAAAGAAAGCCTTCGACAAGCACATTGGGCCATTCCAGGATTGGCCGCAGCGCACCTGGATGGCTTTCCAGACCTTTGTTTTCTGTCAGAAATTTGTTGACAGGCGCACCCGACAGGCATAATTTTCGCGTCAGCAACACAACGGAAACAAAAAAAGAATCATGGCTGCATCCAGATTCGTCGAACCCTATATCGAACATGGTCTGAAATCATCGGCCACAAGAAAAATCACGGTATCGATTCCACTGCACATTCTTCGACTTCTGTCCGACGAACGGACCCGGCGCCAGGTAGCCAACCTGCGCCACGCAACAAACAGCAACTTGTTGTGCGAAGCATTTCTTCACGCTTTTACTGGGCAACCACTGCCAACTGACGAGGAGTTAAGACGCGATATGGCCACAAAGAAAGCAACAGCGAAAAAGAAGCCAGCTGCCAAGAAACCTGCCGCAAAGAAAGCGGCAAAGAAGGTAGCTGCCAAGAAAGCACCCGCAAAGAAGAAGACAGCCAAGGCTGTAAAGAAAGCACCAGCAAAGAAGGCACCGGCCAAGAAAGCGCCAGCCAAGAAGGCTGCGAAGAAGGCCGTCAAGAAGGTTGCCGCGAAGAAAAGGGCACCTGCCAAGAAGGCCGCGAAGAAGAAAACGGCCAGAGCCAAAGCTGCAACTGCAGTGAAGAAGGCACCGGCGAAGAAGGCGGCGGCCAAGAAGGCGCCCGCAAAGAAAGCAGCGAAGAAGGCTGCCAAGAAGAAATAGTTGTCCAAAAGGTTGGTTGTCGGCTGGCAACCAACCCTTGACTGGACGCCGCGCATCGCATCGTTGGTGCAAGGCAGTACAGAGTCACTGCACATCAAGTGCAGGTAAATAAGCTTCATGATCCAGCAACCGAACTCCTCTCCCTGCGGAATGCCCAGCGCAGGGAGAGATTTCGGAACCTGATCAGATCCAGAAATCCTGCAGCCGCGCCTGATTCAAAGCAACACGGGCGCTATCCTGCTCGGCCATGTCGATTGCCCCCACTTTGAACCGTGACCACGTCTGACATTGAGACGACGGCAATCTGCTAGCGTTCGAACTGGACTCCTCTCGGCATACATCCATGCGCATCGCGTCGCTACTCGCGCTGTTTCTTGTCGTCTGCGCAACACCGCTCCCCGCCGTTGCCGAAACCATCACAGTCAGTGTGGACTTGCAGGCGGATCGGCATCCCGTCCATCCGGAAATATTCGGAGTCAGTGGCTCACCCGATCTCGCACGGGTTGCCTATCCGCTCGTGCGCTGGGGTGGCAATGCGACAACCCGCTACAACTGGCAGGCAGATATTCACAACACCGCTTCCGACTGGTTTTTCATGAACATTCCGGATGGCAACGGGACGCCGGCTGCTTCTGCGCTGGAGGCCCTGCTCGCATCGACACTTGCTGCGGGTTCGCAAGCGCTGCTCACGGTGAGCACGATTGGATGGACGCCCAAACCCGACCAGGTGAAACGCTGGGGCTTTTCGGTTGCGGCTTATGGACCGCAGCTGCAGACCGAGTGCAGCTACTTCGGCTCGAACCCGCCCGTCTGGTGCACGCCGGACGCAGGCAGTGGGCGCTGCGATCCGTCACTGAACCAGACCGGCCATTGCAATGGCGACGGCATCATCGTCGGCAATAATCCAAACGATACTTCCAATGCGACGACGGGTCAGGACAGCTCGGCTTGGATTGCGCATCTGCAACAGCGCTTCGGCAACGCCAAATCTGGAGGGGTCCGCTATTACGCGTTGGACAACGAACCCATGTTGTGGAATTCGACGCATCGGGACGTCCATCCGCAACCGTTGACCTACGACGAGATCTGGCAGCGCACGGTTGAGCATGCTTCCGCGATCAAGTCTCAGGATCCTGGCGCCAAGGTGATTGGCCCTGTCACCTGGGGATACTGCGACTTGTTCGGCTCCGCTGCCGATGATTGCATTGATGGCACTGATCGAGCAGCGCATGGCGGCACACCCTTCGTGAAATGGTATCTGCAGCAAGTTTGCAGTTATCAAGCGCAGCACGGCGTGCGGTTGGTCGACTACCTGGATCTTCACTACTACCCACAGGGCGCCGATATCGTCGATTTTTCCGACCCGCCGAACGGCTCGGAAACAACAGCGGTATCGGCGCGTCGGCTGCGCTCACTGAAGGAACTTCATGACCTCAATTGGGGTTCGGAATCCTGGCTTTCCGATCTCGGCAATTCGCCGCCTTGGCACTACAGTCGCCCCAACCTGATCCCGCGTGTGCGCGCCTGGATTGACGAGGCCTGTCCAGGCACAGGCCTCTCGATCAGCGAGTACAACTGGGGTGCCGACAATGGCGCGAGCAGTGCCTTGGCCCAAGCAGAGATTCTCGCGATCTTTGCGCGCGAAGGGGTCGATCTCGCAGCTCGCTGGATTGCCCCGCAAACCGGATCGCTGGTCGAGCGGGCATTCCGGCTGTTCCTGAATTTCGACGGTGCCGGCAGCCGCGTCCAGGGTGAAAGCGTACGCGCCACAAGTGTCAATGCCGATGTTCTTGGCGCTTACGCGATCAGTCAGCGCGGATCACGTCATTTCATTCTGCTGTTCAACAAGGCAACTTCGTCGACAACTGCCGCGATTGACCTTGGCGCAGGCATGAGCGGCCGCTGGCAACTCCATCAGTTCACTGCCGCAAATGATCTTGCGCTGGTCGCTTCCGGGAACCTCGAGGGCACGAACATCGCGCTTGCCGATCTTCCGCCTCGGTCAGCCAGCCTGCTGGTTCTGCCCGATTTCGATCATCTGTTCAAGGACGGATTCGATCAGCCCTGAGCTTTGTCGTCTCGATGCCTCGGCGAAGCGGTTTTACTCGGACGACCATGGAATGCTGTCCTGGCCAACAGCATCGATCCCAGTGAAGAGCGCATGAACGCCATTGAGAGGCCGGCAGCCGATATGACCGAACGGGTTGCATTGTTCAACTTGCCTCGCCCGATGAACAAACCAGCAATTAATCCACTGCCGACCAGCAGAGCCGGTTGCCAGCGCTCGAAACCATCAAACAGCCAGTCGGACTTTTTTTGCAGCGCATATCGCCGCGCAGTCAGAGTCGCGGCTGCAACGGCAACTCGTTGACGATCATTCTTGAGGCTCATGGTTCCTCCCGCACAATTGCAGTGGTTTTTTCATCGATCGTCTTCGGGCCGGTTGAAAGTACCAACGCGCGGGTTTGTGGCAGGCTCAGATCACGCCAGCAGCGTCGCATCACGAGAATGACCCAGACCAATCCGACAAGATTTGCCAAGGCCACGATTGCAACGCCGAGGAAGATATTTCCACTTAGCTGGTAAATGCCCGTCACGATCGCTGCAATCGTGGTGAGCCATATTCCGGCGCCGAGGATGATGAACGCAAAAGCCAGCCAAATGAGGGTAAGGGCACTGCTGCGAGCGAGCCGAAGCTCGCTGCGCAACAGTGTGAGCGAAGCCTGGGCAACCTGTTTGAACCCGCGCAACGCATCAACCAGCGTGTCCAACAGCGTTTCCTCTGTCGGTGGTGCCTCTCTATCCAACCCTTCCTCATCCGCTACCGACATGACGCCGGACTCAGCGGCGACGCATCAAGCGCGAAAGCAGAACACCCGCCACCACAGCAATTCCAACCGCAGCGATTGGATGCGCACGAACCTGTTCCGATGCGACGCTACCGAAACGCTTGGCGCCATCGCCGAAGCGTTCACCCGCGGCATTCAACTCCTCGTGCAACGCACTACCATTCTTGCGCAGGCGTTCGCTGAACCGACTGGCCGAACTGGTTACCTGGTCAATCCCATCGCTGATCTGCTCGGCAATCCTGCTCGACACCGGCGTGTTGTCATCGTTCGACTGCGCGCTCGCTTTTGTTGGCGTATTCATGTTTTTTTCCTCATCTTGTCAGTTGCGGACGTTCTGGCGGAAGCTGATGCCTCGCCACCGTTTGCAGTGTCCAACATGCTGACACGACTTTCCTGAAGCCCGCATGGCTGAAAAGTCGAGGTATACCCCGGCGCTTGGGAGTACCCATTCGGAAAGCCCAAGCTTCCATGCCCAACCCGGTCTGTGTGACACGTTGCGCAGGAATGCGCTATCTTTCCTGCGTCCGTACGCAAAGTGACGCCGAGGACACAGGGGCGCGAAAGTCGATCGTGAAAAAAATTTGGCTCGATCGACTGGCGTGGGAACTTCAGGACAGGTGCGGACTTGCGCGGATCTGGAGCGAATTGGATTCAGGAACGATTTGTTGTCATGTATCGCGCCGAGGTACTGTTCAGGAATTCCGGTTCAGCCGCTGTCCGGCACGTCACTTGCATGCGTGATTGTAATGACTCGCACAACCGGAGCGTCTGGCCACATGAAACTTTCCCCTACGAATATGCGTTCCGTGCGCGGTTCCGCTCCGCTCACCCTCATCATTGTCGTTGTGCTGTTGGCAGCGGCGGCGGGTGCCTGGTGGTTCTTCACGCAACGTAGTGCAGTGCCGAAAGATTCGGCAGTTCCAACTGCCGCCACTGGCCAGACGACCACTCCCATCTCGGCCGAAGATGCGGCTGCAAAAGCGGCTGCCGTGGCGGCGGCCGCGGCGGCCGTGGAAGGCCTCAGCATCGACCAGTTGTATCGCGAAGCGCGAAAGGCCATGGCCGAGCAACGTCTGGTGGCCCCTGCAGGCAACAATGCATTGGAGTTCTACCTTGCCATCCTCGACAAGGATCCAGGCAACGCTGGTGCGGCTGACGCACTCCGCGAGCTGTTTCCTTTCGCCAGCGGGACCGCCGAGCAGGAGATCAACATCGGCAATCTCGAGGAGGCCGATCGGATCATCGCTTCACTGGCAAAAGCCGATCCCAGTAACTACACGTTGACGATCTTGCGCAGCAAGCTCGATGCTAAACGTAAACTGGCCGATCTGCAGACGGCGCAAGCCGCCGCGGCAGCGGCGGCACCGGAGCCGCTACCTGCCACGCCATCGACCACCCAAACGCCCACTGCAACGGCTCCCGCACCGGCCGAAAGCGCGGCCACAACCTCTGCACCAGCATCCCAAGCTGCGCCGCCGCCGCCCACCCGGACAGCACCCCCACCCGAACCCGTCGCCGCCGCCCCTCAAAAAGTGAGCCGCGATGTCGAAGTCATAACGCCATCACCACCAAGCTATCCGAGGGAAGCAGCAAGAGATCGCACGGAAGGCTGGGTCGAAGTGGAATTCACGGTTACGGCGGATGGCAAAGTCCAAGGTGCAAGGGTTGCCGCGTCGGATCCGCAGCGAGTATTCGATCGCGAGGCGATCCGATCGATTGAGCGCACCAAGTTCAATCCCCGTCTCGAGAACGGAGTTGCGGTCAGCGCGACTGTGCGCCGCCGCATCGAGTTCAAGCTCGGCCGCTGATATCGCGCGAGAATGTCGGCTCGGGGGTTGCGTGCATGGCGCGGCCCGCTCGCCAAGCCATTTTGCCGGCCTTAACGAGACCACACTTGCCCGGCTTTCCTAGCTGATCAACGCGTTGCGAAGTCCAACCAGCAGAGCGTGTTCGGTGCCGACGTCTCCGCGCTCGTCACGCAAGTGCAGCAGCCGACTCATCGCGGCTTCGTGGGCATCACCGGCAAGGTTGTACTCGAGCTGGCCCGCAAGGTCCGTCAGCAACAGCAATCCCATCCCCCGAAGATTCTCGGTATCCGCTGTGGCGGCTTTCTGCAACTGGGTGGACGCTTCGTTGCGCGCCTGGATTGATCGCAGCGGAAAGTGCAGCTTGCTCCACGGCAACCACGATTCACGAACCCGGTGCAGTACATCCCTGCGAAACAGACTTTCAAGCAGATGTCGACTGATCGGATTGAGCCGGGCAACCAAAAGTTCAATCGCGGCGGGAAGTGGAAGGCCATTCACCGGACCGGCGAGTACCTGCGCCGCCGCCGCGAGCTGGGGATGCGTGGTTGGCAAAAGCGGCTCAACGACGAGGTGCCCGCCCTGATAGTGCAAGCGCCGTTGCTCGAACAGATCAAGGATCAAGGCGGACGCGCATAAGGTGTTTGCATCCGCATGCGAGCGCGCGCCATCGAAGTCGCCCAACTCCGGATCGACGCACAACAACATCAATTGTTCGGCTATGAGCATTCAATGCCTCCCGGCACGAATTGCAGCCCTGTAGGTAAAACAGCCTACAAACTGCAAACGACTACCGGAATAGTCGATTGGAGTTCGAAATAGCGCTTGCCTGTTGCATCGAGGCCCGAAGTGGATGAGCCCGAGCGGCGCAGGAACGCGCGCTCATTCAATGTCGCCTCCGTTGCTGATTGCGACCGGGGTCGGTCCAATGCCAGCCCAGTCCACCGAAGGCAAGCCCAGATATCGATCAAACAACATCGGCATCAAACCCGCCGGCGCCGCCGATTCGCAATTCCAGAGCATGATCATTCCGATCTTCCGTTTCGGCAGGAAACCAATCATTGCACGATACCCTTGCACGGCGCCGGCATGGAACACGAGGCGCTCGCCAGCATACTCGTAAACCCTCCACCCGAGTGCGTATTGGGCATCTAGCAGACGCCCGCGACGCCATGGCGTCGAGCGCAGATCACGCGGTGTTTCGACCAGCGGAGTCTGCAATGTCTGCAACAGTTCGGGCGACAGGACATCGGGTCTGCCGCCCATTTGCGCGATCAGCCACTGCTCCATATCGTTGAGGCTCGCGTTGACCCCGGCCGCTGGCGGCATCCGGTAGTAGATCTCGTTGGGCATATAAGCCACCCAGCGCTTGCCAAGTCGACGGTGTGGGCGCGCCCAATGCTCAGAGTGCTCCAGTTCATCACGCCCATAGCTGGCCGTTTCCATACCCAGCGGATGAAAGATCCGCTTGCCGACCTCGTGGTAAAAAAAGCTGCCAGTCAGCGCGTAGGTGATGTCGCCGATCAGACTGAAGGCGACATTCTGATAGGCATAGCATTCTCCGACCGGACAGGCGATTGGCACTTCATCAAGACGCTCGACCAGCAATGGATATGGCTCGTTTTGCTCGAGCAGACTGTCATACGTATTGTGTGGAAGTCCTACCCGGTGGCTCAGAATGTCCGCGACAGTAAGCTTGTTGCTGCTCTCCAGATCGGCGAGTGCGAACGTGGGAAGCACGCTCGTTACCTTGGTATCCCAGTGTAGCCGACCATCCTCGACCATCAGGCCGCTGAGGGTCGTGGCAAATGCCTTTGACAACGAGGCGAGACGAAAAACGGTACCCGCCTCGATCTTTTCCGAACTGCCGGCATCAGCGTAGCCGACCACGCGTTCATGCACGACCTGATCACCTTGAACTACCGCGATGGCAAGCCCGGATACCTGATTGGCGGATTCAATATGGTCAATCCAGCGATCCAGATCAGCCACCACCGGCTTGATGTCCGTGCTGATCGCATGAACATCAACTTTGGTCGTGGCGACGCGAACTTGTACCCCGGCTGCCCGATGCGGTTTCGCATGAGGCTTCCTCGTGGCTGCAACGGCGTCGATGGCGACCAGGGAAGTGGCGCAGATCAATGCAAGGACGAACCCGGATACGGGGCTTCGCTCGTCTTTCATGGCTGTCTGCAAGCCCATGCTATGCTCGATTTCATCGCTTGATTCTTATCTCTTGGAGAGCAGGAAATGACTACTTTGATTGTCCTGGGCATCATCGTTTTGTTCGCTTTCTATGCCATCGGTGTCTACAACGGACTGGTGACTGCACGCAACAGTTACAAGAACGCATTCGCTCAGATCGATGTTCAGTTGACGCGTCGTTACGACTTGATTCCGAATCTCGTCGAAACAGCCAAAGGCTACATGAAGCATGAGCGTGAAACTCTTGAAGCTGTCATCCAGGCGCGTAATTCTGCAGCTTCCGGGTTGGATGCCGCAAAGGCGAATCCGGGTGATCCTGCCGCAATGAAGCAGTTGGCTGGCGCCGAGAACGTATTGACCCAGACACTGGGGCGATTGTTCGCGTTGTCGGAAGCATATCCCGATTTGAAGGCCAACCAAAACATGATGCAGCTCAGCGAAGAGCTGACCACAACCGAGAACAAGGTCGCCTTCGCCCGTCAGGCCTACAACGATTCAGTCATGAGCTACAACAACGCCCGCGAGATTTTCCCAAGCTCGATCGTGGCCAACATGTTTGCATTCACGCCTGCGCAGCTGCTTGAAATCGACGCACCCGAGAAGCGTGAAGCCGTAAAGGTTTCGTTCACTTGATCGCAACGGCGGACGGCTTGCCGGCAACGGCAGTCGTTCGCATTGCAGAACTGCCGGGAATTTCGCGCTGAATTTCTTTGCCCACCAGGAGCTTGCGCGCAAGCAGACGCGTCGCATGATCGTGCTGTTCACGATTGCCGTCATCTGCATCGTCGTGGCGGTCGACTTCGTGGTCTTGGTTGCGCTGGGCATTGGCAACGAGGGTAAGCGCGGCACAGCAGGCGCAGGTCTTGGCTCGATGCTCCTCACCAGCTTCAGCGTAGTCGCCGTGATCGGCTTGGCTACGATGTACCGGATCTCGACCTTGAGCGCAGGCGGCAGCGCCGTTGCCCAGCAGCTTGGCGCGACGCCGGTTCCGGTTGACACGACGGACTTCGCCTATCGGCGGCTACGCAACGTCATCGAGGAGATCGCGATTGCTTCCGGCGTGCCGGTGCCCGAAATCTTCGTGCTCGAAGATGAAATGGCGATCAATGCATTTGCCGCCGGCTATTCACCGGCGGACGCAGCGGTCACGGTCACCCGCGGCTGTCTCGACAAGCTCACACGCGAAGAGCTGCAAGGTGTCATCGCGCATGAGTTCAGTCATGTGTTGAATGGCGATATGCGCTTGAACATCCGCCTGATTGGCGTCGCTTTCGGCATCCTTGTGCTGGCTATTGTCGGGCGAAAAATCGCCGAGGTCTCGGGGCATTCGCGCAGCCGCGACAGCGGCGGGGTTGCGATTCTCGGCATTGCTTTGCTCGTCGTCGGCTACATCGGCGTGTTCTTCGCGCGCCTGATCAAGGCCTCGATTTCTCGCCAGCGCGAATTCCTGGCCGATGCCTCGGCCGTGCAATTCACGCGTCAGACCGATGGAATTGCCGGAGCCCTGAAGAAGATTGGCGGTCTCGCCGAAGGCTCAAAGCTGGCGAGTCACAATGGCGAAGAGGTTTCGCACATGTTGTTTGGGGATGGTGTCGGCTATTCCGCGCTGTTTGCCACGCATCCGGATCTGACCGATCGCATCAAGCGCCTGCAGCCGCAATTCAATCCAGCCGAGTTCGCCGAGATCGCCGCCGACTGGACCCAGCCGGTCCGGGTAGGCGAATCGGATGATCCCCATGCATCGCTGGCCGGTTTTGCGCCAGCACGACTGGCTGCGTCGTCCAGCGCCCCGGTCCAACGCATGAACCTGCCTTCCTCCCGGCAGGAGGTCCACCTTTCCGCCAGCTCGGTAACCGCCCAGGTCGGTCATCCCGACACAGGGGATTACGCGGCCGCAGCCGCATTGAGCGCCATGATTCCGGACACCCTCACTGCGGCGGCCCATGGACGTGGTCAGGCGATGCTGGTCATCTATGCGCTGCTGCTGCATGAAGATGTAAACGTTCGCCAACGGCAGATCGAGGTGATCACGAGATACCACGACGTCGGCAGCGCCGCCGAGGTGGTCGAGCTTGCTTTTCAAACGAGGACTTTGCATCCGATGCAGCGGTTGCCTCTTGCGGCGATGGCATTTCCTGCCTTGCGCCGACATCCTCGTCCACAACTCGAGGTATTCGTCATCGCCCTCAAGCAATTGATCAAGGCTGATGGTCGCGTCAGCCTGGAGGAGTATTGCTTGGCCAAGTTGATCGGGATCCAGGTCATCGATTCGCTCAACCCAGCGTCTACGAGAGTCATGGGCCGGCTCAAGCTCGGTGATGTCAGCTCCGAACTACGTGATCTGTTTTCTGTCGTCGCCGAATACGGACACGATGATCCCGAAAGCGCGAGGCGTGCGTACGTGCTTGGCCTCAACGAGGCGTTTCCAAACGCGAAGCCTTCCTACGAACCGCCGGAAAATTGGCAGGCGGCGCTCGATCGCGCCCTGCCGAAGCTCGATCTGCTGATGCCGGCCGGCAAGGAACTGGTGATTCGGGGGCTGACTCACGCGGTCAGTGCGGATGGCGTGGTCAGCGTAAATGAAGCCGAATTGCTGCGCACGGTCTGTGCCGCCCTGCACTGCCCGTTGCCGCCGATCCTCCAGCAACAGGATTGAGTACCCGCATTCGCCAATCCGGCCGACGGCCTGACGATCGCGAAGCACGCCGCACCTCGTTGCGTTGGACGTTGCGATACGGCCTCCGCTCGTGGAGCATAGCGGCCCCGCCGCCGATTCGAACCTGATGAGCCGAGATTCCGCTGCCGTCGATGCACGCCTGGAGCAGGTTCTGAGCGATTTTGGCTCACGCTTGGGCGTACTCATGCGCGGCTATCGTCTTGATCGGCATGGCATTGATCCGGCCGATATCGAACAGGAGGTGCGCATCCGCCTGTGGAAAGCGATCTCGCGTGACCGCTCTGGGGCCTTTCATGCGTCTTATGTGCAGAGAGTGGTTGCAACCACGGTGATAGACGCGTTGCGGCGGGCAGAAGTCAGAGCGACCGAGCCCTTGCCCGAGGACGATGGAGAGTTCGGCCAGTTGCCGGATGAAAGCATCAGCCCCGAGCAGACCGCGAGCGATGGTGAACGCATGAGCGGCCTCCAACGTTGTCTGGCGGAGATTCCTGAACGCCGGCGCCTGCCGATCACCCTGCACCTGCAAGGCTACTCACTGCAGGAAATAGCTGATGTGGTCGGAACCTCGGCCGAAGCGGCGAGAAAATTGGTGACACGCGGGCTGAGCGATTTGAAATCGCGCCTGCGCGACTTGGGATACGGTGAATTCGATGACTGAGCGTAGCTTGTCAAAACTCTATCAAAGCATGGGCAACTCCTCGCTTGGCGACGACTTGCTTGATGCCGACACATTGGTTGCCGCATCAAGCGGAAACCTGTCTGGAGATCGTCGCGACGAAGTGTCGGCCCGGCTTTCGCGTTCGCCCGCTCAAACCGATCTGGTCCGCCTGCTGCACGATCTGGGCGCGGATTCCGCAATGCTTGCGCAGGCAGTCAATGCACGCCAGTCATTGGCGCATTCGCGCAACGGCCGGCGCCTGCGCCATGCCAGCGATGCGCTTCGCCATGTTTCGCAGCTGCGCTGGGCCGGTCTCGCCGCCTGCCTGATGCTGGTTTTTGGTTTCGTGTTCTGGCATCCACAAGCCGACCACTCTGCCGACCAGGCAATTTCCGCTGCAGCCAGGCCGGACCGCATCTTCACGAGTCAGGATCGCATTTTCAGCATGACCGACGATGCGATGCCAAATAGCACCACCGACGATTTGTTTCAATCGGATTTCAACGGCGGCTGATCCTCGCAAGCCATACGGCACAATCAAAAGACGCCCGGCATGTCCGGGCGTTTTCTTTTCCGCTGCTCAGGCGGCGACTGCGCTCGCATGTTCGCGAGTTGCGGCAAATTCGATATCCGGCCAGCGCTCAACGGTCAATTGCAGATTGACCCTGCTCGGCGCGATGTAAACCAGTTGGCCGGCCGCGTCGATGGCAAGGTTCTGTGCGGCTTTCTCGCGAAATTCCTCGAGCTTCCTGGGGTTGTCGCAGCGCACCCAGCGCGCGGTGACCACACCGACATTCTCGAATGCGCATTCGACGCTGTACTCGTCCTTCAAGCGATAGGCGACCACCTCGAACTGCAGCACACCGACCGCACCGAGGATCAGGTCGTTTGACATCAGCGGTCGGAAAAACTGCGTCGCACCCTCTTCCGATAGTTGGGCCAGTCCCTTCTGCAGCTGCTTCATCTTCAGCGGATCCTTCAAGCGCGCGCGGCGAAAAAGTTCGGGCGCGAAGTTCGGGATTCCGGTAAAGCTCAGGGCCTCGCCTTCGGTAAACGTATCGCCAATCGAGATGGTGCCGTGGTTGTGGATGCCGATGACGTCACCGGCATAGGCCAGGTCGACGATTTCGCGGTCCGATGCCATGAAGCTCAGGGCGTTTGCGAGCTTCATTTCCTTTCCACTGCGCGTATGCAGGGCCTTCATGCCGCCATTGAACGTGCCGGAACAGATACGCATGAAGGCGACCCGATCGCGGTGCATCGGATCCATGTTGGCCTGGATCTTGAACACGAAGCCGGTCATGGCCGATTCGTCGGACTTGACCGTTCGCGTTGTCGTTTCCTGCGATTTCGGAGCAGGCGCGTGCTCAACGAAAAAGTCGAGCAGCAGTTGCACGCCGAAGTTGTTGACCGCCGATCCAAAGAAGACCGGAGTCAACTTGCCGGCCAGATAGGCGTCCTTGTCGAACGCATTCGATGCGCCGAGCACAAGTTCAAGCTCGTCGTTGAGCTCACCCCAGGCCTCATCGCCGATGCGCGCTCGCAGCGCAGGGTCGTTGATGCCCTTGAAGATGGTCGAATCCTGACGTGTGAAATTCTTGCCTGGCTCGAATATGTGCACCTCATCGAGCAGCAGGTGGTAGACACCCTTGAGCCGCTTGCCCATGCCGATCGGCCAGGTGATTGGCGTGCAGGCGATGCCAAGCACTGACTCGACCTCATCGAGCAGCTCGATGGGCGCACGGCCTTCGCGATCGAGCTTGTTGATGAAGGTCATGATCGGTGTATCACGCAAACGGCAGACCTCCATCAACTTGATCGTGCGTTCCTCGACGCCCTTCGCGCAGTCGATAACCATCAAGGCCGAATCGACCGCCGTCAGCACACGGTAGGTGTCCTCGGAAAAGTCGGCATGGCCGGGCGTATCCAGCAGGTTGATGACACGCTCGGCGTACGGGAACTGCATGATCGAACTGGTCACCGAGATGCCGCGTTCCTTCTCGAGCGCCATCCAGTCCGAAGTCGCATGACGCGCGGTCTTGCGCGACTTGACCGAGCCCGCCATCTGGATCGCACCGCCGAACAGCAGCAACTTCTCGGTCAGCGTGGTCTTGCCCGCATCTGGGTGGGAAATGATTGCAAAGGTGCGCCGGCGGCGCATTTCACTGGCTGGACTGTTCATCGACGAACCTGAATCGGCCGCAGCCATCGGATCGGGCTGCTGGCGGGGCGCGCATTGTACGCGAGCCGGGCGCAAGCTTCAGGCCGGCAAGGCAATCAAACGGCTGGAACTCAATGCTCAGTCACGACGAATGCTGATATCTCCACTGAACGTGTCGATGCTCAGTCGCGCCTTGCCTTCCCCGACGGTCGTATCGATCGAACGTCCGGGCCCATGATCCGGCTCCTTGACCTTGCCGAAATCAGTACGGATGCGGCCGCTAAAGGTTTCCGCCTCGATTCGAGCCGACAACTCGCCAACCGCCTCGATACGGATATCGCCACTCATGGTTTCGGATTGAACCCGAGCATCGCCAACGGGTTTGCCGCGAAGGGTTATGTCGCCCGACACCGAACTCGCCGAGAACTCGCGATAGGTCTCGGAGCCAACCGTTATGCTGCCGGAGACGGTTTCGAACTTGAGCCGCTCGCGGTTCGCACGTGAGTCGATATCGCCTGAAACCGTTTCGGCCTGCGCGCGCTCACCGTTGCCGCTGAGTTCGATACTGCCACTGATGCTGCCAGCTTCGAGTTCACGTGCAGCACTGTCGAGCCGAATCTTGCCACTAATGCTGTTGACCTGAAGCAGGGCCCCCGCCGTCCCGGTGATCGAGATTTCCGCACTAATCGAATCGACATGCAGTTCAGCGGCTCGCGGGACACGAATACTGAGGATTGAATCCTCCATGTTTGAGCTCGACCCCCAGTTGAACCAGCCGGAGGAGCCGGGCTTTTCAACCACGATACTGATGCGCGAACCGCTGCCTTCGACGCGCAGGCCCTTGCTGCCGGTACCCAACGTACCGGTGATTTCGACACGATTTTGATCCCAGCCGCTGACGGTCACCGAGCCGCGCACATTGCTGATGTCGATCCGTGCCGTGGCGTCGGCATCCCGTATCTCGTTGATCGGTGTTCCGGCCAGTACGGACGCTGCTCCGGTCAGCAGCAGGAGGGAAACAATGGGAACTGTCATCATTTTCATGCGGAATCCTTAACTGGCATCTAGGCCGAGGCGAGCAAGCTTGCGTCGCTGGGCGTGAGTTCGGTTGATCAGACCGACAAGAAAGATCGCATCCGGTTGCTGCGCCAGCGCATGATCGAGTTCACTGCTGGCCGCATCAAGCACCACCTCGGCGCTGACGAGACGCGGATCATCCAATACCGCCAGTTCCCTTGCCCGCTGGATCTGCCGCCCTACATCCAGATCACCGTGCAATGGGTCAGTCTGATTCGCAAACGGGTCAACACGAGCCGGCTCGAACAGCGAGAATAGCCCGACACTGATCACCATCACCAGACTTGCAGCAATCGCCAATGGCCAGTGCATCCGTCTGCGCGCAGGGGCAACGGCGTTCTCGGATCGCGCTGAAATCTGGCGGGCGATCTGCGGCCACAGATCACGCTGCGGCTCGCGTGGTCCGCGCAGCTCGCGCAGTTCGCGACGAAGTTCAAAGTCAGTCATGGCGTACTCCAAGTGCGCGCTTGAGCAGTCCGCGCGCGCGATGCAATTGTGCTTTCGACGATCCGACCGCCATTCCGAGTTCGTTGCCGATCTCCTCGTGTTTCCAGCCCTCGATATCGTGCAGTACGAGGACCGCGCGGGCGCGCGGCGGAAGATTGGCGATTGCGCGTTCGAGATCGGCACGCTCGCCAGCGCAGAAGGGTCGGACCGGTTCGGCTGCGGCTTCAAGGACATCGTCTTCGACCGATTCCTCGGGGTCGCGCTTGCGCAGTTCCATCAACGCGACATTGACGGCGAGACGATGCAACCATGTACTGAAGGCACTCTCGAAACGGAACGTGTCGAGTTTTTGCCAGGCGCGCACGAAAGCCTCCTGGGTCAGCTCTTCAGCGCGAGACGGATTCATGCCGGATAGGCGCCATACGGCGCCATGTACGCGTCCCGCGTGGCGCCGATAGAGTTGTTCGAATGCCGCCACTTCGCCCGCAACAGCCAAGCGGACCAGATCGCTATCCTCGGTTTCGATCCGTGGTGCGTCAGACATCGGCAAGGGCATGGCTAGGCAGGCGGTACTCATGGTGCCAGCTTGGATGCCGCTGTGCAGCTCAGGGTTTAAGGAGGAGAGTGGGCTATCGACGAACGAGCGCCTCGCATTGAAGAAGCGACTTCTGTCGTGGTGCTTGACCTTGCTGGCCGAAAGGCCTCGCGTCTGAAGTCGCTGCAGCGAATCGCTGTCGTTTGCCGCTCAGCCATTGGCGGCGCGGGCTGTTTTCTCCGGCACGCTGCTCAACGCATCGGCGATCTTGCGCTGCTCGTCTTTCAAGCGCTGCGGCATGCGAGCCCCGAATCCTTCAAGATATGTGCCGATGGCCGCCACTTCGCCTTGCCAGCCTTCAAGATCGACATCGAGAAGTTGCCGACTCGCGGCGGCGGAAAGGTCTAGTCCGCCCAGGTTCAGATCTGCAACCTCGGGCACGAATCCGACCGGGGTTTCCCGCGCCTTTGCGGTTCCCTCGCAACGACCGAGAATCCATTCGAGGACACGTATGTTCTCGCCAAATCCGGGCCACAGGAACTTGCCATCCGCGCCTTTGCGGAACCAGTTGACATGGAAAATCTTCGGCAGTTTTGCACCGGCCTTGTCGAACGACAGCCAATGCGCGAAATAGTCGGCGAAGTTGTATCCGCAGAACGGCTTCATCGCCATTGAATCGCGGCGCATTACGCCCACTGCGCCAGTTGCGGCAGCAGTGGTTTCCGAACCCATCGCGGCACCCACCAGCACGCCGTGAGCCCAATCCTTGGCCTCGAACACGAGCGGAACCAAGGAAGGACGACGGCCACCGAAAACGATCGCGCTGATCGGCACCCCTTGCGTGGCCTCGGCCTTCTCGGACCAGCTCGGGCACTGTTTCGCGGAGACAGTGAACCGCGCATTCGGATGGGCCGCCGGGCCGTTGGCCGGATCATGGTCGCGCCCCTGCCAGTCCTTGGCCGGAGTGCCTTCGCTCAAACCCTCCCACCATGGCTGGTTGTCGGCAGTGACGCCGACGTTCGTGTAAATCGTGTCGCGCTGAATCATCTTGAGCGCGTTCGGATTGGTCTTCGTATCGGTGCCGGGTGCGACCCCGAAATAACCGGCTTCCGGATTGATCGCCCAGAGCTGGCCGTCCTCGCCCGGGGTCATCCAGCAGATGTCGTCGCCCACCGTCCAAACTTTCCAGCCAGCCTCGCGATAAGTTTCCGGAGGAATCAGCATGGCCAGGTTGGTCTTGCCGCAAGCCGAAGGGAATGCCGCCGCGATAAAGCGGGTTTCGCCCTGCGGGTTTTCGATGCCGACAATCAGCATGTGCTCGGCCAGCCAACCTTCGCTGCGCGCCTGCCATGAACCAATGCGCAATGCGTGGCATTTCTTTCCAAGCAGGGCATTGCCGCCGTAGCCGGAACCGATCGACTTGATCGAAAGCTCTTCCGGGAAGTGCATGATGAATCGCTTTTCCGGATCAAGCTCGCCGGTCGAGTGCAGACCCTTGACGAAGTGTCCCTCGCGCTCGATGCGACACAAGGCATCCCCACCCATGCGCGTCATGATGCGCATGTTGGCGACTACGTAGGGCGAGTCGGTGATCTCGACGCCACAACGCGATATCGGCGAATCGATCGGCCCCATGCAATATGGCACGACATACATCGTGCGGCCGCGCATCGAGCCGGCAAACAGGGCATCGATTTTTTCGTGCGCCTTGGCCGGCTCCATCCAGTGGTTGTTCGGTCCGGCGTCTTCGGCGTTGCTCGTACAGATGAAGGTCAGATGTTCAACGCGCGCGACATCGGTCGGGCTGGATCGATGCAGATGGCATCCGGGATGGGTATCGGGATTGAGTGGCAGCAAATCGCCGGTGGCAAGCATCTTTTCGGTCAGCAGGCGATTTTCGCCGCTTGAACCGTTGCACCAGTGGATTTCTGCGGGCTCGGTCAAACGGGCAACATCCTCAACCCACTGGTTCAAGGATTCAAGCGAACTGGCCATGGCTACCTTTCTCGCAGGCCGAAGCCCGCGTTCATGAATGCAAGACAGACGACGTTAGCGGCAGGGAAGGACCTTGGCAAGGTCAGGCGCGGCATTGGCAACGTGCAGTCAGGCCGGCACCAGGGTCGCAATTACGTGGTCAACGTACGCTGCGTATTCCTCCTGATCCATGCGCGGCATACCGTGGCGCTGGTTGAGCTGGAGGAATCCGCTGTAGGCGGTGTAGGCCAGCCGTGCCCGATGTTTCGCGGCCAGCGGCTCGAATCCTGCCTCGGCATAGGCTTCGGTCAGCAGGGCCAGTCTTCGTTTGGAAATGCGCTCGATCACAGGTTGGACCAGAGCGTTGTCCGACGCCTGGAGCAAAGCTGCGTAGACCAGGTGTGATTGAACCTCACGGCTGACCCGGTGAAACAGTTCGCGCAGACGCTCCCGCGGCTCGGCAATGCGTTCGACCCGTGAGATTACCTGATCCTCATCGCGCTGTTCCCAGCGATCGATGGCGGCTTTTAGCAGCGCCTCGCGGGTCGGGAAATGCCAGTAGAAACTCCCCTTGGTCACGCCTAACGTGCGCGCCAGCGACTCGACCGCCACTGCGGCAACGCCATTGGCTGCCAGAACATCGAGCGCAGCCAGTTCCCAGTCCGTCGCGGACAAGCGACCGCGCGGTTCCTGCTTCGATTCGGCTTCATTCATCGGTCGAGTTTGCAGGAGCGTGGCCGGGATGAGAAGCGCACCAGTTTCCATCGGGGCTCGACAAGAGATTGATTTGCGCCTTCGCAGAGACCATACTTATGCGTATGGTTTGCCCCTCCAGCTCTATTGAATCCAAATGCCACCGTCTGGTCACGCCGGACGGGACGGCGTTGGCGACTCAGATCTTCGGCGATGGACATGCTGCCGTCGTATTTGCCCATGGTTTCGGTCAAACCCGAGAAGCGTGGACTTCCTGCGCCATGGCAACCGCCGCCGTCGGTTGGTCCAGCACGACCTTCGACGCGCGTGGTCACGGCGAGAGTGACTGGCTGGCATCCGGCGACTATTTGGTCGAGCAACTGGTTTCAGACCTGGCCTTGGTCAGCGCGCAAGCCTCATCGCCGCCGGTGGTCGTCGGAGCCTCGATGGGTGGTCTGGTCGGCATGTCAATGGCGGGCAACGATTCGACGAGTTGTCGCGCGTTGATCCTGGTGGATATCACACCGCGCTGGGAGCCGGCCGGGGTCGAGCGAATACTCGAATTCATGCGCGCGTTTCCGGGCGGCTTTGCCGATTTCGACGAGGCCGCCGATGCGATTGCCGCTTTTCTGCCACATCGGGTGCCAAGGAAATCACCCGATCGCTTGCGCAAGCTCTTGAATGAATCGGCGGACGGTCGCCTGCGCTGGCATTGGGATCCGCGCATGCTCGAGCCGATCGCCGCGGACGCTGGGCGCCATCAAGCCGATCTTTTCGACGCGGCCAGACGCATTGAGGTCCCGACTCTGTTGATCAGCGGCGCAGCGAGTGACGTCGTTTCAGAATCGACGATCGTCGAATTTTTAGAGCTGGTACCCCACGCTCGCCATGCCATAGTCGCGAAAGCTACGCATATGGTGGCCGGTGATGAAAACACCCAGTTCAACCGATACGTACTTGAGTTCCTGGACTCCTTGCCCGCCGATTGACCAGGAATCCAATTCGCCGGATCGTAGGCAGGTCCAGCACCGGCTCCACGCTTGGCCAAGGTGAAACCGGGTTATGCAGAAATCGTTGTGTCCATTCCGCCAGATGCGGGGCCGCAACAGCAATCGAATCGAAGAGAGGAGCCACGGACATGTTGCAACTGATCCCACTGATTACTGGTTTGCTGGTTTCGCTGACAGTGGCCTATTTGCGCATCAATCTGCGCGTCTGGACGATCGCCACTGCCGTCGCCATTGTCGCTGCCGGACTGCTCGCAGGGTCGCACTGGCTGGCCATTGCGCTGCCGCTGGTGTTGTTTGCCATCATCGCCGTGCCGCTCAATTTGCCGACTTTTCGTCGCTCGCGCTTGAGTGCGCCGATGCTCAAGGTCTATCGAAAGATCACGCCCTCGCTGTCATCCACCGAACAAATTGCGCTCGAAGCCGGCACAGTCGGATTCGAAGGTCAGCTATTCAGCGGCAAGCCGGATTGGTCGGAACTGCTCAGCCAGGTCAAGCCTGAGCTGAGCGTCGAGGAGCAGGCCTTTCTGGATGGTCCGGTCGAGGAGCTGTGCTCGCGGATCAATGAATGGCAGATCAGTCATGAACTTGCCGACCTGCCCGAGGATATGTGGAAGTTCCTCAAAGACAACAAATTCTTCGGCATGATCATTCCAAAACAGTATGGCGGGTTGCAATTTTCCGCATTGGCGCATTCCGCCGTGCTGCAGAAAATCGCCAGCATGTCCGCAACTGTTTCCTCGACCGTTGCCGTACCGAATTCGCTCGGGCCAGCGGAACTTCTTTTGCACTATGGCACCGAGGATCAGAAGAATCACTACCTGCCGCGCCTCGCCGATGGCCGCGACGTGCCCTGTTTCGCCTTGACCGGCCCGTATGCCGGTTCCGATGCGACGTCATTGCCCGATTACGGCATCGTTTGCAAAGGAGAATGGGAAGGCGGCAACGTGCTTGGCGTGCGCCTGACCTTCGACAAGCGCTATATCACTCTCGCCCCAGTGGCGACCGTGGTCGGCCTCGCCTTCCGCCTGCTCGATCCCGATCATCTGCTCAGCGACGAGGAAGAGCGCGGCATCACCCTCGCCCTGATTCCTCGCGAAACCGAAGGGCTTGAGATCGGCCGTCGCCACTTCCCGTTGAATGTGCCATTCCAGAACGGCCCGGTCCGTGGCAAGGATGTTTTCGTACCGCTGTCGCAGCTGATTGGCGGACCCGAAATGGCTGGCCAGGGCTGGCGCATGCTGGTCGAAGTCCTGTCGGTTGGCCGCGCAATTTCCCTGCCATCGAACGCCACCGGCGGTGCCTGCGCCGGAGTCGCCGCCACGGGAGCCTATTCACGCATCCGCAAACAGTTTGGTCTGGCCATCGGCCGCTTCGAGGGAGTCGAGGAGGCGCTAGCTCGCATCGGCGGCCTGACCTACGCCACCACCGCTCTTTCTCGCGCCACGGCCGCTGCAGTCGATCGCGGCGAGAAACCGGCCGTACCTTCAGCAATCGCCAAATACCACGCCACCGAATGGGGTCGCCAGATCTGCCAGGATGCGATGGACGTCCATGGCGGCAAGGGTGTGATCCTCGGCCCGAGCAACTATCTGGGTCGCTCGTGGCAAGGCGTGCCGATCATGATCACCGTCGAGGGCGCGAACATCATGACCCGCAGCCTGATGATATTCGGCCAGGGCGCAATCCGCTGTCATCCGTACGTGCTTGAGGAAATGCAGGCCGCCGCCCTGCCTGACTACGGCGAAAGCCTGCGCAAGTTTGACAACGTGCTGTTCAAGCACATCGGTTTCGGCATCTCGAATGGCGTGCGCAGCTTCGTGCTTGGCCTGACCCATGCCAAGATCGGCTCTGCCCCTGGAGACGCCTATACGCGTCGCTTCTATCGCAAGCTCAACCGCTATTCGGCAGCGCTCGCGCTGGTCGCCGACACATCGATGCTCGTGCTCGGCGGAAAGCTCAAGTTCAAGGAAAAAATTTCCGCGCGCCTGGGCGATGTCTTGTCGTATCTCTACATCGCTTCGAGCATGCTCAAGCGCTACGAGGACGAAGGCCGCCCGGTCACCGATCAGCCCTTGCTGGCCTGGGCCTTCCACGAATGCGTCTGGCGCATGCAGATGGCGCTCGATGGCGTGCTCCGCAACTTCCCGGTGCGTCCGGTCGCGTGGTTGTTGCGCGCCCTGGTGTTCCCGTTCGGTCGTCGCGAAGTGCCGCCGTCGGATCGTCTCGGTCATCGCGTTGCGGCAATCCTGACCTCGCCGAATGAGGCGCGTTCGCGCCTGATTTCCGGTGCCTACCTGACCCCGACTGCGAACAATCCGATCGGTCGAATGAACGCCTTGTTGCCCCAGGTAATCGCGGCCGAGCCGGTTGAGCGCAAATTTCTCAAGGCGGTCAAGTCCGGTGAAGCCGAAGGCCTCGACTACGATGCGCAACTCGCCGATGCCGAGCTGAAAGGCATCATCAGTCCGGCCGAGCACGCCTTGCTGGCACGCGTGCGCGCCGCCACGTTCGAATTCATCTCGGTCGACGATTTCGCACCCGAGGAATTGCGTGCAGCAGTCGCCAAGAAGCCGCACAACGCCCTGCGCAGCGTGGCCTAGCCATGGCCGCCAGCACATTGGCAATGTTTCGCAAGGTCGGCGGCTCGGCAACGGGCCGCTGGCTTTTTTCGCGCATCGTCTGCTGGAAGGCACCGTATTTCGGATCGATCTCGCCACGCATCGAAATCCTCGAACCGGGTCGCTGCGTGGTCCGCCTGCGTCAACGCCGATCGATCCAGAACCATATCGGCACGGTACATGCGATTGCGATGTGCAATGCAGCCGAGCTGGCCGGCGGCCTGGCCACGGATGTGACGATTCCGGCTTCGATGCGCTGGATTCCGAAAGGCATGAGTGTGCGCTATCTGAAGAAGGCGCTCGGCGTGCTGCATGCCAGCGCACGTGTCGAATCCATCACCGAGTCTGCCAACGCGCAAGATCTGCACGCCATCGTCGAGGTGCGCAACGCCGCCGACGAGATCGTCTTCGACGCCAACATCACGATGTGGGTTTCACCGCGATAGGCGAATGGAGTGCACGTGTTCAGTGCTCGCGCGCGATGATGCAAATGATGTCTGAATTCAGGGTTATTGCTGCCTGCAGGACAACGGCTTGTCAGGAGGCGCTTTCGGGCGGGGTACCGGATTCAGGCGTCCCGGATCTTGATCCGCCGACTTCCGGCAGCATCTTTCCTGCCCGCCATCCGACCCAGCCCGAGCACCCGGCAGCGAGCATCGCCAGCACGGCAAAACCCGGAACGGTTGTACCAAACGAGCGCATCAGGTTGAAGCTGCTGGTGACCATGAGATCGCCGAAGCGCCAGACCGAGGTGTCGATGAAATTCTTGGCCTTGTAGCGCGTCTCGGCGTCGACGCGCGTGTACACCGAATCGGCCGCCGGCTTGAATACGCCGTAGGCACTGGCCCGCGTAACCACGGCGACGGCAGCAATCCATGCGCCACCGAAAATGGCAAGGCCGGCCATCATGATCGCCTTGATGATTCCATCGAGCGCAAGTGGCGGAGCCGGGCCGTAGCGAATGAGCAGGCTGCGTGTGATGGTCAGTTGCAAGACAACCTGCAGCAGGTTGGCGTAGAAATCGATGTTGGCGGCGAAATTGATGCGTGCTTCGCGTGTCGCGTAGGTCGCTCCGCTGTAATCGGCGAGCAGTGCGTAGATCACTGTGCCGACCGCATCGCCAAGCAGCATGAGCAAGGCAAGCCGTCGCATCAATGGCGATTTCAGCGTCTCGATGGCGCCGGCGATGAAACTGCCCCCGATCACGCGTGTGTCGCGTTGCTCATCGCCCGCAATCGGATGCCGTCGCGACCAGGCCGACAAGGCAAGAATGCAAACGATGGCGAAGCCGAGCAGCAGGGACGACATCACGAGCAAACCGGAGACACCGATCACGGTATTGAGCGAGCGCGTCAATGCCGGCCCGGCGATCGCGCCGAGCGTACCGCCGAGGGCGATGATCGGAAACAAGCGGTGGGCTTGCTCGGGATCAAGCAGGTCAGCCATGAAACTCCAGAACACGGCGACGACAAACAGATTGAATACGCTGACCCAGACGAAAAAGATCGAACCGAGCAGACGCGCGCCAATGGTGGCCTGCATCTCGAACAACGGAATGAAGGCGAGCATGCCGAACAGGAAAAAAAGATAAACCGCCGGTACGAATTTGCGCCGCGGGAAGCGCGCAACCAGCGCCCCGAACACCGGCGCCAGGGCCAGCGTTACGACGAAGGTGACCCCGTAGAAGATGGGCAAGGCGGTCGAACCGACCGCCGCCGAAAGCTGGTCGCGAACCGGACGGATCACGTAGTAGGCTGCCAACACACAAAAGAAATATGCGCTCGCCACACTCACGGCAAACCATTCGTGTGACTGGATGGCGGGGCGTTTCGGCACGGCTTCGATTCTTCAAGAAGATCGGAAAGGCCGGAAAGACTAGCATGCGATCAGCTCGACTCAACCCGGCATAATGCGTCGATGAATCCGTCACTCAGTCACATCAATCTGTTTCCGATCAAGTCCTGTGCGCCGCTGACACCGGATCGTGCATTTGTTGAATTACGCGGACTGCGCGGCGACCGTCGCTGGATGATTGTTGACGCTGATGGCAAATTCATCACCGCGCGCAAGCATCCGCGACTTGTAATGGTTCGCGCAACCCCGAACGACGAGGGGCTGTCTCTGGAGGCGCCGGGCATGGCGCCGAGGCAGCTCGATCCGATTCTTGATTCAGCCCTGACCCCGGTGAAGATCTGGAAGGACGAGGTCATGGCCCGAAGCGCCCATGCCGATGCAGATGCCTGGATCAGTACCTACCTCGGAGTTCCGGCACGCTTCGTATTCATGGCGGATGATTGCGTGCGCGCGGTCGACTCAGACTATGCGCACGTTGGCGACCAAGTCAGCTTCGCCGATGGTTATCCCATCTTGTTGATTTCTCAAGCCGCGCTCGATGGACTCAACGGGCGACTCGCAACCCCCGTGCAAATGTTGCGCTTTCGCCCGAGCCTCGTCGTCGCCAACACCGTGGCTCATGCCGAAGATGGCTGGCGCTCGATCCGGATCGGCGGCGTTCGCTTCGAACTGGTCAAGCCTTGCGCTCGCTGCGTTCTGACCACGGTGGATCCCGAAAGTGGAATTCCCGATGCCGCGGGCGAACCCTTGCGCACTCTGGTTTCCTATCGGCGTTTCGACAACGGAGTCATGTTCGGCCAGAATCTTATTCCGCGCGGCACTGGCGCGATTCGCGTCGGCGACGAGGTTTCGGTGATCGACTGAATGGGCCCAACGAGTCCATGCTGCGAGCGCAATTGCGTATGGAGCATGTGCTCTAGTTCTGCCGTTTAGGGTCAAGGGCTGATTCCCGCGAGTGCTGCAAGCGATGACCTATGACTATGTGATTGTCGGTGCCGGTTCCGCCGGCTGCGTGCTTGCCAACCGGCTCAGCGCGAACCCGGCAAACCGCGTTCTGCTGCTTGAAGCTGGCGGCCGCGATTGGCATCCCTTCATCCACATGCCGGCCGGCATCGGCAAGCTTGCCCAAAGTCCTCGCCATAACTGGGATTACACCACCGAGCCGGAACCCAACCTCGATGGTCGCCGACTCTGGTGGCCGCGCGGCAAGGTGCTCGGCGGCTCCAGCTCGATTAACGCGATGTGCTATATCCGCGGCGTCGAAAGTGACTACGACGATTGGGCGCGCAAGACGAATGATCCACGTTGGGCCTGGGACAATGTGCTCGGCTACTTCAAGCGCTCGGAAAACAATACGCGCGGAGCTGACGCCCTGCACGGTGGCGATGGCCCACTGAGCGTTTCCGACCTGAAACACAAAAACCCGCTCTCGCAGGTATTCCTCGATGCATCCGCAGCGGCTGGCTATCCGCTCAACGATGACTTCAACGGTGCACAGCAGGAAGGTTTCGGTTTCTACCAGGTGACCCAGAAGAACGGAGTGCGTTGTTCGACGGCAGCCTCGTTCCTGCGCATGGCGCGCGCGCGATCGAATCTCACGATCCGAACCAGGGCGGAGGTGCAGCACCTGCTTTTCTCCGGCATGCGTGCGATGGGTGTCGACTACCGCCATCACGGTCGCCTCAAGCGCGCCGAAGCAGGTGAAGTCATCCTCGCCGGCGGCGCACTCAATTCGCCACAACTGCTGATGTTGTCCGGCGTGGGTCCGGCCGATCACCTGCGCGAGCATGGCATCAGCGTGCGCCAGGATCTCGCCGCTGTGGGCAGCAACCTGCAGGACCATCTCGACATCTGCTCACTGACCCGCTGCACCGAGCCGATTACCTACGACAAGGTCAATGACATCGCGGTCGCGCTCGAATTTCTGTTCAAGCGCAGCGGCATTGGCACCTCGAATATTGCCGAGGCGGGCGGTTTCCTGCGCTCGGCTCATGCTGAGGACTCGCGTTGCGACCTGCAATTTCATTTTGTCCCGGCCCTGCTCGACGACCACGGTCGCACCAAGCTGGACGGCTACGGTTACACGCTGCACGCGTGCATGCTGCATCCGAAGTCACGCGGCTCGCTGCGGCTGAAGTCGAATGACGCGCGACAACCCGTGACGATCCACGCGAACTACTTGAGCGATGTCGAAGGCCACGACATGAAGTTGATGGTCGAAGCAGCACGCGTCTCGCATACGATTCTTTCGCAAGGCCCTTTCGATCGGTATCGCGATGAAGAACTCTATCCCGCGATCGACATCAACGATGATTCTGCCGTCGAAGCCTTCATTCGACGCAAGGCAGAAACCGTCTACCATCCGGTCGGCACCTGCCGCATGGGCAGCGACGACGAAGCCGTCGTCGACAGCCAGCTCAAGGTACGTGGAATCATCGGGCTTCGCGTCGTCGATGCCTCCGTAATGCCCAACCTGCCCAGCGGCAATACGAATGCGCCGACAATCATGATTGCCGAGCGCGCATCGGACCTGATACTCGGCAAGCACTGATCGACGACGCGTTGCCGCCGGATCGAGTACACTTTGTGTGCGCGGGCACTTGGACCGCACGGGAATCTCGATGGAAGATCAAGTTGTCGTTGTGCCGGACGCGCTGCCGCCCGCATCGGAACCAACCGTCCCGTCCTGGTCACGGCGATCGAACCCGTTGCCGGTGTTCGAGCATCGTTTTGTTTTTGATGGCCGTGCCGGTGAATATTTTCGTATCTGGATCGTCAACCTCGCCCTGACGATCCTGAGTATCGGGATCTTCTCAGCCTGGGCCAAGGTACGCACTCAGCGCTATTTCTACGGCAGTACCCGACTCGCCGGAGTTCCATTCGAATACACGGCGAAGCCGCTGCCGATCCTCAAGGGCCGGATCGTTGCGGTTATTCTTTTCACCGCGTACGTGCTGGCCGGTCAATACAGCATCGGCCTGCAGCTTGGTCTCGCCTTGTTCATCGCCGCGCTGACGCCATGGTTGATCGTGCGCGGCGCCGCGTTTCGTGCAAGATACTCCTCGTGGCGCGGTCTCAATTTTCGCTTCATACCGGACTATGGCGAGGCCTATATTCGCTTCCTTGTTCTTGGCATTCCCCTGATTCTGACCCTGGGCCTGCTATACCCCTGGATCAAGGGAAAACAGAAAGCTTTCATCGTCGAGAATCATCGTTATGGTGGTAGCTGGTTCAAGTTCCTGCTTCGCGCCGGCCAGTTCTATCCGCCCTATCTGATTGCCTGGGGGATCGTTTCGGCCTGGATGTTCGTCTTCAGCATGCTGATGGTGGGTGTGATCATGGCAAGCGGCACCGCTGCAAGTGGCGGCACTCCCGGTGGCTGGATGTTCATCGGCATGATGATTTTCATGTATCTGGGATATTTCGTCGTCCTTGCCTTTCTCGCCGCCGCGCTCGCCAATCTGATTTACCGACACATTGACATCGATGGCCGTCGCTTCCGCTCGACCTTGAAAGGCCAGAAGCTACTCTGGATCTACGCCAGCAACACACTTGGCATCCTCCTCACTGGCGGCCTGCTGATCCCCTGGGCAATGGTGCGACTGGCCCAGTACCGCGCCGATTGCCTTAGCCTGTTGGCGACCGATGATCTCAACCATATGGTCGCCGAGCGCTCGATCGGCATCGACGCCACGGCTGCGGAGGTGGATGGTCTGTTCGACATCGACATCGGACTGTGAACGCGTTCCGAGCGAGCTACTTCGACGGCCAGACCAGTCGCCTGCATGATGTTGAGGTTCGCCGCATCGATGCGTCGACGATTCGACTCGTTGGAGAGGGGATCGACCGCAGCGAAGCAATTGCGTCATTGCGGCTCTCACCGCGACTCGCGCGGATCACGCGCACTATTGAATTTGCGGACGGTGCACGCATCCTCGCCGCAGACCATGAATTGCTCGACACCTGGTTCCCGGCCGAGGATCGCATGCAACGAATGGTCGATCGTCTCGAACGCCATGCGCATGCGGTGGCGGCATCGATCGTGGTTTGCCTGGCCATGGGCGTGGTCACATTTGCGTGGGGAGTGCCGTGGCTGGCTGACCGCATTGCGTCGCAGATTCCGCCGAGCATCGAAAGCCGACTCGGCGATGAGGTGCTCGGTCAGCTTGATCGTTTTTTTGGATTTGCGCCGAGCGCGATCGAGGCTTCACGTCAGTCAGAACTGTCAGCGCGATTCGCGAGACTCTCCTCAGGACAGCCTGACGAACAACCCTATCGACTGATCTTCCGAGATGCTCCCGGGGTCGGTCCGAACGCGCTGGCCATTCCCGGCGGCACGATCATCGTCACTGACCAACTGGTCACGCTGTTCAATGATGACCGCGAATTCGATGCGGTGGTCGCCCACGAGATCGGTCACCAGCACCATCGGCATGCAATGCGACAGACCTTGCGCAGCTCGTTCGTGCTGGTCATTGCCGCGCTGTTCACCGGCGATGTCAGCTCGGCCAGCGCCATCGTCATCGGCATTCCGACCTTTCTGCTACAGAGCCACTATTCACGCGGCTTTGAAGAAGAGGCGGACCGCTTCGCGTTCACCGCACTCGCTGCGCATGAAACCTCGCCCGCCTGGTTTGCCGCAGCCATACGCAGGCTCGACGAACATCACGACCTCGGCGAGGCAAACGACAGCGGCATTTCCTATCTGTCCAGCCATCCAAGTACGCCTTCGCGCATTGCCGCCGCCGAAGTATCCGGCGAAGAGTTCATCGCCGCGCATCCCGACCTCATCCGCGAAACCCCCGGCTACGACGCCTGCGAAACGGACGATATCTGCCCGGAGGACGATGACGAAACCTGCCAAGATGATGAATGCTTGGAGCCAAATGAACCGGACGAATCGGACGTCAGCGCAGCACCGTCTCTGCCCGGTCCCAACGAAACCACGACAATCCAGTCGAATCGACGCTCCTGATCATCGCGCGAGAAGGAATGCCTGTTCTGCATTCAGTCGCCGTCGACGCGAGCGTGACAACTACATGGCCTCAAGGGGCGCGGGCATTCCTATTCCGTAGCCTTGCGCATAATCGACGCCGATCTCGGCCAGCCGCTGACGCATCGTGTCGTCTTCGACGCCTTCGGCGATGGTTGCAATCTTCATGACCCGAGCGATACGGTGGATGGCATCGACCATGACCTCATCAATCGGATCAGTGAGCAAATCACGCACCAGACTGGCATCGATCTTGATGAAGTCTACCGGTAGCTCCTTGAGATACGAAAAAGAGGAGGCACCCGCGCCAAAATCATCCAGAGCGAAACGACATCCCATCGATTTCATGAGCTTGATGAATTTGCCTGCGCGGCGCAGATCGCTGATCGCTGCGGTTTCGGTGACTTCAAAGCAGATCGCCTCGAATGGCACGCCGGATTCAAGAAAACAGCGCTGAAGAAAGCTCGGAAAATCCTCGTCTCCCAGGGACAGACCAGAAAGGTTGATCGCCCAGATGCCTGACTCCTGGATCTGTCCAGCGGCTGCGAGTCCGGCGTAGCGCGAGAATGCCGTTTCAATGACCCATCGATCCAGCTCCGGCATGAGCCCATAGCGCTCGGCTGCAGGAATGAAGGCCATGGGGGGTATGAGGTCGCCACTTTCGTCGATCAAACGAAGTAGCAACTCACGGTGGTCCGCGCCGGTTCCCGCCTGGCCCAGCCAGACGATCGGTTGCGAGTAGAGTCGCAATCGATCCTCCGCCATTGCGTTGCGCAATCGCGAAACCCAGTCCATTTCTTCGCGCCGTTGCAGTACATCGCGATCGCTGGGGGCATAGAGCCGGATCCGGTTGCGTCCTTCCTCCTTGGCCAGATAACAGGCGCGATCGGCGTGCGCGAGGACCGCGTCGACCGTATCGAACTCCGGATCCAGAATCACAAGGCCAATGCTTACGCCGAGCCAGAACGTCCGCTTTTCATGGACGAACTGGAAGCTGTGGATGGCATTGAGCATCGAATCCGCCATCTCCCAGGCTGACGCCAGCGAACCCCCTTTGACGAGGACGCCGAATTCGTCCCCACCGAGGCGGGCTAATACGTCGTTCTCTCCGATGCGCTGCCCGAGCAATACGCTGACATCACAAAGCAATTGGTCACCCGCAGCATGTCCGCACGTGTCATTGACAATCTTGAATTGGTCGAGGTCGAGATAGATCAGCACGAGCTTGCCCTTGGCATCGTCATGCGTGGCCAACGACTGATTGATGGTCTCCTTGAAGCTGCGACGATTCATTGTGCCGGTTAGGGAATCCTGGCTGGCGAGGTTTTCCAATTGCGCTTCGAGACGCTTGCGTTCAGTGATATCGGTGACCGATCCAACCATCCGCACAGGCTTGTTGTTGGCATCACGGATCGCCTTGCCTCTGGAGTGAAGCCAGTGGAATTTTCCGTCAAAACCGCGCAGTCGAAAATCGGTATCGTAGCCAACGCCCTCGCGGACGTGCTTGCGAAACGCCTCGGTCATGACCGCAATATCGTCTGGGTGCATGTGTTCGAGGAAGGTTTTGCGATCATAGCCGGTGGCATCTTCCGGCATGCCCAGGAGCTGTCTGAATCGTGGCGAATAGTAGGTTTCCCCACTCACCATGTCCCAATCCCAGGTCCCATCGTTGCTGCCGCTGACGGCAAGCCTCAGATGTTCCTCGCTGCGCTTCAATTCGGCGGAAATCAACTCGATCTGCCGCCAGATCAGCCGCGAGATCGCCGTGCCCAGAATGACCATGAAGATGGCCGCGATCAGGAAACCGTTCACCAGAAGGAAGCGGGTCTGCCGGTAACCGTCATTCAGCGCCGACGAGAAGTCGTGCTCATGTGCCGTCAAGCGAAGGTCAAGTGCATCAAGCCTTTGAAGTATTGGCAGCCGCAAATTCGTCGATCTCGCCAAATCCGGCATCTGCGCGTGAATCGCCTCGCCCAATTGGCGAAGTTCGGTCAGCGGACCGTTTGCCTCAAGCCAGGTATTGGCCATCCTTTCCATGAAATCCACCTGGCGCATTCGCCGGAACAGCATGATCATGGAGTCGATGTCTTCTGGATGGTTGTTGCCCTCGATCAACTTGCGCCGGACCAATTCCAGATCAGGGGCAGACTTCTCCAGTTCGCGGCGAGCCACCTCATCGGCTTCCGGAATGATCATTGCACGATTGAACTCGACGAAATGCTTTTCGTCTCCCGATCCCAGATAGCGATAGAGACTCAAAACCGCTGCCTTTTGACTCTTGGACCAATGGCTCTCACCGACCATATAGCCGCGCTCGCCCGAAAGAATCTGCAGCCCGAGATAAGCCAGGCCAACCAGGACGAGCACGGTAGCGATATAGAAAAGCAGGGTCAGCGCATTGCGCTTGGCGGATGGGTTGGGAGTGCTCAAGGCGCGTACTTCTTTCGCTCATGCAGAACACGGCGGGTCATCGCGCAACCAGTCATGGTCTTCCGACACGCGGTGACAATCGATGGACATGCACCATTGATCGACCATTCCCGCGGCCATTTGGCCGCACGACTCTGGATGGGCGGAGAGATTTCTGAACAAGTCGTTTTCCCGAACATCCGGTCACGCCCCTTGGCTACAGCAACCATCCACTTGAAGTGCACCGACAAGCATCGCCGGGACCTGTCGAGCGCTTGCCAAAAGCTTGCCGGCCAACCTTCGATAGGGTCTGCGTGAAAATAGCACAAGGCAATATCGGCAAACCGGATCGCTCAAGCGGGATATGCGTTTCCGTCAATTGCGTTCGGACGGGCCTGGCAATACAGCGCACGAGCACGAATCCCCCGGTCATCCGGGAAATCATTTCCGCCGAACTGCCTGCAACGCAGGTTTCGCGGTTCCAGATTTGGATTCAGGCTCGTCTCCCAGGGCAATTGCCGTGCACGCCGGGAAAGGATGGGTACCCCCAGGAACGCCGTCACCACACCACAGGCGCAAAGGAAACAGCCGCTGCTCCAGCGCGGCGAACAAAAACGACCTTCAATTCTTGTCATGGGAGCTACCGCGATTCGTGAAAATCACGGCAAATTCATCAGCGGAGCAATGATGGCTCACAACATCTGACAAATGGTGCCGGCACCCGGATTCGAACTGGGGACCTACCGCTTACAAGGCGGTTGCTCTACCAACTGAGCTATGCCGGCGTTGGGGCGCGCATTCTAGAGGACTGATCGGGAAATACCAATGTGCGGATCAATTCAGAGGCGTGGGATCGGTGGCCCGGAGTCGCACTTGCACCGCAGATTCGACGTCAGAAACAATCCGTCGTGCGTTCTTCGAGTCCGTTTGCGCTGGCCACGTGCGAGCGCCAGTCGAATGTGCTCTCGGGGTCTCTGGCGTAGTCGATCCAGTATACCGGCAGCTCCTCGGTGCGCTCGATCAATTGAGGATCAAAGCCCATTGCGGCGATATCGGCCAGCCGCCGTTCGGCGTTGGCCTTCTCGCGGAACAGACCCAGCGAAATCGTGTTGAGCTGTTCGCCGGCGGTGACGACGTAGTAGTCACGCACGCTTTGCGACGAGAGTTGCCGGGCCACGCCGAGGGCATCTTCGCGAGACTTCAACGCGGCAAGGAAGACCCAGTAGCCGCGTGACTGGGTCGCGCGCTCGTCTCGATACTGGATGCGCCGTACCAATGGCGTCAGCGAGTTGAGCGTTGCGCGCATATCCGATTGGGTCTGGAACGGACCGATTGAATGACAGATATCGGAACTGCTTGCCAGCGCGCCTCGATCATTGGGCTGCGCCGACCTGGGCATGCCTGATTTCGATCCGTCGCGTTCGGACAACAGAACCAGCTCGGCCACGCCAGGATCGCTGGCCGGGCGCGCATCCGCAACCTCGCGAGGTGCAAATGCAATCCAGCAGGCACCGCCAATATTCAGGGCCAGCAATAGCAGGAACAGCACTCGGGGAAACATCCGGACTCAATGTGGATTGCGGAAAGCGGATCGCGGGGGTGTGATTCTAGCTTGAACCGCACTTCGGAGCCGACCCGGTCGAGCTATTGCCTACCGCTCTCCGACCACAGGGCCAGGCCGCGAAGCACGAGATCGCGTCCGCGTTCGACATCCGGCATCAAATGTCGCCATTCCTCGAGACCGCCACCATCCCCGACCAGAGCGACCGGCACTCCGATCCGGCTCACGACTGCGGCTCGGAATCGTTCGACCAGGGCAAGCGCTGAAAACACGCTGCCGGACCAGACCGCATCGGCTGTGCAGGTAGCAATTTCGACCAACTCGCCATCTTCTTCTCCAACCCGTGCCGTACCCCGGCCGAGGGCGTGGCGCATCAACGCCGGCGACGGTGCAATCAAGCCACCGAGGTGACGACCCTCGGCGTCGATCGCATCAAGAGTCAGAGCGGTCCCGCAACTGATCAGGATTTGCGCACGCGGCTGTGACGCGTGCAAGGCGGCCAAGCCGAGGAATCGGTCGACTCCGAGCCGCGCCGGTTCCGCATAGGCGTTGCGAATACCGATTGCTGCGGCCGGACTGCGCACGAATTCGGGAACGCAGTCAAAATGCACATTGATCAACTCACTCAATTCCTGCTCGCGCTCGGAGCCAACCACGCTGGCAATGAGGATGGCTTCGGGTTGACTCAGCGCCGCCCAATTGCTGCTCAACGCGGATTCAAGCGACGTGTCGGCGTGCGCAAAAACACCACCCATGTTGTGCTTGCCGTCCTTCCAGATTGCCCATTTCAGGCGCGTATTGCCGAAATCGATGAGCAATTTCATGGCCACGCTCCCGCGGTCGCGCGCACACTGACTTCACCACTGTCCACCAGAAACTCTCCATCTCCCGAGCGTGCGCGCAAATTGCCGAGCGGATCCACCCCGGCCGCTACGGCCTCGCGCCGAATACGCCCATCGTAAATGCTGATCGGGCGTCCCTTCAGAACATCGTAGCGGGCAAACTCCTCGGAAAACGAGGAAAATCCATGCACGGAAAATTCATCGAGTACATCGAGTACGCGGCAAAGCATCCGCCCGGCAAGTTGGTTGCGTGAGGGAATTGGCTCATCGGTCAACGACGACAAGTCGATCCACGGCTGATCGATCCGGCCTCCCGTTTGAGGATCGATGCGGATGTTGAGTCCGATGCCAATCACAGCGTGGCAAGGCCCGAGCGCATCGCCGCCAAGTTCGATCAGGATGCCGGCGAGTTTCCTTTCGCCGATCTGAATATCGTTGGGCCATTTCAGACCCAGCCCGCTAAAGTGGAATTCCTTTAGTGCGCGCACTACGCCCACGCCGACAGCCAGACTCAAACCAGCCATCGCCGACATGCTCGCGTCGAAGCGGCGCAGTATCGAGAATGCCAGGCCACCGCCAAGCGGCGTGTGCCAGGCGCGCCCGCGACGGCCGCGCCCGCCGCTTTGCAGCTCGGCAAAACAGGCAACGGTCTGCGACTCACCTGCCTGCGCGCGACGCAGCAATGCGCAATTCGTCGAATCGATCTGCCAGTCGAGTTCGATCGGACAATCGTCCCGCGTCCGGCATTCACTGAAATAGGCGCGAATCACGGCACCGTCGAGCAGATCCAGCGCTGCGCCAAGACGATAGCCTTCGCCGGCGCGCGCGATGATAGGCGCGCCGAGTGCGCGCAAGGATTCGATCTGCTTCCAGATCGCCGCTCGGGTCACGCCGAATCGTTCTGCCAGGGCATTGCCTGAAATCGCCGGCACTTCGCCCAGCGCGATCAGCAGCTCGCGCGCAGCAATGGTCATGAACTGCGACTCAACTTGATACGCGGTTCCTCGTGTTGCCAGAGGCGCCTGAGGTTGCTGCGATGGGTAAATACGATGAGTGTGGCGATCGCGATAGAGAAAATCTGCAGGGACACCGATTGTGGATGTCCAAGCCAATGCGCGGCGAGCACGCACAGCGGAAAACCCAGTGCGGCCAGTACGGTCGCCAATCCGACATAGCGCGTGGTCGCAACCACCAGCAGCCAGACGACGATCATCACGGTCGCCAGCAACGGCGCCAGAACCATAATCGCGCCCACGGCTGTGCCTGCGCCCTTGCCGCCGCGGAATCCGAAAAACACCGGCCAGCAATGGCCGACGACGGCGGCGAACGAACATGCGAGAGCCTGAACTACCGGGTCGATCGACGTCGCCTCGATGCCGCTTGGAGACCATAGCCCGAGCACGGCAGCCAGAGCGCCCTTGCCTACGTCGATCAACACCACGAACACGGCGAATCGCCAACCGCCAACGCGCAGGGCATTGGTACCACCGGCATTGCCGCTGCCGGACTGGCGAATGTCGAGTCCTCGCAGACGACCCAGCAGAAGACTGCCCGACAATGAACCGAGCAGCCAGCCGATCACGACTTTGGCGAGCAACACCCCCATCTCTTCCCCGACTCGAAACCCGCGTATTCGCGCTCAGCGCATCATGGCACCCCGCAGGACCTTCGGCATCATCGCAACGACGATCGCACCGGACCCGGCATGGGCTCCGATTGCGCTGCCGGCCTCCAGCAGTTCCGCACATTCGATATCCGCTCGCTGATTGATCAAGGCGTCGCGCACCTGCGCGCCCTCTTCGCGGTTGTCGCAATGCATGACCTGAGCGCGCCAGATCACTCCCGGATCCAACGATCGCAGGACCTTGGTGACGAAATGTCTGGCGAAGTTGCGACGGTTACGACCAACGCCAAAAATGTGCATGCGCCCATCACCCCCACCGATCCGTACCATCGGCACAAGACCCAGCCAGCGCGTGATTGGTAGCGCCCAGGCCGGGATGCGTCCGCCCCGGACGGCTGAGCCAAGGTCGCGGACATAGGCGAAAGTTACTGTCTGTTCGCGCAGCTGATTGAGCTCTGTTTCTATAGTGGCGGCGTCTGCACCAGCCAATGCCAGCTCGGCGGCGTGCACGGCAAGCAGCCCCTGACCACCGGAGACGTTGCGCGAATCGATGACGTGGACACGTCCGTCGAGTGCACTGCTGGCCGCTTCGCCAGCCTGCAGCGTGCCGGAGAGCGCACGCGAAATGCCGACATAGACAACCTCATCGTGATGGCTGAGGAGGAATTCGAAAAGGCGTCGGAAATCACCCGCGGGCGGCTGCGAAGTACGAACCGGTTGCTGGCTCTCCCGCAAAAGCGCGTAAAAAGCGTCCGCGGACAGCGAAACCTTGTCGAGGAAATCTTCGGCACCAACGGTGATCCGCACAGGCACGACATGCAGCGGCAGGTTTTCCAGCGCATCGGCAGGGATATCGGCGGCCGAATCAACGACAACAACCGTCTTGCCGAGCGTTTGCGCGGCACGCTGCTGCGCCTGCATATCATCGGCCTTGCGCGCGCGCACCTCGCCGAACCGTGATAACGCACCGAACAACAACGCCGGCTCATCGACATGCATATGTACGCGCAGCTTTTCGCGGGTGCCGGCCATTACCAGACTCGATCCATCGAGATGATCAAGTGCCTCGCGAACTTCATTGCGATCGATCGCGCTGGCCGATAGCACGCATTCGGTACACCAGCGATGCATTGAATCTGCCTCTACCCTGCTGCCGACCATGACGCCGTCGACAGCGGCAAACACTTCAGCTTCTTCCTGCCTCGCGGAATGTCCATGCTCAATGTAGTCATCGATTCCTTCGAGTAGGTGCAGGAATCCTTGCCCGCCTGCGTCAACCACACCGGCCTTGCGCAACGCGGCAAGCTGATTGGGAGTATTCGCAAGGGCCACGCGACTGGCCGCCAGGGCGCGCGAAAATGCTGGGCGGAGGTCTTCGGTTCCCTGGTCGCAAGCAAGCCTCAGCGCGGCGGCGAACGCGCTGATCACCGACAGCATCGTGCCTTCTCGAGGTTCAGCGATCGCCATTCGCGCCTGGCTCGCACCGAGGCTTGCTGCGTCCGCAAGCGTGCAAACGGCAAGCCTTGAATGACCGGACAGGTGCTCGCCGAAACCCTGGAAAAACTGGGCAAGGATCGCTCCCGAATTGCCGCGCGCGCCATCAATCGCTTCGCTGGCCAGACGCTCGAACAAGCCGCCGACATGGCCCCCACGCAAGGATCGTAATGCCTCACGAACACTGATCAGAGTGAAACCGAGGTTGCTGCCGGTATCGCCATCCGGCACCGGGAACACGTTGATCCTGTTGAGCAAATCGCGCTTGGAAAGGACTCGCCCGATGCCGGCCATAAGCGCGTGCCTGATTACGCGAGCGTCGGTGTCGCCGTAGATTCTCGATCTCATCAGACTGTGTGCTATGGCAAGGTGACGCGGAGTCTAGCGAGCCAAGGCGGTTGCGGTCGCGCTGCATTGCAGCGCATTGGGGCGCCCGTTTGTGGCGAATAGCTCGATCCAGTCGATCAAAGCGGACACAACACTGTCCGCGACTGTCCGGTCTCGTCCATCGGACACTCACGACATTCCGCAGAGTTGTCCAAGTCATTGAATCTGCAGCCAACTCGTGTTCTGGCACGATAGCTGCTATGACTTCTGGACTAGTCGGGCGTCAGCGGCTCCGGTATGGCCGGACACCACGTCGCTGAACTGGGCGAACAGATCGACGAATGATTCTTTCACTGCAAGATCAGAATTGCGCAGCATTACGGAGACACCGCATGAGTCAACGAAAAGCCTGCCTGACCAGCCTTGCCGTCTTGCTGTTTTCAGTCGCCGCCCATGCCGGTGAAGTCTCGATGGACGTCCGCGGCTATTCGAGCGATGCGGAGCCCTCCCAAGTCAGCATCCACAGGGCCGCTGACGAACCCTGCGACACCGAAATTGGCAGCAGCAACGCCGAGAGCAAGGCCCGGTTCCGCCCGAAATGGCGAGATTCAACGGCGCCCGCCGGTCGGGCCCTGTTGACCGACGATATCGACGCCAGTGCTGGCAAAGCCAATGAGGCCACAGCCGGATCTTCGAGCAGCAATGTCGCCTTGCCGATCAAGCCACGCAACCGCTGGCAATCGCTGGTGCCCGGCGCGATCAAGTAGATTCATAGACGGTTGCTGTCTTCCTTCTGAGACAGGCGCAGGCTATGCAGCCATGCGCTTTCGACTTGAACTCGAGCCGGAACAGGCTTTGCTTGGGCGGCGACAAGTTGCCGTGAACGGGAGGGATATCGGCCGGGTGGAGCCGCATCGGCTGCGCTTGCGACCGGCATCCAAGTACACTAGCCGATTAATTTCCGGCAACCCTCGACTCATGTTGGCTTTGAGACTTCGCTTCCTGCTCTTCAATTCCTCCCTGATTGCAATCCTGCTGGCTCCGGCAGCAGCGGTCGCGTGCCAGGGCAACCTCGACATCAAAGTGGAGCACTCGGGGGTCCATGCGCTTGCGCAGACGGAGATCGTTGCCAGCCAACCCGGCTTGGCCAACTGTCCCAGCGCGGACCTGAGGCTGAGCAATCGGGGCATTGAGGTTCCGGTCCGGATTGTCGATGGCGGCGACGGGCGCTTCGATCCAGGCGACCACATTGAATGGATCGGCCAACAGCTTCATGGTCCGATGAGCTGGTTCGACAACTACAGCATTACCAATACCTACGTATTGTCAGCGTCGGTTGGCGCGCATGCGCGCATTCGAGATGAGCAAGCCGAAATCGAGAGCGGCCAAACCAGGCTGGTTCGCATCCTGCATCTAGAGCAGGAAAACATGATGATTCGGCTTGACCAGAACCAGCAGAAACCCGGGGAAGAGCCGGATGTCTGGCAGTGGGTCAAATTGACCCAAGCTGACCCAGCACCGTTTTCCACGGAGTTCGATTTGCCGGAGCTGGACAGTCGTCGTGCAGAGATTGCGGTGCGCATCAACTTCCGCGGCATTTCCAGCATCATCGTGCCTTATCACGAGCGCGATGACCGTCCCGAGGACCACCTCGTCGAAGTCCGCCTCAATGATCAGCTGATCTCGCGGATTTCCTGGAGCGGTCGCGATGAGTTCGAGCAGAGCTTGTCGATCCCGACCAGCAAGCTGAAGCAAAAGGGCAACCAGATGGTCCTTTCAGTTCCCAAGCGACCACTTCGCTGGGACCCGACGCTTACCGCCGTTGATGTGGTCATGTTCAACTGGATTGAACTCGAATACCCGATCGAACACCGCCTCGAACCCGACTCGCTGCCACTGCAGGTCGCAGACAGTGGCAAGACATCGTTCGAGATGAGTTGGCAGGATGGTGGCGAAGCACCCGCCCTTTTCGGCGATGACGGTGTGCGCCGTCCGCCAACCCGAAGCAATGGGGATCGCGTGCATTACGCTTCTGCGCAAGCGGGCGTGACCCTTTACCCCGCGCTGACTGCTGCCAAACCGGTGTCGATTCGCGCAGCGGACAACTTTGATTGGCGAGCGCCCGCACACGGCTACGATTACCTTATCGTCAGTCACGCCAGCCTGATCGACGCGGTGCGCCCGCTTGCCGAATTCCATGAGAAGCGAGGCATGAAGGTGGCCTTGATCGACATCGAAGATGTCTACGATGAGTTCAATCACGGCATCACCCACCCCCAGGCCGTGCGCGATCTGGTCGCCCACGCAACTTCGAAATGGCCGCAACCACACCCGCGCTTTCTGCTACTGGTCGGCGATGCCAGTTTCGACATACGTCACGATACCTACAACGACCTCGCCTATGCCAAGTTCGCAAACAGTCCGCAAGAACTCGTCCCTGGCCATTTCTCCGGAATTCCCGCGACGTCGTATGACAGCGGCGCCAAGAGCATGGGCAGTCGCAATCTGATCCCGACCTGGCAATATCCGTCCGCGGAAGGTCAATCGGCCAGCGACAACTGGTTCGGCGCCGTAGATGGCGACGACTATCACCCGGTTGTCGCCGTCGGCCGCTTCCCGGTGGTGGAACCGGAAGAGGTCACCGCGATCGTCAACAAGACGATCAACTACATGAGTCGACCTCGCCCCGGGAGTTGGCGTCGCGATGTCATGTTCATCACCGACGAATCGTCGTATTTCAAGGATGCTTCCGACCAGATCGCTGGCAGCATAAGCAAACAGGGTTTCCTCGCCGACAAGATCTACGCGAGCCCGGAAGAGGCCGACAATCTCGCCCACCAGAGCGCAATCAAGGACGGCTTGAACGAAGGTCAATTGCTGGTCCACTTCATTGGCCATGGCGGACGTTACATTTGGCGCACCGGTCCGCCGGATTTGCGCAAGAACCACGATTTGTTCACCCTCGATGATGTGAGCGAGCTCAGCAACGGCGAGCATTTGCCGATGATCCTGTCGATGACCTGCTATTCGGCCCCGTTCGACAATCCTACCGAGGACTCGATCGGTGAGCGCTTCTTGCGCGAGGCTGACAAGGGGGCGATCGCTGTGTTCGCGGCCTCCTGGCGCAATGCACCTTCGACCAAGTTCAGCGAAGGCTTGGTCAGGGAGTTGCTTGAGCCAGGCGCGACCATCGGTGAAGCCATCGTTCGCGCGAAGAAGGGCATCGACGATCGCACCCTGGTCGAAATGTACAACCTCCTGGGCGATCCGGCCGTCGTGCTCGAGCGACCGCGTGATCAAGCACGAATCCAGGTCAGCTCCGATCGCTGGAACCCGACCTTGCTCATTGCTCTGCCGCAATCGGGATTCGCCGGCAAGGTCGACATCAACTGGCTCGATGACGATGGCGCATTGCTGGCAACGACAAATCGCCATGTGTCCAGCTCAACATTCAGCGTTCCGATTCCCCGTTTTGGCGACGGCAAGACCGCCAAGTTCGCGAGCCTGTACGCGAACGATCCGGTCAGCGGAAGAGATGCCTTCGGGGCTCTCAAAATTGAAATCGCCGCGGCCCGACGCGAGTCGGGTTTTGGCTGGGCCAACTGGTCGCGTACGAAATCGAAGCCGATTGCTGCAGACACCCTTTCGCGCAGGGGCTTCGACCCATCGGTCAATGACGAGACCAACACCAAAAAGCCCTGACCATGGCCAGCATCGGCACCTATGTTGAACTGGCCCGGCCCGGACAATGGATCAAGAACGGTTTTGTCCTCTTGCCGCTGTTTTTTGCCCACGCCTTGCTCGATCCAGTGGCGCTCCAAGGCGCGCTGATTGCCACCCTCGTGTTTTGCCTCGCGGCGTCGTCCGTCTATGCTTTCAATGACGCGCGCGATGTGGCGCGCGATCGCCTGCATCCGGACAAGTGCGAACGTCCGGTCGCGCGTGGCGACATTTCGCCCGCATCGGCGATGGCTTTCTCATTTGCCCTGTGCATTCTCGCCCTGGTCGTTTCGGCGTTGCTCAATCTAAAGGTCGCGGGGGTCATTGCGATTTACCTGATCATGCAGCTCGCCTATTCAATGGGCCTCAAACGGATCGCATGGCTCGATGTGGCGATCGTCGCCAGCGGTTTCGCCTTGCGCATCATCGCCGGCGGACTCGCCGCCATGGTGCCATTGACGCCGTGGATACTCGTGATGGGGTTCGTGCTGGCCCTGATGCTGGCGCTCGGCAAGCGGCATGGTGATCTCGTCCATGCCGTTGATCCTGGCGCTCGCGCTGCGAATCGATACGATGTTATCGGCATCGAGCGCGTACTCGCCGGACTTGCCGGTTCCGTCCTCGTAGCCTATATCTTCTATGCCATTTCGCCCGAGGTTATGGCCCGCCACGGGCATCGCACGCTGGTTCTTTCGACACCTTGGGTGGTTCTCGGCGTGATGCGCTACATTTTTCTGGTTTTCCGTCGTGGCGAAGGCGGTGATCCGAGTCGATTGGCGTTGCGTGATCCGTTCCTGCTGAGCGCGACGATAGGGTGGCTCGGAACTCTGGCCTATATCCTCTACCACTGACACCACGACATCGCGTGTTTGCGTCGATGTCGGAGCTGCATGAACCAACGGGATCAACGTGCCGGCATTTGCGTATCAGGCTCTCGACCAAGACGGCAAGACCCAGCGCGGTGTGTTGCAGGGCGATACCGCGCGCGCCGTTCGCGGCATCCTGCGCGAGCGCGGTCTGAATCCGCTGTCGGTGGATGAGGTAGGCGAAGGTCAGAGGGGTGCGTCGCCGTTTTCTCGGCGCGGCCTGTCGACCACCCAGTTGGCGATGCTGACCCGCCAGTTGTCGACTCTGGTCGGTGCCGACTTGCCGATCGACGAGGCCCTCGCCGCGCTCTCGGAGCAGGACGACAACGAACGCCAGCGCAGCCTCACCGTGGCCCTGCGGTCACGGGTCATGGAGGGTGCCAGTCTGGCCCAGGCAATGGCCGACTTTCCTGACAGCTTTCCGGAGATCTTTCGAGCCACGGTTGCCGCTGGCGAGCAATCCGGCCACCTCGCACGTGTGCTCGACAAGCTCGCCGATTACGCCGAGGCGCGCGATGCACTGCGCCAGACCCTGTTTGCCGCGCTGACCTATCCTTTGCTGCTAACCGTGGTGGCGATTGCCGTTGTTGCCGGGCTGCTGACCTGGGTGGTGCCGCAAATAATTGGCGTATTCGAGAACATGCAGCAAACGTTGCCATTGGCGACGCGCGTGCTGATGGGGCTATCGGATTTCCTGCGCCACTGGGCCTGGCTGCTGCTGATAGTTATTGTCGTCGGCGTTATTGGTATTCGCCTGGCCTTGCGCCGCGATGCGATTCGCTACCGCTGGCATCGACTCCTGCTGCGCCTGCCGTTGATCGGACGCCTGACGCGTGCCGCGAATACCGCGCGTGCCGCGCGCACTCTGGCCTTGCTCGCGAGTTCCGCCGTTCCGCTGCTTGATGCACTGGCGATTGCCGCCCAGGTCGTTCCAAATCTGCCGATGCGCGAATCGCTTCGGCATGCCGCATTCAAGGTTCGCGAAGGCAGCGGTTTTGCCCGCGCCCTCGCCGAAAGCAAGCAGTTTCCACCGATCGCACTTCGACTTATCGCCAGCGGCGAGCGTTCCGGCGAATTACCACGCATGCTTGAGGAAGCTGCGGCCCAGCAGCAACGCGATCTCGATCGCTGGCTCGGCGTGCTCTCGGCAACGCTCGGTCCTGCGGTTATCCTGCTCGTTGGCGCGATGGTTCTGTTCATCGTTCTCGCCATCCTGCTGCCGATTTTCGACTTGAATCAGATGGTCAAGTAGCCGGGAATCGAGAATGGAGAATAGGGAATCGGATAAGCAAGGCAACAGCCGATTGCTGACACACCTACAATCCGCGCTGCTTGCGCTTCGCTTCTACCATTCGCTTTTGCGATTCCCTATTCCCCATTCTCGATTTCCCGCACCTAAATGATCCTCTTCGACAATGTCAGCAAGCGCTATGCCGGGGGTCATGAGGCCCTCATGGGACTCAGTTTCGAGGTGACCGCGGGCGAGATGGTTTTCGTAACCGGTCATTCCGGGGCGGGCAAGACCACCTTGCTCAAGTTGCTCGGATTGATCGAGCGACCGACCCGCGGCGAGATCGTGGTCAATGGCGCGTCACTGGCGCGCGTCCGCCAACGTGCCGTTCCCCAGGTGCGACGCGGTATCGGCATGGTCTTTCAGAACCATCGCCTGCTGATGGACCGCAGCGTCTTCGACAATGTTGCCTTGCCGCTGTCGATTGCCGGTGCCGGGCATGAAGAAACAGCCAGGCGCGTGCGCGCCTCGCTGGACAAGGTCGGCCTGCTCGACAAGGAAAAATCCGCACCGGCCACCTTGTCGACAGGCGAACAGCAGCGCGTCGGCATTGCCCGCGCTCTGGTCGGCAAACCACCGCTCATTATCGCCGACGAACCAACTGGCAACCTCGATCCACAGCTATCGGTTGAAATCATGAACCTGTTCACCGAGTTTCAGCGAGTTGGAACAACCGTGCTGATTGCCAGCCATGACCTTCATCTGATCCGACATCTGAGCAAGCGCGTGCTTGTGCTTGATCATGGCCGACTGATTGACGACTTCCGGCCTCAGGCAAATTGATGGCAAAGCCTCGCAAGCCACCGAATCGACTCCGCGAAACAGCGGCTGCCAACCAGAGCCTGCCACGCGATCTACGCGCGCCGGGCGTGCGCTGGAACGCCTGGACGCGCCAGCATCGACAAAGTTTCCATGCCAGCCTGCGCCGCCTGTGGAACCGACCGTGGTCGACCGGCTTGACCGTTCTCGTCATGGGTATTGCCCTGGCGATGCCGTTGCTCTTGTTTGTCCTGCTCGACAACGCCCGGTCGTTGTCGGGGGGCCTGCGCGAGGCGCGCGAATTCACGGTCTTCCTGAAAACATCGCAGGATCCAGAAGCCGCGCGGATGTTTTCCACAGAACTCGGCGAGCGCAGTGATGTGATCGCTGTGAACCTGCGCACGCCCGCGCAGGGACTGGCTGAGTTTCGCCAGCTTTCCGGCTTCTCCGATGCCCTTGAGGTTCTTGACGACAATCCACTGCCCAGTGTGCTCGTTGTCACCCCCAGACTCGATGACGTCACTCTCGAACCCGCGTTGCTCGGCAAACTTCGAGCGGACAGCCGCGTTGACATGGTTCAGTACGATGCCGAATGGCGCAAACGACTCTCCGCAATCCTGAGGTTCGGCGAGCGCGCCATGCTCGCCCTGATCGTGTTGCTTGGATTGGCCACCTTGCTGGTCGTCGGCAATACGGTGCGCACAGACATCCAGTCACGCGCCGAAGAAATTGCGGTCGTGCAATTGATGGGTGCCAGCGATGGCTTCGTGCGTCGGCCGTTCCTGTATGCCGGTCTCTGGTATGGCGTTCTTGGCGGTGTACTCGCTGTGCTCGCGGTTGGTATCGTTGAACTGGTCGTGCGCGCTCCCTTGCTCGATCTGCTGGCCAGCTATCAGAATCGATTCCATCTGCATGGTTTTGGCTGGCGTGATGCGATGATGGTCATTACCGCCAGTGCCATGCTGGGCTGGCTCGGTGCCTGGATTGTCTCGACCCGCCACCTTCTTGCCGGACGACCGAAACGTTGAGTACGAAACCAGCCTTGACTCGCCACCTTTCCTCAGACGAACCGCGGGTTCTGGTCGTCGATGGATCGCGTGTAGTGCGTCGGCTCATTGAACAGATGCTCAAGACCCACCTGCCCGGCGTGATCATTCTGGCTTGCGAATCCGGTGGCGAAGCGTTGGCACAGCTTTCCGAGGGCGTAGTCGATTTCGTCACCACGGCGCTGCGCCTGCCAGACATGGACGGCCTCGAACTTGCCCGTCAGATCCGCGAAAGTTCGCCTCAAGCCTACATGCCGATCGTCGTCGTTTCCGGTGATGTCCAGGAGCGGCTTGTGACGCGCACGTTGAGCGAAGACGTCACTGACTACTTTGACAAGTCACTGGGTTTCCAGGCCCTGGCGGAATTCATTCGCGGCTATGTGCAACCGACTGAATCGACGCCCGGCGAAGTTCTCTACGTGGAGGACAGCCGCGTGGTCGCCTTGGCGACCCGCCGCATGCTCGAGAAGCATGGCCTGACCGTGCTCCACGTCATCAGCGTCGAAGATGCGCTGGCAATGCTGGAAACGGCGCAATCGATGGACCGAATCGGCGCTGACATCGTCCTCACCGACGTCAACCTGAAGGGTGAATTGACCGGTGGCGATCTGCTCGAACGCATCCGCCACCAACTCGGCTACGGCAAGGGCCACCTGCCGGTTATCGTGATGACCGGGGACGACAATCCCGAAAATCAGGCCAGGTTGCTGCGTGCCGGGGCAAACGATCTGGTCGAAAAACCGATTGAAGAACGTCTGCTCGTAACCAAACTGCTGTTCCAGCTGCGTGTAGGCCGGCACATGCGCGCCAGGGCCGGCACAGCGGCGACATGAGTACGGATCGGCTGAAGCTCGAGGACTCATGGAAAAGTCGCATCGCCGATGTTTTCGAGACCCCTCGGATGCAGGAGCTCTCGGCGTTCCTGCGTGCCGAAAAGGCCGCTGGCAAGGTTATCTATCCGCCCGGGTCGCAGATCTTCGCGGCGCTGGATACAACACCGTTTGATCGGGTCAAGGTCGTCATTCTGGGTCAGGACCCGTACCACGGCCCCGGGCAGGCGCACGGCTTGTGTTTCTCGGTTGCTGCCGGCGTCGCCGTACCGCCATCGCTGCTCAACATCTTCAAGGAGATCTCGCGAGATCTGGATCTGCCGCGCCCGGCGCATGGCTGTCTGACCTCCTGGGCCGAGCAAGGCGTGCTTCTGCTGAACAATTCGCTGAGCGTCGAACGGGGAATTGCCGGCTCGCACAAGGACAAGGGCTGGGAGGCGCTGACCGATGCCTGCATCGAGGCACTCAACCGTGAGCGGGAAAACCTCGTTTTCCTGCTCTGGGGCAGCCACGCGCAAGCCAAGGCACGCCTGATCGACGCCAAACGGCATCTGATTCTGAAGGCCCCGCATCCCTCACCCTTGTCGGCCCACCGCGGCTTTCTCGGCTGCGGTCACTTTTCCAAAGCCAATCGCTATCTTGAAGAAAGCGGTCGTAGTCCGATCGACTGGAGCCTTGCCGACCCGTGCGATGACGCGTCAGCGTGATCTTAGTTGAATGGCGAACTCGCCTTCGATATGACGCGGAAATGGCCTCTTGCTTACACCCCGTTAATGGGTTCTACGCTACTATACCCATCGGTTCAGTTATTTCCGGTTTCCCGGCGAAACATCGGGAACTCCAGCCGCTTTTAGCACTCTGACTATGGGAGTGCTAAAATTGGCGCAAGCAATGAGGACATGTTGATGACCAACGCTGTAATTTCCGCGAATTTCCCGGTTCCGAGCCCGTTGGGCAGCCTGGATGCCTACATCTCCGCTGTTCATCGCGTACCGATGCTGAGTCCGGAAGATGAGCAGGCTCTGGCGCATGATTATCTCGACAACGAAAACGTCGAATCTGCCCGCAAGATGGTCATGTCGCACCTGCGTTTCGTGGTTCATGTCGCACGCGGCTACTCAGGCTATGGTCTGCAGATCGCCGACCTGATTCAGGAAGGCAATATCGGCCTGATGAAGGCGGTGAAACGCTTCGATCCCGAGCACGGCGTGCGTCTGGTTTCGTTCGCGGTTCACTGGATCCGCGCCGAGATGCACGAGTTCATCCTGCGCAACTGGCGCATCGTCAAGGTCGCCACGACCAAGGCCCAGCGCAAGTTGTTCTTCAATCTGCGAAAGTCGAAGAAGCGTCTCGGCTGGATGAATCATGAAGAGGTCAATACGGTCGCCCGCGAACTGGGCGTTCCCGCCGCCACGGTGCTCGAAATGGAGTCTCGTCTGAGCGGGCGCGATGTCGCCTTCGATGCGCCGACCGATGACGATGAAAATGCGCGTCCTTCTCCCGGCATGTTTCTCGAGGACCATCAGAACGCCGACCCATACATGAAGGTGGAAAGCGATTCCGAGGAAGAGTCATCGCTGGATACACTGCACAGCGGACTGAGCAAGCTCGACGAACGCTCGCGCGACATCATCCAGCGTCGCTGGCTGGTCGACGACAACAAGGCCACCTTGCAGGAACTGGCAGACGAGTATGGCGTCTCCGCCGAGCGCATTCGTCAAGTCGAAGCCAATGCAATGAAGAAGATGCGCGCGTTGTTTGTCGCTTGAAGGCCGGGAATCTGGAATAGAGAAACGGGAGTCGCGAAAGCGATTCCCGTTTTTTTTGCGATTGCTGAATTGGCTCAGCCGTTCGCCCCTGGATCGGGGTCGGGGCCTGGCTCCGAGTTTGTCGAAGGGCCACGATTCCCGATTGCCAGCCTTCACCCCATCTCAACCGGATCGACATCGATCGACCAGCGTACTCGTCGCGCCAGCTTCGAGGTTCGCAATTGACCAAGCCAGTCGGGCAGGAACGCCTGCATCGTACTGCGTTCGGCTGACTCGAGCAGGACCTGGCTGCGCTGGAAACCGGCGCGACGCGGCATCGGTGCCGGCAACGGGCCATGGGCGTCGATTTTCCTGGCTGCCGCTCGCGCGGCCTCGACCGCTAGCTCAAGGAATGCCAAGACATCGGCTTGCGACTTCGCTTCAGCGCGCAATAGCGAAAAATGCGCGAATGGAGGCAGACCGGCCTTGCGTCGTTCATCGATCAATCCTGCCGCCAGCCCCGCATAGCCTCCGCTGACCAAGGCGAGCAGCAGCGGATGATCAGGATGATGCGTCTGCAGGATCACCGACCCGGGTCGCTCGGCACGTCCGGCGCGCCCGGCCACCTGCACGATCAACTGGCCTAACCGTTCTCCAGCACGGAAATCGACACTGTAGAGACCTTGGTCGACACCGGTTACGACGACCAGGGTCAGGTTGGCCAGATCATGGCCTTTGGCGAGCATCTGCGTGCCGACCAGGATGCGCGGACCTTCCACATCAAGTTTCTCGAGGATTTCCTCGCGCCCTGAGCGGCTGCGCGTGCTGTCGCGGTCGACGCGCACAATCGGTATCTGTGGAAACCGTTGCTGCAGGATTTCTTCCAGCCGTTCGGTTCCCTGACCTTGCGGTGCCAATGCCGGGCTTGCGCATTCCGGACAGATCGCTGGAACACGCGCCTCGGCCGCACAATGATGGCAGCGCAGGCGCGCCGCGCCGCGATGCAGAGTCAGCGGGCGGTCGCAGCGCTGACATTGCGCGCTCCAGCCGCAGGCCTGACAGAACAGTACCGGCGCATAACCCCGGCGATTGCGAAACACCAGTACCTGCTCGCCGCGCCCCACGCAATCCTCGATAGCCTTGAGCGATGAAATCGCCAGGCCTTGGTCAAGACGCTTCTTGCGCAGGTCCATGACCTGCAACGAAGGTGGTCGGGCGACGCCGGCGCGGCGCGACAGGCGCAGCGATTGGTAGCGGCCTGACTCGACGTTGACCAGACTTTCCAACGAGGGTGTCGCCGAGCCGAGCAGCAAGGGCACGCCGAGAGACCTGGCACGCATCACGGCGAGATCCCGCGCGTGGTAGCGAAAGCCATCCTGCTGCTTGTAGGAAGCATCGTGCTCTTCGTCAACCACAATGAGACCAGGCTTCGGCAAAGGCACAAAGATCGCCGAGCGCGTGCCGAGGATGACTCGCGCCTCACCGCGAGCCGCCGACAACCATGCCATGGCGCGCTCGCGGTCGGAGAGGCCCGAATGCAGGATGGCGATGTCGAAACCGAGACGTTCACGGAAGCGCCGAGTGGTCTGTGGTGTCAGGGAGATCTCGGGCACCAGAACCAGTGCCTGACGCCCTTGCCGTATAACCTCGCCAATTACTGCCAGATAGACCTCGGTCTTGCCGCTGCCGGTGACGCCATCCAGCAAGAACGGCGCGAATTCCGCGAGTCTTCCAATGACGGCATCGACGGCAGCCTGCTGTTCGTCATTCAGTGCGGGTGCGGAAATCGGTCGATCTCGACAGGCAATCTCGGTCAGACGCAGATCCTCGAGCCAGCCACGCGCGCTCAGGCTGCGCGCGCTGCTGCGCCATCCGGGCAATTGCTGATCCAGCTCTGCCGCCGCGACGGGTCCATCCTGAAGCCGCTCGACCAGGGCGCTTACCCGCGTGCCAGATCGAGGGGGCGCTGCAATCGCTTCACCTTGCCCCTTCTGGCTGAGAGCGACGCCGGTGATTCCTGCCAGCGGCAGCTCGCGGCCGCGGCGCAGCCAACTCGGCAGCGCGCTGTCGAAGACTTCACCAATCGCATGCTGGTAATAGCGAGCCGCCCACTCGAGCGTCGTGACCAGCTCGCTCGTCAGCAATGGCTCGACATCGAGGATTTCGGATACCAGCTTGAGCTGATCGTCGCCAATTTCGCCGCTCGACTCGCAGGCAAGCACGACGCCAATCCTGTCCCGCCCTGAAAACGGCACGCGCACACGACAGCCGACGGCCGGCATGGCAATGCCGTCCTCAAGGCGATAATCGAACAACCTGGGCAGCGGTACCGGGACCGCCACTCGAACTATTTGCGGCATTGGCTCAGTGTAACCGCGAGGCCGCAAAGCCGATCCATTCACTTGCCGTCACTTTCTAATCACGAACCGAGATTAGCGCCACAAGTATCTGGCTTGTAAAGGGAAAATCCCTTATCCACAGCGCTTGTGGATAAGTCTGTGGATGAACGCTTGGCAAGCCCTGCTCCGGCACGGCCCAATGCGCCTGCCGTCGTCTTGGTGAAATATTGACCACCAACTATTTTCTCATGTATTTCAATGACTTGAATTGAAACACAAGTGCAACAAAAGCAACTTCGGGGGAGCTTTGGGCGGAACATGTCAGGACCATTGCTCTGTGCAAAACGGTCTTGACAGGGGAGAAAAACACCCGATCCAGCACTGCACCGGCTTCTTACCCACTGCTGCTGCCCCACGGAGCGTGTTTGCACACTCGGCGGAGCTCAGGTCAGGGCAAGACTGATCAAGAGGGCGAAGACGAATGCGATCGACAAGACAATCGTGTAGCTGATACCGATCATGCAGAATTTCAGGGTCGTCATAAACCATCCCTGGCGGTAGACACGCTTTTGCATGAGCAGCAAATAGGCGAACAGCCAGATCCAGGCCAATGCTTTCAGCCAACCCAATGGCCGCGTCAACCAGATCCGCGTACCGGCCATCTCGCCGAACAGGTAAAAGCCGAGAATGACCAGGATCGACAGGAAGATGAAAGCATGGCTGTGCAAGGCCACCAGCAAATGCTCCATGTAAAGACGTCGCTTGAACAGGTAGAAGAACATGAGCAGGACGGCGAACAGCGGCATTACCAGGAACAGAGTTTGCGGCAAAACCGAAATGAATCCAGCGAGTAACCGAGCCGGGTCCCTCTTGATGCTTTCGGCATTTTCCTGCATGTGAACCAGCGTGTCGGTGAGCTTTGCGTTTATGCCATCGGAGAGCCATTCGACGCTCACCGGACGTTCTTTGCTCCAGGACCGATCGAATAGAATGATCTTCAGATCCGAATCATCGACATCAGGCCCCCGCTCAGCGGAACCCGCAACTGGGACCACCTTGTCGTCCGGCGAAGCCTGTGGACTCCCCTTGCCCCTGTCAATGAGAGTCGATGGCTTGACTCCTCCGGACACCGGGTCTTTCGCTGTCGCTTTCGTGGCCTCGAGGGCAGCATCGATCTCAGCCTTCAGCGCCTCCAGCCGATCGGTGCCGCGTTCGCGGATCTCTCGCTCCTTTGCCCGGAAATTTTCCTGCTCCCCGGGCTGACTCTTCAACGCCTTCGAAGTATTTCTCGCCACCTCGATCTGTTCATCGACGGCGACTCTGACCTCGTCGGGTGACGTTGCATCGCTGATGCTGGTGAAGACACCGAACTCCTTCGGATCGATATCGGGCAGGGCCAACTGCATTGCGAAGAAGGCAAGTATCGACAGAAAGAAGAACAGCCTGAACGGAGTGACATAGCGCGCGCGGCGACCCGCCAGATACTCGGTGGTCAGATAGCCTGGCCGTACATAGAGATCCCACAACGAGCGAAAGACCCGCGAATCGACGTTGAAGACGATGTCGGCGAATTCCGACATGACCTCGGACAAGTGCCGGATCATGCCTTTCTCGGACTGGCCGCAGGCATAGCAGTACGGTCCATGCGCCGGAGCCCCGCAATTCGGGCAGGTGCGCTCGGGCGTGTCCGCGACCGATTCGCTGAATTCGGCGTCCGGCTTTAGCGCCTCCGACGCCGGTGGCGGCAATGGTGGTGGTGATTGCGGCAGATCGATGTCGTTGCTCATCATGCTTTCAACATGCCCTGATCGTGCAACCAGTTACAGGTATCGCGGACGAGCACATCAAGAGGCGTCGTCTGATAGCCCAGCTCGCGGATCGCCTTGCTCGAATCGACCTTGAGATGATGACAGGTGAACGAGACCGCCTGCGGGGTCAACGACGGTTGCCGGCCGGTGAGCCGGCTCATTAAATCGAGGACGCGCGCATAACCTCGGATGAATCCGGCTGGGGTTGGCTTGGTCGGCGCCTTGCGATCAAGTTCGCCGGCAATTGCCTGAATCAGAGCGAGGAAGCTGGCCTGCTCGCCGCCGAGCAGGAACTGTTCGCCGTGGCGCGGATGCCGCCAGGCAGCGAGCTCCGCTTTCGCCACTTCGCGAACATCGGCGAACGCACCCGAACCCGGCGGTACGCCGGGCAACTTGCCCTGGTCGATCAGGATAAACAGGCTGGCCCAGTTGTGGGTGTCGCCCGGCCCGAGGATGTGCGCCGGATTGAGCACGATAGACTCGATCCTGCCCTTGGCATCCGCTTCGAGGACGATCTCCTCGGCGATCGCCTTGGTCCGCTCATAGTTGATCCAGGAGTCGCGGCCAAGTCGCGGCGAGGTTTCACTGAGGGTTGCCTCCTGCTGGCCAAACGCTGAAACCGAGGAGGTATGCACGAAGCGGCGAACGCCGGCGGCTTCGGCGGCGGCGAGCACGTTGCGCGTACCCTCGACATTCGTCCGCGTCTGCCGCGCCTCGTTACCGCGCCATGTACTGGTATCAGCGGCGACGTGGAACACGCAGTCGGTTGCGCGATCGATGGCCTCGCGCAACACCGCAGGATCCTCCAGCGCGCCGACAACCGTCTTCACTCCGCGCGTACGCAAATTATCTGCCGCCGCCACGCTACGCACGACGGCGGTGACATCGACACGATCGGCGAGCAGTCGATCCAGCACATGTCCACCGAGAAACCCGGTAGCTCCGGTCAACACGACGGCCATGCTTTTCACTCCGTTTCCTGATATTGCGGCCTTGATGGACCCAGCCCCTTGCTGAAGCCTTTCGCCGACAAGCTTGCATGACGCCGCTATACTCGCCCGTCGCAACAAGCATTCCCGATGACCGCCATTCTATCCACCGGCCGCCCACGGTTGGCCACCGAGTTTGATGCCACGATCCGACTTGCCGCGCCGCTGGTGCTGGGCCAGTTGTCGGCGATTGGCATGAACCTCATCGATACCGTGCTCGCCGGCCACCTCGATGCGCACACGCTCGGCGCGGTCGCGCTCGGCAGCAACGTCTGGGTACTCGCGATCATTACCATCATCGGCATCATGATGGCCTTGCAGCCATCGATTGCCCAGTTGCGTGGGGCGGGACGAGAAGGCGAGATCGGAGCCGTGTTCCGCCAGGCCCTGTGGTTGGCCGTGCCCCTGGGCATCGGTCTCGGCTTCGCCTCGGCGTTTCTTGGACCCTTGCTGTTCGGCCTGATCGGTGTCGAAGCGAGCCTGGTCGCCGACGCCACGTCGTTCATGCGGGCGATTGCCTGGGGCGCGCCGGCGCTGTCGATTTTCTTCGCCTTGCGCGGCTTGACTGAAGGCATGGGCATGACCCGTCCGACCATGTACTTCAGCTTGCTTGGCCTGATCCTGCTTGGCCCGATCGGCTATGTGCTGATGTACGGCGCACTCGGTATTCCACGACTCGGAGCATTTGGTTGCGGCCTGGCCACGGCGATCGTTCTCTGGGTGCAGTGCGGCGCGTATGCGCTGTATGTAGCAAGGCGATCGCGTTACCGCGAGCTCAACCTGCTCGCGCGTTTTGATCGACCCGACTGGCGCACGCTGGGCGAATTGCTCAACATCGGTGGACCCATCGCGGTGACCCTGCTGATGGAAGCAGGCTTGTTCGTCGCCGTCGCGCTGACCATCGGCAAGCTCGGCACCGACATCATCGCCAGCCACCAGATCGCCATCAATATTGCATCGGTCATGTTCATGATACCGCTCGGCATCGCCATGGCGACGACCGTGCGCGTCGGCTATGCGCGTGGGCGCAACAATGGCGACGGCGTGCGCCAGGCGGCGGCAGTCGGAATGATGCTTACCCTGGTTGTGCAAATCGTTTCGGCGACGTTGTTGTTCACTCTGCCCGAGCGTATCGCCTCCATGTACACCAGCGATGTCGCGGTGATCACACTGGCCGCACAGCTACTGATCCTGGCTGCGATCTTCCAACTGTCAGACGGCGTCCAGGCAGCATCCAACGGTGCGCTGCGCGGCCTCAAGGACACGCGCATGCCAATGCTGATCTCAGGGCTCGCCTATTGGGGCATAGGCATGCCGGTCGGACTCTGGCTGGCGTTCGAGCGCGGGTTAGGCGCGGCTGGCATGTGGATGGGCCTGATCGCCGGGCTCAGCGTCGCAGCCATACTGCTGACCTCGCGTTTCTGGTCAATCGCTCGAAAGCTGCCGACAGCCTAGCCTCTGAATGCCACGACGGTTGTGCCACTTGAATGGCGTTGTGCTGCCGCGGCCTGGCGACTGCATAGGCCAATCGGCGCATGTAGTCGGGCACGCATTCGGCTACCCTGTTTTCCCTTAAACCCGGTCGTGAAACTTCTTTCGCACACCGGCTTCGGAGTCAAACATGTCCACATCCCAACCGGGCTTCTTCGTCCGTTTCGTGCGCGGCATCTGGAACACGCTGAATTTCACGCGTCGCCTGATCCTCAATGTGATCCTCTTGATCGTGCTGAGCCTGATCTTTGGTGCATTCTTCCGTTCGGCCCCGATCATCGCCGAGCAAACCGCGCTTGTGCTCGATCCGAAAGGCACGGTTGTCGAGCAATTCAGCACCGATGCCAGCGAACGCGCGATCGCCAGCCTGACTGGCGACACGACCCGGGAAATCCAGCTTCGCGACATCCTGCACGTCATCGAGGTTGCGGCGCGCGATTCGAACATCCCGCGCATCGTGCTGGTACCGGATCAGATGGCTGCGGGTATCTCGACCATGCGTGAGGTTGGTCAGGCCCTCGATCGTTTCCGCGCGACGGGCAAGGATGTGGTCGTCGTCTCCGAAGGCATGCAGCAGAGCCAGTACTACCTGGCCGCGCACGCCGACCAGATCCTGCTCGATCCACAAGGGTCGGTCCTGCTCGAGGGATTTGCCAACTACCGCAGCTACTATCGTGAGGCGCTCGACAAGCTCGGCGTCAACGTCCACCTGATCCGCGTCGGCCAATTCAAGTCTGCCGGCGAACCCTACATCCTCGACCATGCCTCGGAAGAGGCCAAGGAAGCGGATTTGTATTGGATGGCGGGAATCTGGAACGAGTTCATCGAAGAGATCGCGGCGATGCGCAAGCTCAAGCCCGAAGCGATCACCGATGATATTGCCCAACTCGACCTGCTCGTTCCTCAATTCAATGGCGACCTGGCCAAGCTTGCGCTCGATCGCGGCCTCGTCGACAAGCTAGCCACACGTCCTCAGGCGCGAGAGTTGCTTAGCAAACTCGGAAAACCCGACGATACCGGCGAGACGTTCCGCCAGGTCAATTGGACGGACTATCTCGGCATGGAGGTCGCCTCGACGTTTTCTTCTGCGCGCGCCGAGATCGCCATCGTCGTCGCTCAGGGCGACATCGTGCAGGGCGAGCAGACACAAGGCGATGTTGGAGCAACGACCACGGCCCGGCTGCTGCGTGAGGTACGCGACGATGACCGGATCAAATCAGTGGTGTTGCGCGTCGATTCTCCCGGTGGCGGAGCCTACGCCTCGGAAATCATCCGCCGCGAAGTTGCATTGATCCAGGCCGCTGGCAAGCCCGTCGTCGTATCGATGGGTGATGTTGCTGCCAGTGGTGGCTACTGGATTTCAATGGATGCCGATGAAATCTGGGCGCAGCCGACCACAATTACCGGATCCATCGGCATCTATGGTCTGTTCGTGACCATTCCGCAGACCCTCGAAAAACTCGGCATCCACACTGATGGTGTGGCGACCACGCCAATTGCCGGAGCCTTCGATATCCGCCGCCCGCTCGATCCGAAAGTCGAGACTATCGTGACCAGCGTGATCCAGAAGGGCTACCGGGATTTTATCAACAAGGTGGCCAAGGCACGCGGCAAGACTCCGGCGCAAATCGACGAAATCGCCCAGGGCCGGGTCTGGAGTGGTTCGCAGGCCAAGCAACGCGGACTGGTCGACAAGCTCGGTGGCCTGAATGACGCAATCGCCGCCGCTGCGGCAATGGCCCATCTCGAGGGCGACTACCAGACCCGCTATTTCGAGCGAGAAATGACGCCGTGGGAGCGCCTCGCCTTGTCCTTGAGCAACAGCGAAGCCGCCATCGGTTTGGGGCGTTGGACGGGACTTTCCTCACTGCCAACGAAACTGCTCGCAAACAACGACCTGCAACGCACGCTGGCCTTGCTCAACCAACTCGGCGGCAAGCGCTTCGGCGTGGTCGCGCATTGCAATTGCCGCTTGAATGATTGAGTCAAGGGATCGCGGCGACGCTGCACTCCGGAATTCGGGCGAGCTGCGGAATCCCGCTCTGACCAGTCAACCGATCGATTCGATGATGCCGACGCTGAACGATCAGCCGCCACTTTCCTCGTCCATCTGCTTGTCGCGGTCGGCCTGACCTTTCTTGAGGGTCTCCTCGACCGATTTGGCCTTGTCGATGGCCTTGAGCTGATCATCGAGAACCGTCGGCTGTCGAGGTTGGGCGACGGCCGGTTGATCGGCAGGAGTCGGCGCTGCATCAACCGGCTCGGAGGGCGGCGACGAGCATGCCGCGAGCACTATCAAGGCAAGCAGACAGGCGGCGAATTTCAGTGTTTGTCGTACCATGATGTACTCCGGACTGGCTGTGAGCAGAAACCGAGTCTGCCTTGCCGCTCCGACACAGACAAGCGAAACGGACCTGGGCATGAACACATCCCGCTGGCGGCTCGATGGACAATTGGCTCTGGTGACTGGCGCGAGTCGCGGCATAGGCCTCGCCTGCGTGCGCGAGCTGGCCGGGCTTGGCGCCGACGTCGTGCTCGTCGCTCGTGACGAGGCCTGGCTCGATCAGATTCGCGACGAGCTGGCGGAGGAATTTCCGCGCATAACCCTGCGCGCATTTGCTGCCGATGTCAGCGAGCATGAACAGCGCCTCGAAGTCTTCGATTTCATTGCCGACCTCGGTCTCGAACTTTCCCTACTGGTCAACAACGTCGGCATGAATGCGCCAAAGCCCACGCTTGACTACAGCGAGGGTGCGTATCGCGAGATCCTCGAGACCAACCTGATTTCCGCGTTCGAGATGTGCCGACTCGCACACCCGCAATTGGTACAGCACGCGAATGCCGGAATCGTAAACGTCGGTTCGGTGTCCGGGCTGACATCGGTGCGCACCGGTTCCGTCTATGGCATGAGCAAGGCGGCCCTGCACCAGTTGACCCGAAACCTCGCAATTGAATGGGCCGAGGATGGCATTCGCGTCAATGCGGTCGCGCCATGGTACATCCGTACGCAGCGCTCCGAAGCGGCGCTAGCCGACCCGGACTATCTTGAGGAAGTCCTGGAGCGCACGCCGATGAGGCGAATCGGCGAGGTCGAGGAAGTTGCCGCGGCGATTGCTTTTTTGTGTTTGCCTGCGGCGTCATACATCAGTGGCGAATGCATTGCCGTTGACGGGGGATTCCTTCGCTACGGTTTCTGAGCAAGCCACGTAACAATGTCCGAAAATGGCGAGTCCGGCATGTGGAACGCTGCTAGATTCAACCCATGCAAACCGAATCCACACACCCTGTTCTTGATATCACCATCTGCGAGCAGGCTCGTCTGACCCGTGACATCCGCTTCGACGGCCTGTTTTTCACTGCGGTCAAGACGACGGGAATCTATTGCCGGCCAGTCTGCCCTGCCCCCACTCCGAAGCCTTCCAATATCACTTACTACCCGAGTGCGGCAGCCGCCGCAGCGGCCGGGTTTCGCCCCTGCCTGAGATGCCGGCCCGAGGCGGCACCCGGTTCACCGCTGCATCGGGCGAGCAGTGATCTGGTCAACAGCGCACTGCGCATGATTGAACACGGCGTTCTGGATGGCCAATCGGTCAACGATCTCGCTGCGCGCATCGGCGTCAGCGAGCGCCACTTGCGCCGTCTTTTCGATCAGCAGATCGGTGCCAGCCCGCTGGATGTCGCCGCGACCCGCAGGCTGCTGTTTGCCAAGCAACTACTCGGAGAAACCCATCTGCCCATCACCGCAATCGCAGGTGCGGCCGGCTATGCCAGCCTGCGGCGTTTCAATGCCGCGTTTGTCAACGCGTACGGCAAGCCGCCGCGCGACGCAAGACGCGACCACCGCCCGCCGCCAACAGACCGGGCAATCGAATTGCGACTACCGTATCGCACGCCCTACGATTTCGACGCCCTGCTGGCGTTCTATGCGCGGCGTGCCATCCCGGGCGTCGAGGCGATCGACGAGCACGGCTATCGGCGCAGTTTCGTCATCGACGATGAACCTGGCTGGTTCAGCGTCAGCGGGATTGTGGGTGACACGGCGCTGCGCTTGCGCGTTCACGACGTTCGTCCCATCCACCTTGGCCAATTGGCTAGCCGCGTGCGCCGCATGTTCGATGTCAATGCGGATCCGCAGGCGATCATGCAAACGTTGCAGAGTGATCGCCGACTACGGCCGCTGGTCAAACGCTGGCCCGGGCAGCGACTGCCTGGCGCGTGGGAGGGTTTCGAATTGAGTGTGCGTGCCGTGCTTGGCCAGCAGATCTCGGTCGCCGCTGCTCGCACACTTGCCGCGCGAATTGTCGAGCGTTTCGGCACCACGCATGAAGCAAGTGCCGCGGCGGGTCTTGGCGCTCTGTTCCCGTCGCCGAGCATGCTTGCCGACGCGCCGCTCGAATCAATCGGACTCACCCGTGCGCGCGCGGCGACGATTCGAGGCCTGGCCGAGGCCTGCGTTGACGGCCGCGTAGATTTCTCGGCGCAGCAATCGCTTGGAGAAACCGTAACGCGCCTGTGCGCCTTGCGCGGCATCGGCGCTTGGACCGCGCATTACATCGCCATGCGCGCGCACTCACACCCCGACGCGTTTCCGGGCGGCGATCTCGTCCTGCGCAAGATTGCCGGGAATGGCATTCCGATCAGCGAACGCGCGATGGAATCGGTTGCCGAACCCTGGCGTCCGTGGCGCGCCTATGCCGTGATGCTGCTTTGGCGCAGCGCGGGGTAATCAGTGCTTGGAATTTCAATTTTCTGGCATCGTGAGAGCACCTGAAGTCATGCCCACAATTGGTTTGCAGTCGCCGGGGTTCCGAGGTCCTGAGCAGGGGCTTGTACGGGGCCACGCCTGGAGAGAAAGCAATGAGAACGAAAAACCGAGGTTCTTCGATGGTTTATGACCGCATCGAATCACCGATCGGCCCGATCGTGCTGGCTGGAGACGGCGAGGCATTGAGTTTCGTGAGCCTTCCGGAGTCCCGACATCCCCTCTCGATTCCGCTCGACTGGAAACACGACTCGACCGCGTTTTCGCGAGCGAAGCAGCAGTTCGATGCCTACTTTTCCGGCGAGATACTTGCGTTCGAATTATCCCTCGTTGCTCACGGAACCGAATTTCAGCAGCGCGTCTGGCAAGCTCTCGGCACGATTCCGTATGCGACGACAATCAGTTACGGCGAACTTGCGCGCCGTATCGGAAATCCGAATGCGAGTCGAGCGGTCGGTCTGGCGAATGGCGCAAATCCCTTGTCGATCATCGTGCCTTGCCACAGGGTGATCGGCGCGAACGGATCACTGACCGGATATGGTGGCGGCCTCAAGGCGAAGCAGCATTTGCTCGATCTTGAGCAGCGCCATGCACCGCGCGAACCCTTCGCCCTCGTCACCTGAAGCGCACGCTATGAGCTCAAGGACGACAAATCTTGGCGCGTCGGCGCAGCACTTCGAGTTCCTCCCCAACCTGCGTGCTGGTGTCACTGAATGCATAGCGCAGCCTACGCTCGGCATCGACAACGCGCTCGTCCAGAAACTCGCACAACTGGGCAGCAGTGATCCGAGCACAGGGATCTTCGATCCATACGTAGGCGGCACCGAGTTGCCCGTATCTCGTGCGATCCACCGGTGGCGTGCGCATTCCAGGAGCGGAAACGCCGATGCCATCTCGACCCGCATACGCGTCCGCCAGAGAATCACCGGGCACTCCGAGCATGGCCAGCGGCACCGCACGCTGTTCTCCATGGCCACTTTCGCTGAGATAGCGGCTGCCGTCTTCACGCGTACACAGCGTTGCGTTCGCGCCGGGTTCGGCAGCTGGAGCTGATTCAGAAGGCGGCTCGACTTTCGGAATCCTGAGCGGAACAGCGGTGCCCAATCGCGAGGGTTCGACTCTCGGAACTGATGGCTCCTTTGGCAGCTCGATCTTGCGACCGCTTTCACCGCTTGAGCATGCCGAATCCTGGAACCTGACGATGCCATCATCGCCGACGCATCGATAGATTGAAGTCGCAGCTTCGGTATCGCCAACTATTGTGGCGAGCAGGACAGCGATCAGAAACGGCGGCAGATAGCGCATGCGTCAAGCTTAAACCGGGGCGGCGTCGCAAAGAAACAAGGGCGACCGAAGTCGCCCTTGATGTGCCTTGCCGCACGACTTGCCTGGTTTAGCGCTTGGTGTCCTTGGCTACAGCCTGGGCGTCGTCCAGAGCGCGCTTGGCATTGGCCTTGGCGATCTCATGGGCCGAATTTGCCTGATCCTTGCATGCGCCAGACTGACCCGAAGGCATTGTCCCACATTGCTCCAGAGCGACCTTGAGGTCCGCATCAGCCTTGGCCACGGCAACGTCGTAATCCGCCTTGGCCTGGGTATGGATCGTTTCGGCGCGCACCTCGGCAACATCCTGATTGGCTGCGTCAGCCGAATTCATTGCTTCATCAGTGGCAGCGTTGATCTTTTCGTTGGCCCTGGTATCAGCCTCGGCGACGTCGGCCCGCGCTGCTTCTCTCGCCGCGTCGAGCTTCTGCTGAGCCTCGGCGGACTTTTCGGCAGCATCGCGCTGTGCTTCGGCCAGATCCTTTGAGGCCTCCTGCTGGGCCTGATCCACGTCGCGCTGCGCCTCTACCGTGGAATCCTGCTGGTTGCAGGCACTGAGACCGAGAACGGCGGCGAGGGTTGAAACGAGCAATACAGATTTCATCGTGGTGTTCTCCAATTCGTGAGCGGCTCGCCCGGCGACAATCGCAACGGCTCGGGCGCCACGGGGTGTATTGGAGCGTTTTGAACGTGAACGGCCTCTGTGCGAGTCAATTCTGGTTCAGCTAGCGGACACGTTCAGCAAATGCAATGGCAATTCAGCGTGCGCGCTCGACGGAACCTGGCAGCTTCGCGAGCCGCAAATATTCGCCACGATTAAAACAATCAGGGTCCGCCAGCATGCTCTCGAACATCGGCGTCGCATCGTTGCCCCATATCAGATGTTTTCCGAATCGAATGGTCGGCACACCGAAGACGCCCGCGCTGATCGCCTCATCGGTATTCGCGCGAAGCTGTTGCTTGACCTCTGGCGCGGCTATCGCCGATTCCACATCGGAAATATCGAATTTCAGGGCAATGTCGGCCAGACTTTTCGCAGTGTCTGCGGCGAGACCGTGTCGCCAGACATGCTCATGGATTGCCGTGATCGCGTCCCAGCTCGAACCACAGGCAATGGCGAGTCGCAATGCGGCCAACGATTTGAACGGATGTGACGGAGGAAAGCACAATTCGATACCGCTCGATTCAGCGAGCCACTGCACCATTCGATAGGTGAACTGACGCTTCTGCGGAATCTCGGCCGGTCCCAGCTGACCATGGTGATGCAGGACAGCTCCAAGCACGATCGGGCACGGAGTGATCGGATGAGCCTTGGCAAGCTCGCGAATCCTCGGCAGTTGCAGATAGGCAAATGGCGAGATGAAGTCGAAATACCAGATCGTCCGGGCTGTCATCAGTGCAGGGTCTTGTAGAGTTCCGGATCAAATGCGTCGACCTGGATGACTTCGTTGCGCGCATCTCGGGCCTCGTTGAGGCGATCATATTCCTCCTGGGTAATGACGCCCGCGGCGAGCCCGAGATCATCGAGCATGTGCCCGGGAGCGCGATCGAGGTTGCCGGCGCGCACTGCGTCGCGCAATTTTGTTTCGATCGGCAGCGAGGCGACCGCCTTGTCCAGTGCGGCTTCGAGTGTACCGAGCCCGGGTTGGTCTGCGGGCGGCAGGTAGACATCGCGAGTCAGCGTCTTGCGTGCCTCGCGATCTTCGAGAATGTCGCGGGCGACGCGACCACCGATGCGATCATTCGGCGGTCGGAAACGGGCGCCGAGCGGGAAGATCAGAAGGTCGAGCAGCGTGGCTGCCGGCCTGTTGGGCAGATTTTCCAGCACACCAAGCAGTGCCTCTTGCACTCGATAGATGCACAGTTCAACCGACCAGCGCACGAGCGCATGATTGGCCGTGGTCTTGGCTTCATCGTGGTAGCGCTTGAGCGCTGCCGAGGCCAGATACAGGTAGGCCAGACCATCGGCTAGTCGCCCGGAAATTTTTTCACGGCGCTTGAGCGAACCTCCGAGCGTACCCATCGCGGTATCCGAAACGATCGTGAAGGCCGCCGACAAGCGTGAGAGATGCTGGTAGTAACGCGCTGTATCCTCGGTTTGCGGCACGCCGGCCAGACGCGAGCCGGAGAGCGCCAGCAGCAGCGCGCGCACCGAACGCGTCACGAGCAGGTTGACGTGGCCGAAGATGGCGAGGTCGAAGGCCTTCAAATCCTTCTTGGCAACCGAATCGATCTCCTTCTGCACGAACGGGTGGCATCGGATCGCACCCTGTCCGTAGATGATCATCGAGCGTGTGAGGATATTGGCACCCTCGACGGTGATTCCGATCGGCACCGCATCCCAGGCGCGCGCGAGCATGTTGCGAGGTCCACGCTGGATTGCGCTCCCGGCGCGGATATCCATCGCATCGCTGATCACCTGGCGCATTGAATCGGTCAAATATGCCTTTGCGATCGATCCGATCACGGCGGGCTTCTCTCCGGCATCGAGCGCGCCGCAGGTGAGGTCGCGCGTAGCGGTCATCAGGTAGGTCAAGCCCGCAATGCGTGCCAGCGGCTCCTCGATGCCCTCGAAGCGACCGATCGGCGTATCGAATTGCTCGCGTACGGTCGCGTAGGCACCGCAGATTCGGGTGGCCATTTGCGCCGCACCAATGCTCAGTGCCGGCAATGAAATCGAACGACCGGCAGCCAGTGATTCCATCAGCATGCGCCAGCCCTGACCGACCCCGTCCATTTCGCCGATGATGGCGTCGAATGGAATCCACACGTCGCGACCAACCGTCGGACCATTGTGGAATGGCACACCCATCGGATCATGTCGCTCGCCGATCTCGACACCAGGCGTATCGCGGGGAATCAGTGCACAGGTGATGCCACGATCCTCGACCTCGCCAATAAGGTGATCGGGATCCTTGAGCCGGAAGGCCAAACCGATCAGCGTCGCGACCGGTGCGAGGGTGATGTAGCGCTTCATCCAGTTGCAGCGCAAACCGAGCACTTCCTTGCCATCGATCACGCGCTTCTCGACGATGCCTTCGGATTGCGTGGCGGCAGCATCGGAACCGGCTTCGGGTCCGGTCAGCGCAAAGCACGGGATTTCCTTGCCTTCGGCCAACGGTCGCAGATAGCGCTGCTTCTGCGCCTCGGTGCCGTAGTGAAGAAGCAACTCGCCGGGGCCCAACGAGTTCGGAACCATCACGGTCACAGCCGCAGTCACCGAGCAACTCGAAATCCGCGTAACGATGCGCGATTGCGCGAGCGCCGAGAATCCGTGGCCGCCATATTCCTTCGGAATGATCATGCCGAACAGGCGGAACTCCCTGATCTGGGCCCAGGTTTCGGGCGAAAGATCACGACGCTGGTAGACCTCCCAATCATTGACGGTGCGACAGAATTCATTCACCGGCCCGTCCAGGAAGGCCTGTTCGTCGTCGCTTAGCGGGCGCTCCTTGAAGTCCAGCAGTTTCTGCCAATCGGGGTTGCCTGAAAAAAGATCGCCATCCCACCAGACCGTGCCGGCTTCAAGTGCGATGCGCTCGGTGTCGCCGAGTCGTGGCAGCACCTTGGCGAAAATCGGCATGACGAAGCGCGAAATCAGCATTCGCCTCACAAATGGAATTCCGAACAACAAGGCCAGCGCAGCCAATACGATGACCACGATCATGAATGCAGTTGGCGAAGCAATTCCGGTCACACGCCATCCGATCAGCACGACCGCTGCTGCACCTACCCAGGCGAGAAAGCCGATACCGCGAAACGCGAGGACGAGGAATACCAGCAAGGCCAGCGCGAATGCAATCCACATGGGGGAATCTCCAGACAGGAATGGTCCGATTATGCGCCAGACCGGATCAACGATTGCGTTAGAGTGTGACGCAACTCGAACATCTTGCATCAGCTGAGCGGTTCAGCCCGAATTGGTCGTGAATGACACGCGCCCTCGCTTGCCCCTTGAATCCACACGCCTCATTGCTCCGTCCGTAATAGATTGCGCTATCGCTCGTTTTGCACAAAACTGTTTAATTCCATTGATCTGGGCGATTATCGCCCGAATTCACGAATAGTCCGGGCTAGCGCAAGAACAGGCGATAAGCAGGATTGTTGCTTTCATCGCAGTGTGGATAACCGAGCTTGGCGAGAAACTTGCGGAACGCCTTGTTGGTCGAATCAGCGACCTGGATACCGACCAGGATGCGTCCGTAGTCCGCCCCTTCGTTACGGTAGTGGAACAGCGAGATGTTCCACTCCGGATTCATGGCCGAGAGGAAGCGCAGCAACGCGCCAGGTCGCTCGGGAAATTCGAACCGATAGAGCTGCTCGTTCTGCGCGCTGGCCGAGCGCCCGCCAATCATGTGACGCAGGTGCTGCTTGGCCAACTCGTCATTGCTCAAGTCGAGCGTGGCGAATCCTTCCGCACGCAAAGATCGCGCAACGCGCTTGCGGTCGTCGATTCCGCTGACTTGCAGGCCGACAAACAGATGCGCTTGATCGATATCGGCGATACGGTAATTGAATTCGGTGATGTTGTGGCCTTCGAGCGCATTGCAGAAGCGCCGGAACGAACCACGTTGCTCAGGGATCGTGACCGCAAATACCGCCTCGCGCGATTCACCGACCTCGGCTCGTTCGCTGACAAAACGCAGTCGGTCGAAGTTCATATTTGCACCGCAGGCTACTGCGACCACGGTCTTGCCCTTGACCGCTTTTTTCGCCGTCCAGATCTTCATGCCGGCCACGGCCAATGCGCCGGCCGGTTCGAGAATGCTGCGCGTATCCTGGAAAACATCCTTGATTGCCGCGCAGACTGCATCGGCGTCGACGCGGACGATTTCATCGACCAGCTGTTGGCACAGGCGAAAGGTTTCCTTGCCGACCTGCTTGACCGCGGTTCCATCGCAGAACAATCCGACATCCTTGAGCACGACACGTCGCCCGGCCTCGATCGACTGCGCCATCGCGTCCGAATCACTGGCTTGCACGCCGATGATGCGGATCTCGGGACGAACCGCCTTCACATAGGCGGCGATGCCGGAAATCATGCCGCCGCCACCAATTGCGACGAAGATCGCCTCGATCGGCCCGGGATGCTGGCGCAGGATTTCCATGCCGATCGTGCCCTGTCCAGCGATTACGTCGGGATCGTCGAAGGGGTGCACGAAAACGAGTTTGCGCCGTGCCGCCAGCACATCGGCGTGCGCTTTCGCGTCGGAATAGGATTCGCCCTGGAGAACGACTTCAACGTTTGCACCGCCGAACGAGCGCACCGCATCGACCTTGACCTCGGGCGTTGTCACCGGCATCACGATGACCGCCTTGCAACCCAGGCGTGCTGCGGAAAGTGCGACACCCTGGGCATGATTGCCGGCCGAAGCGGCGATCACGCCGCGCTTCAACTCATGCGCGGTCAGACCGGCCATCTTGTTGTAGGCACCGCGCAATTTGAACGAGAACACCGGCTGGGTGTCTTCGCGCTTGAGCAGGACCGAACAGCCAGTGCGCGCACTCAAGCCCGGCGCAGGCTCAAGGCCGGTTTCGCGGGCAACGTCATAAACTCGCGTGGTCAGAATGCGCTTGAGATAATCGACAGGCATGGGCAGGTCCACAGGCAGGAGTGCAGCCTATCACCCGCCCGCAAAGCGGCAGTCAGAAAGCGAGGCTCGCTCGACCACCGAAAGCTCCAGGCAACGCTAATTCAGCTTGAGATCCTTCATCGCCCAGATGAACTCCAGCGAAAGCACGCTCGCCGTTCCGGCATCGATACGGGCCTTGCACTTGAGCGTCTGGGTGAATTCGGAGGCGAGCCCCCGATCGAACACGATGGGTGTGGACAAATGCCAGATGTCGTCTGCACCGGCTTCCTTTTCGGCGCTCTGGGCAAACTTGGCCGCGTCGAGTTCGTAGGTCTTGCCAGCGAGGCGCTGTTCGACCACGGCGGTACAAGCTTCTGCGGTAACGTTCCCTGGCGCGGAGCCAGCGCAGGCACTGATCAACAGAAATAGACAGCTCACAAGAATCGGACGCATGGGCAACCCCCTTGTTCAGGCGCAGCGTGATTCATTCACGGCATCGCGCCGACATGAAGTATAGGCATTGCACCAGACAAACCCATGCTGCGGCACAGCATGGGCTGACGGACATCAGTAGCGCGGTATGCCCTGATCGATCTCGCTGGCCCAGGCTTCGATACCGCCACTTACGTTGTGGACGACGCGAAAACCCTGCTCGCGGAAATACTCGGCGGCACGCTGGCTAGAATTGCCGTGATGGCACAGGAACGCCAAAGGCGTCTCCTTGGGCAACTTGAGCAGGCGTTCGTGCGACTCGGCATCCAGAACCTCGGCTCCTGCGAACGCTGCAATAGCGCGTTCTTCCGCCGAACGCACATCAATGACGGTGATGGCGTCCTCGTCGAGGAATCGCTTCAACTGGTGCACATCGAGCGCATGCACTTTCGGTGGCGCCGCCGGAAGGTCGATCGACAAGCCTTCGCCCTGCGCGGTTTCGGTCCATCCGATGTGGGCACCCTTGGCGCGCTGCGCGCTGGCCGGATCGAATCGAACCTCGATTCCGCTGGCAAGGCTGAAGATCTCGTTGCCCTGGACTTCGCGCAACTGGAACTGAGGCTGGAAGCGTCCATCGATGGCGAGAAAAAGACCCATGCCTTCGGCATCATTCAAGGCATTGCGAATCTGCGCTGCAGCCTCGTCGCTGATCGTGATTTCAGGCGGCGTGCGATCCGGTTGCGGCAATCCAAGCAGGCTGTGGAGTTCGCCGTTGGCAGCCATGCCCTGGACAATATCGGCGCCGCCGACCAGCTCACCACCCACATAAAGCTGCGGAACTGTCGGCCAGTTTCCGAATTCCTTGATGCCCTGGCGGATTTCCTCGTCGGCGAGCACGTCGAAGGTTTCGTAGTCGTCGATCAATCCGTTCAACGCGGCTACCGTCGCGGCTGAAAAGCCACAACTGGGCGAATCGCGCGTGCCCTTCATGAACAGCATGACCGGATGCTTGGCCAGCATCGACTCGATGCGCTGACGGACAGGTTCGGCGTTGGACATGGTCTTCCTCGGATCGTGGCAGCAATAACGAACCCAGATGGGTGCTGTCGACGCGGAGCACAAGGGGGCGCGTTGCCGGCGCCTCCATTCGGAATCGAAGTTGGTGTTTGGTCGCCCGTCAAAAATACTGGATAATTCGCGGATCAGGGGAATACACCACCGTCAGGGGAATCGACATGATCCGCAAGTTACCGCTATGCATCGCTTTCGCACTCGCTGCCACAGCCAATGCACAGCCTCCGTCGGAGTCGAATGCCGGTGACGCGAGCATCCCGGTCACCTATGTCGGGGCCAATGCCAGGGTATCGCTCGGCATCAGTGATGACGGCGATGTCCTCGGCGAAATTCTTGCCATTCTCGGCAAGACAGACAGTTCCGCCTGGCTCGGCGAACTCTGGCTGGGTCAGGGCGGCTCCGGTGGATTGCAGCTTGGCTACAACCGCTTGCGCGGCGATGTGCAAGGCAATTCGGCGGCGGTCTGGAAATTCTTTGCTGCCGGCGACCAGAACCGCTTCAAGGATCGCAAGGCGACTCTCGGCCTCGGCTGGGAGCGCAATGATATGTTCTTCAGCGGCTACGTCAGCCATGCGACCAGCGGAACGCGCCTGATCGATTCCCGCCTCTCGAGCAACACCACGACGATCAGTGGCAGCGATTCGATTGGCGACTTCACCCAGACCCAAACCATCGATACGCTGATCGACGCGTTCGAGCATCCGTATGAAAACGGAATCGGCCTGCGATTTGGTTCGTATTTCGATGAGCCGCTCTTGCGCGTTCGCGCTGGCCTGGATTACGAAAAGGGCAAATTCAGCTCCGACCAGTCGACCATTTCTCTCGGCATCGACAAGCTGTTCCGCAATAGTCCCTTCAGCCTCTCGTTGCAGGGTGAATACGCGCGCAAATCGGGCGATTTCGAGATCGACAAATCCGACACACGTGGCTGGTTGCTGGCGCGTTACGACTTTGGCAAAAACTATCGTTCCCGCGAACCGTTCAAGCTGGTTGAAGCAAGAACACCGGCAGCTGCGCCCGCCGTTGCGGCCGCCGAAGCCCAGGTGATCCGCAACGATGTGCGCCTTGATGGAGATGCCTTCTTCCGCTTCGACCATGCCGAACTCAACGCCGACGCGATTGCCGCTCTTGATGCACTGGTCGGCAAGCTCAATTCGGTCGCGCGCGTGAGTCGGGTCAGCGTGGTCGGCCATACCGATTCGGTTGGCCCCGAAAATTACAACCAGGGTCTTTCGGAGCGTCGCGCAGCCAGTGCAAAAGCGTATCTGGTCAGCCGCGGCATCCCGGCCGACCAGATCGACACGCGCGGCGAAGGTGAACTCAACCCCGGCTTCCCGAATGACACGGCGGAAAATCGCCAAAAGAATCGTCGCGTCGATGTCGAGTTCCTGACCGTGGAGGAAACCACGGTAGCGGCGCCTGAACCCTCCGCACCCGCGGACAAGGTTGAATGGATTCGCGAGCCGGTCAAGGCCAATCCTGCCTGGATCGAGCGCGCCCTGCGCAATCCGGCCGAGCACAAGCGAACGGTCGATGTGTACCGCTTCGAGGAAACGACGACGACGACCACGTTGGGGCCGCGCGAATATCTCAATGGCGGGCCAAATGCGGCTGATGACGCGATTTCAGTTGATTACGAATCGAGCGCGAACCTGATCGATGTACTCGCCAACGACAGCGACCCGGACAACGATCCGCTGACCATCACCGCCGTATCGGCACCTGCACATGGCACTGCCGCGATCACTGCAGGCCGCATCAGTTACACACCGATGGCCGGCTATTCGGGTGCAGACAGCTTCACCTACACGATCAGCGATGGTCGCGGCGGTACGGCGACAGCCTCGGTGGCGGTAACCGTGAATCCTGCTCCGGATCCTAACGAGGCACCGATTGCGGTCAACGACGATGGTGGCGTGCTCAAGGGCTACGACGTTGATATCGACGTACTTGCCAATGACAGTGATCCGGACGGTGATCCTTTGACGGTCATCGCCGTCGAGCATACCGGCCCCGGCATTGCCAACATCACCATCAACGCGGACAACACGATCCACTACCAATCGATTCACGGCTTCTCGGGAAACGATACATTCCAGTACACGATCTCGGATGGCCGCGGCGGTACGGCAAGGGCCACGGTCAGGATCCAGGTTTACGAGATCTTTCCAGGGTGATTTTCGGCGGCACCTGTCGGACGGGATTCGACTCGTCCGATTGATTCGGGATCATCCATAGTCGATCGAACCGGAATCCCGTTTCAGGGCGTCGAAAGCATCTCGCCAACGACTGGCAGGAGTGCTTCAACCCACAGCGCATATTGCTCGGCCGAAGGATGCAGTCCGTCCTCGGCCAGCATGTTGCGACCTGGCCCCCGCGACAGGCCGGTCACATCGACCCAATGCGCGCCGCGCGCCCGGGACAGATCGTGCACAACGGCGTTGTAGCGATCGATTTCCTGCGCAACCCTGGACGTGTCCCCACCCTCTTCGACAGCGAATGGGGTGACGCCCCAATCCGGGATGGACAACATCAAGACCTTGCGTGGATCGCCGCCGGCCATGTCCACGGCGAAATCCACCAGCACCGAAAGTTCGCTGCGGAAGTTATCCGGGTCGCGGCCGCGATATTGGTTGTTGACGCCGACCAAGAGGCTGACGACTGAATAAGGCGGCGCGAACTCACGCGCGTCTATGGCCTGTTGCAATTCGTCGGTCGTCCAGCCCGTCGTCGCGACGATGTCTGCATCAGCAATCGCAATCGATTGACCGCGCAAGCAGGTGACCAGTTGCGCCGGCCAGCATAGCGAATCGACAACCCCTTCACCTATCGTGTAGGAATCGCCGAGGGCGAGAAAGCGACGCTCAGATTCGATTACCGACATGGCTTTTGACGTTTTCTCGGATGGCTCTGATCAAGCAACGTGACGAGAGCGCCCACTTGCGGCAGCGGTCCGGGCCAGCACGCGTTCGATGCGTTCAAACACATCGGCGATGACGCGCGCGTCGGGCAGCAGTGTGATGCGGAAGTGATTCCGATAATCAACATTGAAGCTCGATCCCGGGACGATCAGTACATCCTCGGTTTCGAGCAGATGCAACGCGAATGCCTCGTCATCGAATGACTCGAACCTATCAAGCCTGATGCCTGGAAACGCGTACAGCGCTCCTGCTGGCGTGATTACGTCGAGGAAGTCGCTGCGCTCCACCGCATCGAGAACGGCCTGGCGCGATTCGTACAAGCGTCCACCGGGCGCGGTCAACACGCCAATTGTTTCGGCACCATGAAGAGCTGGTTCAATTGCCCACTGCCCGGTGACGTTGCCGCACAGGCGCAGGGCCGCGAGCAGATCGAAAGCATGCAACATGTCCGCAATGCGGGCGTCGTTTCCAGAGACAGTGAACCAGCCGATCCGATAGCCACAGGCCCGATGGACCTTGCTGAGACCGCCGAAGCTGAGGCAGGGCAAAGCTCCGGCGAGCTCGGCCAAGGGCTGGAAAACAGCGTCATCGTAGACGATTCCATCGTAGATTTCGTCGGCCATCAGGACCAGCTGATGACGTTCGGCCAGCGCGACCACCTCGGCGAGCAGTTCGCGAGAATAGTTGGCGCCGGTGGGATTGTTCGGATTGATCAGCACGATCGCGCGCGTCCGCGGCGTGATCAGTGCTTCCATTTCATCGACGTCAGGCCAGTGCGCGCGTTCTGCTGGACACGGGTAGTGCACGGCCTTGCCACCATTGAGGATCGTTGCTGCGGTCCACAACGGATAGTCCGGAGCTGGAATCAGCACTTCATCGCCGGGTTCGAGCAGGGCACGCAGACTGAGGTCGATCAGTTCGCTGACACCGTTACCGATGAAAACCCGATCGGCCGTTGCGCTCTTTGATCCTCGTCCGCGTTGCTGGGCGGCAACCGCCTCGCGCGCCTGCGGCAGACCTTGTTGCTGGCAATACGCCTCGCTCTGCGGCAGCGCTTGGCCGACTGCGTCGCGAATGTGAGCGGGCGTCTCAAATCCGAAGGCGCCAGGATTGCCAATATTCAGGCGGACGATATCGCGACCTTCGGCTTCGAGTTCACGGGCGCGGTGGCTGAGAGTGCCACGGATTTCATAGCGGACTTCACTAAGTCGCGAACTGGTCTGGACGGATCGTTGGGACATGGCCGATGAGCAAGACAGAGGGTTGCGGACATCTTATCAATACCTTTGCTGCACCGCACACAAGCTTTTCTCCGCCTGCCATACGCAACCTTTGGTGCTCTCGATGCATCAGAATGGATTCAACACCCGCGCGTCATCCGATACCTTCGGCAGATGTGTATGCCGCAGCGCAGCATCAGAATCCCGTCCCCCGTTGGATTGACAGTATGAGCTTTGGTGTTATAGTTACCTACAACACTATCTAAACAACACGGCCCACCCATGTCCCGCCTGAATTTCCTGCTTCCGATTTCCTTCGCCCTGATCGTGGCCCTCGCGGGCTGCTCAGGCGCCCCTGCGCCTCAGGATGCAGCAGCGAAGAAAGCGGAAAGCAAGGACGCTCAACCGGTCGAGACGGCCCGCGTTGTACAAGGTGAGTTGACCGCGCGCTATGCGGCCACCGCGACCTTGCAGGCCGAACAAGAGGCCAAACTGATCAGCGAGGTGCCGGGCACGGTATTGGAATTGCTGGTCGAGGAAGGCGATCGGGTCAAGTCGGGCCAGTTACTTGCCCGGATCGACGCCGCCCGCAGTCGATTGCAGCTGCGCGAGGCCGAAGCCGATTTGCAGCGTCGCAAGAATGATGTCGAGCGCGGCGAAAAGTTGCTCGAGCGCAAGCTTATCGCTGCGACCTCCCAGGACCAGACGGCGAGCGATTTCGCAATCCGTCGCGCCGAGGTCAATCTCGCCCGCGTTCTGGTCGACAAGAGCGAAATCCGAGCGCCGTTTGATGGCGTCGTCACGCGACGCTGGGTCAAGCAAGGTCACTTGCTGGCCGCCAACGATGCTGTTTTCGATATCGCAAACTTCACTCAGCTGCGCGCCGAATTAAGCGTGCCAGAACGCGACGCGGTCTCCATCGCTGCCGGTCAACCGGTCGATTTCACCGTCGATGCGCTGGGTAATCGGAAATTCGAGGCCAAGGTTGAGCGGGTTGCACCGGTCGTTGATCGCGCAAGCGGGACGGTCAAGGTCACCGTGCAAGTCGACAACCGAGATCACGGCTTGCGCCCGGGCCTGTTCACGCGCATGGACATCGCGTTCCTGCATTTGCCCAATGCCGTTCTGATGCCGAAAGCTGCCGTCCTCGGCAGCCGCGGCGCCGAGGTGGCCTACGTCATCGAGGATGGCAAGGCGCATCGCCGACCCATCCGCACCGGCTACGACAGCGGCTCACGCGTCCAGGTCCTCGAAGGACTGGTCGCCGGTGCCGAGGTTGTAGTCACCGGGCAGGCATCGTTGAGCGAAGGCAGCCTGGTCGACGTGCTCAAGAACGAATCGGATGCGAACGTCGCCAAGACCCGCGCCATCGCCAAGGTCGAAAATAGCGGCGGCTAAACCTTCCAGCGCCCCGATTCGCCGGTAGAATCACGGCGATGAACGACCCTTCTGCATCCACGCTTGCCCGTATCGGCTGGTGTGGAGAACTGCCCAGTATTCCGGCCGATCCGCCAGGCTTGCGTATCGCGCGCGTCATTGCCCAGCACCGAGCTGGATATGAATTGCACGACGGCGACCAAGCCTTCAATGCGCAGCCGGCGCCGCCCTTCATCAAGCCCGGCATCGATCCGAGCAGCCGACCGGCGGTCGGCGATTTCGTGCTGGTCACTTCAGCCAAACCACCTTCAATCGAGCGCATCCTTCCCCGCCGCAGCGAACTGGCGCGCGCCGCCGCTGGGGAGCGCCACCTACGTCAACTGATCGCGACCAACATCGACACGGTCATGGTCATCTGTGGACTGGATGGCGATTTCAATCCTGCACGCATCGAGCGCTACCTGATGCTCATCGAAGGCAGCGGTGCCAGTGCCGTGGTCGCACTGACCAAGGCTGACATCTCGGATGATGTCGAGACAACAATCAACGATCTGCGCAAGCGCGTACCGGCCAGCGTTCCGATTCATGCAATCAATGCGAAATCCGCCAGCAGCATCGCCCCGTTGCTGGCCTACCTGGGGCAAGGCAGCTCGACCGTGCTGGTCGGCTCATCTGGTGCCGGCAAATCGACCTTGACCAACACCTTGCTCGGTGAAACCCGCCAGGCGACCAATGCTGTGCGCGAGACCGACAGCCGTGGTCGCCACACCACGACTTATCGCGCCTTGATCCAGTTGCCAAGCGGCGGTTGCCTGATCGATACACCAGGCATGCGCGAAATCAAGCTGACCGGCGAAGAGACCCTCGATGGCGATCAATTCGGCGACATCGAGGAGCTCGCCCAGAAATGTCGATTTGGCGATTGCAGCCATCTCAGCGAACCTGCCTGCGCCGTGCGCGCCGCCCTCGAGGATGGGCGTCTCGACAATGCCCGCTGGCACAACTACATCAAGCTCCGCGGCGAACTTTCCGAGGCTGCCGACAATCTCGAAATCCAGTTGCGTCGCAAGTCCGAATCCCGTGTCCTGACCAAGGTCGTGGGCCGACGCGCAGACGAAAAATACGACAGGCATTGAGATGATGGTTGCCATTTTCGGCAGTCGCCAAGCACCCACCCTATCCGAAGATCAACGCTTTGCTTGTTGAACCAGGCCGCAGAACCGGGAACACTTTGTGATCGCCCATGAGAAACGCCGCCGACAGTCTTGCTCACCACGCGCAACTCGACGCCCAGCTCGTCGCCGCGGTTCGGGGCATTCGCATCCTTGGTTCGATCAGTTGGCCGGCCTCGACCCAGATCGCCTTTCTCGAATCATGGCGGCAAGGCAATCCACAATTGCCAGTGATCGAATATCCGAAGCTCGATCATTCCGCACAGCGTGAACAACTCATCTCGATCCATGATGCGGCGGACCCGGGTCATCCTGTGGGTGATTACATACGACGCAATGCCCAGTCCTGGCGTGTCGCCACCGAAATGCTTGACGCCGCCGGAACCCACGAACTGACCACACATTCAATCGAACTGTATGGTCGACCCGATTCATGCGTGCCAGGCAGCGATTCAAGCAATGTCGATGCGGCGAGACATTTCATCAGCCTCGCCGACGAGCTCGACAATGAGGTGCTACTGAGCGAGGCCGACTACTGCATTCCCGCGTCGGTCCTGCGCGAGGATCTGCAACAGCAACTCGATGCGTTTTTCGGCCAGGGAACAGTGAGTGTCGAGGTCGATGACCGCCTCATCTCGAAAGCAGCGGCAGGGGCGACGCGAATCCGCCTGCGCTCTGCAACCTGCTTTACCGAATATGATCGCAATCAATTGCTCGAACACGAAGCGTACGTGCACACCCTGACCGCATTGAACGGGCGTCGCCAGCCAAACCTCGCCTCACTCGGATTGAATTCACCACGCATCACCGCAACCCAGGAAGGTCTGGCCGTTTTCGCCGAATTGATGACCGGCTCGCTCGATATCGAGCGCATCAAGCGCATCAGTCTGCGCATCCTTGCCATCGACATGGCCCTCGACGGCGCCAACTTCATCGATGTGTTCCGCTTTTTCCTCGATTCCGGTCAAACCGAAGCAGAAAGTTTTTCCTCGACCCAGCGCGTATTCCGCGGCTCACCGGTGACCGGCGGCTCGGCTTTCACCAAGGACAGCGTCTATCTACACGGCCTGCTTTCCGTGCATACATTTTTCCGCTGGGCACTCAAGAATCAAAAATTGAATCTTTGCCGAAATTTGTTCGCCGGCAAGATGAACCTGCACGATGTGGTCACCCTCGAAGCCGAGTTTGAATCCGGCTATATCGTCGCGCCGACATGGTTGCCGCGCTGGATCCGCCATGCCAACGGCCTCGCCACGATGCTGGCCTTTTCACTTTTCGCCAACAAGATCCGCCTCGATCGGGTCGAGGCAGAGGAACTGACACTTTCACTGTAGCAAGCGCGAGCATCATGCGAGGTCGCGCATGATGTCGGCGAAATGTCGAATGACACAGTGGTGTACTCAGTTGTTGCGTCCTGGCTCGCACTCGCGCTGGCAAACGGACGACCGTTCGAGTTGCCAGTTGGCCTGGCACGGCGATCGCGATGCGTGCCAACCTTCGGACGCTTGGCATCAGGTACCGCTTGCGTGGTCAGGAAGCACTGTCTCCAATGGTCAGTAGAGGGTTGACACCGTTTCTTGCTGGCCACTCGGCAAAGCAGCTTCGAAATGCGGCAAGGCTATCCCCATACTTGGCCGTGCTCGCCGTAGTGCGTTTCAACGGTTGCCGGACCTGGGCCGCACTCGCTGTGCGAACCGCACGCTTTGCCCGGTGCGATTGCAGGCAAGCCTCGTCCCAGTCCAATCGGCAGAATGTCAGCAGGGCCCGGACTTCGGTTTCCAGATTCGCGGTCAAAGCCTCATGGGACTGCACGTACAAATGACGTGAGTGACGTTGCGACTGCACGCGCATAAAGCCGTCGTAATCGCGCCAATACTGTGCAAGCTCGGCCGGGTCGTAGCTGTAGGCAACACGACTCGGGCCAAACAATTGCTTGAAACACGACCAAGCTGTTTCCACGGGATCACGCCGGGAGTCAATAATACGGGCGCCCGGCAACATCACGCGGATCGCGTCGGTGTAGGGCCAGTTTTCCGGCATCTTGTCGCTGTGTATGGGCTTGTCCACGCGCCAACGCACGGTGCGCTCGAGATAATCCTGACCCAGTCGCTCCCAATCCGCGGCATTAGCCTGCACTGCCCATTTCGGATACGGCATTTGGCGTCGACGCGACTCTTGCTGAATGACGGCCGCGAGATCAGGCAATTCATTGGCACCTTCCACCTTGGGATGTGCAGCCAGAATCTGTTCAATGAGCGTGGTGCCTGAGCGTGGCAAGCCAACAATGAAAATCACTTCGCTACCCAGTTCGGCTGGAGCGGATTCCGTCACGCCCTCGAAAGCATTGATGCTTTCGCCTATCTGCCGCGTCCATTGGACGCCGTCCCACGTCACGCGGCGACGCGCGAGGCGATTGGCCGTGCCGAACGCTTCGACTGCGGCGGGATATTCATCAGCGTCTTCAAAGGCACGACCGACTGCGTAGCCAAGCATCGATCGCTCCACGTCGTTCCAGCGTGGGTCGTTGTACGCGGCTTTCAACTCCGCATGTTCGGCTGCGTCGAGCCGAATCGTCTTGATGTCCAACAAGCCAAACCACGCGGCAGGAAGTTCGTGTCTGCGACGGAGCAACTCGCGATATTCGGCAGCGGTGTCGTCGATGCGCCCGAGCGCCTGCAGGCTACGCGCACGCAACAGGCGCGCTGGGCCGTGCGCGGGATGCGTGGCGATCAATCGGTTGGCGATGTCGAGCGCGGCCTCGGCATTCGCGCCAGCATCGAGCACGATGCCGAGTTCGATCATGGTGGCGGCGTCGTTGCGATGTTCCAGCGCACGACGAAGCGTCGCGGCAGAGTTCCCATGTTCGCCATTCGCGCTTTGCGCGCGACCGAGGTCGACAAGGTTGTCGATGTCACGTGGGATCGCGGCATCGACCGCCGCGAAGTTTCGGACCGCCTCAGCCCAGTCGCCGCGACTGTAATGGGCGCGACCGAGCAGACGCAGAGTTCTCGGATGCTCTGGCGCAATTACCATCGCCAACGCCAAAGCAAGCTCGGCGGCGGGCAGATCATTCGATGCCAGCGCCCGCTCCACATCATGCAGGACGGCTACGGCCTTGGCTGGCACTGGCGGATAACGTGGGCCCGAGCTGCTCGACGGCCGTTTTGATCGTTCCGTTTTTTTCATGGCAGGATGATAGCCAGTCACCGCTCGGCGGTCGATTTCCATTGCACCACTGGTGCGGTCGCTTGATTGCAGCGATTGATGGCAATCGAGGCGATCGGCAAGTTCTTCACGGTGCTTCAGACGTGCCCGCCTGCGCACGATGGATCACTGCCGGCCTCGGATGAAAGCCGGTCGCTCAATCCGGGTTCACCCCAGTTGCGCGTCGACGGCAAGCTCGGCACGACCAAGCTGCAGGCATTGGCACATTTGTCGCCGATGGCGAATTCAGCGCAGCCCGAACGTGGTCTTTGTTCAACGACACTTGCCAAAAGAGAGCGCTGTCAGCAGAACAACTGATAGGGTCGGCCGGCGCGAGCCACTCCGTCACGCAGCAAAGTGTCTATCTGGCGGGAAAGCTGCGTTTCAACAACACCAGCCAACCGGCTCGCGTTTCGCTCAACCAAAAACCGATCACCCAGGTCGAAGGTGCTCCCTGCAAATCGTGTCCAGTCACTTTCGCGACGGTTGAACCCGTGGTTGGCGGGACGAGTTTCTGCGCAAATTTGAGGAACGCGCCCGCCTCTGGATAGTGCCGCAACAAGCCAGTGCGAATTCGCAAAAGCGTACTGGAGAAGTGGATTTCAATGACCATCAGCTAGCCAGGCGAAACGCTGGTGCGGAAATTGGTCGTCGCCGTCTGTCTGCAGAAATCGAGTCACTTTCGAGGACTAGATCTGGCCCCTGGGGCACGGGCTGTTCCACACTTGCGGGAAGATGACGACACCGTGAGCTGGATCGGCAACGAGAACGTGCAAGTATTCACGTTGAAGCATAAAAAAACGCCCCTTGCGGGGCGCTTTTTCAACCAACGAACTGAACTGGAAATCAGTCAATGGAGAATGTTTGCAGGGAGACCGGGGTGGTGCCGGCCGTAATGGCGGTTCCGTCGTTCTGATAGCAGAAGCTATTGATCGTTGCAGGGAATCCGCTTGTAGCTCCAGTATCCAGTTGGACCCAGCCATAATTCATCGTGGCGGTACCTTCGTTGAAGACTCTAAGTCCCATGTATTTTCCGCTATTGGTAGTGCGCCAGAGCGCAGGACCAGGATCAGCGACGGAGCTCGTGAACATGCTGGCGGGTCCAATGGGAGCGCCAGAAGAAAGAACCGAAATGTTCGTTCCATCCCACAACGCACCGCGATTGGCATCATTGTTGAACCAGAATGAAATGCCGGGACCAGCGCGATCATAGGGATTGAAGTCCCAACCAGCTGGTGGGGCCGTTCCGTTAGCCCCGGTAATCAAGTTGAGGTAGATTCCGGTGCCATCCTGCGGGACGGCAATCGGCACGGTGGTGGTATTGCAGATTACCGCGGCCATGGCGGTGCTCGAGACAAAAGCGAGCATCGAGGCGGCAAATACCGCTGCGGCAGGCGAGGTGTATTTAGGCTTCATCATTTCGGTGGACTCCCAAGGCAATCAGTCGTCAATCTTAGTTAATTTGGAACAGTGCCGCATCGGATCCAGTGGATAGGGCGCACACCCCGCGACCATGTAGGATTCGAGACGACGTGTCAATCTTTCCTGCTCTTCAGGATAACTTCCAGAGCGCGCGCCATCGGCTCCAGCGATTCCCCATAGCGTCCCGCACGAGCCGTGTTTGGCCTTAACGGTTCGCGCACCTGGGCGGCACTTGCGGTTTTGACAACCCGTTTCGCGTCGTGGAAGTCAAGACAGGCTGAATCGAACTCGAGGCCGCAGAAGCCCAGCAGCTCGCGCACCTGGCCTTCAGGGTCAGCCTGAAGCGCTTCGTGGGACTGGGTGCGGCATCGTTCAGGGTGCAGGCTCTCCCAGACTCGCCAGAGTGCTCGACAGTCCTCGGCATAGTGAGCAAGGTCTGCCCAGTCATAGCTGAAACTGATGCAACCGGGTGAAAACATCTGTTTATGGCAAGACCAACAGGTCTCGATCAGGTCGCGCTCGGTGAAAATGAACCGCGCCGCCGGGAGCATCCGGCGCAGGGCACCGACGTATTTCCAGTTCCCAGGCATCTTGTCAGTGAAGCGCCCTGTCTCGTGCCAGCTATTTGAAAGCTTGAGGTACGCTTGGCCGAGCCGTCGCCAGTCATCTTCGGTCGCGGTGGTTGCCCATTGTGGAAAATCCTGACCCCTTCGCACGGATTCAGCGGTTATCACCAGATCGACATAGGGCAGCTCGCCGGCACCCATTACACGCGGATGGGACGCGAGAATCTGCTCCACCAGGGTGCTGCCGGAACGAGGCATCCCAACGATGAAGATCACCGGAAATCCAGACTCATCGGATCGGCATCCGCCTGAGTTCGCGAATGCGCGGGCAATCTTGGTGATCTCTTCGGTGTGCGATTCGGCTGACCAGTCGATCGTGCCTCGAATCAAATGATTCGCTCTCTGAACTGCGCGAACCGCCTCCGAATATCGCCCGGCAAACTCATAGGCTTGACCCAGCGCGAACCCCGAAAAGGCGCGATCAATCTCCGACGTGCGGGGGTCGCTCTCAAGTTTTTCAATCGAAAGCAGCTCCTGGTCCGAAAGGCGGACGGTTTTCAGGTCCAGAAGGGCAAACCACGCCTTCGCCGTTTGCCCCGGACGTCGGGTCAAGCTCCGATATTCCTTGGCGGCTTCCTCAATCCGACCCATCGCGGTCAGCGCGCGTGCGCGCAGGAAGCGGCTGGGCATGTGCTGCGGAGCAAGTCGTATCGAATGCTCCGCAGCGTGGAGAGCATCTTCACCCTGCGAATTGCGATCAAGGATGGTTCCAAGCTCGAACCACATCTGCGCATCCGGGCGAAGCGCCAATGCCTCCCTGTATTGATCAATTGCAGAAACCAGTTGGCCGTGATCGGCCAAAGCACCTGCCAGATCCTGCCGGATTTCAAAGTCGTCCGGATGCAGGGCGACAGCATCATTCAGGGTCGCCACAGCGTCCGAAGTCCGACCTCGTCTGCGAAGCACCTTGCCAAGGAGCCCAATGGACCGAGGGTGATCCGGAGCCAGTGCGAGGGCGAAATTTGCACATCGCTCCGCACCAGCGAGGTCATTGCGCTGCAAAAACTGCGCACCGTCTTGCAGGAATTTTCGTATGTTGGCGGGAACATTCGAACGTGGAGCGGATTTTGTCATGGCAATCGGTAACCTTGGGCGAGCAACTCTTGGCGTCATCGATTCGCTACTTTACCAACGACGAACAACGACGGAGCGGCCCGAACATCAATTGTGCGGTTCCAGGCGCGCTGCTGAGGCACCCATTCGCGCCATTGATTCGACTTTCGATCACGCACCTCGATGTCGCTACCGTCAAAGAGCCTTGGCTCAACAGCCGCGATCAGGTTTCGATCACGATCTACTTTTTATCCCGCCATACTTCGGATCAGTCGGCAAACTTCTCGCGACGATTCAGAAAGCCGCCTTTGCCTCGTTCGGCTGATCAATCAATGCTCGCCTTGCCGCATTCGGTGTGCAATGTGCTTTTCGTGAACGCTATTGATTGTGAGAGGGAGGTCCCGCAACCGGTTGGGGCAAGCATGGTGCGCTGGCAACTTCGAAGTTCATTCGATGAGTCTGCAACTATTTTTCCGGCTTTCCAGAAAATGAAACGTATTGACATACGAATCTATTCGTAGAAAGCTCTGTCCTCCTGTTGCTGTGGTGTGCCGACATGCGTGCGCTGTGTCTTTTTTGCCTGCTTCTGATCGCGGTCGTTTGCGGCACTGAGTTTGCCCACGCCGCCGTTCCATCCGCACTACCTCAAGGTGGTTCCGCCTACTGGCCGGGACCGGCAATCAGTGGCTCCTGGTACAACCCGCAACGCAGCGGAGAGGGCTTTGTGCTGGAGTACCTGCCGAATGGCACGGTGCTGGTGATCTGGTTCACTTTTCCGGCGACCGGAGAAGCCGGAGCGCAGGACTGGATTATCGGCGAAGGCGGTTACGTCGACGGCAATCGGGTCCGCTTCGACCGCATGTACCGGACGGTTGGCGGGGCCTGGGGCAATGCATTCGACCCTGGCGCAATTCGTCGAGTTGAATGGGGCACCCTGGAATTCGAGTTCCACGATTGCAACTCGGCCACATTTCGCTATGCCGGCCCTGAATCACATGGCAGTGGGGAACATGCGATGACCCGATTGACGGCTCTCGACCAACTCCAATGCACCGGCAATCGTGCACTGACACCAACGGGTGGTCGCGCCCTCTCCGGCCTGCGTAGTTCCAGCGGTGCCTGGTATGTACCGTCACGCTCCGGTGAGGGCTGGTTCATGGAAGAACTTCCCGGCGAGCGCTTGCTGGTTTACTGGTTCACTTTCGATCCGCAGGGCCATCAGGCCTACGTACAGGGCGTTGGCCATCGCAACGGGGATCGCTATGAAATCGTCGACATGTACATGACGCGAGGCCCCGCCTTTGGCAATGCATTCGATCCGGAACGTGTCGTACGAACCGATTGGGGGCAGTTGAACGTCGCCTTCACGGATTGCTCACGTGCAGACATTGAATACGAGTCGGTGGAACCCGGGTTTGGCTCCGGCACGCGTTCTGCATTCCGGCTGACCCAACTTGCGGGAACGATCTGCATAGACGGAACACCGCAAGCAATGACTCAGGGCAGTTGGGCCGAAGCGGCCCCGATGCCCGCACCGGCACAGAGCGAACTCGATGCAACAGTGCTGGACGGCAAGCTCTACGCACTGGGCGGCTTCGGCGATCCACGGGGTTTCAAGCGCTACGACCCGGCCAGCAATCAATGGACGACGCTGACGCCGATGCCTTCCGGTCGCCATCACCTGTCGGCCTTTGCGCTGGATGGCGGTGTCTACTACTCCGGCGGAGCGTTCAGTGGCGGTGGCGAACCTGGACTCGGCGGATACCGCTATGACGTTGCGAGCAATCTGTGGGAGGCACGACCCGAATTGTTTGCCGATTACGGAAGCCGCGCTGCAGTCCTGCATGGGCGCGCATTTCTTGGAACCAGCACGGGCGCGCTCTGGGAATACGATCCGAGACAGCGGATCAGTCGCCTGATCAACAACCCGGTCAACCAGAATGAGCGCGACCATGCTCAAGTTCAGGCATTTCTTGGCGAGATCTGGGTCATCGGCGGACGCTCGCCCGAGACCAGTACGGTCGTCATCTTCGATCCGGTCAGCGAGCAGTGGCGAGCCGGGCCGCGCATCAATGCGTTTCGTGGCGGGTTTGCAGCGACGGTCGTTGGGAACCAGCTGATGATCAGTGGCGGCGAAGTCGTCGTAGGGACCAGGCGCCTGGAGCCGTCAACCGAAGTCTATGCGGCCGGAACGAATAGCTGGATCGTTGCAACCGCCACTCCGATACCGACCCATGGGTCAGCGGCAGGAGCGATCGGCAACCGAGCCTACATCGTCAGTGGTGGAACCAATGCCGGTTCGGCCTGCTGTGCCACCGGCCGACTGTTCTCGATCGAATTCACGCCGTAGACGGGAGTCCACTGGCAGTGGACTCCCGCAGCTTCTGTCGATGTCAGCGATCAACTCACAGCATCAATCGAAACCATTGCGGAAAATCAAGTCGAGCGGGTGGCGTTCGAGGCCACCGAGGTCGTAGTTGCCGAACTCCGCCGTTATACCCGGATCGTCATACGGTCGTGGGCCGCCATCCGCACTCAGGGCCGATGCAAGTACGTTGAAGCTTTCGTCGCACCAGTCGACCAGGTTGAGTCCACCGAGGCGATAATCATCGTTGACCGCATCGACAAATTGCGGGATGAACCCGTTGCTGCGTGTCGAATTCGTGGCAAACGTACTGGTGCTCTCGTGCAAGCGATTGCAATCGCCAAGCGGCACTGGACCGTTGGCTCCGGGACCCGCCGCATTGCCTGAGGTTGCGTCAAAGATGCTGCCGTAGACATCGATTCCGTAGAACGTGCCGGTGCTTGGGGTATAAATGATGTTGAATACGTTCCGGTTGCGAGCGAACGTATTGAAACCGGCCGCACCCGAACTGGTCTTGAACTCGACAATCGACGCATAGTCGGCGACGGTGCCCCCACCGTTGGTATTACTGGCGACGACACTGCCGAGGAGTCGCAAGCCATTCTGATCGAATCCGCTGTTGGTTCCTCCAGCATTGATCACTCGCACCGCCATACCGCGGCCGCCATCGGCCTGATTGCGCTCGATGAACGTGCCGCTGATCCGCGTGGTGCCGCCACTGGCAAACAGCCCGCCACCGCCGCCGCCGGCGTTGCTGCCCGGCGCGGTAGCGCGATTGTCGGACAGCACGGAGCAACGCGTCTCGTTGTGACAATTGGCACCGGTTTTGGTACGCGCGATGACGGTCGTCGAGTTCTCCGCGTAAACGCCGCCGCCTGCGATCGCGGTATTGAGCTTGATGCTTGCATCATAGGCATACAGTTGACTGTTGTTGCGCAGGTAAATGCCGCCACCAAGGTCCGCCGTGTTTGCGCTGACCTCGCCTTTGCCGATACGACCACCACGCAGGAACACGATACTCGAGTCCGCGTAGATACCACCGCCTGCGTTGAGGATGCCACTGCCCGTGTTGAACAGGATTCCCTGGAACAACCCGGTGTGCTCATAGAGTGTCAAGTAGCAGCCGAGGCTGTAGATGCCCCCACCGGCCTGGGCGAACTGGTTGTTGGAAATCGAGGAATCGTAGCTGCGCACATTCGCTTTGTCTTCGCAGGCGACACCGCCACCGAAGTCGGCACTGTTGTTGCCGATATAGGAGTTGTTGGACAGCACCAACTGAGACAGTTCGCTGGCAGCCGCGTTGCCGGCAAGGCCCTTGATATAAACGCCTCCACCGTAGGTGCTCGAATTGTCGCGCACGACAGTGTTGCTCAGGTACACCATGAACGGCCCATTGATCGTGATTCCGCCGCCACGCCTTGGCGTACCGGATCCGAGTCCACCACTGATCTGCAGATCTTTCAGAATGACGTCATAAGTTGTCGATCCCGAATAGCTGGCGGTTGCAAACAGCACACTGCCCGATCCGCCGGTTCCATTGAGCGTGGTGCGCCCACTCGGCGTGGTGTCGCTGCAGGTGTCATAGCCGCCTTCAATGGTCATATTGCGCCCGGGCAGCAGGTCAAGTCGCGGCGCAACGTTTTTGGCAACGCGGACGTAGATATTCGGAATTGCACCATTGGCAAACGTCGCCGCAGTCAGGTTCGAGTAATTGCAGGCGGCATCACTACCCACGGTGATGAGGGTGCCGGTCGGCTCGTTCGTCTGGGAATTGGCGGCAGCAAACGCGGGTGTGGCGAGCAGGATGAGTGAGAGGTAGATCTTGTTCACGGCAATGACTCCTGGAGATACCTGTAGATCCAATCGCACTGCGATGGGAAAAACTGACAGGCCGGTACCCGTGGATCCCGTTTCTGAACGGGGCAGCACCAGCATTTGCCCCTACAATCGAAACCATGAAAAGCAGCAGCCAAACGGAAACGGGGTAATGTCCGAGATCACGCGATTGCTGACTTCCGCGCGCGATGGCGATCCCGACCAGATCGAACAAGTCTTCGCCCTGCTCTATGCCGAGCTGCGCCAGTTGGCCGCTTCGCGCCTGGGCAATGGCAACCAGACCCTCAGTCCGACGGCGCTCGTGCACGAGGCCTTTTTGCGGCTGACCGCGAATCAGGATTTGAGCCTGAATGATCGCCGCCATTTCTTTGCCTGTGCTGCGCGCTCGATGCGTTGCATCGTCATCGACCATGCCCGTCGTGCAGCCGCCGAGCGCCGCGGTGGCGATCTCGCGCGAGTCACCTTGAACGAGGGTCTGATCGGCGAGAGGGGCGCCGGCAATGACGCCGAATTGCTTTCGCTCGATCAGGCCATGGACCGGCTTGACCATGTCAACTCGCGCCAGCGTGAAGTCGTCGAACTGCACTATTTCGCCGGCCTGACCTTCGCCGAAATTGCCGCCTTGCATGAATGCACCGAGCGCACCGCATTGCGCCAGTGGGAACGCGCTCGCGCGTTTCTGCATGCGCAACTTGATGACTCTTGAAAGCTGCACCAGAAACCACTCATGCTGAATCGAAAAAGGCTTGCAGATGACAAAAATGCCGCATGAAGAAACCGAGCAGCTGCGCCATGCCGATCGTCTGTTCGACGAACTGCTCGATCTGGATGCAACCGAACGTGGCGCCGCGCTGGAGCGGATGACCGACGATCCCGAACTGCGCGCTCTTTTGCGGCGCATGCTCGATTCGCATTCGGGTGTCGGCATTCTTGACGCCGCGCCGAAATCACCGGATGAGTCGCCGCGGCAGATCGGCCAGTGGCGGATCGGCGACGAGCTCGGTCGGGGCGGCATGGCCGTGGTCTATCGTGCCGAGCGCGATCTCGGTGACGGCGCCCAGATTGCTGCGGTCAAATTGCTGACGGTCGGCGCCTGGGCTGCGCATGGCAGCGAGCGCTTCCTGCGCGAGCAGGCGATCCTGGCCCGCCTCGACCATCCGCATATCGCCGGCCTGCTCGATGCCGGTGTGCTCGAGGACGGCACGCCGTGGCTGGCCATGGCCCTGGTCGAAGGCGATCGCATCGATGCCTGGTGCGAAAACCGGAAACTCGATGCGCGCGCGATCGTGAGCCTTTTTCTCGATATCTGCGACGCGGTCGATCACGCGCATCGCCGTTTGATCGTGCATCGCGATCTGAAACCTTCGAACATCCTCGTCGACAACGAAGGCCGCGTTCGCCTGCTCGATTTCGGCATCGCGCGCCTGCTCGATGACGGCAACGACGATGCCACCGCGACAGCGCTTCGTGCCCTGACACCCCGTTACGCCGCACCCGAACAATTCGGAGCCGATCCGACCACGACCGTCACCGACGTGTTCGGTCTCGGTGCGGTGCTTTATCACTTGCTGGCCGGTCGTCCGCCGCGCCTGCAAGCGGCCGATCTCGAACAGACCATCACCCTGCCCTCGCGCGCTGCGCGCCAGAACAGCGAATTGCCCGAGGGTCTGCGACTGGCGCGATCTCGTGAATTGCATGGCGATCTCGACACCATCCTGCTCAAGGCGCTGGCCGAAGAACCGGAGCGTCGCTACGCATCACCAGCCAGCATGGCGATGGACCTGCGCGCGTGGTTGACGCATCGACCGATACTTGCCCGCCCCGGTTCGATCGGCTACCGGACTGGCCGCTTCCTGCGCCGCCATCGACTCGGAGCCAGTGCCGCTCTGCTGGTGAGCGCGCTGGCCGTCGTCGGCGTATGGCAGAACGTGGCACAACGCCATCTCGCCGAAGTGCAGGCCCGCCGTGCCATAGAAGTACGCGACTTTCTCGCCGATGTGCTGGGTTCCGCAGAGCCGACCAGCGGTCCGATCCCGAATCTGCTCGATGTGCTCGACGAAGGTTCGAAGCGTGCGCGTGACACCCTGATGCGCTCTGATCCTCTGGCCGCAGCCGATGTGCTTTTGATCACCGGCGGGACGTACAGCGTGTCAGATGCAAAAGACAAGGCAGCCATTGATCTCGCGCTTGCGCGCGAAGTGATGTTGGCCGCGCGAACGCCGCCCGCGCGCGAACTGGCACATGTGCTCTGGTTGCAAGGCGTCAATGCAAAACAGGCTGGAGGTTTGACCGAAAGCATCGAATTGTTCACCCAGTCACTGGCTTGGTCGCGCCGCGCAGAAAACAACAAATTGCAACGAATCGAGATCGAGAAATCACTCGCTGCGGTGCAGGCCAGTGCAGGACAATGGGATCTCGCCGAATCAACATTGCGTCGCTTGCTCGCGGGTATCGACCGTGACGGAACTCGCGATACCCAGGTTCACCTCGATCTGCTCAACTCGCTGAGTTTCGTGCTGTCCCTGCGCGGCGTCGCCTACTCCGAGCGTGTCGACCTCAACGATCAACGCCTGCAGGTGACCAGGACACTGCATGGTGCCGACAGCGGCTGGTACGGCTACGCGCTCGCCGATTCGGTAAGCACCCTGCGCAGGGCGGGTCTGATCGCACGCGCGGAGACGGCAGCGCGTGAGAGCGTCAAAATCACCGACGCCGCCTTCAGTGCACCGCATATGTTCAGCGCGGTCGCAACCTGCAATCTCGCGGCATTGTTGAGAATGCAAGGCAGGATGGCGGAGGCTCTCGAATACTACGATCGCAATATCGCCACCGATGAATCACTCGCGCGCAACGACCTTCATGCCGAGTCCTGCCGCAGGGGGCGCGCCTCGGTCCACACCGCGATCGGCGACTTCGCAGCAGCACGAAAGGATCTCGAGTCCAATCGTTCGATGCTCGACAAACTCGGCAAGCAACAGTCGACGCTGTGGCTGACCAACTGCGGCCTCGAGGCATCGGTGCTCGTGCGTGAGCAGAATGCCGATGCCGCAACGGGACTGCTGGACCGCTGCGCAGCGGAACATTCACCTGAACCCGCCAGTGCTGTCGACGATTTTGATCTGGCCCGTGCTGAAATCGACGTCGTCAATGAAAACTGGGATTCTGCTGAGACCCGATTGAGTGCGCTGCGCGAGCGGCTTCCGCCCGAGTCGGCTTCGCGGTTCTGGCTTCGACCCTGGCTGCTTTCGGCGTACGCCGCATCGAGGATCGGTGACGAGCCCAATCGCAGCAGACTTGCCAACCAGATCATGGCCATCGAGCCGATCGAAGGCATGCAGGATCTGACGATTGCCGAGGCCTGTCTGCGAGCCGACGCAACGCTCTCGAATTGTCTCGTGATTCCTTGATTGCAGGCGTCGTTTTCGACCGGCTTAACCGGCGAGTCCCGGAAACCTGCGTGATATAGTCGAAAACCCCGCCATTGCGCCAATCCAGAGGCATCAGCCCGCGCCATGTCCAGCGATATCGAACTCCTCAAGCAAGCTGCGCTCGACTATCACCGACGCGCGCCGGCCGGCAAGATAAAGGTCGTGCCGACCAAGTCCGTGGTCACCCAGCGCGAATTGTCACTGGCCTACTCACCGGGCGTCGCGTTTGCCTGCGAGGAGATCGTCCGCGATCCGAAAATGGCCGCCGAAATGACCTCGCGCGGCAACCTCGTCGCGGTCATCACCAATGGCACCGCCGTACTCGGCCTCGGCGACATTGGACCGCTTGCGGCCAAGCCGGTCATGGAAGGCAAGGGCATGCTGTTCCAGAAATTCGCCGGTATCGACGTGTTCGATATCGAGATCAACGAATCCGATCCGGAAAAGCTGATCGAGATCATCGCCAGCCTCGAGCCTACGTTCGGCGGCATCAATCTCGAAGACATCAAGGCCCCCGAGTGCTTCATCGTCGAGCGCACCCTGCGCGAGCGCATGAAGATCCCGGTGTTCCATGACGACCAGCACGGCACCGCGATCATCCTCGGCGCGGCGTTCTACAACGCGCTTGAGGTGATCGGCAAGAAGCCCGACGAGGTCAAGATCGTGCATACGGGTGCCGGCGCCGCCGGCATCTCGTGCATGGACATGCTCGTCCATCTCGGTGTGCCAATAGAGAACATCTGGGTCGCCGACCGCAGTGGCGTCATCCATACCGGGCGAACCGACCTCGATGAAAACAAGCAGCGCTATGCGCGCGACACCGAGGCGCGCACGCTCGACGATATCGTCGACGGCGCCGACATCTTCATCGGCTTGTCCGGTCCCGGTGCGCTGACCCAGGACATGGTCAAGCGCATGAGCGAGCGCCCAATCATCTTCGCCCTGGCCAATCCGACTCCGGAAATCCTGCCCGAGCTGGTCTGGGAAGTTCGACCCAATGCCATTGTCGGCACTGGTCGTTCGGACTATCCGAACCAGGTCAACAACGCGCTGTGCTTTCCCTATTTGTTCCGCGGTGCGCTCGATGTCGGTGCGACTGTGATCAACGAGGCGATGAAGATCGCCTGCGTCAAGGCCATCGCTGATCTCGCCCGCCGCGAGATGTCCGATGTCGCCGTGCGCGCCTACGGCGGTCTGACCCGCTCGTTCGGCCCCGAGTACCTGATTCCACAGCCGTTCGATCCGCGCCTGCTCGTCGAGTTGTCGTCGGCGGTGGCCGTGGCCGCGATGGAATCCGGGGTGGCGACGCGACCGATCGAGGATATCGAAGCCTATCGCGAGCGCCTCAACACGTTCGTGTTCCGCACCGGCCTGGTCATGAAGCCGGTATTCGACCGAGCCCGCGCCGATCTCAAACGCGTGGTCTACGCCGAGGGAGAAGAGGAAACCGTGTTGCGCGCGGTGCAGCACATCGCCGATGAGCACCTCGCCTGGCCGATCCTGATCGGTCGACCGGCAGTCATCGAGGCGCGCATCGAGCGACTTTCCCTGCGCATCAAGGCGGGTGAGCATTTCGAGGTCTGCAACATCGAGAACGACCCGCGCTTCAAGGAATACTGGATGCTCTACCACAGCCTCCTTGAGCGGCGTGGCGTGACGCCAGATGGAGCCAAGGCAATCGTACGCTCACGCTCAACCGTGATCGCGGCTTTGATGGTTCATCGCGGAGAGGCTGATGCGCTGCTGACCGGTCTGATCGGGCGATATCACAAGAAACTTCGCTACATTCAAGACATCCTGCCGCTCGATCCCGATGTGCATGCGCCATCGGCGATGACCGGCGTCATCAACAATAATGGCGTGTTCTTCTTCCTCGACACCCACGTCAAACTCGATCCGACCGCCGAGCAGATTGCCGAAGCGACCCTGCAAGGTGCAATTCGCCTGCGCCTGTTCGGGGTCGAGCCGAAGATCGCCCTGCTTTCGCACTCCAATTTCGGCAGCCATGAGGATGCCTCGGCATCCAAGATGCGCCGCGCACTCGAAATCGTCCGCGAACGCGTGCCGACTCTCGAGATCGAAGGCGAGATGCACGCCGATACCGCATTCAACGAGGATATCCGCGACAAGCTGTTCCCGAATTCGCGCCTCAAGGGTCGCGCCAATCTGTTCGTCTGCCCGAATCTCGATGCCGCCAACATCGGCTACAACATCACCCGGGTCATGACCGAAGGCGTCGCCCTCGGCCCGATCCTGATGGGCGTGTCGAAGCCCGCGCATATCCTGACTCCCGCCGCCACCGTGCGCCGCGTCGTCAACATGACGGCGATCGCGGCGGTCGAGGCGCAGATTCGCGCGGCGCAGGAAAACGCGACGAGCGGCTGAATCGACGAATCGGTACTGCGACTACATGCAGGATTTCTGCTGGATCGCAGGCGCGATGCAGCACATCAAGTTCGGAAAGCAGCAACCTCGCTGAAGCAGTCACTACTGACTGGCGGGTTTGCAGGCCTGCTGCCTGATGGACAACGGCAAATCGCGCGACCATTGCGCTGCAACGGCGCACGGCGTACGTTGACTTGTCGAGAAAGCCTGGAGATTGCGATGAACAGAAAAGATGAACTCACGCTGATGCTAAGCGCTTTTCTGGCATTCGCCAGCGCAAATTCCTTTGCCACGGTCGATCTG